>JAYRUQ010000001.1:0-168628 GCA_041919015.1 Inhella sp.
GCAGCCCTGACGGTTCCAACAGCCGCGCTATACTGCGCGGCTCTTTCTGTGGTGGCTGTAGCTCAGTTGGTAGAGTCCAGGATTGTGATTCCTGTCGTCGTGGGTTCGAGTCCCATCAGCCACCCCAAGTCATTCGGTTGAAAACAGGCGCCCCGGCGCCTGTTTTTGTTTCGGGCGCAGCGCGAGCGCGATGCATGGGAGCGGGTCGAGGGCGCTGGCCGGATTCAGCGCTCCGCGGCGGCCCCTCTAGACTGCGCCCATGCAGACACAGCTGATGCGCAGCACGCCACGGGGATGGCCTTGAACCGCACGGACTCCAAACCGCGCCGCGTGCGCCGCACCGGCCGCTCCGGCGGCAAGGTGACCCTCGAAATGGTGGCCCAGGCGGCCGGCGTTTCTGCCGCGTCGGTGTCGCGCATCCTCAATGGCACGGCGAGTGTCAGCGCCGACAAGCGGGCCGCCGTCGACGAGGCCATCGCGCGGCTCGGCTTCGTGCCCAACCCGGTCGCCCGAGGCCTGGCGGGTGGGCGCACGCTGAGCATCGGCGTCATCACGCAGGCCATCGACAGCCCGTTCTACGGTGGGGCGCTGCGCGGCCTCGAGGAGCACCTGGGGGCCGCCGGCTACAGCCCCTTGTTCGTCAGCGGCCAATGGGACGCGACGCGCGAACAGGCCTGCATCGAGGCGCTGTGCTCGCGCCGCGTGGACGGCATCATCGTGCTGTCCGGGCGCTCCAGCGATGCGGCGCTGGCGCGCCTGGCGCGTGAGATGCCGGTCGTGGTGACCGGCCGCGCGCTCAAGGCGCCCGGGCTCTACGCCCTGCATTTCGACGACCGTTCGGGTGCCCAGTTGGCGACCCAGCATTTGCTTGATCTCGGGCATCGCGACATCGCCTTCATCGCGGGCGACCCCAAGCACCCCGACGCGGCGGAACGCCTGCGCGGCTACAGGGCGGCGTTTGCGGCCCTGTCGTCGGGCGCCCTGGCGCCCCCCCCGGCGCTGGTCCTGCAGGGTGACTTCACCGAGGCCAGTGGGTCGGCAGCCATCGAACGCCTGCTCGACGCCGGACGGGGCTTCAGCGCCGTCTTTGCCGCCAACGATCAGATGGCGTTCGGCGCCGCGCTGGCGCTGCATCGGCGCGGCCTGCACGTGCCGCACGACGTCTCCCTGGTGGGCTTCGACGACCTGGCGTCCGCCAGCTTCACCGTGCCGCCGCTGACCACCGTGCACCATCCCGTGTACGAGCTCGGCCAGTCGGCCGCCCAGGCCATGTTGCAGTTGCTGGCCGGCGAAACGCCGACCCTTGCGCTGTCCGAGCCGCGCTTGGTCGTGCGCGAGAGCAGCGTGGCGCTGGCTGCGCAAGGTCCGCGCGGGCGGCGCTGAGCGGCGCGGTGCACGACCGCCGAAGCGGACGGCGCCCTGGGCCCGCCAAAGCTTGGGCCGACCCAGGAAGTTCTGCCGCTTTGATCCGCCGCTTGAGGAAGGCCGGGCGGCAAGGACCGCCGACGCGGCCTTGGCGATAACCCTTGATTGACATCCGGGTCGGTGACCGGGACACTGTGAAAGCGCTTTCACACTATCACGCTTGCGGGTTCGCAGGCCGCCTTGCGCCTTCGGTAGCTGCGGTTGACAAGGCTGCCCAAGCGGTCGCGGCCCCCCAAGGCGCTGGCGCGCTGTTGCCGCAGCAGGCCCAATTCGCTCCCCAACGATCCAGCACCTTGAACTCCGCCGCTCTTGACCGCCGCTTCCCTCCGGACTTCGTCTGGGGCGTCGCCACCAGCGCGTTCCAGATCGAGGGCGCCGCGCAGGCCGAGGGCAAGGGCGAGTCGATCTGGGACCGCTTCTGTCGCCAGCCCGGCGTCATCGCCGACGGCTCCGACGGCAGCCGGGCCTGTGACCACTACCACCGGTTGGACGCCGACCTGGACCTGATCGCGGCTTTGGGGGTCGATGCCTACCGCTTCTCGGTCAGTTGGCCGCGCGTCCAGGCCCAAGGGCGGGGCGCGTTCAACGAGGCCGGGTTGAAGTTCTACGAGCGCCTGATCGACGGCCTGCTGGCGCGCGGCGTCACGCCCTACCTGACACTGAACCACTGGGACCTGCCGCAGGCCCTGCAGGACGAAGGCGGCTGGGCGGCGCGCGACACCGTGTCGCGCTTCGTCGACTATGCGCGCGCCGTGGCGGCGCGATTCGGTGATCGCGTCGCCGCCATCACCACCCACAACGAGCCCTGGGTGGTGGCGGTGCTCGGCCACGAACACGGCGTGTTCGCGCCGGGCATCCGCCAGCGGCGCACCGCCATGCAGGTCGCCCACCACCTGCTGCTGAGCCATGGCCTGGCCCTGCAGGCGCTGCGCGCCGAGGGTTGCCGCAGCCGGCTGGGCATCGTGCTGAACCTGTCGCCGATCGGCCCGGCCACAGCCAGCCCGGAGGATGCGGCCGCCGCGCGCTTGGAAGACGGCCGTTCGGTGCGCTGGTACATGGACCCCTTGTTTCGCGCCCGTTACCCCGAGGACGTCTGGCAGCACTTGGGCGAGGACGTGCCCGAGGTGCAGGAAGGCGATCTGGCAGCCATCGCGACGCCGATGGACTTTCTCGGCATCAACTACTACACACGCGGTGTGGTCAGTGCCAGCGGCGCCTGGAGTGCCAAGGCCAGCGGCAAGCCGCTGACCGACATGGGCTGGGAGGTGGTGCCCGAGGGCCTCACCGAACTGCTGCTGCGCCTGCACCGCGACTGGCGCCTGCCGCCCGTCTATGTGAAGGAGAACGGTGCGGCCTTCGTCGACCACGCGCTGGACGGACGCGTGCACGACCGCGAGCGCACCGACTACATCGCGCAGCACATTGGCGCGGTGGCCGACGCGCTGGCACAGGGCGTGCCGATGGCGGGCTATATGGTCTGGAGCCTGCTGGACAACTTCGAGTGGGCCTCGGGCTACGCCAAGCGCTTCGGCATCGTGCACGTCGACTACGCCACGCTGGCGCGCACGCCCAAGGACAGCTACCACTGGTATCGCGACTTTCTGCAGGCGCAGCGGCAAGGCCGTGCGCGGGCGGTGATGGAGGAGCCGACACGATGAGCAATGCAGCGCAGCAAGCCGGGCGTCCCGGCTGGACCCTGGTCTGGAACGACGAGTTCGAGGGCGATGCCGTCGACCGCAGCAAATGGGACTTCGATCTCGGCAACGGCTTCTACGACTACCGCGTGCACGAGTGGATCGCCGGTTGGGGCAACGAGGAACTGCAGTACTACACCGGCGAGCCCGAGAACGTGCGGGTGGCCGACAGCTGCCTGTTCATCCGCGCCGTCAAGGCGCCGCTGCACGGCTGCGGCTACACCTCGGCGCGCCTGAAGACCAAGGCCCGCGATGGTCGCGTGCTGTTCGCCAAGCTCTACGGGCGCGTGGAGTTCCGCGCCCGCGTGCCTTGGGGCAAGGGGCTGTGGCCGGCGCTCTGGATGCTGCCGGTCGACGACAAGTACGGCGGCTGGGCCGCGAGCGGCGAAATCGACCTGATGGAGATCGTCGGCGAGCAGCCGCACGAGGTCCTCAACAGCCTGCATTTCGGCTCGGCCTTCCCGCGTCGCTCGCTCATCACCACCACGCATGCGCTGGGCCAGAGCAGCGTGTCCGACTGGCACAGCTATGCGGTGGAGTGGGAGCCCGGCGAGATCCGTTTCTACGTCGACGAGCAGCAGACCTGCAGCTACCGGCACTGGTGGAGCTGCAGCAAGCTGCAGGACGGGCAGGGCGTCGAGGCCGCCGCCGAGGCCGAACTCAACCCCTGGCCGGCGCCCTTCGACCAGCCCTTCTACCTGCTGATGAACGTGGCCGTGGGCGGCAACTTCCCCGGCCACCCGAACGCGCAGACCGTCTTTCCCGCCGAGCTGGTGGTGGACTGGGTGCGCGTCTACGACAAGGTGGGTGGCTATGGCCCCGCCGCGCCGCGCGGCGAGGGCGTCATGCCCTGGGAGCCCGGGCATGTGTCCGAGCGCCGTCTGTAGACGCGTTGCGGTTCTTTTCCTTTCAAGGCCGTCCGATGAGCGAAACCAAGCGCAGTCCTTCCCAAGCCTCCACCGTCGCCACCGGCAGCGGTTTCGCGGCCCCGGTCGCCACTCCCGCAGCGCCGCCGCTGCCGCCGGCCGAGCGCGCCCGGTTGGATGCCGCCTTCCGCGCCACGCTGGCGCGCGGTGTGCATGGGCTCTGCTTCAGCCCCTACCTGGAGGGCCAGCAACCCGGTGACACGATGAGCGAGGTGCAGATCCGCGCGCGCCTGGCCGTGGTGCGGCCGCACACGCGCTGGGTGCGCAGCTTCTCCTGCACCGACGGGCACGAGCAGACCCCGCGCATCGCCAAGGAGCTGGGCCTCAAGACCCTGGTGGGCGCCTGGCTGGGCCTTGATGCCGCCATCAACGAGCGCGAGCTCGAAGGCGTCATCGCGGTGGCGCGCGCCGGGCACGCCGACGTCGTCGCCGTCGGCAACGAGGTGCTGCTGCGCGAGGACCTCGGCGAGGACGAACTGATCGCGCACATCGAGCGCGTCAAGCGCGCGCTGCCCGGCGTGCCGGTCGGCTATGTGGACGCCTATTTCCTGTTCGAGAAGCACCCACGCGTGACCGCTGTGTGCGACGTGGTGATGACCAACTGCTACCCCTTCTGGGAAGGCTGTCCGCGCGAGCAGGCGCTGCCCTATATGCAGGCCATGCTGGCCAAAACACGGGCGGCCGCGCCAGGCAAGCGCGTGCTCATCAGCGAAACCGGTTGGCCCGACCAGGGCAGCGCCTTCCAGGGCGCCGTGCCCTCGCACGAGGGGGCCATGCAGTACTTCGTCGACACCGCGGCCTGGGCCGAGGCCGAGGGCATCGAGTGGTTCCACTTCGCGGCCTTCGACGAGGCCTGGAAGGTCGGCGCCGAGGGCGATGTGGGCGCCTTCTGGGGCCTGTGGGACAAGGACGCAAGACCCAAGTTCGCCTGACAGCCCGTCATTGCGTTCACCGATTCGCTCCGTCATGAATTCCACCCTGACCCTGCCGCAAGGCAACGCCATCTGCTACTCCGGTTACCGCGAGGGCCAGAGCCCGGATCGGCAGCTCTATCCGTCCGTCGAGCAGATCCGCGAGGACCTGCACCTGCTGGCCCGCCACTGGCAACTGATCCGCCTGTACGACTGCAGCCCGCACGCCGAGCGCGTGCTGCAGGTGATCCACGAGGACCGCCTGCCGCTGCGCGTGATGCTCGGCGCCTACCTTGCCGCCGAGGCGAGCAACCCGGGCTGCCCCTGGGGCGGCCTGCACAGCGAGACGCAGCTCGAGGCCAACCGGTGCGAGAACCAGGCCGAGTTGGAGCGCCTGGTCGCGCTGGCGCGACGGCATGAGGACATCGTGTTCTCGGTCGCGGTCGGCAACGAATGCACGGTGGACTGGACCGACCATTGGGTGCCGGTGTCGCAGATGGTCGGCTACGTGCGCTGGGTCAAGGCGCGGCTGCCGCAGCCGGTGACCTTCTGCGAGAACTACCTGCCCTGGCAGGACAAGCTGCGCGAGCTGGTCGACGAGCTCGATTTCATCTCGCTGCACACCTATCCGGTGTGGGAGTACAAGCCCATCCACGAGGCGCTTGAGCACACGCAGGCCAACGTCGCCGGTGTGACGAGCCGCTATCCGGGCAAGCCCGTCGCCATCACCGAGGCCGGCTGGTGCACCCGCAGCAACGGGCGCGGCATGCACGCCGAGCATGCGCAGCCCGAATTGCAGGCCCGCTACTGCCGGGAGCTGGTGGACTGGACGCGTGAGGCGGGCTTGCTGTGCTTCGTCTTCGAGGCCTTCGACGAACCCTGGAAGGGCTCGGAAGATCCCCTCGAGCCCGAGAAGCACTGGGGCCTGTTCGGCGTCGACCGCCGCCCCAAGCCGGTGGTGCAGGCCTTGTTTGCAGACCTCAGCCTCGCCAGCGAGGCGCTGTGAGGTCCGGCCCCGCGGAGCGCACGCTGACCTGCGCCAGCGCCTGCCTGGCTGCGTTGCTGCTGGCCGGCTGCGGAGGGGGCGGCGGCGCAGCGTCGCAGCCTGAGGCACCGGCACCGGCGCCCACGCCCGCACCGACCCCATCACCGACGCCGTCACCACCCGCCAGCGGCCCCGCACCGAGCGGCTACCGCCTCGTCTGGTCCGACGAGTTCGACGTGCCCGGCCTGCCCGACGCCTCGCGCTGGGACTACGACACCGAACGCAACCGCCTCGGTTGGTGGAACAACGAACGCCAGTACTACGCGGCGGCGCGCTTCCAGAACAGTGGGGTGCAGGACGGCCGCCTGCACATCACGGCGCGGCGCGAGGCGCTCTCGGCGCTGCCCGACTGGGGCGGTCAGGCCTACAGCTCGGCGCGCCTCGTCACGCGCGGCAAGGCGAGCTGGACCTACGGCTTCTTCGAGATCCGCGCCCGCATGCCCTGCGGCACCGGCACCTGGCCGGCCCTCTGGATGCTGGGCAGCGGCGGCGTCTGGCCCGACGATGGCGAGATCGACATCCTCGAGCATGTCGGCCGCACGCCGGGCGAGATCCTCGGCACCGTGCACACGCCGGTCACCGGCGGCAGCGGCAACGGCTCACGCAGGCTGCTGGAGAGCGCCTGCACGGCCTTCCACGACTACCAGTTGCTGTGGACCGCCGACGAGATCGCCATCGGCGTCGACGGGGCCGTGTACCACCGCTACCGCAACCCGCGCAGCGGCCGCGCGGCCTGGCCCTTCGACGCGCCGCAATACCTGCTGCTGAATCTGGCCATCGGCGGCACGCTGGGCGGCGCCGTGGACGATGCGATCTTTCCGCGCACGCTCGAGGTCGAGCATGTGCGCGTCTGGCAGGCGCCGTAGCCAGCGCATGCACCTCTGCCGCGCCGCTCAGGTCGGCCGGAACGCGATCTCCACCTCGACGGCGAGCACGCCGCGTGGATCGAAGCAGCGATCCGCGCAGTCCACCCAGCCGGCCGCGGTGCGCACGCGCACACGGTGGCGCGGGCCGCGCCGGTAGGCATAGGGCAGGCGCGCCCAGGTGAAGCAGAGCTCGCCGCCGGCGGGCAGTTCCGCCTCGTCGAGCAGCACCGGGTCGATGTGGATGCGGCCCTGGCGTCTGCGCAGGCCCAGCTCGCCCCAGCGCGTCAGGATCTCCTCCTTGACCTGCCCGGTCATGCCGGGCTGCTGGGCGCCACCCTCAGCCGGCGTGTGGCTGTAGGGGTCGGCGGGGAAGGCGCCGTACTCGGCGACCGTCTTGCGGTAGCCCAGGCCGTCGCGCACGCGCCGGTAGTGCGCCTTGAGCGCCGGCAACTCGGGGGCGCCTCGATCGGCGGCCTCGAACACCTGCTCCTGCACTGCCAGCAGCAGCTTGGCGACCATATGCCAGTAGATGCAGCCCAGGCCCTCGTAGGCGAACATGGTGCCCGAGCGGCCGGTGAACTCGTGGTGGCGCAGCAGGCGCTCGTAGGCTTCGGCCAGCGGCGCGAGCGCGTCACCGAGGTCGCGGCCGGCAGCCTCCAGGTCGGCGCGGTTGGAGAGCTCCGGCGCAAAGCGCACCGTGCCGTCGCTCTGGCGCTGCAGCAGCTCGTCACGACCCGCCGCCAGCAGGCGCTGCACGACGGGCAGCGCCAGCGCCTCGGCATCGAGCCGGTTGCGCTCGAAAAAGCCCGGCAGCCGGCGGTCGGGGTAGAGCAGGAAGGAGCGCCGCTCGGCCGTGTAGAGCGGGCTGGCGAACAGGGTGTCGAGCAGTTCCACCGCCTCGGCGGGGCCGAGCAGGCCGCAGGACAGCAGGGCCACCTGGCCCTCCAGCATCGGGTAGAGGCGTCCCAACTCGGCCCGTCCGGGCGTGAAGCTGACCAGGTTGTAGCTGTCGTACAGCCCGTCATCGCGCCGGCAGCGCCGCAGCGTGGCGTCGACCAGCGGCAGCAGGCGGTGCGCCAGGTCCGTCAGCAGCCCCGCCGGGGCCCGGACGTTGTGGCGGCGCGCGCCGCCCTCGTAGGCGCTGGCGCGCCAGACGTCGAGCAGGGCGCCGGCCTCGTCGAGGAAACTGCGGCGCGCCACGGCGTCGTCCACCGCGCTGGGGTCGGTGCGCGCCAGCAGCGTGCTGAAGTCTTGCAGCGCGGTCAGGGTGGCGCCGTCCAGGCTGAAGTCGCGACCGGCGGCCGGTAGCGCCAGCACGAAGGCCAGCAGGCGGCGCAGATGCGCCAGCGTCACCACCGACAGGCCGTTGCCCACCAGCGCGTTGTTGGCGTCGTTCCACTCCGGGCGCTGGGTGTGCAGCCACAGCCCGCCGCCGGGCAGCAGCGAGCCGGCCTTGGCCAGCAGGATGATGGCGAGCTTCTCGCCCAAGCTGGCCAGCACCGGCTCTCCCGCGTCGTCGCACAGCAGCAGGCCGTCGGCGCCGATCTGCTCGCGGCGCTGCCGAGCGCGCCGATCCGCCTCGAGGTCGAAGTCGATGGTGTGCTTGGGATGGGCGATTTGCTCGGCGTGGGGCTTCAGGCGGTAGGGGATGTCGGCGAAGCTGAACAGCGCGCGGTCCCACAACCCGTCCAGCAGCCCGGGCTCATGGGTTTCGGCGGCCTCCAGCAGCTTGAGCAGGTAGATGATCTGGTGGTCGCCCCAGTAGCCGATATGGCTCCAGGGATCGTGCTCGTCGACCACCTCCCAGTCGATGCCGTCGCGGCCGATGCGGTAGGGGTTGTAGCCGTCGACCGACATGGCGCCGAGGAAGGCAGTGATCATCGAGCCAACGTAGGCCGGCTCGCTGGGCACCAGCGCCTCCCAGTTCTGGAAGATGTCGCGCCAGTTGCCCTGGTAGTTGACGACGCGCCGGCCCTCGGCGTCGCGCACCCGGATGGAGAAGCGGTTCCACGGGCGGCTCGGGTCGCCATGGCGGCGGCTGAAGGTCAGCGGCAGGTACTCGAGCAGCAGGCGCTCGGCCTGCAGCTTGCCGGCGGCACGCACCGCCGCCAGGGCCTGCTGGCGCTCGAGCGGCTGCGGCAGACCCGACAGCAGGTCGGCCAGCTCGGCGCCGAGGCGATGGTTGCGCTGCCGGGCGAAGGCCAGCAGATCGTCACGGTCGAGCTGGGTGCCGTTGACGAACACGCCGCCGCGCATGATGTTGAAGAGCACGTTGGCGCGGTGGTGCGCGGCGGCCATCGGATCGCCGGAGTGCTGGAAGCCGTCGGCCCGGGCCAGCAACTCGTCGACGCCGGCCGTGTTGTCGGCGCGCGCGCGGGCGATCTCCAGCGGGCTGCCCGCACCGGCCTCGAGTCGCCGTGCCAGCTCGAAGGCCTGCACCTGCGAATAGGGCGCGTCAACGACCAGATGCCATTCCCGTCCGGTCTCGTCCAGTTCGGCGTCGAACTGAACCAGGAAGGCGCCGCGGCGGCCGCGCGTGAGCGCCTCGGCGTGCAGCGCCTCGCCGCGACAGAAGCGCTCGACCTGATGCGCCGACAGCAGGGTGCGCGTGCCCTCGGGCAGGCCGCTGTGCCAGGCCACCAGGGCGTTGAACGATTCCTTGGGTTCGGCGCGATCCCAGATCTGCGCGTACAGCGTGAAGAGGCCGAGTCGTCCGCCGCAGGCCGCCTCGTTCCATTTGTAGGCATCGGTCAGGTTGCTCATCGTCGCCGCGGTGCGTGCGCCGATGCCGGGCGGGATCAGGTTGAGCAGGCCGTCGAGCACGCGCACGCCGGTGGCCGGGGCGCCGCTCTGGCAGCGCAGGCGCGCGCTGCGCACCAGGCCGAGTGACGCGGCGCTGAACCATTCGTACTCGAAGACCAGGCCGCCACCGGCGTGCTCCTCGCGCAGGCGGATGCAGGTGCCCGAGAGGTTCTTCCACACCGAGCGCCGCGCCGTGCTGCTTGCGGCGGTCTGCGCAAACGGCTCCCACAGTTCGACGCCGCCCGCGCGATAGATGAGGATCCAGGTACGCGGCCCGGTGTGCTGCCAGCGGGTGTGGATCTTGTCGACGGTCTCGTAGGGCAGGAAGGCGCCGTCCTCATCGCGGCGCCCGGCGGCCAGGGAGCCGGCGGTCGACACGAAGGCCCAGAGGTCGCTGTCGCCGGCCAGGCTCATGAAGAAGGGGGGCAGGGTTTCGCAGGCCTCGATGCGATACCAGGTCTCGCTGCCCTCGATGACGAATTCACCGCGAGCCGCATCGGCCGGGCCCGCTGAGCCAGGGCTGTTGGCTGCTGCGCTCGGGCCGTTGGGGCTGGCGCGATGGGCGCGCAGCGCTGCGGCGCCGGGCGATGCAGAAGGGGCGTTGCGCTGGGTCGTGGAAGGCTTCGTCATCAGGGCTGGTTCCGCTGAGGTACCGCTCGGGGTGGGCCGCGCCATGGTGGGCATGGCGCGGCCGCTCAATGCCCGGCGTGCGAGGACCGGGCAAGCGTTTCAGAGGTTCGATGAAAGCGCTTTCATGGACTATACGCCAGGGCGATGGCGCGGCGCCAGTCAGCGTTCACCCTAATGCGGCCGCGCCGTGGACTCGCCTCCTCGGCAACACCCGGCTTCAGGTGATGACGTCGGGTGCCAGGCGCCCGGTCTGTTCGCGGATCTGCGCCAGTTCGCCGATCAAGGCGATCAGGTCGGCCAACGCCTGCTGCGGGTCGAGCAGCAGCCGGGTCGGGTCGGCCTCGTAGCGCTCGATGTAGACGCGCAGGGTGGCGCCGGCGGTGCCGGTGCCCGAGAGTCGCAACACGATGCGCGAGCCGTCGTCGAAGCCCAGGCGCAGGCCCTGGTGGCGCGACACGCTGCCGTCCACCGGGTCCGTGTAGGCGAAGTCGTCCACCAGGCTGACCCGCCGCCCCGCCAAGGTGTGGCCCAACAGGGGAGGCAGTCGCTCGCCCAGGCCCCGCATCAGCGCCTGCGCGCGGTCGGCCTCGATCTCCTCGTAGTCGTGCCGCGTGTAGTAGTTGCGCCCGTACTGCGCCCAGTGCGCGTGCACGATCTGCGCCACGCTCTGGCCGCGCGCGGCCAGGATGGACAGCCACAGCAGCACGGCCCACACGCCGTCCTTCTCGCGCACATGGTCGGAGCCGGTGCCGGCGCTCTCTTCACCGCACAAGGTGATGCGCCCGGCATCGAGCAGGTTGCCGAAGAACTTCCAGCCGGTGGGAGTTTCGTAGCAAGGGATGCCGAGTTGCGCGGCGACGCGGTCGACGGCGGCGCTGGTGGGCATGGAGCGCGCCACCCCGGCCAGACCCTGGCGGTAGGCGGGTGCCAGGTGGGCGTTGGCCGCCAGCAGCGCCAGCGAGTCGGAAGGCGAGACGAACAGGCCACGGCCGATGATGAGGTTGCGGTCGCCGTCGCCGTCCGAAGCCGCGCCGAGGTCGGGCGCCGCCTCGTTGGGGTCGCGCCCCATCATCAGTTCGTGCAGGGCCTTGGCATGCACCAGATTGGGGTCGGGGTGCTGGCCGCCGAAGTCGGGCCGCGGCGTGCCGTTGCGCACCGTGCCGGCCGGCGCGCCCAGTTCGCGCTCGAAGATCGCCTGAGCGTAGGGGCCGGTCACCGCGTGCATGGCGTCGAAGGCGAGGCGGAAGCCACCGGCGAACAGCGCGCGCAGGGCATCGAAATCGAACAGCTTGCGCATCAGCGCCAGGTAGTCGGCCACCGGGTCGATGACTTCCACCGCGCAGCCTTCCACCGGCGTCACGCCGAGGCGGTCGAGATCGACGTCCGGCGTGTCGGTGCTGTGCAGGGTGTGGACGGCCTGCGTGCAGGCGTAGATGGCGTCCGTGACCTTCTCGGGCGCCGGACCGCCGTTGGCGGCGTTGAACTTGATGCCGAAGTCGCCGTCCGGTCCGCCCGGGTTGTGGCTGGCCGACAGGATCAGACCGCCGAACGCGCCGTGGGCGCGGATCACGCAACTGGCCGCCGGGGTCGAGAGGATGCCGTGCTGGCCCACCAGCAGGCGCGCAAAGCCGTTGGCCGAGGCCATGCGGATGACGGTCTGGATGGCCTCGCGGTTGAAGTGGCGGCCGTCGCCGCCCACCACCAGGGTCTGGCCGGCAAAGCCCGCGGCCGGCCGCACGGCGTCGAACACCGACTGCACGAAGTTGGCCAGGTAGGGGCCGGCGGCGAACTCGGCGACCTTCTTGCGCAGGCCGCTGGTGCCGGGCTTCATGCCGGCGATGGGGGTGGTGGGGAGGCTGAGTTTCATGCGGGGTGCGGGGGCGACAACAGGCTGCGGTAGAGCGCCGCGTAGGCGGCGGCCGAACTGTGCCAGCTGACGTCGGCGCGCATGCCGGCCTGCTGCATGGCACGCCATGTCGCGGGGCGCCGGTGCAGCGCCACGGTGCGCTGCACGGCCTCCAGAACGCCCTCGGCGCTGATGTCGGAGAACTGCACGCCGGTGGCCACGCCGGCCTTCAGCGCCGCGTCGTTGGCGTCGATCACGGTGTCGGCCAGACCGCCGACGCGCGCCACCACGGGCACACAGCCGTAGCGCAGGCCGTAGAGCTGGGTCAGGCCGCAGGGTTCGAAGCGGCTTGGCACCAGGATGGCGTCGCAGCCGCCCTGCAGGCGGTGCGCCAGGTTCTCGTCGTAGCCCAGCTGCACGGCCACCTGCTGCGGGTGGCGCTGCGCGGCGGCCTGAAGGGCCTGCTCGATGGCGGCGTCGCCGCCGCCCAGCACCACCAGTCGGGCACCGCTGGCGACGATGGCGTCGAGCGTCGCGCTCACCAGGTCGATGCCCTTTTGCGTCGTCAGCCGGCTCACCATGCACAGCAGGGGGGCGTCGGAGTTCGGCAGGCCGAAGCGCGCCTCGACGTCGAGGCGGTTGGCGGCGCGGCGCTCCAGCGCGTCGGCGTCGTAGCGCTGCACCAGGTGCGGATCGGTGGCGGGGTTCCAGACCTCGGTGTCGATGCCGTTGACGATGCCGCTGAGCGCGTCGCCGCGCCAGCGCAGCATGGCGTCCAGGCCCATGCCGCCGGCCAGCGTGCGGATCTCGCGTGCGTAGGTCGGACTGACGGCGGTGATGGCGTCGGCGAAGTGGATGCCGGCCTTCAGATAGCCGACGTCGCCGTGGTACTCCAAGCCCTGCATCGCGAAGGCCTCGGCCGGCAGCCCCAGGCGATGCCAGACGCTGGCCTTGAACTGGCCCTGAAAGGCCAGGTTGTGCAGGGTCAGCACGCTGGGGCAGCGGCGCTTGCCGCGGCCCAGGTAATGCAGGTAGGCCGGCACCAGGGCGCTCTGCCAGTCGTGCACATGCACCAGGCAGGGTGTCACTCCGGCAAGCTCGCCCCAGGCCACGCGGGCGGCGGCGTGCGACAGGGCGGCATAGCGCACCGCGTTGTCGGGCCAGTCGCGGCCGTCGGCGCCGAGGTAGGGGTTGCCGGGGCGCTGGTAGAGGTGAGGGGCGTCCAGCACCAGCAGCTCCAGCGCGCCGTGCCGGCCTTGCAGCAGGCGCGCTGCGCCGCCGAACCAATGGGGCCACTGGGCCCGCTCCTGAGCGTCTTGCAGGCCGGCCAGCACGTCCGGATGGCCGGGCAGCAGGGTGCGCACGGCCACCCCATGGGGCGCCAGCGCGGCCGGCAGCGCGCCGACCACGTCGCCCAGGCCACCGGTCTTGAGCAGCGGGTACATCTCGGAGGCCACGCTCAGCACCGGCAACGGGTCGGGCCAAGGGGCCGATGGCGGGGGAGGGGGCGGGGGCGGCAGCTTCTTCGGGCGCGGCGCGCGGGTCGGCATGGCGGAACGGTGCAGAGGTCTACAGGGCGTCAATCATCGGCTGGGTGATCAGGCAGATGCCGCGTTCGGTGCGTCGGAAGCGCCGGGCGTCGAGTTCGGGGTCCTCGCCGACCACCAGGCCGGCCGGGATGTGCACCCCCCGATCGATGACCACGCGGCTCAGCCGCGCGCGGCGGCCGATGTCGGCATGCGGCAGGATCACCGCCTCGTCGATGTGGGCGTAGGAATGCGTGCGCACCCCGGTGAACAGCAGCGAGTGGCGCAGCTCGGTGCCCGAGACGATGCAGCCCCCCGACACCAGGGAGGCCACGGCGTTGCCGCGGCGGTCCGGCTCGTCGTGCACGAACTTGGCCGGCGCGGTCAGCTCGGCATAGGTCCAGATCGGCCAATCGGTGTCGTAGAGGTCGAGCGCGGGGGTGACGGCGGTGAGGTCGATGTTCGACTCCCAGTAGGCGTCGATGGTGCCGACGTCGCGCCAGTAGGCCTCGGCCTCCAGCGCCGCACGCACGCAAGACGCGCTGAAGCGGTGCGCCACGGCCTTGCCGTGCTTCACCACATAGGGCACCAGGTTCTTGCCGAAGTCGTGCTCCGAGTGTGGGTCGGCGGCGTCGGCCTTGAGCAACTCGACCAGGTAGCGGGTGTCGAAGACGTAGATGCCCATCGAGGCCAGCGCCAGGTCCGGGTGGCCGGGTACCGCCGGCGGGTCGGCGGGTTTCTCGACGAAGCTCTGGATGGTGTCGTGCTCGTCGACGTGCATGACGCCGAAGCCGGTGGCCTCCATGCGAGGTACCTCGAGCACGCCCAGCGTCACGTCGGCGCCGCTGGCCACATGCTGCTGCAGCATCACCTCGTAGTCCATCTTGTAGATGTGGTCGCCGGCCAGCACCACCACGTAGCGCGGTGAGTAGCTCTCGATGATGTCGATGTTCTGGAACACCGCGTCGGCCGTGCCGCGGTACCAGAGGTCCTCGCTGACGCGCTGGCTGGCCGGCAGGATGTCGAAGCTCTCGTTGCGCTCGGTGCGCAGGAAGCCCCAGCCGCGCGCAAGGTGGCGGATCAGGCTGTGCGCCTTGTACTGGGTGGCCACGCCGATGCGCCGGATGCCCGAATTCAGCGCGTTGCTGAGCGCGAAATCGATGATGCGCGTCTTGCCGCCGAAGAACACGGCCGGCTTGGCGCGCCGGTCGGTGAGCTCCATCAGGCGGCTGCCACGGCCACCGGCGAGTACGAAGGCCATGGCGTCGCGCGCCAGGCGGGAGGTCCGCGGTTGCGGGGTCATGGTGACTCCTTGCGAGTGCCCTCGCGTTCAAACACCGTACTTGGGTTGCTCATCCTTGTCCCACAGGCCCCAGCGCGTGCCCACCTCGCCTTCCTGGGTAAGTTTCCAGGGTTCGTCGAAGGACGAGAAGTAGAAGAGCTTCACGCCCTCGCTGCGGCCCCATTGCTGCACGTCGACGAAGTAGCGCATCGCGTTGTCGGGGGAGGGTTGGGCCTGGCCCACGGCCTGCCCGCCGCTGGGCCAGCCGGTCTCGGCGAGGATGACGGGCTTGTCGCCGCCGGCCGCCTTCACCAGGCCGTGCATGCGCCGCAGGTATTGCGCGGCCAGGCCGATGTCGGCCCCCTCCCAGAACGGGTAGCAGTTGGGCAGCAGCAGGTCGCAGGCGGCCACCAGCGCCGGCCGCTCGAGGAACTGGTAGTAGGCGTCGACGCAGCCCACCGGCACCTCGGGTGGCACGGCGGCGCGCACCCGGCGCAGGTACTCCAGCAGTTCAGCCTCCTGCAGTTCGCCGCGCAGCAGCACCTCGTTGCCGACCACGGCCACGTTCACCACCCCTTCCTGCGCCAGCGCAATCAGGGCCGTGATCTCGCGTTCGTTGCGCTCCTGGTCCGCGCTGATCCAGGCTCCGACCAGGGTCTTCAACTCGCGGGCCTTGGCCAGGCGCGGGATCTGCTCATGCCCCTCGGTGCAGGCGAACGAGCGCAGCCAGCGCGTGTGCGGTGCAATCAAGTCCACGCGCCGTGCGATCTGCGGCGTCGAGAGCCGGTCACCGGCCGCCTGACCCTTGGCGTAGGCGCTGAAGCACAGGCCGTAGAGGCCGCGCTGCAGCTGCTCGCTGTAGAGCCGGCGGATCGCGTCGGCGGATTGACCCGCCAGGGGCGAGGCCTCGGCACCGGGCAGCAGCAGGCCGTGCTCGGCCAGCCAGGGGCGCCCACCCGACCCGCTGACCGGGGCCTGACGCTGCTTGCGACGCTCCAGTTCGGCATGCACCTCGAGCGCGCGTCTTTCGTCCAGGTCGTAATTGCGCATGATCCACATCGCCAGCAGGGTGCCGAAGATGGGAACGCCGCTGTAGAAAAGGCGCAGACCGTCCACCGCGCCAGCGGGCTGGCTGGCCGCGCCGGGGGTGAAGGCGACAAAGCTCATGATGGCGCCACTGAGCAGGCCGGCGATGGCAAAGCCGAACTTCACCATCCACCAGTAGATGGCGCCGAAGATGCCTTCGCGGCGCTTGCCGGTGGCCAGCTCGTCGAGGTCGCAGACGTCGGCCGTCATCGACATCATCAGCGTGAACAGACCGCCGATGCCGAAGCTGAAGAAGGGCAGGGCGAACATGAACATCCAGGGCTTGCCGGGCACCATGGTGAACCAGAGCAGGATGTAGCCCAGGATGGAAATGCCCTGCGAGAGCATGAAGGCGTTCTTCTTGCCCATCTTGCTCGACATCCACGCCACGGTGGGGATGACGGCAAAGGTGGTGATCAGCGCGCCCACGCTGCCGAACAAGGTGGGCCAGATCCAGGCCGCGCCGGTGTCCCCGTTGAACAGGTGGTAGACGACGATGAAGAACGAGAACGCCGCCACCGTGTTGAAGGCGTTGAAGATCAGGAAGGTGGAGAAGCACAGCTTGCGAAAGGGCGCGGAGCCGAAGGCCTCCTTGAAGCCGTTCAGGATCTCGCGCATGCCGCCGCCAAAGTTGGCCCAGGTCAGGGGCACGAGCTGCGTGTCGTCGGTGCTTGCGCGGCGCGGCAGAAAGAGCGCTGGCACCATCGCCAGCAGCATGCAGACCGCACCGACCCAGACCGACAAGGTGCGCGTGGCGGTGTCGGCGTTCTCGAACAGGCTCTTGTCGTACATGACGACCCAGAACCAGGGCGCGATCACCCAGGCCCATTGGCCGATCCACTGCGCCACGGCCATGATGCTGGTGCGCTCGTGGAAGTCGTCGCTCATCTCGTAGCCCATGGCCACGTAGGGAATGCTGAACAAGGTGAGCCCGGTGTAAAAGACCAGGCTCCAGGCCAGAAAGTAGCCGAAGTTGTAGGCGATGCCGTCGGCGCGATCGAGCTGCCACATGGCCACGAAGGAAATCCCCATCACCACGGCGCCGATGAATACATAGTGCGCGCGCCGGCCCCAGCGCGAGCGTGTGTTGTCGGAGATGAAACCCATGATCGGGTCGGTCACCGAATCGAACACGCGCGGCAGAAAGAACAGGATGCCCCACATCCAGGCCGGGAAGCCGAGGTCCTGCACCAGCACGACCATGAAGATGCCCAGCGCGGCCGGGAACATCTGGTTGGCCAGCATGCCCAGGCCGAACGCGACCTTGTGGCGGAACGGAACCTTGTGACGGGGGGCGGGCGTAGCGGGCATGGTTTTCTTGTTGGGTTGCAGTGGCAGCGTGGGGCCCGCTGCGGCGTTCGGGGTCGGTGGTGCTCAGTCCGGCGCGCGCAGGTAGGTGGCGATGGCGTGGGCCGGCAGGTCCGCCGCGTAGCCGGTGCCGTCGAGGCTCAGCGAGAAGGCGAGGTCGTGCTCGCTGCGGTTGAGCACGACCACGGCGAGACCTCCGTCGGGGTTCACAAAGGCCGTGCATTCCAGCGCCTCGCGGGTGGCGGCGCACAGCACGCGCTGCGCGCCCGGCGCGATGAAGCGGGCGAAGTGACCCAGGGCGGCGTACGAACTCTGCGCGTGCAGGCCGTCCTCGGCCGGCACGGCCAGCATCGGAGCGCTGCAGAAATTGCCCACGTGATTGGGTCCGCCCTGCTCGTCGAGCAGCAGGTTCCAGTCGATCCAGCCGACCGTCCAGCGGTTCAGGTCGTTGAGCAGCGAGCGCGCGTAGCGCTCGGCCAGCTCCCAGCGGCCCCAGTGCGGGCCGCCTTCCTGGCAGCCCTCGGTGAACAGCAGCTGCTTGTCGGGCCAGGCGTCGTGCACCAGCTGCACATGCTCGAAATGGTCTTCGACGTACCAGTGGAAGCCGGTGCCCCAGATGTAGCGCGCCGCCTCGGGGTCGCCGTAGATGACGCTGGCGCGCTCGACCATGGCGTCGCGGTTGTGGTCCCACACGACGATGCGCACCTCAGCGAGCCCGGCCGCGTGCAGCGCCGGGCCGAGGTGATCGCGCACGAAATCGCGTTCTTCCTCGGCGCTGTAGAGACAGGAGTCCCAGCGCTGGCGCGCCTCGGGCTCGTTCTGCACCGAGACGCCCCAGATCGGCACGCCCTCGGCCGCGTAGGCCTGGATGAAGCGCACGAAGCACTGCGCCCAGGCGGCGCGGCAGTCGGGCCTGAGGCGTCCGCCGTCGTTCATGCGGCCGCTGTCCTTCATCCAGGCCGGCGGGCTCCAGGGCGAGGCCAGCAGCTTGAGTTCGCGGCCGCCGTCCTGCGCCATGCGCCGGGCGGCCTGGATCATCGGCAGCAGCGCCTGGCGGTCGCGCTCGATGCTGAAGCTCTCGAGCGCGTGATCGTCGTGCTGTTCGACATGCGCGTAGTTGCCCAGCGCGAAGTCGCAGCTGTTCATGTGCACGCGGCACAGGCTGTAGCCGTGACCCTGGGCGGGGTCGAAGTAAGCACGCAGCAGGGCCTCGCGCTGCCCTGACGAGAGCTTCAGCCAGGTGCTCGCCGCAGCCTCGGTGAAGGCGCCGCCGAAGCCCTCCAGGGCCTGGAAGCGGCGTGAGCGGTCGACCCAGAGCCGGGCGGGTGCGCGCGCGTGCGCAGCCGGGTCCGGGTCGGCCCGCAGCGGCGCCTGCGGGCTCAGCCGCAGTTCCTGCCCGTGGCGGGCGTCGCGCGCACTGAGCACCCAGGGCAGAGGCGCGGCCGGTGGCGACATCAGCGCGCCCAATGCAGTCCGTCGATGCGCAGCGGCGGCAGGCCGGTGAGGTTCAGCGGCTTGCCGGTGAAGCTGAAGCGGTCGGCGACGATGAAGCGGAAATTCACGTAGCGCAGGTCCAGCTTCGGATTGACGGCCAGGAAGGCCGACACCGGGATCGAGACCTCGCACCAGCCGTTGTTGTTGCAGTAGCCGAATTCACCGGGCGCGATTTGCAGGAAGGCCTCCTGGATGTCGCGGTCCTCGGTGTCGGTGCTGATGCCCACTTCGATCTTGCCCGGGTAGCCGTCGCTGCGGACCTGGAAGTTGAGGCGCCCGGCACTGAAGTTGGAGAGGTTCTCCAGCGTGCCGCTGGCCGAGTAGTGGAACAAGCCCCAGCCGTAGTCCACCGGGTTCGGCGTGATCTCGAAGTGGACGCCGCCGTCCATCGAGTTGACGCCGGTGGCCTCGCGGTAGCTGGTCGATGCGAAGGGGTCCCAGCGCAGGCCGCTGGCGCGCACCTCGCCGGCCACCGAGGTGTCGGCGAACAGCGTGTAGCGCGCGGCGGTGATGGCGGGGCTCTGCGCCGGCAACTGCCACTTCACCGCATCGGCTGCCGTGTAGCTGCCGGCCTCGCAGGTCCAGCTGACGCCGCAGGTGCCGGCCGACTGCACGACGTAGCGCGCCTCGCGCCGGGTGTTGAAGAGGCCCCAGCCGTCGTCGCCCTGCTTCCAAGGTTCGTCGAAGGCCTGGAAGTAGAAGATCGCCTTCGGACCCTGGACGTCCTGGCGGCCTTGCTGCACCCAGGCTTGCAGACCCTCGAAGAACATGCGCTGGTTCACCGGGTGGGCCCGGAAGGCGAGGTTGGGGCCGCCGGGCGTGTCGACCGCCGCCCAGCCGGTCTCGCCGATGACCATCGGCAGCTGACCCAGGTTCAGCTTGGCCAGCCCGGCGCGGGCATCGTTGAATTGCAGCTTGGCCTCGGCGAGGGTGGCGTCGATCATGGCCTTGGCGCGCCCCGCTTCGGGCGTGGCCTTCTGCCGCCAGTCGTATTTGGTCGGGTTGTAGAAGGTGTCGAGGAAGGGGTAGACGTGCACCGCGGCGTAGTCCACGGTGGCGGCGACCTCCTTGGGAACGCTGGCCCAGAACAGCCAGTTGTCGTTGGTGGTCACCGGCTGGGTGACGGCGGCTCGCACCTTGCGCAGGTAGCCGGCCATGATGCTGGGGTCGATTTTGTGCGTCGACCACTCGACCATGGTCTCGTTGCCCACGCTCACCGCCAGCACGATGTCCCTGTAGGCATTGGCCAGGCGGATGCAGGCGTCGAGTTCGGCCTGGTTGTCGGCCTCGGCGGCCGCGTTGTCGACGGGGTTGGGGTAGGCCCCCAGCTGCACCTTGATGTCGAGCTGGTTGTCCTTGATGACCTTGAGCACCGTCTCGGCGAAGGCGCGGCTGCTGAACAGGCGGATGGTGCCGATGCCGGTGGCCTGCACCAGGCGCAGGTCCTCCAACACGTTGGCCGGTGTGATGAGCTCGCGGCTGAGCTCGGATTCGTTGCGCGAGCTGCGGTAGGGCGAGTAGTTGACCGAGGCGCGCGTGATGAAGGCCTGCGGCAGCTCGCGGCGGTCGCTTTGCGATACGGCGCTCGGCGTGTAGCCGCCGGCACCGCCGCCGCCGCAGGCCGCGCAGGCGGCGACGAGGGTGAGGGCGAAGGTGGCGCGCAGGGCGGGAAGCCAGGTGGGTTTCATGGGCAAGCTCTCAAAACTTGTAGTTGGCTTCCACCGACACCCAGTTGCCCTTCTTGGCAATGCGGGAGTCGATGTTGGAGAAGGCATCGTGCGCCGGCATGCTCAAGGGCGCGAGGCCTTTGCGACCGTAGTGCACCGCATTGAGCGCAGCCGAGACGGTGAGCCCATTGAAGAAGTCGTAGTGCGCTCCGATGCTGCCGAACACCGCGCTGTTGCTCTGGCCGCGTTCGCGGGGGTTGGCGGTGCTCGCCTTGCCCAGGTAGGTCAGGCCGGCATAGGCCTGCCACTCGCGGCTGACGTACTTGCGCAGGCCCAGCATGAGATCGGTGCTGCGCGCCGCGTAACCGGGGTTGGCCACGCCTTGGGCATCGACGCCGCCCCAGTTGACGTTGAAGGGGTTGTTCCACTCGGCCCGTGCGCCCTGCGTGAGCTGCACCGCATAGGCACCGCTCCAGCGGTTGCGGCGCAGGCCGCCCGACACCTCGTAGGAAGTGCCGATCTGGTACTTGGCCAGCAGCATGAAGATGCCCTGGCTGTTGCCGTTGAGCTGGGGGTCGTCACGCTCGGGGGCGTAGGTCAGACCCTTGAAGGCCGCCTTGGCAAAGGCGGCCGGCGCGCTGTTCTTGCCCGATTGCGCGACCGCCTCGACGACCAGCGGGCCGCTGCCCCACAGTGCCCAGATCTCGAAGAAGCGCGGCTTGTTGCGCTTGAAGCGCGTGTCGCCCTGGGCATAGCTGCCTTCCAGCACCAGGTTGCCGTCCATCACGTAGAGCTCACGCGAGGTGTAGCGCAGCGCATCGACCAGGATGCCGTAGGCGGCACCGGAGTCGCTGAAGACGGTCTGGCCGACGTCGGAGGCGTAGGGAAAGTCGGGCCGGTTCCAGCCGCGTGAAAGAAAGGTGCCGAGCTGCACGGTGCCGTAGTACTCGTGCTTGAGCGAGGCGCTGCGCTCGTAGACGACGCCGGGGAGGTCGGGTTCGCCGTCGCGCCAGCGCTGCGAGAAGGCGGCGTTGAACTTGAAGCCCTGCGGCAGGTCGAAGTTGGCCGCCAGCGTGGGCTGCACCTGGATGCCGCGCTTGAACTCGCCGCCGAATTCCTTGCCGAAGACGATGTCGTCGGCCCAGACGAAATGGCGTCCTGCATCGGGTTCGCGCTGGCAGCGCTCGCAGTAGTTGCTGATCTGAGCGCCGACCACCTTGACGAAGCCGGTCAGGCTCAGCGGGCCGTATTCAAAGGCCCGGGCCACCGGGGCGGCGCTCAGCAGCATCGCGCCCAGGGCGACCGGCAGCAGGCTGCGGACACGGTGTCGCGAGGGACCGGCTGCGCGAGCCCGTGGACGGAAAAGTTCTTGCGGCATAGGTCTGGCACCCTTGGTCTGGATGGTGTGAAAGCGCTTTCACAGGATAGAGGCGCCAAGGCGGATGCGTCAACGCCTCGGCGCCCGTGTTTACCCTGGCGCTTGTTGCGCAGCTGGTCCTGGTTCGATTGCAATTTGTCGGCGGGCGCTTGCCATCCGGGTAAACGCGATGGCGCAATGAAAGCGCTTTCACAAACAATGGGCACGCAGGCCGATTCTGCAAAAAAAGGGGAAAGCGATGACGCTGACGACCGTTCGCCGACTGGCGCGAGGGCTGTGGGGGGCGCTGGCCGGCTTGGCGTTCGCCCTCAGCGTGCCGGTGGCCGCGCAGCCGGTGAAATTGGGCGCCGGTGCCTACCACCTCAGTCCCCAGGGCGCCGACAAGTCGGTGCCCAGGGCGCCCTATCGCACCGAGGCGATGCTCAAGCGAGCCGCGCCCACCAGCCAGTGGTACTCGACCCTGGCTTTCAGCCCCAAGCCTGAAGCGATCTTCGTCCAACCGATCACCGTCAAGGCGGTGCCGGCCGGCCTGGAGTTCGCGCTGCCCACGAAGGAAGCGGTGAGCACTCGGCGTCAGGACGTCGAGATCATCTATCCGCACCGCGATCCCTTGCTGATCTCGCCGGTCGCCTTTGAGCCGGGCAAGGCCAAGCTGGCGAACTTCGATGACTGGTCGATCGACATCTCCATGGCCAACGGCGCGGACGAGATGCTGACCACGGTGGCGCGCGGCAACCCCTATGCCTCGCTGCGCGTCTCGCGAGGCGACCTGCGCCTGCGCCTGCCGGCGGCTGGCGAACGGCTTCACATCGGCCTGGACGCACGCGTGCTGGCAGTGAGAGTCGGCAGCAAAACCTATGCGGCGTTCGGTCCCACGGGCGTGGCATGGGAAGCGGTGTCGCCCAGCGAGTGGATCGCGCGCCTGCCGGCGGGCAAGGGCTACCTCTCGGTGGCGGCCCTGCCGGACGACAAGGCCGACACGCTGTCGCTCTTCGTCCGCCACGCCTACGCCTTCATCACGCAGACGCGCGTGGCCTGGCGCTACGACGAGGCGGACAGCCACGTGGAAACCACCTTCAGCGCCAGCACCCAGGTGATGGAAGGCCCGGACCAGGGGCCGCTGCTCGGCCTCTACCCGCACCAGTGGTTCCGCAACGCCTCGGTCGAGACGCAACTCGGCGCCAGCTTCGACACCGTGCGCGGCAAGCTGCGCCTGCTGGCGGCGCCCTCGTTCAAGACCCGCTACCCGTTCAAGGGCTTCGTGCCGCATTGGCCGGCGGTCGGTGCATCGCCGCGCCTGGCCGAGCTCAAGACCGTGATGGATCAGGACCTCGGCACCGCAGGGCGTGACATCCACCGCCAAGGACGCAGCGCCTACTGGGCGGGCAAGGGCCTGTTGCGAACCCTGAAGCTGGCCGATGTCTTCGAGCAGCAGGGCGACCTGGCCAGCCGCGATCGCCTGATCGACATGACCAAGAAGCGCGCCGAGGAGTGGCTGGGCGGCAGCAGCAGCCGGGGCTATGTGCAGCGCGACGAGGCGATGGGTGTGGTGTCCATCTACCCCGACGAGTTCTTTGCGGTCGCCGAAATCAACGACCACCATTTCTGGTACGGCTACTTCATCCGCAGCGCTGCCGAGATCGCCCTTCGCGACCCGAGCTGGGCTGCGCGGGACCAGTGGGGCGGGATGATCGAACTGCTGATCGCCGACATCGCCACCACCGAGCGCGGCCGCTCCGACGCCCCTTTCTTGCGCAACTGGGACGCGTACGAGGCGCATACCTGGGCCAACGGCATTGGCGTGGGCGAGTTCGGCAACAACAACGAATCGTCTTCGGAGTCGATCAACGCCTGGGTCAGCCTGATCCTCTGGGGCGAGGTGACGGGCAACCGGGCGCTGCGCGACCTGGGCATCTATCTGTACAGCAACGAGATCCAGGCCATCAACCACTACTGGTTCGACATCCACGGCCTGGTCTTCGCGCCCGAGTACAAGAACGCCGAGGTCAGCCTGGTGTTCGGCGGCATGTACCGCCACGACACCTGGTGGATCGACGACCCACGGCAGATCAAGGGCATCAACCTGCTGCCCGTGACCACCGCGCACACCTACCTCGGCACCGACCCGGCCTTCGTGAAGCGCAGCCTGGCGACCCTGCCGGCCGAGACCGCGCTGTGGAACCGCATCGCCAGGAAGCCCAACCCACCGCCGCCCAAGGACATCTGGCAGGACATCTTTGCCAAATACCTGGCGCTGGCGGACCCGGCCGAAGCCTTGAAGACCTGGGAGCGCTGGGGCAATGTGGAAACCGGTGCCTCGCGCAGCGACACGCTGAACTTCATGCTGCAGCTGGAGGCCATGGGCACGCCGGACTTCAGCATCAGCGCCGACACTCCTTTGCACGCGGTTTTCAAGCGACCTGACGGCAGCCGCACCTACCTGGCGTTCAACGCGCGCAAGACGCCCTTGGAGGTGAAGTTCAGCGACGGCAAGCGGCTCAGCGTGGCGCCGGGCCAGTTGGCCAAGGTGAACTGATGCATGCGCCGCTACGGGAAAGCCTGGAGTTGCGCGCCCTTGCCAACACCCCAGCCGCCTGCACATACTGGTGAAAGCGCTTTCACGCATTTGAATCAACCGGCCTCTCAAGGTCGACCCGTTTCACAGGACACCCCGCCATGAAAACCCGCCGCCTGCCTGCGCCTCTCACTTTGACGGCCATCGCCGCTCTCACGGCCACTCTGGCCGCCTGCGGCGGAGGCAGTGGCGAAGCGCCGCCGCAGAACGCCGGCAGCGTGGTGGTGGGGGCCGTCCCGGTGGTGACGATCACCAACAACGTCAGCGCCGAAACCGCCACGGGCGATATCACCTTCAACTTCGCGTTCAACCGCGATGTCGGCACCAGTTTCAGCGCCGACGACGTCACGGTCACGGGTGGCACCAAGGGCGCGTTCAGCCGCATCTCGGGCACCCAGGCCAGCCTGGTGGTGAGCCCGACGCCCGACGCCAGCGGCAGCGTGCAGGTCAGCGTGCCCGCCGGCGCGGTGACCGACGCCGTGGGGACCGCCAACGCCGCCACAACGGCCAGCAAGGCCTTCAACACCGTGGTTCGGACCGCCCTGGTGTCTTTTGAAGAAAGCCCGCCGCCCGCACTGATTGGCTTCGGCGGCGCCGAGGACGCCACGGTGGTCGCCGATCCGACCGATGGGTCCAACAAGGTTGCGCGCATCGTCAAGAACGCCAGCGCCGAACTGTGGGCCGGCACCACGGTGGCGCTGTGCCCCAAGGACGCCGTGGCACGCATTCCATTCACCGACACCCAGACGCGCATGTCAGCGCGCGTCTGGTCGCCTGCCGCCGGCATTCCGGTGCGCATGAAGGTCGAGAACTCGGCCGATGGCACGCAGTCGGTCGAGACCGAGGCGACCGTCACGACGGCCAACGGCTGGCAGGTCCTCACGTTTGATTTCGCCAGGCCGGCCACGGGCACGGCGGCACTGAACCCGGCACTGACCTATGACAAGGTCTCGGTGTTCTTCAATTTCGGCGCGACCGGCGCCTCCACCGGAGAGCGTACTTACTTCCTGGACGACCTTTCCTTCGTTGGCAGCCGCTTCACGCCGGCCTGTCCGGTGGTGACGCCGCCGGCCGGAGCCGCCACGGTGCTCGCGAACTTTGACGATGTGGCGCCACCGGTGGCGGGCTTCGAGGGCGCCGAAGGCAGCGCACTGGAGGTCGGCCCCGCGGGCGGCGGCACGGGCAAGAGCTTCAAGGTCCTGCGCTCTGGCGGGCAGCCATTCGCGCTGGGCATCATCGAAACCACGATTCCCCTCACGGCGACGAGACGCACCATTTCCGCGCAGGTCTTTTCGCCCTTGGCTGGCATCCCGATGGTGATGAAGATCGAAGGTCCGGGGGGCGCCAACTCAGGCGACGTGGCGGCCAACGAGCCCGTCGTCGTCGGCTGGCAGACGCTGACCTGGACCTTCGCCAACGCCAACCCGGCGCAGACCTTCAACAAGATCGTGCTGCTGCCCCGGTTGGGGACGGTCGATGCGCCTCCCGGGCAGGCGTATTTCTTTGATGCCATCCAACTGAACGGCGATGCATCGCCTCCTGCCACGGGGACGGTGATCGCCAATTTCGATGACCTTTCGCCGCCAGTGGCAGGCTTCGAGGGCGCCGAGGGCAGCGCACTGGAAGTTGGGCCCGCAGGCGGCGGCACGGGCAAGAGCTTCAAGGTGCTGCGCTCGGGTGGGCAGGTCTATGCGCTCGGCATCGTCGAGGCGCCGATCCCGGTCAGCGCGACGCGCCGCACGATTTCGGCCAAGGTTTATTCGCCGCTCGCCGGCATCCCGATGGTGATGAAGATCGAAGGCCCGGGCGGTGCCAATTCGGGTGATGTGGCGGCGAACGAACCGGTGGTCGAGGGCTGGCAGATCCTGACCTGGACCTTCGCCAGCGTCGACCCGGCGCAGACCTTCAACAAGATCGTGTTGCTGCCCCGACTCGGCACCGTCGATGCGCCTCCCGGCCGCGCCTATTTCTTCGACGACATCATCTTGGCCGCTGCCGCAGGTGGCGGCGGTGTGACCGGCCCCGTGGTGTTCGCCAGCGGCTACCGCGCCGGTGGCAAGACGGCGCAAGGGGGCGACTGGGGTTACTTCAGCGGCGACTTCGCGAGCTACAAGGACACCTTCACGGGCGGCGGTTTTGCCGACTCGGTGCCGCCGGTGGCCGACGACGCGCAGTACTTCTACATCGCCGTCACCACCAGCGCGCCCACCGCGCAGGTCGGCAACCCGCCCAACAGCGGTGGCTTCCTGGGCATGTACGTGACCCACCCGGGGCTGACGCTGGCCGGCCAGACCCAACTGGCCGTCAACCTGGGCATGGACGCCAATTTCTTCCTCCAGCCCAGCAACAAGAACATCGACGTGTTCGTGGTGGGAAGCGCCAACTACAGCAACGGCAGCGGTGGCGACTGCAAGGTCACGCTCAAGGGCAGCGTCACGCCGACCAGCGACGCCATGACCACCTACACCATTGCCCTGGCGGGCATGAGCCTGGTGCAGCCCTGCAATGGCGGCGGCTTCAACTCGGGTGTCAGCACCGTGGCGCAGGCGCTCTCACAGCCCATCGGTGCGGTCAACACGCAGTTCACTTTCCCCAACGTCAACACCACCATCAATTCGGGCACAGCAGGCGCACCGATTTACGCCACCGGCATCACGCGCGGCAAGACCGAGTTCCGTTGATTGCGGTCCAGTAAAAAGGCCCTGCCGAGCTTCACGCCCGGCAGGGCCTTTTTTTGTTGCAAGCGCGGGCGTCACGCACGCGCTGAGATCTTCAGACCAGGCCTTGCTTGCTCGCCACCACTGCCGCCTCGGCACGGCTGCTCACATTGAGCTTCTTGTAGATGGACTTGATGTGGTCGTTCACCGTGTACCACTTGATGCCCATCAGGTTGGCGATCTCCTTGATGGTGAAGCCCTTGCTCAAGTAGGTCAGCACCTCGTTCTCACGCGGTGAGAGGCGAATCGTCTCGCCGCCGGACGTGGCGTCCAGCGGCACCGGCCGCGAGCCCATGAAGCTGCTGGCCGAGAACGCGCCGAACCCGCTGTTCAGGCCCATCGGTCCGCTTTCGCCCGTCGAGCCGGGTCGGAAGTGATTGAGCAGACGGCGCGCGATGGCAGGCGACAGCGGCGGTTGCCCGCGCACGATGCGCTGCAATTCCTCCACCAGCACCTCGAAGCGGTCTTCCTTCAGCAGGTAGCCGTCGGCACCGCACTGCAGGGCAGGGAACAGGTGGTCATCGTCCGAATACAGCGTGGTGACGATCTTCAGGGCGGGGCTGCCGCTGAGTTCACTGAGCAGTTCCATGCCGTTGCCGTCCGGCAGTTCCAGGTCGACGAGCATCAGCTTGAAGCCGGTCTGCTGCGTGTGCCCGTGAACCGCAATCTCGCGTCGCGCGCTTTCGAGGTCCGCGGCTTCGATGATCTGCAACTGGTCGCTGAAGCTCTCGCGCACCACGCGGCACAGAAAGCTGCGTGCCACCGGGTTGTCTTCCAGGATGAGGACTTTGACGGCCATAGTGCAATGTCAGGTTGTGGCCCATGCTAACGGAGCGCTGGGGCCACAAGGCCCCCGAGCCACGGGGAGGGTCTTCCTAGAATGGCGCATGCGCATCCTGATCGCGAACGACGACGGCTATCTGGCCCCCGGCCTGGCGGCCTTGGTGAAGGCCTGTGAGGGCCTGGGGGACATCAAGGTCATCGCCCCCGAGCAAAACGCCAGCGGCACGTCCAACTCCCTGTCCCTGCACCGACCGCTTTCGGTGCACCAGGCCTACAACGGATTCCATGTGGTCAACGGCACGCCGTCGGACTGCGTGCACCTGGCGCTGACCGCGCCCTTGTTTACCGACTGGCGGCCCGATCTGGTGCTCTCGGGCATCAACAACGGCGCCAATATGGGTGACGACACCATCTACAGCGGCACGGTGGCGGCGGCTACCGAGGCCTATCTGTTCGACATCCCGGCCGTCGCCTTCTCGCAGGCCGATCGCGACTGGCACGAGCTGGACGCCGCGGCCCGCACGGCCCGGTCGGTGCTCGACGAGCTGCTGGCACAGCCGCTGGGCAAACCCTTCCTGCTGAACGTCAACATTCCCAACCGTCCGGACGCCGACCGGCTGCCAAGGGTCGTCACACGGCTGGGTCGGCGCCACGCCAATGCCGCCTCGTTCGCGCAGCGCAACCCGCGCGGCGAGTTGGTCTATTGGATCGGGCCACCCGGCGAGGCGCGCCTGGATGGCGAAGGAACCGACTTTCAGGCCGTGGCGGCCGGACAGGTGTCGATCACGCCACTGCAGGTCGATCTGACCCAGCATGCGACGCTGGAAGACTGGCGCCAGCGCCTGGGCAAGGGCGCTGGCTCGTGAACCGTGCCCTGCTGCGGCCGCAGCGCATGCTGGCGCAGGCCAGCAAGGACGCAGCGCGCATGGCCCAACCGGTTGGCGTGGGGCTGGATTCCGCAGCGGTGCGCGCCCGCATGGTGCGGCGACTCGAGACGCTGGCCGGCAGTGCGGTCACGCAGGCCATGGCCGAAGTGCCGCGTCATCGCTTCGTCGACCCGGCGCTGGCACCACAGGCCTACGAGGACACCGCGTTGCCGATCGGCTTCGGTCAGACCATCTCCAAACCCTCGGTGGTGGCGCGCATGCTGCAACTGCTGAGCGAAGGGGAGGCGGCGCGGAGTCAGGGCCACCTCGGTCGGGTGCTGGAAATCGGTACCGGCTGCGGCTACCAGGCCGCCGTGCTGTGCCTGTTGGCGCGCGCGCTGGTCAGCGTCGAGCGTATCGAGGGTTTGCATCGGCAGGCGCTGGCGCGCCTGACCGAGTGGCGCAGCGAGCGCCAGTTGCACCTGCCCGTGCGCCTGATCCACGACGACGGCAGCCGGCCCCACGGACTGTCGGGACCCTTTGACAGCATCGTGTCCGCTGCCGGAGGCGATGCCGTCCCGCCGGCCTGGCTGGCGCTGCTGGCACCGGGAGGGCGGCTGGTTGCGCCGGTGGGGGGCGAGGGACTGCAGGCCCTCGAGGTGGTCGACGTCCAGGCCGGCCCACAGGGCCCGATATTCAACAGGCAGCGCCTCGAAGGCGTGGCCTTCGTCCCCCTAAGATCAGGCATCGCCTAGCCCCCCAAGCGGCGGCCCTGCCTGGCTCGGCCGCCCGCCCCGGACGCATGACTGTTTCCCATCGATTCACCCCCTGTGTCGAGCAGCGCCTCGACCGTCGCTTCATGGCTCGATTCGGCCGCCGCTTCGTGCTGCTCGGATGGACGCTGGCATTGGGCGCCTGCTCGTTGACCCAGCCCCATCGTGCACCGGTGGAGGAACGCTCCCAGGTGCCGGCCCCGGCGCCGGTCGTGCAGGCGCCCGTCGCCGTGGAGGCGCGCACGCCCGCCGTCGCCGAGCCCGCACGACCCAGCACCTACGCGGTGAAGCCGGGCGACACCTTGATCCGCATCGCCCTCGACCACGGCATCGCCTGGCGCGATCTGGCGCGCTGGAACGGGCTGGACAACCCGAACCTCATCGAAGTGGGTCAAGTGCTGCGTGTGCTGCCGCCCTCGGGCGCCGACGCGGCCGCCACCCGGCCGGTGGTGGTGGCCAAGGTGGAGGGCAAGGCGCTCGACAGCAAAGCCGAGCCCAAGGCGGCGTCAACTGCCGCCTCAGCGGTCGCGGCCGGCGCTTCGGCCGCCGCTTCGAGCGGAACGCCGGCCGCCGTTGCGGCGGCGGTGCCCGCCGCCGAAGGCGAACTGGTCTGGTCCTGGCCGGCGCAGGGGCAGTTGTTGACCGGCTTTGACGAACAGCGCAACAAGGGTCTGGCCATCGGTGGGCGAGCGGGCGACAACGTGCTGGCGGCGGCCGATGGGCGCGTGATGTACGCCGGCTCGGGGCTGCGCGGCTACGGCAATATGGTCATCATCAAGCACAACGAGACCTACCTCAGCGCCTATGCGCACAACCAGACCTTGCTGGTCAAGGAGGACCAGGTGGTGAAGAAAGGCCAGCCCATCGCCGAAATGGGCAGCAGCGACACGGACCAGATCAAGCTGCACTTCGAGATCCGTCGCAAGGGCAAGCCGATCGACCCGGCACGGCTTCTGCCACAGCGCTGAGCGAGACCAGGGCACAGCATGGACCCCGATGCCAGGCTGCCGCCCGACGCTCCGGATGGCGCACAGGCCCCGACGACTGGCGACGAGGGTGAGGGCCTCAATGCGCTGCAGGCCTACCTGCGCGACATTCGCAAGGCCCCGCTGCTGAGTCCGCAGGAGGAGCACGCCACGGCGCTGCGGGCGCGTGCCGGCGAGTTCCAGGCGCGCCAGCTGATGATCGAGCGCAACCTGCGTCTCGTGGTGTCCATCGCCAAGCACCATATGGGCCGTGGCCTGCCCCTGTCCGACCTGATCGAGGAGGGCAACCTCGGGCTGATGCACGCCATTGACAAGTTCGAACCCGAGCGTGGATTTCGCTTCTCGACCTATGCGAGCTGGTGGATTCGGCAGGCCATCGAACGGGCGCTGATGCATCAGGCGCGCCTGATCCGGCTGCCGGTTCATGTGGTGCGTGAGCTCAATCAGGTGCTGCGCGCGCGGCGCGCGCTCGAGGCCTTGCCGATCGGCCGCTCAGAAGACGGTCGACGCCACGCGGCGCAGATTGCGCTGCAGTTGGGGCGCCCGGTCGACGAGGTGCTGGAACTGCTCGGCTACCTCGACCTGCCGACCTCGCTGGATGCGCCGCTGGACCGCCACGCCGAAGGATCCGAATCGGTGCTCGATCAGGTGGCCGGGGATGCTGAGGCCGATCCGGCCGGTCAGCGCCAGCACCATGAGGTGGAAGCGCTGCTGTGCGCGGGTCTTGGGACCCTGAGTGAGCGCGAGCAAGAGGTGTTGGCGGGACGATTCGGCCTGGCCGACCGCGATGCCGAGACCCTGGACAGCCTGGCCGTGCGCATGGGCCTCACCCGCGAGCGGGTGCGGCAGATCCAACTCGAGGCCTTGGCCAAGCTCAAGCGCAACCTGGCACGCATGGGCGTGCGCAAGGACGCCCTGTTCTGAGCGCTCTTGATAATCGCGCCATGCAAACAGCTTGGTTGACGGTCGAGTCGCTCGACCTGGAGGCGCAGGGCGTGGCCCGGCGCGAAGACGGCAAGGTGGTCTTCATCGAGGGTGCCCTTCCCGGCGAACAGGTGCAGGTGACGGTGCACCGGCGCAAGAACAACTGGGAGCAGGGCACGCTGGCGGCGCTGCGACGCGAGAGCAGCCAACGGGTGCGGCCGGCCTGCCCCCATTTCGGACTGCATGCGGGGGCTTGTGGAGGCTGCAAGATGCAGCACCTGCATCCCGACGCGCAGGTCGCCATCAAGCAGCGCGTGCTGGAGGACAACTTGGCCCATCTGGCCAAGCTGCGGCCCGAGCGTGTGCTGCGGCCGATGGCCGGCAGTCCCTGGGGTTACCGCAAGCGCGCGCGCCTGTCGGTGCGCTGGGTGGCGAAGAAGGGCACGGTGCTGATCGGTTTTCACGAGCGCAAGAGCCGCTATGTGGCGGACATGCAGACCTGCGCCGTGTTGCCGGTGGCCGTCAGTCGGCTGTTGCTGCCGCTGCGTGAGCTGATTGGCGCCATGCAGGCACGCGAGCGACTGCCGCAGATCGAGCTCGCCATGGGCGATGAGGTCTGCGCGCTGGTGCTGCGCAACCTGGAGCCCCTTTGCGCCGCTGACGAGAGCCTGCTGCGCGCCTTTGCGGCCGAACACGGCGTGCAGTGGTGGCTGCAGCCCAAGGGCCCGGACAGCGTGCATCGACTGGACGAGGCCGGGGCAGCCTTGCGCTACCGCTTGCCCGAGTTCGGCATCGAGATGCCCTTCAAGCCCACCGACTTCACGCAGGTCAACCACGACATCAACCGGCTGATGGTGCAGCAGGCCCTGCGCCTGCTCGCGGTCCAGTGTGACGAGCGCGTCATCGACTGGTTCTGCGGCTTGGGCAATTTCACGCTGCCTTTGGCACGGCAGGCGCGAGAGGTGCTGGGCATCGAGGGCAGCGAGGCCCTGGTGGCGCGTTCGCGCGAGAACGCGTCGCACAACGGCATCGGCAATGCCCGCTTCGCCGCGCGCAATCTGTTCGAGCTGACACCGGCGGATTTGGCGGCCTACGGTGTGGCCGAGCGTTGGTTGGTCGATCCCCCGCGCGAGGGTGCGTTCGCACTCGCCAAGGCCGTGGCGGACGCCGTGCTCGACCCGGCCACGGCTCCAGGCTGGCAGCCGCCGCGGCGCATCGTTTACGTCAGCTGCAACCCGGCCACCCTGGCCCGTGATGCCGGGCTGCTGGTTCACCAGGCCGGCTACCGTTGCGCGGCGGCGGGCGTGGTGAACATGTTCCCGCATACCGCGCATGTGGAGAGCATGGCGGTTTTCGAGCGGCCATGAAAAAGGGGCGCCCAGGGCGCCCCTTGCTGCAGTTTTGCGCTTACTCGCGCTCGCCGCCGAAGATGCCCAGCAGGGACAGCAGGCTCTGGAAGATGTTGAACACGTCCAGGTAGACGGCCAGCGTGGCGGTGACGTAATTCGTCTCGCCGCCGTCCATGATGCGCTTCAGGTCGTAGAACAGGAAGGCGCTGAACAGGCCGAGCATCGCCACCAGGATGGTCAACATCAGCGCGCTGGACTGCAGGAAGATGTTGGCCACCACGGCAACCAGCAGGATCACTGCGCCGACGGTCAGGAACTTGCCCATGTTGGACACGTCGCGCTTGACGACCGACGACAGCATGGCCATCGCGCAAAACACTGCCGACGTGCCGGCAAATGCCGTCGCAACGAGCTTGCCACCGTTGGAGAAGCCCAGCACCTGCCCGACCAGTCGCGACAGCATCAGACCCATGAAGAAGGTGAAACCCAACAGCAGGTAGACGCCCGCGGCCCGGTCCTTGTTCTTCTCGATGGCCCACATGAAGCCGAACGACACACCCAGGAAGAGGATGAGACTCATGCCGACGCCGAGACTGGCCACGATGCCGGTCGAAACGCCCAACCACGCGCCCGCCACGGTGGGCAGCATGGAAAGCGCCAGCAAGGCATAGGTGTTGCGCAGCACGCGGTTGCGCTGGGCGGCATTGATGACCGTGCCGCCGAAGGCGGGGTACATCGGCTGATTCATCGAAACAACTCCGGGGGAGTGAAGGGGTGTGAAGATTTTAGGAACAGTCGCGATGCCTTCGCGATTTCCTTCGGGAAGTGGGGGTTTCGAAGAAGGGCGTTGGCACTGCGCGGGCGCTGGCCCCACCTATACTCCTCAGGTTTACCCTAGAACAGCGCGCCTCGAACCGATCCCACTTTCGAATCCCCAGTCAAGGCCGCAGGGTTGGTATGCCGGACAGGAGGGGCGCGCTCAAGCACGGAGCCGCCTTTGTCATTCCCACCCCCCACAAGCAGCGCTGCGCTGCTGGTCCTTGCCGACGGTTCGCGCTTCCTCGGTCATGCCATCGGCGCATCGGGCCGAACGGTCGGCGAACTGGTGTTCAACACCGCGCTGACCGGCTATCAGGAGATCCTGACCGACCCGAGCTATTGCCGGCAGATCGTCACGCTGACCTACCCGCACATCGGCAACTATGGCGTCAACGAAGAGGACCTCGAGTCCGGCGCCGTGCAGGCGGCGGGTCTCGTGGTGCGACAGGTGCCGGCCGCCCCCAGCAACTTCCGCAGCCAGCAACGCCTGCAGGACTATCTGGCGCAACAGGGCTGCGTGGGCATTGCGGGCATCGACACGCGACGCCTGACGCGCATCCTGCGCCGCAGCGGGGCGCAAAACGCCTGCCTGTGGGCGCTACCGATCGGGGAAGGCGTCAGTGAGGCCCATTGGGACGAAGCCTTGGCCGCCGCCCAGAGCGCTTCCAGCATGGCGGGCCTGGATCTGGCGAAGGTGGTCAGCCGCCGCGATGAGATGCAATGGAACGAAGGCGAGTGGTCGCTTGGCCAGGGTTTCGCGCAGCCGGACGAGCGGCAACTGCATGTGGTGGCCTACGATTTCGGCGTCAAGCGCAACATCCTGCGCATGCTGACGAGTCGCGGCTGCCGGGTCACCGTGGTGCCGGCTCAGACACCGGCCCATCGCGTGCTTGAGTTGCAGCCCGACGGCGTGTTCCTTTCGAACGGCCCCGGAGATCCGGAGCCGTGTGACTACGCCATTGCGGCAACCCAAGAATTTCTGCGTCGCGAGGTGCCGACCTTTGGTATCTGCCTGGGCCACCAGATCCTGGCGCTGGCCAGCGGCGCCCGCACCTACAAGATGAAGTTCGGCCACCATGGCGGCAACCATCCGGTCAAGGACCTGGACAGCGGCCGCGTGGCCATCACCAGCCAGAACCATGGCTTTGCGGTCGATGCCACCACCCTGCCGACGAACGTGCGCGCCACCCATGTCAGCCTGTTCGACGGCAGCCTTCAAGGCATCGAGTTGACCGATCGGCCGGCCTTCAGCTTCCAGGGGCATCCGGAAGCCAGCCCCGGACCGCACGACATTGGCTCGCTGTTCGACCGTTTTGTTTCGATGATGGAGAAGAAGAGTGCCTAAGCGCCAAGACCTGAAGAGCATCCTGATCATCGGCGCCGGCCCCATCGTCATCGGGCAGGCCTGCGAGTTCGACTACTCCGGCGCGCAGGCCTGCAAGGCGCTGCGCGAAGAGGGCTACCGCGTCATCCTGGTCAACAGCAATCCGGCGACCATCATGACCGACCCGGAAACGGCCGATGCGACCTACATCGAGCCCATCACCTGGCAGGTGGTCGAGAAGATCATTGCCAAGGAGCGGCAGACCTTTCCTCACGAAAAGATGGCCCTGCTGCCCACCATGGGCGGACAGACCGCGCTGAATTGCGCGCTCGAACTGCACCGCGAGGGCGTTCTGACCAAGTACGGCGTGGAGATGATCGGCGCCAACGAGGTGGCCATCGAAAAGGCCGAGGACCGCCAGAAGTTCAAGGACGCGATGACCAAGATCGGCCTGGATTCGGCCAAGTCGGGTGTCGCGCATTCGCTGGACGAGGCCTGGACGGTGCAACGCAGCATCCAGGCCGAAGTGGGGGGGTCGGGCTACCCGATGGTCATCCGCCCCAGCTTCACGCTGGGCGGCAGCGGCGGCGGCATCGCCTACAACCCCGACGAGTTCGAGGAGATCTGCAAGCGGGGCCTGGACCTCTCGCCGACCAAGGAGTTGCTGATCGAGGAGTCGCTGCTCGGCTGGAAGGAGTACGAGATGGAGGTGGTGCGCGACAAGGCGGACAACTGCATCATCGTCTGCTCGATCGAGAACCTGGACCCGATGGGCATCCACACCGGCGACTCCATCACCGTGGCGCCGGCGCAGACCCTCAGCGACAAGGAGTACCAGTGTCTGCGCAACGCCAGCATCGCCATCCTGCGCGAGATCGGCGTCGACACCGGTGGCTCCAACGTGCAGTTTTCGATCAACCCGGCCAACGGGCGCATGATCGTCATCGAGATGAACCCGCGCGTGTCGCGGTCCTCGGCCCTGGCTTCCAAGGCGACCGGATTCCCGATCGCCAAGATCGCCGCCAAGCTGGCTGTGGGCTACACGCTGGATGAGCTGCGCAACGACATCACGGGGGGGGCCACGCCGGCCTCGTTCGAGCCCTCGATCGATTACGTCGTCACCAAGATCCCGCGCTTCGCCTTCGAGAAGTTCGCAATGGCCGACACGCGCCTGACCACGCAGATGAAGTCGGTCGGCGAGGTGATGGCGATGGGGCGGAGTTTCCAGGAGAGTTTCCAGAAAGCGCTGCGCGGCCTTGAGACCGGTATCGACGGCCTGAGCCCGAAGAGCAGCGACCGCGACGAGATCCTTGAGCAGATCGGCGAGGCTCGCCCGGACCGCATCCTGTTCCTGGCCGATGCTTTCCGCGTCGGCATTCCGTTCGACGAGATCCAGCGCGAGACCGCCATCGACCCCTGGTTCCTGCGCGAGATCGAGGAAATCGTGCGCGCCGAGCAGGCCATTCAGGGCCGGACCCTGGTCTCGCTGACTGCGGATGACTTGCGCGCGCTCAAGCGCATGGGCTTCTCGGACCGCCGTCTGGGAACCTTGCTGGGCACCAACCAGCATGCGGTGCGCCAGCGTCGCCACGAGTTGCAGGTGCGGCCGGTCTACAAGCGTGTCGACACCTGCGCCGCCGAGTTCGCCACCGAGACCGCCTACCTCTATTCCTGCTACGACGAGGAGTGCGAGGCCGAGCCCAGCAGCAAGAAGAAGATCATGGTGCTGGGTGGCGGTCCGAACCGCATCGGACAGGGCATCGAGTTCGATTACTGCTGCGTGCATGCGGCGATGGCGATGCGCGAGGACGGCTACGAGACCATCATGGTCAACTGCAACCCGGAGACCGTCTCCACCGACTACGACACCAGCGACCGCCTCTACTTCGAGCCGGTGACGCTGGAGGATGTGCTGGAGATCGTCGCCAAGGAAAAGCCGGTCGGAGTCATCGTGCAATACGGTGGGCAGACGCCGCTCAAGCTGGCGCTCGACCTGGAGCGGGCCGGCGTGCCGATCATCGGCACCTCGCCCGACAGCATCGACATGGCCGAAGACCGCGAGCGCTTCCAGCAACTGCTGCACGCGCTGGGTCTGCGCCAGCCGCCCAATCGAACCGCACGCACCGAAGAGGCCGCCTTGCAACTGGCCAACGAGATCGGTTACCCGCTCGTGGTGCGACCCAGCTATGTGCTGGGCGGCCGTGCGATGGAGATCGTGCACGGCGACAAGGATCTCGAGCGCTACATGCGCGAGGCGGTGCGCGTCTCCGACAAGTCGCCGGTGCTGCTGGATCGCTTCCTGGAGGACGCCGTCGAGGTCGACGTCGACTGCGTAGGCGACGGCGAGGACGTGCTGATCGGCGGCATCATGGAGCACATCGAAGCCGCCGGCATCCACAGCGGCGACTCGGCTTGCTCGCTTCCGCCCTACACGCTGGCCGCCGATCTGCAGGACGAACTGCGTCGACAGACCGAGGCCATGGCTCGCGCGCTCAAGGTGGTCGGGCTGATGAACGTGCAGTTCGCCATCACCGGCGCGGTAAGCCAAGGTCTGGCGGCCTGTACCGTGTACGTGTTGGAGGTCAATCCGCGCGCCTCGCGCACCGTGCCCTTCGTCAGCAAGGCCACCGGCCAGCCCTTGGCCAAGATCGCGGCCCGCTGCATGGCCGGGACTCTTTTGAGGAATCAACAGGGCCTGCACGGTCAGGCACCCAAGGAGGTTCGCCCGCCGTACTTCAGCGTCAAGGAGGCGGTGTTCCCCTTCAACAAGTTCCCGGGCGTGGACCCGATCCTGAGCCCCGAGATGCGCTCGACGGGCGAAGTGATGGGCGCGGCGCGAACCTTCGGTGAGGCCATGCTGAAGAGCCAGATCGGTGCCGGGTCGCGCCTGCCGCGCCAGGGCAATGTGCTGCTGACCGTCAAGAACGCCGACAAAGCGCGTGCCGTGGCCTGTGCGCAGGCCCTGCACCAACTGGGCTTCGGTGTCATCGCCACGCGCGGCACAGCCGACGCCATCGAGGCGGCCGGCGTGCCGGTGCGGCGCGTCAACAAGATCAAGGAAGGCCGACCCAACATCGCCGACCTGATCAAGGGGGGCGAAATCCAGCTGGTGTTCACCACGGTGGACGAAACGCGCACCGCGATTGCCGACAGCCGCTACATCCGCCAGGCTGCGCTGGCGGCGCGGGTGACCTACTACACCACCATGGCCGGCTGCGAAGCCGCCGTGGAGGGGATGAAGCACCAGGATGGACTGCTTGTGCGCTCCCTGCAGGAGCTGCACGCCGAGCTCACCTAAAATACCGGTCACCTTTCCATCGCCGCCGCTCCTGGCATCGCCCGGGGCGGCGGTTTGCTTTTGCCCATTCCATGACCACCATTCCGCTCACCAAGCGCGGCGCCGAGCTGCTGCGCGAAGAACTGCAACGCCTGAAGTCCGTCGAGCGCCATGCGGTCATTCAAGCCATTGCCGAGGCGCGCGCCCAGGGCGATCTGAGCGAAAACGCCGAGTACGACGCTGCCAAGGACAAGCAGGGCTTCATCGAGGGGCGCATCCAGGAGCTGGAAAGCAAGCTGGCGGCGGCGAAGGTCATCGACCCCCAGGAGCTGGATGCGGGTGGCAAGGTGGTGTTCGGCGCCACCGTGCTGCTATCCGACGAGAGCAATGGCAACGAGGTGAGCTACCAGATCGTCGGTGACGACGAGGCCGACCTGAAGGTCGGACGCATCTCGATCAGCTCGCCGATTGCCCGTGCACTGATCGGCAAGGAAGCCGGCGATGTGGCGACCTACCAGGCCCCGGGCGGCGAGCGCGCCTACGAGATCCTTGAAGTCCGCTACGTCTAGGTTGCAGCGGCTGCTGGCTGCCCTGTGGGCCGGTCAGCTGCTTGCCGTGGCCTTGCTGGCGGCGCCCAATGCCTTTGCCACCCTGGAGCGCCCTGAAGCCGGTGCCTACGTGGCGCGCCTGTTCCAGATCGACGCCCGCCTCAGCATGGCATTGGGTGTGCTGCTCATGCTGCTGGAGCAGCGCCGCCAGCGCAACGCCCATCCCGGGCGCCTGCGCTTCGGCGTCGCCCTGGTGCTGCCCCTGATGGCGCTGCTGCTGACGCTGGGCGCTCAAGAAGTGCTGCGGCCCCTGATGGACACAGCCCGTGGCGGCCCCGATTTCGGATGGCTGCACGGGCTGTCGATGGGGGCCTTCGCAGCCAAGACGCTGTGCGTCCTGCTGCTGGCCTGGGTCACTTCTTCGTGCTCGCCTGCTTGGGCTTCGCGCGCTTGACCAGTCCGCCGGCGCTGATGCGTTGGTTGCCCAGCAATTTGATGGTTTTCACCTGGGGACGCTGGTTCTTGTTCTTGGAGGCCTTGACCAGTTTGACCAGGCGTGGCCCCGGCTTGGCATCCTCGGGCTTGGCGGAGGCCTTCTCGGGCATCGGGCGCCACAGCACGAAGAGCTTGCCGATGTGCTGAACGGGGGCGGCATCGAGTTGCTCGCACAGCGCAACATAGGCGGCTGCGCGGGCCGCGCGGTCGTCCAGGGCGGCTCGCACCTTGATCAGCCCATGCGCGTTCAATGCGGCATCGGCCTCCTTGGCAACGGCCGGCGTGAGGCCGTCGGCACCGATCATCACCACGGGTTCCAGGTGGTGCGCCTGGGCGCGCAGGTCGCGCCGCTGGGCGCTGTTCAGAATGAGGGCAGTCATGGGGGCATTATGAAAGTCAATACCAAGAGCAAGAAACTCAACAAAGCCTGGCTGAACGACCACGTCACCGATCCCTATGTCCGGCAGGCGCAGCGCGAGGGCTACCGGTCGCGCGCCGCCTACAAGCTCAAAGAGATCGACGAGACGCTCGGCCTGATCAAGCCGGGGCAGACCGTGGTCGATCTCGGGGCGGCCCCCGGCGCCTGGAGCCAGTACCTGCGACGCAGGTTCGCCCCCCGGGTGGCGGGGCAGGGCGGTGCTGCCGTGGGGGCCCTGCAAGGCCGCATCCTGGCCTTGGACCTGCTGGACTTCGAGCCCATCGAAGGGGTCGAGACTCTGCAGGGCGATTTTCGCGAGGAGGCCGTGGCGGACCGTCTGGCCGAGATGCTGGGCGGCACTCAGGTGGATCTGGTGGTGTCCGACATGGCCCCCAATCTCTCGGGCATCGAGTCCGCCGATGCGGCGCGCATCGCCCACCTGGTGGAACTGGCCATCGAGTTTGCCCAGGCGCACATGAAGCCCGGTGGTACTTTGGTCTGCAAGGTTTTCCATGGCAGCGGCTACAACCAACTCGTCGACGCCTTCAAACTCGCCTTCCAGGTGGTCAAGCCGATCAAGCCCAAGGCCAGCCGCGACAAGTCGGCGGAGACCTTTCTGGTTGGGCGGCGTTTGCGCACAACCAAGCCCGCCGAGGCTTGACTTTCCTAGAATCATCCGCACTTGCACCGCCGAGGCGCCCCGACCGGGGCGTCGGTAAGGAACCCCACCTGTGAACAACCCCTGGTTTTCCAAAGTCGCCGTCTGGGCCGTGATCCTGTTGGTCATGTTCACGGTCTTCAAGCAGTTCGACCGCGCGGCGACGCGTGCCGAGAGCATCGGCTACTCGGAGTTCCTGAACGAAGTGAAGGCCGGCCGCATCACCGGCGTGAAGATCCAGGAAACGCCGAGTGGCCCCGAGATCACCGCCACCACCAGCGACAACCGCGTCGTCACCACCCCCGGAACCTATCTGGATCGCGGCCTGATCGGCGATCTGGAGAACTACAACGTCAAGTGGGAGGTGAAGAAGCGCGAGGAGCAGAGTCTGATGATGACGCTGCTGCTGAGCTGGGGGCCGATGCTGCTGCTGATCGGCGTGTGGGTCTATTTCATGCGCCAGATGCAGGGCGGCGGCAAGGGCGGTGCCTTCAGCTTCGGCAAGAGCAAGGCACGCATGCTCGACGAGAACAACAACTCCACCACCTTCGCCGACGTGGCCGGATGCGACGAGGCCAAGGAGGAAGTCAAGGAACTCGTCGATTTCCTGAAGGACCCGCAGAAATTCCAGAAGCTCGGCGGTCGCATCCCGCGCGGTGTGCTGCTGGTTGGCCCGCCCGGAACCGGCAAGACCCTGCTGGCCAAGGCCATCGCCGGTGAGGCCAAGGTGCCGTTCTTCACCATCAGCGGTTCCGACTTCGTCGAAATGTTCGTCGGCGTGGGCGCGGCGCGCGTGCGCGACATGTTCGAGCAGGCCAAGAAAAACGCGCCCTGCATCATCTTCATCGACGAAATCGACGCCGTCGGCCGCCACCGTGGCGCCGGCCTGGGCGGTGGCAACGACGAGCGCGAGCAGACGCTGAACCAGATGCTCGTCGAGATGGATGGTTTCGAGACCAACCTCGGTGTCATCGTCATGGCGGCCACCAACCGCCCGGACATCCTTGACCCGGCGCTGCTGCGCCCCGGCCGCTTCGACCGCCAGGTCTACGTGACCCTGCCCGACATCCGCGGCCGCGAGCAGATCCTCAACGTGCACATGCGCAAGGTGCCCATCGGCTCCGACGTCAAGGCCGAGATCATCGCCCGCGGCACCCCGGGTTTCTCGGGCGCCGACCTGGCCAATCTGGTCAACGAAGCGGCCCTGTTCGCGGCACGGCGCAATGGCCGCACGGTCGAGGCGATCGACTTCGAGCGCGCCAAAGACAAGATCATGATGGGCGCGGAGCGCAAGTCCATGGTCATGGATGAGGAAGAGCGCCGCAATACCGCCTACCACGAGAGCGGGCATGCGCTGATCGGCAAGCTCCTGCCCAAGCTCGATCCGGTGCACAAGGTGACCATCATTCCGCGCGGCCGCGCACTGGGCGTCACCGTCAGCCTGCCCGAGAAGGACCGCTACAGCACCGACAAGGTGCGCATGCTGAGCATGATCGCCATGCTGTTCGGCGGTCGCATTGCCGAAGAGGTGTTCATGAACCAGATGACCACCGGCGCCAGCAACGATTTCGAGCGCGCCACGCAGATCGCACGCGACATGGTCATGCGCTACGGCATGACCGACTCGCTCGGTCCCATGGTCTATGCCGAGAACGAGGGGGAGGTGTTCCTCGGCCGTTCGGTGACGCAGACCAAGAACATCTCTGAGGACACGATGCGCAAGGTGGACGCCGAGGTCCGCAAGATCATCGATGAGCAGTACCACGTGGCGCGCCGCCTGATCGAGGAGCACAGCGACAAGATGCACACCCTGGCCAAGGCGCTACTGGAATGGGAGACCATCGACGGCGATCAGGTCGAGGACATCATGCAAGGACGTCCGCCGCGCCCACCGCGCGAATCGACACCGCCCAGCAGCGGCGGCGGCGATGGCGGACCGACCGCCGTGACGGGTGACAACGCCACTGCGCCGGCCTGAAGCACGTCAGCTCAACTCTTTGCAACGGGGCCGCGCAGGCCCCGTTTTCTTTCATGCACTGGCACACCACCCGTTTCCGCATCGACCTTTCGCAGCCGCGCGTGATGGGCATCGTCAACCTGACGCCCGACTCGTTCTCGGACGGCGGGCAACTGGCCGACACGCGAACCGCCCTGGCGCACGCGCAACGCCTGCTGCGTGAAGGCGCCGATCTGCTGGACCTGGGTGCCGAGTCGAGCCGTCCGGGTGCACCACCGGTGTCCGTGGCCGAGGAATGGTGCCGTCTGGAACCCGTGCTGCGCGAGGCCTTGCACTGGGGCGTTCCCCTGTCGGTCGACACCTGCAAGGTGGAGGTGATGCGGCGCGCGCTGGACCTCGGCGTCGACGTGATCAACGACATTCAGGCGCTGCGCGCGCCCGGCGCGGAGGAACTGCTCGCCTCTCACCCGGATGCCGGGGTGGTGCTGATGCACATGCAGGGTGAACCGTCGACCATGCAGGGGTTGACGCAATACCGGGACGTGGCCCAGGACGTGGCGGCCTTCCTTCATGCGCGTGCCGACCGGCTGACCTCACTCGGTGTGCGGCGCGAGCGCATCGTGCTCGATCCGGGCTATGGCTTCGCCAAGACCGCGGCGCAGAACCTCGAGCTTCAACGTGGATTGCATTGCGATGGGCCGCTGCTGGCCGGATGGTCACGCAAGTCCACCTTGGGCTGGCTCACCGGCGCGCCGGTCGGCGATCGTCTGGCGGCCAGCGTGGTGGCCGCCATCGCCGCGCATCAGGCCGGCGCGCATCTGCTGCGCGTGCACGACGTGGCCCCCACCATCCAGGGGCTGCGTGTCTGGGCGGCCATGATGCTGCCTCGACAATGAACCCTTCTTCCTCTCGCAATTCAGGGCCTCGTCGATGAGCCGACAGTACTTTGGAACCGATGGCATTCGTGGCACCGTAGGCGTCGCACCCATCACCGCTGACTTCGCCATGCGTCTGGGCCAGGCGGTGGGCCGGGTGCTCAAGCGGGATCAGGATCGCCCCTCGGTGCTGATCGGCAAGGACACGCGCATCTCGGGCTACATGCTGGAGTCCGCCATGGAGGCCGGCTTGGTGTCGGTGGGCGTGGATGTGATGCTCACCGGCCCGCTGCCGACGCCGGGCGTGGCCTACCTGACGCGGGCGCAGCGTCAGTCGCTCGGTGTGGTCATCAGCGCCAGCCACAACCCTTTCCACGACAACGGCATCAAGTTCTTCTCGGCCAAGGGTGAAAAGCTCCCCGACGCCTGGGAACTCGACGTGGAGGCCGCGTTGACCCAGCCACCCGCCTATGTGGACAGCCGGCAGTTGGGCAAGGCGCGCAAGCTCACCGATGCGCGCGGTCGGTATGTCGAGTTCTGCAAGTCCTGCTTCGGCACCGAGCTGAGCCTGAAGGGCCTCAAGATCGTGGTCGACGCCGCGCATGGCGCCGCCTACCACGTGGCGCCCGATGTGTTCCATGAACTGGGGGCCGAGGTCATCGCCATCGGCTGCAGCCCCGACGGTTTCAACATCAACGAGGGCTTCGGTGCCACGGCACCTCAGGCCTTGCAAAGGGCCGTGGAGGAGCATGGTGCCCACTACGGCGTCGCACTCGATGGCGATGCCGACCGACTGCAACTGGTCGATGCCAAGGGACGCCTGTTCAACGGCGACGAGTTGCTCTACCTGATGGTGCAGGATCGCCTGGCGCAGGGCCTGGCGGTACCGGGCGCGGTGGGCACCTTGATGACCAATATGGCCGTGGAGGTGGCCCTGCGGCGTCAGGGCGTGGGCTTCGTGCGGGCCAAGGTGGGTGACCGCTATGTGCTCGAGGAATTGGTGGCGCGCGGCTGGCAGCTCGGTGGCGAGGGCTCGGGTCATCTGCTGGCGCTGGACAAGCACACCACGGGCGACGGCATCGTCAGCTGTCTGCTGGTGCTGCAGTCGGTGATACGGACCGGCCGCAGCCTGGCCGATCAGCTCGCTGAGGTGCAGCTGTTTCCCCAGCACATGATCAACGTGCGCCTGCAAGCCGGCCAAGACTGGCGCGGCAATGGGCGTCTGGAGGCCGAGCAGACCGCGGTCCAGGCTGAACTCGGCGCATTGGGCCGGGTCTTGATCCGTGCCTCCGGTACCGAACCCTTGTTGCGCGTGATGGTCGAGGCGGCCGACGCCGGGCTGGCACAGCGCAGTGCCGAGCGCCTGGCTGCCGCCGTTCGAGCCGCCTGAGTCAGGGGGACTGGCGGCGCAGCACCTGGTAGCGGTTGCTGCGCTCGGCGGGCCTTGCCAGCGCCGCCACCAGCCGCCAGCCCGGCGCGACGTCTTCGGCCTGCGCTCGCGCAACCACCTTGACGGCCCAGTCGCAGCCGCCCAGAGCCTCGTCGGTGCGTACCGTCCACCCGCCCTGCGCTTCCAGCGTGGCGGCCAAGGACAGCTGGGTGGGCGCGACCTGCACACAGTTGACGTCGGCAGGCAGGACGGCCTGCAACTGTCCGAGCAGCGTCCGGTTGCTGCGCGCATGGTCCAAGGCCGGAAGCATCAGGGTCATGGCCAGCAACCACACGACCGCCGTGCCTCCCGCAGGCAGTACCAGGCTGCGCCACAGGGCCTGACGCTGTCGTGAGGTGCGCCACCGGACCAGGAGCAGCCAGGCGACGCTGCCGGTGACCGCCACGAAGAAGGCAGGTCCGTCGAATCGTGCGCTCCAGTCCTCGGCCAGCAACCGTTGCAGGCTGCGACTCATGCGTGGCAGGGCATTGGTGTGCAGGGCAGCGAAGTACAGCCAGAGCGCCAGCATCGCGGCGCTGAAGAAAAACAGCGAAAACCAGTCGAGCATGGCCGACAGGCTGCGGCTCAGGGTCGGCAGGGCGAATGCGGCGAGCAGGGCCAGACCGGGAAGCGCCAGCAGCAGGGCGCGCTCGCTGCCTCCCATGCCCAGACAGGCGAGCAGCGCCAGGGCCGCCAAGGTCAGCGGCACGCTGACATGACGGTGGCTCAGATAGCCGCGCCAACGCCAGACGGTCCAGGCGGCCAGGGCTGCCGTGGGCCAGGTGAACCAGGCAAGCAGTCGAAGGGTGCTGGGCAGGGTAGGGGCCTGCAGGCGCCAACGCCAGAGTTCCAACGCGGTCGCCACCGCGATGGCCAGCACAACCGCGAGTGCCAGGGCCATGCGCGCCTGACGCGCGCCATCCTGACGAGAAAACTGGCACAGCAGGAATCCACCCAGGCCCAGCAAGACGGCGAACTGCGCCGCTCCGCTGAGGACCAGCACGAGGATGGCTGCGACAGCACTCAGGCGAGCGCGCCAGCGCCGGAACGGTGCGGCCGCCAACGCGTAAAGCCACCAAGCCACGCCGAGCAACTGCAGCAGTTCGGGCGTCGTTTCGTGTCCGAGTTGCAGCAGTCCGAGGCTGGCCATCAGGGCCAGCACCGCGCAATCGGCCATGGCCCGCGCGTAGTCCAGGGTTCCGGCCTCGCCACCGAAGGCGAAACTGACGGGCTGTGCCGCATCGGTGCGCGAAAGATGGAAGGTGGCGTACCAAACCAGGGCCAGCACCAAGGCCAGTGCCAACAGGAAGGGCAGCCTGGCGGCCAGCGCGGCGTCGAGCAGGGGCAGCACCTTGACGGACAGGGCACCGAGCCAATACGGCAAGAGCGCGCCGTCGGGGGTCGGCTGACCGGCCAACAGGGGCCGCAACCATCCGGTGCGACCCTCCGCCAGGGCATCGATGAAGCCGAAGGCCACCAGATCGGCGTGGCGCCAGGCATCGCGGCCGAACTGACCGGGCAGCAGGTAGGCGGCACAGACCAGCAGCAGCGCCCAGCGCGCCAAAGGGCGCGCGCCGGCCTGCGAGACGATGGCGGGGTTGGGGCGGTTCATGGAGCGGCCTGCATCATCGGGCAACAAAACACAGGCAACAAAAAGGCAGCCCGCAGGCTGCCTTTGCGTTGGAAGCAGGAAGCTCGGCTTACTTCTTCAGGTGCGCAAACTTGTTGCGGAACTTCTCGACGCGACCGCCCAGGTTGTCCACGCTCTTTTGCTTGCCGGTGTAGAACGGGTGCGATTCGCTGGTGGTTTCCAGCTTCACAAGGGGCAGCTCGCGGCCGTCATCCAGCTTGATGGTCTCCTTGCTCGACACGGTGGAGCGCGTGACGAACTGGAAGCCGTTGGACAGATCCACGAAGCAGACTTCGCGGTAGTTCGGGTGGATGCCTTGTTTCATGGCGGGAACCTCTGGAGTAGCAAGGGTAGCCACCGCGAACCGTTCACGGCACTTGCCCAGGATGGGTCGAAAAGCCTGCAAGTATAGCGGAGCGCCGGAATCAACCGCCCTTGCGCATCAGGTCGAAGAAGTCGTGGTTGTTCTTGGTGGCTTTCATTTTCTCCAGCAGGAATTCCATCGCCTCGATCTCGTCCATCGGGTAGAGCAGCTTGCGCAGGATCCAGCTCTTTTGCAGGATCTCCGGCTTGAGCAGCAACTCCTCGCGCCGCGTGCCGCTGCGGTTGATGAGGATGGACGGGTAGACACGCTTTTCGGCCATGCGGCGATCCAGGTGGATCTCGCAGTTGCCCGTGCCCTTGAACTCCTCGTAGATGACCTCGTCCATCTTGGAGCCGGTGTCGATCAGGGCCGTACCGATGATGGTCAGCGAACCGCCTTCCTCGACGTTGCGCGCCGCACCGAAGAAGCGCTTGGGGCGCTGCAATGCATTGGCGTCCACGCCGCCCGTCAGCACCTTGCCGCTGGAGGGCAGCACGTTGTTGTAGGCGCGAGCCAGGCGGGTGATCGAGTCGAGCAGGATCACCACGTCCTTTTTCAACTCCACCAGGCGCTTGGCGCGCTCGATGACCATTTCGGCCACCTGCACGTGGCGGGCAGCCGGCTCGTCGAAGGTGGAAGAGACCACCTCGCCGCGCACCGTGCGCACCATTTCGGTCACTTCCTCCGGGCGCTCGTCCACCAGCAGGACGATGAGGTGAGCCTCCGGGTGGTTGGCAACGATGGCGTGCGCGAGTTGCTGCATCATCATCGTCTTGCCGGTCTTGGGCTGGGCCACCAGCAGCGCCCGCTGACCTTTGCCGATGGGGGCGATCAGGTCAATGATGCGCGCCGTGATGTTCTCGTCGCCCTTGAAGTTCTCACGCTCCAGTTTGAACTGCTCCTTGGGGAACAAGGGCGTCAAGTTCTCGAACATGATCTTGTTCTTGCTCTCCTCGGGGGCCAGTCCGTTGACGCGGTCCACCTTGACCAGCGCGAAGTAGCGTTCCCCGTCCTTGGGTACCCTCACTTCGCCTTCCACCATGTCGCCGGTGTGCAGGTTGAAGCGCCGCACCTGGCTGGGCGAGAGGTAGATGTCGTCGGTGCTCGCCATGTAGCTGGCGTCGGGTGCGCGCAAGAAGCCGAAGCCGTCCGGCAGCACCTCCAGAACGCCATCACCGAATACCTGTTCGCCAGCCTTGGCCCGCTTCTTCATGATGGCGAACATCAACTCCTGCTTGCGCATGCGGTTGGCGTTCTCGATCTCCAACTCCTCGGCCATGCTGATCAGGGCCGAGACGTGCAGATCCTTCAATTCGGAAAGATGCATGAGGGGGGGCGCCGGTGTTGCGGACGCAAATTGCCGCAGCCTGAGGGCGTTGAATCTAAGGGGAGGGTGCCGCAAACCGCAGAGTGCGGTCGGGCGGCGGGCCCCAGGACGGGACCCGCTGGACGCGCAGTTTACAGGTTGGCGTCGAGGAACTGGGCCAACTGCGCCTTGGAGAGCGCACCGACCTTGGTGGCGGCCAGCTGGCCGCCCTTGAACAGCATCAGCGTGGGGATGCCGCGGATGCCGAACTTGGCGGGCACCTCGCGGTTCTCGTCGACGTTCATCTTGGCGATCTGCAGTCGACCGCTGTAGTCGCCCGCCACCTCATCGAGGATCGGGGCGATCATCTTGCAGGGGCCGCACCACTCGGCCCAGTAGTCCACCAGGACGGGCTTGTCGGATTGCAGGACATCGCCTTCGAAAGAGGCGTCGGACACGTGCTTGATCAGTTCGCTGCTCATGGAATTCCTGGCTGGGATGGGAGGCGCGCCGCAATGGCGTCGGGGCCCCGCAGGTGAGGGCTGACGATTTTTGCACAAGGGGTCATCGACCCGTCACCGGGCAAGTCCCTGCAACAGGCCCGCCTACAATGCTGCGCTTCAGTCGGGGCGTAGCGCAGTCTGGTAGCGCATCTGCTTTGGGAGCAGAGGGTCGCACGTTCGAATCGTGTCGCCCCGACCATTTCTTCATTGAGTTCCATCCCGCAAAGGGGGCCCACAAGGCCCCCTTGCTGCATCTGGAGAGCCCCAAGATGGCCCTATTGCATTTGACGGACGAAGAAGTCCAAACCTGGAGTCGCGAGCAGAAGGATCGCTGGTGGCTGGACAACATTTTCCGTGGCGACATGGCGCAGCTCACGCTGCGCTCGGGCCTGACCGGCTTCCTGCTGGGCGGCGTGCTGTCGGCCACCGGGCTCTACATCGGTGCCAAGACCGGCATCGCGATTGGTGTGGGCCTGACGTCGGTGATCCTCGCATTTGCGCTCTTCCGGGCCATGGCGGCCAGCGGCTTGGCCAGCGACTACACGATCCTCGAAAACAACGCGACCCAGTCCATCGCCACGGCGGCCGGCTATGTCGCCACACCCCTTTTCTCCAGTCTGGCGGCCTACATGCTGGTCACCGGCATCATCCCGCCCTGGTGGCAACTGGCGGTCTGGATCTTCGTGGTCGCGCTGATCGGTGTGCTGATCGCCTTCCCGCTGAAGCGTCGCTTCATCAACGACGATCAAGCGCCCTTCCCCGAGGGCCGCGCCTGCGGCGTGGTGCTCGATTCGCTCTACACCGGTGACGCTGGCGAAGGCATCTTCAAGGCCAAGCTGCTGGGCGTGGTGGGCGGCTTTACCGCCCTGTACCAGGCCTGCATCAGCGACGGCTGGATGAAACTGGTGCAGTTCAAGATCCTCGCCATGGACCGATGGGCCGGCATGAAGGAGGCTTGGTATCTGCACGAGCGCCTGGACCACTACTACTACACATGGGCCGCGAAGGCCGAGGGATGGATCCCCAGCATCTTGGGCACCGACATCCGCCAACTCGGATTGCGCGTGACCCTGGACGCCGCCATGCTCGGCGTCGGGGGCCTGATGGGCATCGCGGTGGCCGCCAGTTGCATGCTGGGCGCCTTCGTCAATTTCGTGGTGCTGGCGCCGCTGATGATCCAGGCCGGTGACATCGCACCGCGCGTGGCGGCCAACGGCGCGCTGATTCCGCTCAACCGAGCCGAGATCGTCAACCAATGGTCCTTGTGGTGGGGCGTGACGATGATGGTCGTCGGGGCCTTCGTCAGCCTGCTGGCCAAGCCCGAGATCTTCAAGAGCGCCTTCAAGGGCAAGGCCAAGACCTCTCAAGGTGGGTCCGACGTCTTGAGGGACATCGAGTTGCCGCTGTGGATTTCTTATGTCGGCGTGCCCGTGTTCAGCGTGCTCGGCTCCTACCTCACGCATCTGTTCTTTGACGTGCCCATGTGGCTGGCGCTGGTGTCGCTGCCGCTGATCTTCGTGCTGACCATCATCTGCACGAATTCCATGGCGCTGACCTCGTGGACGCCGACGGGATCGTTGGCCAAGATCACCCAGTTCACGATGGGCGCCATCGACCGAACCAACCCGGGCTCCAATCTGCTGCCGGCCGCAATGACCTCGGAAATCGCGTCCAACGCAGCCAACCTCTTGTCCGACATCAAACCCGGCTACATGCTCGGCGGCAAGCCGCGGCATCAGGCCATCGGCCACATCATCGGCAACCTGGCCGGCGTGCTTGCGTGCACTCCGCTGTTCTACCTGCTCTTCCTGGCTCCCGACGCCAACGGCCTGCGCAGTGTGAACACGATCGTGTCCGACCAGTTCGCCATGCCCGCTGCACTGCAGTGGAAGGGCGTGGCCGACATCATCGCCAAGGGACTCAAAGGGCTGCCCACTTCGGCCTTGATCTCGATGGGTGTCGCGGCCGTGGCGGCCGTGGCGTTCGAACTGCTGCGCATCAAGACCAAGGGGCGCTTCCCGATCTCGGCGGTCGCGGTGGGCCTGGGTGTGGTGCTGCCGCCGGAAAGCGTGCTGGCCATGTTCGTTGGCGCACTGATCTTCTGGTTCATGGCCCGCAAGCACAAGAGCCCGACCAGCAAGGGGCACCGCGTCTGGGTCGAGGGCATGGAGCCGGTCTGTGCCGGCCTGATTTCTGGTGCCGCATTGATGGGCATCGGCAACGCCATCATCAACGTGCTGATCTGAGACCCGAAGGCACAATCGCAGGGGCCCGCAATGCGGGCCCTTTCTACTTCGGCCGACGGTAGCTCAACCGGATGGAGAAGCTGCCTTCCAAGCAGCAGGTCGGTTGCTTTGAAAGTTCATTGGTGGCAGGTATTTGGGTCTGCCATGTGGTTACAAGGGGAGCCCAACGGTGACCCGTGAGCGGCGTTAGCTCAGCTGGATAGAGCACCGGTCTTCTAAACCGGGGGTGAGGGGTTCGAGTCCCTTACGCCGCACCACCCCACCCCCGTTGATGCAGCAGTTGGCCGAACCAGTTGGCCGACCCTGGACAGGCTGTGCAAAGGGGCAAAGGTGCTGCCGTTCATGGCCGCAGGAGGAGCGACAAATGAACCAGTTGCTGGCCTTCTACCTCGGCACCGGCCCCGACCATCGAGGCCGCACCCTTGCCGAAATCCTGCGCCAAGATGATCTGTGGTTCGAGATCACGCACGATTTCATTCAATGGCTGTTTCCGCTGAACGAGTTGAGCCGCGCGAGCCTGCATGCGCCGCTGGTTGACGGGGCAACGCTGCACGCGTTTCAAGCCGATCCGCTGCTGCGCGACCACATGCGCGCCAGCGTGGGCCGCTTCCTCCGCTTCCTGGGGCTGAGCTTCGACGGCGAAAGCTTGCGACCCGGCCCGAACTGGCCGAAGCGGCGCCCAGAATGGTTCGATACCAACACGCACAACAGCCTTCGCGTCACACGCGTGCTCAAGAGCATGACGCTGCTGGGCCTGAGCGCCGAAGCCGCCAAGCTGGGCGAGGGGTTCGAGGCACTGTGCGCGGCCGAAGCCGGCTGCGGCGTCAGCGCCGAATCGCGTGCCTACTGGCGCCAGGCCACCTCTCAGGCGAGCAGGGCACTGTGAACGGATTGCACCGCGCGCCCGTGCCAAATGGACCGTCAGCGCTGGCGCATCTGTCGCTGTCCGAACAGCACGTCCCGCGCCTTGTCGTCGTTGGCGATGGGGCGGCGCTGTTCGGCCAGCACCTCGACGCCTCGGCGCACCGCAGGGCGCGCGTCAATTTCGTCGAACCAGCCCTTCAGGTGCGGGTAGTCGCCCATTTCGACGCCCTGGTTCTTCCAGGAGCGCAGCCAGGGCCAGGTGGCGATGTCGGCGATCGAATAGGCATCGCCTCCCAGATAGCGGCTGGTTCCCAAGCGCTTGTTGATGACGCCGTAGAGGCGCTTGGCCTCGTTGCTGTAGCGCTCGATGGCGTAGGGGATCTTCTCCGGTGCATAGAGCCGGAAGTGGTGCGCCTGTCCGAGCATCGGACCGACGCCCCCCATCTGGAACATCAGCCACTGGAGCACCTCGTATTTCTCGCGCGTGCTATCGGGCAGGAAGCGTCCGGTCTTGCCGGCCAGGTAAAGCAGGATGGCGCCGGATTCGAACAGCGAGAACGGGGCGCCGTCCGGTCCCTCGGGGTCCACCAGCGCCGGAATCTTGTTGTTCGGGCTGATGCGCAGGAACTCGGGCTCGAACTGTTGGCCCAGAGCGATGTCGACCGGGTGCACGCGGTAGGGCAGACCGCACTCCTCCAGCATGATGTGGACCTTGTGCCCGTTGGGTGTGGGCCAAGAATAGACTTCCAGCATCGTGTTCTCCTTCGTTGCGCGCGCCACCTCATGGTAATCAAACAGGTCAAGCACTGGATGAAGCTGCGCGCCAGCGCTGCGCTTTGGAAACCCATCGCCGATTGGAGCCAAGGGCGGGGCGGTGTGTTCAAGCTCACCGAGGACGGCGAAGGCTTTGTCATCGACGAGTCGGTGGCCGGGCTCGGTCCCCTGCGCATCGAGTGGGGCGCGCCGCAGCGCGAATACATCACGGGGCCGGAACTGCGCATGCGCTTGGACCTCAAGCTGATGCCTGACCTGCAACTGATGGTGATCGAGCGCCAGTTGATGGATGCGCTGGAACGCATCGTGTTCGAGGCCTACACCGACACGCTGCAGACGCGGGTCGACGCCGACACGCCCGAAGAAATGCGTTGGCTGGTGATGTTCAGCAAGGCCGAGACCTGGAGGTCGCGCGTCGCGCGTTCGCGGTTTGCGGCCTGTGGCGTCACCCAGGATGCGGCGACCGCCTGGGTGGGCGGACCGCTGGGTGAGGCGCTGGCCCTGGCCAGCCAGGATCTGGTGCCGACCGCGCATCCTTTCGTGATGCTGACGCAGCGCGGCAACCTCTACCTGCGGGTGTTGATGCCCGAGGCTCAGGTCGAACCCATTCGCGGCTTCGTCAAGCTGGCCGAGACGGCGGCCCAGGAGGCCTTGCAATTGCAGCAGAAGCTGGGCGACGCGGGCGCCTGGCCCACCACCTCATCGATGGCCTGGAGCCCTTCCAACCCGGCCAGCCGCTACCCCGATCAGACCTCGTAGTGGCTGCCGGGTTGGCCCGCCAGCGCGCGCTGCAGCAGCGCGGGGCTGAGGCGGTCCGAGAGCATCCCGGCGAAGTCCAGTACATGCTGGCGCAGGTAGACGCCACGCTTGAAGGCGATGCGGGCGGTGTTCTGGCCGAACAGGTGCCCGGCGCTGCGCCAGCACAGATCGCCGTCCGGTGCTTCCTCGCGCACCGCCATTTCGGCCACCAGGCCCAGCCCCAGGCCGCTGCGCACATAGGTCTTGATGACATCGGCGTCGATCGCCTCAAGCACCACGTCCGGGACCAGCCCCCGCGAGGCAAAAGCGCGGTCGATGCGACTGCGTCCGGTGAAGGCGGGGTGGTAGCTGATGAGCGGATGGCCGGCCAGCATCTCCAAGGTCAGTGCGGGTGACTGGGCCAGCGGGTGGCCGCTCGGCATCACCAGCACGTGCTGCCATTGGTACCAGGGCAGCGAGATCAACTCCTCGAATTCGTCGAGCGACTCGGTGGCCAGGCCCAGCACCGCGGTCTCGTCGATCAGCCACTGGGCGACCTGGCGCGGATTGCCTTGGTGCAGGCTCAACTGCAGGCGCGGAAACTGTTGGCGCAAGCGCGCCAGGGCTGGCGGCAGCACGTAGCGCGCCTGCGTGTGCGTGGTGGCGATCGAGAACCGGCCGCTGTCCTGGCTGGCGAATTCATCGCCGATGCGGCGCAGATTGGCCACCTCGCGCAGGATCACATCGATGGCGCGCAGCACCGCGTGGCCCGGTTCGGTGATGTGGCGCAGGCGCTTGCCATGGCGCGAGAAGATGTCCACGCCGAGTTCCTGCTCCAGTTCGAGGATGGCCTTGGAGACGCCGGGCTGCGAGGTGTGCAGGGCCTTGGCGGTCTCGGTCAGGTTCAGGCCCCGGCGAGCGGCCTCGGCCACGAAGCGGAACTGCTGCAGGTTCATGGGAGCGGCGCCTCATCGGAGCCTTGCGCGAGCAAGGCCTGGCACACCCCGAGCAGGGCGGCGCGGAAGATGGGTTGATCGCCCAGTGCTTCGAGCACCCGCCAGCGCAGACCGGGGTGGCGCTGCCCAGCGACCTCCAGAAGGCCGGGCAGATCGCGCAGCACATGACCCGACGCAGCAAAGAAGCAGGGCAGCACATGGATGTCGCGGCAACCATCGGCCACCAGCGCATCGACGGCGGTGCCGAAGTCGGGCTGCAGGTACTCCAAGTAAGCGGCGCGCGCAGGTTGACCGGTGCGTCCGAGGTCTTGCGCCAAGGCTTCGAACAGCGCGCCCCACTGCGGGTTGCGCGCACCGTGAGCCAGCAGAACGAAGCCTCTCATCGGTAACGCACCAGCCAGGCGAAGGCCGTCATCGACAGCCCCAGGTAAAGCAGGCTGGGCGTCAGCGCCACCAGCCAGGGGGTCCAGTTCTGCAGCACGCCGACATGCCCGGCCACATAGTCGAGCAGCACGAAGCTGATGCCCAGCATGATGCCGATGAAGACCCTGGCGCTGATGCCTCCGCCCCGCGCATGCAGGTAGGCAAACGGCAGGGCCAGCGCGGCCATCACCACGCAGGCGAACGGGTAGACGGCCTTGCGCCAGAACTGGATCTCGTAGCGCTGCGCCGCCTGCTCCTGGCGTGCCAGGTGGCGCGTGTACCGGTACAACTCGATGGTCGACATATTGCTGGCCTTGAGCAGCGCGGCGGCGACCACGCCCTGGCTGAGCTGGCTGCGCCAGGCATGCGTTGGCAGCCGGTCTTCCACGACGGTGGCCTGGGCGGTGTCGACGGCATCGGGCCAACGCGTTCGCTGCACCTCATTCAGCGTCCAGCGTCCTTCGCCATCCACCCTGCCTTGGGCGGCGGACCAACGCTGCAGCAGTCGCCCCTGGGCGTCGAACTCGAAGATGCGCACCCCGCTGACCTCGCCGTCGATGGTTGCGGCCTGCACGTGTACGGTGAACCAGCGTTCCCTGCCATCGGCCGCCACCAGCCGGTCCTTCAGCCACGCGCCGCCGGCACGTTGCATCATTCCGCCGCCGCTCCAGCGCGAGCGCGATCGTTCGGCCTGTTGATCGGCCAGCGGCACCAGCCAATCGCCAACGGCAAAGCTGAACGCGGCAAAGCCGCAGGCCAGCAGTGTCAACAGCCCCAGCGCCCTGCCGGGGCCCAGGCCGCCTGTGCGCAGGATGGTGAATTCGCTGGTCTGCGCCAGCCTTGTGAGCGAGAAAACCGTGCCAATCAGCACCGTGATGGGGAAGACGTCGTAAAGGTGCGTCGGCAGCCCGTACAACGCCAGCAGCGCGCCATGCCAGGCCGGCGCACCCTTGCGCAATCGCTCCAACTCCTCGACCACGGCGATGAAATAGAACAGCGCCATGAAGGCCAGGGTCACGAAAGCCACCGAAGCCACGATCTCCCGGTAAAGCAGCCGGCGAACGGTCTTCATGCTGCCCCCTGGTCGGGACGCAGGCGTCGTCCGAGCCGGATCGATTCATCGCGCCACAGCAACAAGCCCACCGCGGCCAGCAAGGCTGCGCCATGCACCGCGAGCAATGCGCTGCTCATCGACAGCCTGTCCTGCTCGACCCAGGAGCGGCTCAGGTTGATCAGGTTGAAGTACACGACGAACACCAGCAAGGCCAGCAGCAGCGTCCAGTTGTTCGGACGACGCGGGTTGGTGGATGCGAGTCCGACGCCCAGCAGCGCAAAGATGCCAGCGCCCAACACCATGCCGAAGCGCCAGGCCAGTTCACCCCGGTGGCGCGCGCCAGGGGAACGCAGCAACTCCAGGGTCGTCACGGCCTTGGGCGGCAAGGTGTCCAGCGCACGGGCAGACTGGCGGTCCGCCACCACCCGGTAGGTCTGAAAGCGCGCCAGGCTATGGGTTCCGTCGCTGCGCCTGCCCTCGGCCCGTTGACCCTCACGCAGTTCCAGCATTCGGTCCTCGCCCTCCCAGACGATTTGCCCAGCGGAGGCGGTGGTCACCGATTCGCGCCGCTCACTCTGGCTGAGGATGAAAACGTTGCGACCCACCAGGGCGGAACCGTCGTCGCGCTCGATGAAAAAGACCTTGCTGCCGTCGCGGGAGCTCTGGAACTGGCCCGGCGCAATCCTCGAAAGATCGCTGCGGCGCTCGTAGCGCTCGCGCAGTTGGCTCGACTGCTGGTTCGCCCAGGGCCAGACCAGCATCACCATCGCGGCAATGGCCAGCAGCACCGGCCAGGCGGCGCGCAGCGTGGGACCGACAAACCGCCTGAGGGGCTGTGCGCAGGCCTGCCAGACCGCCATTTCGGAGTCGCGATACATGCGCCCCAGCGTGGCCACCACGGCGATGAAGAGTGCCAGCGTCAGCACGATGGGCAGCCAACCGACGGTGGTGAATCCCAGCAGCTGCAGCACGTCCTGCGGGGCCACTCGCCCCCCCGCCGCCAGACTCAGCGTGCGCATCAGCACGATGGTCAGGACGATGGTGAGCAGCACGATCAACGTGACGCCGAAGACCTTTGACAACTCTCTGCGAAACGATTGATCGAATAACATTCTGCGTTCATATTCAGCATTGGAATTATGGACGCCCGAATTCAATCTCTTTCGATCGACAAGCTGTCGATGGTCTCGGCCGATGCCCTGCTCGTTGTGCTCGCCGGCGACAACCTTCCCCAGTCTCTGGATCCTGCGCTGGCAGGCGCCGTCAAGGCGGCACAGAAGTTGGGCGACTTCGAGCTGAAAGCGGGCAAGGCGGTGTTGCTGCACCAGGTGGAGGGGCTGAAGGCGCCTCGCCTGGTCCTGGCGGCCAGCGGCAAGACCAGCGTCAAGGCCGCCAAGGCGGCCATCGTGGCCGGTCTCGCCCAGTGCAAGGGCCGTGCGGTGCGCCACGTTGCGGTGGCCTGGGTGGGCTTCGGCGCGCTGGAGGCAGGGCATGTCGAGCAGGCCGTGCTGGCGGCGCGCGAAGCGGCTTATCTTTACCAGGACACCAAGCCGAGCGCCAGCAAGGAGCCTCGTATCGAGAAGCTTGCGCTGGCCGTTGACAAGGCCGATCTGCGCGTTGCCCGCCTGGGGCTGGGCCTGGGGCAGGCGGTGGGTGCGGGCGTCGAGCTGGCGCGCAGCCTGGCCAACCGCCCGGGCAATGTGTGCACTCCGGACCACTTGGCCGAGCAGGCCCGCGCACTGGCCAAGAGCCATGGCGTGAAGGTCGAGGTGTTGGACCGTCGCGCTTGCGAAAGGCTGGGCATGGGCTCCTTCCTTTCGGTGGCGCAGGGCTCGGATCAACCCTTGCGCTTCATCGTCGCGCGCTATGAAGGGGCGCCGCGCTCGCAGGCGCCGCTGGTGCTGGTGGGCAAGGGCATCACCTTCGACACCGGCGGCATCTCGCTCAAACCGGGCGCCGAGATGGACGAGATGAAGTTCGACATGGGCGGAGCGGCGGCGGTGCTGGGCACGCTGCGCGCGGTGGCCGAACTCAAGCCGAAGCTGAACCTGGTGGTATTGGTTCCGGCATGCGAGAACATGCCCAGCGGCCGGGCTGTCAAGCCGGGCGATGTGGTGACCTCGATGAGCGGTCAGACCATCGAGATTCTCAATACCGATGCCGAGGGACGCCTGATTCTTTGCGACGCCCTGACCTATGCCGAACGCTTCAAGCCCTCGGCCGTGGTCGATGTGGCGACGCTGACGGGCGCCTGCGTGATCGCCCTCGGAGGCGTGCGCAGCGGCATGTACGCCAGCGATGACGCGCTGGCCGGTGCACTGAGCGATGCCGGCGAGCGGGCCCTGGATCCGTGCTGGCGCATGCCGCTCGACGAGGAATACGACGACGCGCTGAAGACCCATTTCGCCGACATGGCCAATGTGGGCTCGCGCGCCGGCGGTTCGGTGACGGCGGCGAAGTTCCTGCAACGCTTTGCCGGCAAATACCGTTGGGGGCATCTGGACATCGCCGGAACGGCCTGGAAGGGCGGTGCGGCCAAGGGCGCAACCGGTCGTCCGGTCGGACTGCTGACCCATTTCGTTCTGCAGCACGGCGGCTGAATCCGGCCATGGGCGTGGTGCGCTTCTACGCCTGTGCGGGTGATCCGGTGCTCGTGGCCTTGCGCCTGGTGCACAAGGCCTTGCGGGAGCCGGGTCCGGCCCTGTGGGTGACGGGTGACACCTCGGCGCTGCAGTCGCTGAGCCGGGCGCTGTGGAGCGGCGACGGTTTCGTTGCCCACGCACCGCCTGGCGCATCCGAGCGCGTGCGCAAGTGCAGCCGGCTGATTCTGAGCACCGAGCCGCCCGTGGAGCCGCCCGATCTGCTCATTTCGCTCGAGGCCTTGGACACCGACGCGGCGGGTCGGACGGCGCAGCGTTACTTCGATGTCTTCGGTGACGGACAGGCCCAGCGCAATGCAGCGCGTGAGCGCTTTCGATGGCACCAGCGGCAGGGCGTGCAGCCCGAATCGGTGCAGGTATGAGCGCCGACGAGTTTCCGATGGGGGCGTTGCCGGTTCTGACCGAGGTGGTCCAGACGGCGCCCGAAGGCGTGGGTTCCGATCTGCACGCGCACATGGTGCGCGCGCTGCCCGGCCTGGTTCGGGACGCGCTGCAAGAGGTCCATCCGCAACTCGAGCAGCAACTCCTCGATGCCCTGATGCCCAAGCTGCTTGCCGCAGCGGCCGAATGGCCGACATCCCCGCCTCAGGCGCAAGTGACCGACGGTCCACGTTTGCCCTGATCCGGGGCCTTTGGGAATCGGGGTATGGTCCCGGCGCGCTGGCCCTTCCGAGGGCCTTCATTCATCTTGATTCCGAGGAGTCTCCATATGCGTTTGAAGCTGAATTCGTTGGTGGGTGCCGTCGCCCTGGCGGTGGGTTCTCAGGTCACGTGGGCGCAGGAAACCATTGAGGTGCGTATCGGCCATGTGGGGCCGACCAGCGGTCAGATCGCGCATTTGGGCAAGGACAACGAAATGGGCGCCCGCATGGCGGTCGAGGAGTTGAATGCCAAGGGCGTCAAGATCGGCGGCAAGAAGGCCGTGTTCAAGCTGTTTGCCGAAGACGATGCCGGCGATCCCAAGCAGGGCACCGCGGCGGCGCAGAAGCTGGTGGACTCGAAGGTCCACGGCGTTGTCGGTCACCTGAATTCGGGCACCTCCATTCCGGCCTCGCGGGTCTACAGCGATGCGGGCATTCCGCAGATCAGCCCCTCGGCGACCAATCCCCAGTTCACCCGCCAGGGCTTCAAGACCACGTTCCGCGTGGTGGCCGACGACGTGCACCTGGGTGGCACGCTGGGCCGATACGCCGTCGCCTCGCTCAAGGGCAAGTCGATCGCGGTCATCGACGACCGCACCGCCTACGGCATGGGCGTGGCCAACGAGTTCGAGAAGGGCGTGAAGGCGGCGGGTGGCAAGGTCATTGGCCGTGAGTTCACCAAGGACTCCGCCACCGACTTCACCGCGATCCTGACCACCCTCAAGGGCAAGAGCCCGGATGTGGTGTTCTTCGGCGGCATGGACGCCGTGGCCGGGCCGATGCTGCGTCAGATGAAGCAATTGGGCATCAGCGCCAAGTTCGTCGGCGGCGACGGCATCTGCTCGTCGGGGCTGCCCGATCTGGCCCAAGGTGCGATGGCCGACGATCAGGTGTACTGCGCCGAAGCCGGCGGCGTGAAGGGTGCAGCCAAGAAGAGCATGGAAGACTTCAAGGCTCGCTTCAAGGAGAAGTACAAGATGGACGTGCAGGTCTATGCGCCTTACGTCTATGACTCCCTGATGGTGATGGCGGACGCGATGCAAAAGGCCGGATCCGTCGAGCCTGACAAATACCTGCCGGTGCTGGCCAAGACCTCGGGCTACAAAGGGGTGACCGGCACCATCAGCTTTGACAACAAGGGCGACATCAAGAACGGCGCCCTGACGCTTTACACCTTCAAGGGCGGCAAGCGTGCGGAACTCGCAGTGATTCCCTGATCCACCGTTTCAGGTTTTCTGCGGCAACAGCCCGTCTTCGGACGGGCTGTTGTTTTTTGGGGTTCGAACGCGGAGTGGGTGGGTGGGTCCTCTCACGGCGCGTCCGCGACCTGCGACGTACTTCACGGGGGCTGGGTTCGGAGGGCCTGCGGGCACCCAAACGGGGGGCTTTCAACCCCAGGGGCTGGGTGCATCATGCCGCCCGCAGCGACGAGGGATCGCCCTCTTGGCTGCTTGGTGAAGCGCGGTGCGCAAGGCGCTGACAACGGGGACCCGCATGCTAAGAATCTTCAGCCATTACCTGCACAAGCGCACCGTCCTGCAAGTCGGATTCGACGTTGGGTTGATCGTCACGGTGCTGGTGCTGGCCTCGCTTGCGGTCGGTGACCTGCAGGTCCGCACCGTGCCGGTGGCAGCGGCGCATGGTCTGTCGCTGGCCGGCTTCGTCTTCCTGATCAACAGCGCCACCGGCTTTTATCAACCCGCTCCGAAGCGCAGCCTGACCGCGACCTGCGGCAGGGCTCTGGTTGCCCTGGTGCTCGCCTTGCCGATCACCTACGCGGTGGTGGCCCTTCTTCCCTCTGCGGGCTTGCCTGCCTTTCAGCTGACGCTTGCGGCGACCATGGCGGCGGTGGGTGCGGTCGTTCTGCATCGCGTCTATGCATCGATTGCGGCCAACCCCGGCCGTGGTGCGACGAAGATCCTGATTCTGGGCTCCGGGCCTGCGGCCCTGGCCGTCGCCGCCGATCTGCGCGCTGCCGACCCTCACGCGAACATCGTGGGCTTTTGTGCCGGCGCCTCGGAGGCCGAGCGTGCCGTTCCGGAGGACCGACTGATCGACGCCGCTGGCGCGAGCCTGGCGGACGTGGCTTTGCGCCTGGGGGTGGATGAAATCATCGTCGCCCTGTCCGAGCGCCGCGGCGGCAACATGCCCTTGCCGGAGTTGCTCGACTGCAAGGTCTACGGCATCAAGGTGCTCGACATCGCCACCCACTACGAGCGCAGCCTGCACCAAATCAGCTTGCAGCACGTCAACCCGGGCTGGCTGGTGTTCGGAGACGGCTTCAACCAAGGGGCCCTGAGGACCGCCGTCAAGCGGGCATCGGACATCGTCGTTTCAGCCCTGTTGCTGGTGCTGGCCGCGCCGGTGATGTTGTTGGCCGCACTCGCGGTCAAGCTCGAATCGCGCGGCCCGGTTTTCTACCGGCAGGAGCGGGTTGGCTTGAATGGTGCGCCCTTCAAGGTCATCAAGTTCCGCAGCATGCGCACCGACGCCGAGCGCGACGGCAAGCCGGTGTGGGCGACCAAGAACGACGATCGCGTCACGCGCGTCGGGCGTTTCATCCGCCGCACCCGCATCGACGAGTTGCCGCAGCTGTGGAACGTGCTGGGCGGCGAGATGAGCATGGTGGGGCCGCGCCCCGAACGTCAGTACTTCGTTGACCAACTCGTCGAGAAGATTCCTTTCTTCGCGGTGCGGCACAGCGTGAAGCCCGGGGTCACCGGCTGGGCGCAGGTCCGCTATGACTACGGTTCCACGGATGAGGACGCGGCGGCCAAGCTGCAGTACGACCTGTACTACGTGAAGAACCACTCGCTGTTCCTCGATCTGCTGATCTTGGGCGAGACCGTCGCCGTGGTTTTGACGGGGCGCGGTGCGCGTTGACGGTCGGGGGGCTGCACAGCCCGTGAGCGGCGTGCGCGGCACGCCGCTTTCGTTTGTGCCGCAGCTTTCTTACTCACCGCAATGAACTTGTTGACCTGGCTGGTGCTGGCGGCCTATCTGGCCATGTCGGCGTGGTGCGCCAGCCTGGTCTGGCGGGAGCGTGAAGCGCTGCTGCGACCGGTCTGGGCGCTGCTCGGCTTGGGCGCGGCGGCGTCTGCCGCCTGGGCCTGGGGGCTTTCCGCAGACCCGCAGCCAGGTCTTGCGGCTGGTTCGTCCTGGCCGGTGCTGTGGGACGGGCTGCGTCAGTTGGCCTGGACCGCCCTGTTGGTTCGCTTGCTGGGCTTGTCCCGGGCGCGACAGGCGCATTGGCGGGCTTTGCGCTGGGTGGTGCCGGGGTTGCTGGTGTTGGCGGGCTTGGCCATGACAGGGGCGGAGATGCGGTGGTTCCCGCGTCGCTGGTCCGAGTTGCTTCCTGCCTACGCCAACCTGGCCATGGCGGTGATGGGGCTGGTGCTGCTGGAGCAGCTGTACCGCAATGCCGGCGAGGATCGCCGCTGGAACGTCAAGCCCTTGTGCCTGGGCTTGGCCGCTGGCTACGGCTTCGATCTCTACCTCTATTCGCAAAGTGTGCTGCTGGGTGGGCTCGATGCCCAGGCCTCGGCGCTGAGACCGGTGGTGCACGCGCTGGGCTTGCCCCTGTTGCTGCTGGGAACCCTGAGGGGGGCCGGATTGGCGGGGCGCATCGGTCTGTCGCGCGACGCGGCCTTTCACTCGGCCGCCTTGCTGCTCGCCGGTGCCTACCTCCTGCTGGTGGCCTTGCTGGGGTACTGGCTGCGTTTCACCGGCGGCGAATGGGGCGGTGCGCTGCAAATGCTGCTGGCGGCCGGGGCCGCCCTGGTCCTGGGCGTGATGCTCATGTCGGGTGCGCTGCGGGCCCGCTTGCGGGTCTGGTTGGCCAAGCACTTTCTGCGCTATCGCTACGACTACCGCTTGGAGTGGTTGCGCTTCACCACCGCGCTGTCCGACGGCGCCAGTCAAGGGGACCCCGCAAGTGCCGTTGTGCGGGCCTTGGCCAATCTGGTCGAGAGCCCGGGAGGAGGGCTCTGGTGCCCGGCCGGAGAGCGGTTCCGGCAGGTGGCGGGCTGGAATTTCGAGCGGGCCGCGTGGCAGGAGCGCCTCGACTCGGATTTCATTCGCGCGATGGTCGACAAGGGTTGGATCGTCGACCTCAACGCCGAGCGGGAGCGCCCATCGGGTGCGGTGTGCGTGCCGGCGGCGCTGCTGCTGGACCGCGACGCCTGGCTGGTGGTGCCGCTGGTGGCGGGTGGTTCGCTGCAAGGTTGGGTGGTGCTCGTGCAGCCGCGCTCGCCGTTCCCGGTCAACTGGGAAGTGCTGGACCTGCTGCGCTCGGCGGCCTCACAGGCGGCGGGCTTCCTGGCCATGCGCCAGGCCACCGAGCAACTGCTTGAGGCCCGCAAGTTCGAGGCCTTCAACCGCATGTCGGCCTTCGTCGTCCACGATCTCAAGAACATCGTCAGCCAGCTCTCGCTGATGATGCGCAACGCCGATCGACACGGCGACAAGCCGGAGTTCCGGCGCGACATGAACGAAACCATCGAGAACGCGCTGGACAAGATGCGTCAGCTGATGACGCAGCTGCGTGAAGGTGAGCCCGGCGCGGCCGGCAGCGGCGGCGTGTCGCTGGCCGCCATTGCCGAGCGCCTGCGCGACGCCACCGCCCAGCGTGGACGCGTGCTGCTGCTGGAGGTCCAGGAGCCGCTTTCTACCCGGGGACATGAGGCACGCGTCGAGCGAGTGATCGGCCACGCGGTGCAAAACGCCCTCGATGCCAGCGCGGAGGTGCAGCCCGTCAGGCTGTCGCTGGAGCGCCTGGGTTCCTACGCGAAACTGCAGGTCATCGACCAGGGCTGCGGCATGAGTCCGGAGTTCGTCCGCGAGCGCTTGTTCAAACCCTTCCAGAGCACCAAGGCCCATGGCATGGGCATCGGCGCCTACGAGAGCCTGCAATACGTCCAGGAACTCGGCGGCAAGCTGGAAGTGGAGAGCGAGCCGGGTCTCGGCACCTGTGTCACCTTCCTGTTGCCCCTTCTGCACACCCAATCGAGCCCCGCGCAACCATGAGCGAATCCCGCGGCACCAGCCTGCTCATCGTCGAAGACGACCTGGCCCTGCAAAAGCAGCTGCGCTGGTCGCTCGACCGTTACGAGGCCGCCACTGCGGCGGACGCCAACGCCGCCCTGATGCAGTTTCGCAAGCTCACGCCGGGCGTGGTGACGATGGACCTCGGACTGCCGCCCGACCAGGACGGCGTCACCGAGGGCTTCCGCCTGCTCGATCGCCTGCTGGAGCTCGACCCCTACGTCAAAGTGATCGTGCTGACCGGCCAGAACGACCAGAGCAATGCGCTGCGTGCCGTGCGCGCCGGGGCCTACGATTTCCTGGCCAAGCCGGTCGACCCGGATGTGCTGGCGCTGACCGTCGAGCGCGCCATGCGCATGCGCGAACTCCAGGACGAGAACCGTCGTCTGGCCGCTGGGCAGGGCAGCGCCTTGGGGGCCCTGCTGACGCGCGACGCCGCCATGCAGCGCGTCTGTCGCACCATCGAAAAAGTGGCCCGTGCCGATGCCACCGTGCTGCTGCTGGGGGAGTCCGGCACCGGCAAGGAGGTGCTGGCGCAGGGCCTGCACGAGGCCGCCGGTCGCAAGGGACGCTTCATCGCCATCAACTGCGCGGCCATCCCAGAGAACCTGCTCGAGAGTGAGCTGTTCGGCTACGAGAAGGGCGCCTTCACCGGTGCAGCGAAAGCCACGCCCGGCAAGATCGAGGTGGCGCATGGCGGCACCCTGATGCTCGATGAGATCGGCGACCTGCCGATGTCCCTGCAGGCCAAGCTGCTGCGCTTCCTTCAGGAGCGCTCCATCGAGCGGCTCGGCGGTCGGCAGGAGATCCCGGTCGACGTGCGCGTCGTCGGCGCCACGCACCAGAACCTGCGTCAGCTCATCAGCGAGGGTCGATTCCGCGAAGACCTGTACTTCCGTCTGGCGGAGATCGTCATCGACATCCCGCCCTTGCGCGATCGCCAGGGCGATGCGGTGCTGCTGGCCCATGCCTTCGCCAAGCGCTTCGCCTCTGAGCAGCGGCGCAAGGGCCTGGGCTTCAGCGACGACGCCTTGCGGGCCATCGACCAGCACCGCTGGCCGGGCAATGTGCGCGAGCTGCAAAACGTCATCAAGCGCGCCGTCATCATGGCCGAGGGTGAGCGCCTCACGGCTGAGGACCTGGGCTTGGCCACCGATGGTCGGGCGCTCGATGAACTGGACCTGCGCACGGTGCGCGAGCGCGCCGAGCGGCAGGCCGTGGTGGCGGCGCTGGCGCGCGTCGACGGCAACATCGTGCGCGCTGCCGAGCTGCTCGGGGTCAGCCGACCCACCCTCTATGATTTGATGGCCAAGCTGCAGATCAAGTAGCGCGGCTTCCCCTTCGACCAAACCTCGAGGTCGTCCATTGAGACTGCATCGACTTGCTGCCCCCGCGGCCGCCCTGGGCTTGGCCTGGGCACTGGCGGGTTGCGGATCGGACGCCGCGCCCGAACTCATCGCCAAGGCCCAGCAGGCGCTGGCTGCCAAGGACACGAAGGCGGCACAGATCCATCTGAAGAACGCCCTGCAGAAGGACGCCCAGTCGGCCGAGGCGCGCCTGCTGCTCGGCCAGGTGCTGCTGGAAGGCGGCGATGCGCGCGGCGCGCTCGTGGAGTTCGACAAGGCCGCGCAGGCCGGCATGGCAGCGGCGCGGCTCGCACCGCTGCACGCCAGGGCGCTGGCGGAGCGGCGCGAGTGGCGCACGCTGGTCGACCGCTACTTGAGCTCCGGCTTGGAAGACCCGCAGGCTCGCGCCGACGTGCTGGTGCACGTGGCCCAGGCCCTGTTGCAGCTCGACCGCAGCGATGAAGCGCGCGGCGCACTCGAGAAGGCCCTGGTCGCCGTTCCCGGGCATGTCGGTGCCGAGGTGGCGCTGGCCCGCCACGAGGCCAGCACGGGCAATGCGGATGGCGCACTGCGGCGCATCGATGCGCTGCTGTCGGGCAACGCCAACGATTCCGCCTGGCGGCTCAAGGGCGACCTGGAAGCGCTGCACCGCAAGGACGCCGTGGCGGCCCGCAAGGCCTACGAGAAAGCCGCCGAGCTCGGGGCGAAGTCGGTCGATTCGCAGCTGGCGCTGATCACCCACCTGCTGGGCGCACGCGAGTTCGAGGCCGCCGAGCAGCGCATCAAGGTGGCGCGCGGCAACATCGGCGATCAGGCCAGCCTGCGCTTCTATCACGTGGTGCTGGAAATGGAGCGCGGCCGGCTGGATGCCGCCAACGAGTTGATCCAGCCCCTGCTGAAGGCGGCACCCGACGAGGGGCGCATCGCGCTGCTGGCCGGTCAGCTCGAATTCCTGCGCGAGCAGTACCCGCAGGCCGAGGCCCATCTGGTGCGGGCCGTCGGCCTGTCCGGCAATGCAACGCGCCCGCGCCTGCTGCTGGCGCAGACCTATCTGCGGCTGAACGACCCGGCGCGCGCGCTGCAGACCCTGCAACCTCTGTTCGAGGCCACGGAGCGCCCGCCGCGGGTCCATGCCATTGCCGGTGAGGCCTACCTGAGCCTGGGCGAGACGCGCAAGGCCGACGAGCAGTTCAAGCTCGCTGCGGCACAGGACCCGCGCGACATGCGCAGCCGCACCCTGATGGCGCTCGGCCAGCTGTCGGGCGGCAAGGACCAGCAGCGCGGCATGAGCGAGCTGCGCGAGCTCTCCGACAGCTTCGAGAGCCCGGTGGCCGATCTGGCCCTGATCCACACCTTCATGCGCAAGGGCGACGCGGGCAGCGCCCTCGAGGCCATCGACGCCATCGAACGCAAGATGCCCGGCAAGGGCACGGCGCCGACCCTGCGCGCCCAGGTCCTGCGCGGCATGGGCAAGCCCCAGGAGGCCGATGCGCAGCTGGCCGAGGCCCTGCGGCGCGATCCCAAATACCTGCCGGCCGCCTTGGCGCAGGCGCGCCAGGACCTGAAGCTCAAGCAGCCAGCGCGGGCCGTCGAGCGGGTCGCCGCGGTGCTGCGCGCCGACCCCGACAACCTGGTCACCCGCCTGGCCTGGTTGAGCCTGCGCCAGCAGGCCGGCGAACCCCTCGAGGCCATCGAGAGCGACCTCAAGAGCCTGGTGCAGAAGCAGCCCAGGGAAGCGCGTCCGCGCCAGGCGCTGGTGCAGTTGCTGGTGCGCCGCGGACGCCTGTCCGAGGCCGCCGCCGCTGCCCAGCAGGCCGTGGCGGCCCTGCCCACCGAGGCCACGCTGGTCGAGCAGTTGGCCGAGGTGCAGCTGCGCCAGCGCGAGCAGGCCCTGGCCGCCAAGACGCTCGCCCAGCTGGCCGAGCTGCGACCGGCCGCCGCCGAGCCGCTGCTGCGCTTGGCCGACGTGGAGCGGCAGCGTGGCAACACCCGCGAGGCGCTGGCCGCGGTGAAGCGTGCGCTGGCCGCCCGATCGCAGCATCCCGGCGCGCTGCGCCAGCAGATCCTGCTGGAGGCGGAGTTGGGCAACGTCGAGCAGGCGCGCCGCCTGGTCAAGGACATGCAGGCCATCGCCGGCCTGGAGGCGCAGGCCGCTGCGGCCGAGGGCGACCTCGAGGCCCAGCAGCAGCAGTACGCGGTGGCGGAGTCGGCCTACCGGCGCGCGCTGGCCCGCCATGCCGGTTTGCCCGAGGTGCCCGCCAAGTTGGCGCGAACGCTCTTGGCGGCCGGCAAGAAAACCGAGGTGGATGCCTTTGCCCGCGAATGGCTGCGGGACCACCCGCTCGATGTCGGCTTGCCCAATTTCCTGGGCGACGTCGCGCTCAATGAGCGTCAGTACGCCGCCGCACGGACGCATTACGAGCGCTCGCTGGCCAACGTGTCGGCGCAGCCGCTGGTGCTCAACAACCTGGCCTGGATCGCCCAGCAGCAGGGCGACCTGAAGCGCGCCGAGTCCCTGGCGCGTGACGCACTGCGCCTGTCGCCCGGTGAGTCCTCGCTGCACGACACCCTGTCCGGCGTGCTGTCGGCGGCCGGGCAGCATGAGGGCGCGCTGGCCGCCCAGCGCGAGGCCGTGCAGCTCGACGCCAGCCCGATGCTGCGCGTCGGGCTGGCCAAACGCCTGATCGCCGCCGGCCGCAAGGATGCGGCGCGCGACGAGCTGCAGGCCGTGCAGCAGCTGGGTAACCGCTATGCCGGTCAGGCCGAGGTGGGCGAGCTGCTCGCCAAGCTTTGATGGGGGCGCGCCGCGCGTTGCTGGCGGCCGCGCTGCTGGCGTCGACCGGCAGCCTTGCGACCGGCCTGCCGGAGTGGATCGCGCGGCTCAAACCCGGCGTGGTGGTGGTCGGCACCTTTGCCGAAACCGACAGCCCGCGCTTCCAGTTCCGCGGCAGCGGTTTTGCCGTCGGTGACGGTCTCAGCGTGGTCACCGCCGCCCATGTGCTGCCCGATCCCACGCTGCTCAGCAACCGTGCGCAGCGCCGGCTGATGGTGATGAGCTGGCAGGCCGGCGGGCCGTGGACGCCACGCGAGGTCGGCGTGAAGGGCCTTTCGCGTCCCACCGATCTGGCCCTGCTGCGCCTGGAGGGCGGCGATGCGTTGCCGGCCCTGCGGCTGGGGCCCCGCGAGCCCCTGGCGGAGGGCAGCGAGGTGGCGTTGATGGGTTTCCCCATCGGCGGCTTGCTCGGTTTCTCGCACGTCACGCACCGCGGCACGATCAGCGCATGGACCCAGCTCGTGCCGCCCCAGAGCGGCTCGCGCCAGCTCAGCGCCGCCGCCATCCGCCAGGTGCGCGACGGCGGCATCGACATCTACCAGCTCGACGCGCTGGCCTATCCCGGCAACAGCGGCGGCCCGGTCTTCGACCCGCACACCGGACAGGTCGTGGGCGTGCTCAGCATGGGCCTGACGCGCGCCGGGCGCGAGGGCGCGCTGAGCGCGCCGACCGGCATCAGCTACGCCATCCCGGTGCAGCACCTGCACGACCTGCTGGCGCGCTGAGCACCGCAGCAGGGCAGGGCCGGCGTCGACAATCGGCGCCGATGCCTGCCACCGCCTTCTCTCCCTGGCGCCTGTCGGTCGCGCCCATGATGGATTGGACCGACCGTCACTGCCGCTTCCTGCACCGCCTGCTCACGCGCCGCGCCTTGCTGTACACCGAGATGGTGAGCACCGGCGCCCTGCTGCATGGCGACCAGGCGCGTCACCTCGACTTCGACGCCTGCGAGCAGCCGGTGGCGCTGCAGCTGGGCGGTAGCGAACCGGCCGACCTGGCGGCCTGTGCGCGCCTGGCCGAGCGTTGGGGCTATCGAGAGGTGAACCTGAACTGCGGCTGTCCAAGCCCCCGGGTGCAGCGCGGCGCGTTCGGCGCCTGCCTGATGGGCGAGCCCGGACTGGTGGCCGATTGCGTCAAGGCCATGCGCGACGCCACGGCCTTGCCGGTCACGGTCAAGCACCGCATCGGCATCGACCGCATCGAGCGCTACGAATTCGTGCGCGACTTCGTCGCCACCGTGGCCGAGGCCGGTTGCGAGGTCTTCATCGTGCATGCCCGCAATGCCTGGCTCGACGGCCTGAGCCCCAAGGACAACCGCGACATCCCGCCGCTGCGCTACGAGATCGTGCACCGCCTCAAACGCGAGTTCCCGCGCCTCACCATCGCTCTGAACGGCGGCATCAAGGACGAGGCCGTGATCGCCGAGCAACTGCGTCATGTCGACGGCGTGATGGTCGGTCGCCACGCCTACCACGAGCCCTGGGCGATGGCCGGCTGGGACGCCGCCTTCTTCGGCGACGCGCCCAGCGGACTGACGCGCGAGGCGCTGGAGGACGACTGGCTCGGCTACCTGGTCCGGCTGCACGAGGCCGGGCAGGGTTGGGCGCTGGCCATGCGCCATGCGCTCGGGCTGTGGAATGGCACGCCCGGTGCGCGTCGCTGGCGCCAGGTGTGGAGCGACCACCGGCTCAAGGGCCTGCACCCGCGCGAGGTGCAGGCGCGGGCCACGCGGGCGCGGCGCGGCGAGGCTCAGGCCGTCTGAGCGACCCTTACCAGGGCGGCGCGTCGTCGGCGCTGCCGTCCAGCGTGTCGGCCATCCGCAGGGCGGTGGCCGCCGAAGGCTTGGCGACCGGCGTCGGGTTCACCGCAGGATTTGGCGCCGCGCGGTTTGGCGCCGGCGCCGGCGCCGCCAGCGCTGCGCCGCCCAGCGCGTCGACGCGACCGCCCAGACCCTCGAACAGCGCCGGCAGCAACTGCGACAGCTCGCCGGTCAGCAGCAGCGCGTCGGCGTCGAAGGGGTCCTGCTCGCTGTGTTCCGCGCCATCGTGTTCGAACACGCCGTCGTCGAGCTTGAGCTTGCTGAGTTGGCCGTTCTCGGCCAGCACGAAGTCCAGCCGATCCTTCCAGTTCAGCGCCAGCTTGCGCACCTCCTTGCCGGCGGCCAGGTGCTGCTGCACGTCGTCCCCATCCAGGCCGTGGCGCACGTAGCGCACGGTGGCGGCCTGCACGTCGCTCGAGCGCAGCTCGGCCTCGCGGCCGATGCCGAAGCCGGCCGGCGCCACGCCGTCCAGCAGCCAGGCCTTCATGCAGGCGGCCGGGCTCTCGGCGGTCTGCAGCGGCTGCGGCGCGAGGCCTGGAACGGCCTTGGTCAGGGCCGTCAACGCGGCGTCGAGGCGCGCCGTGGCGGTGGCGTCGAGGACCAGTAGCTCCAGCATTGGCGCGATCCAGATGCGCAGGCTGGACTGGCGCGTGAAGGCCTGCGGCAACAGGTCGATCAGGGCCTCGTCCCGCAGTTCGCGGCGTCGCTTGGCGCCGGGCTTGCGCCCCGATTCCTGCTCCAGACGCTGGGCCAGTTCGTCGACCCGCTCGCGCAGCACCGAGCCGGGCAGCAGGCGCTGCTCGAACTGCAGGCGCAGCAAGGCGTGGCCGTTGACCCACTCGACCAGCGGACCATGGGCCTGCCCGCGCGGCGGCACGAAACCGAAGCTGATCGGATCGACCGGGCCGCAGGGCTTGAAGGGCAGCGCGGCGAGTTGCTCGTCGAGGCGCGCCGGGTCGGGCTGGGCGGCGGCGGGCAGGTGGTAGGCGGTGAGGGACTTGAACACGGGGGCAGGGCGCGGGGGAAGGGCGCGGATTGTGGTGCATCGGCCCCAGCCCCGATGATGCCCAGATGCTGACCTACCTGTCCGAGCAGCACCTGCTGCACGCCCCTACTCACGAGTTCTTCCGCGGCGCGCTGGTGCCCTGCCACGAAACGCCGTCGCGCCTGAACTCGGTGCAGGCGGCCCTGCAGGCCTCGGGGCGCCATCGCCTGCTGGCGCCCGAGCTCGACAGCCGCGCGCTGCTGGTGCGGGTGCACACGCCGCGCTACCTGCACTTCCTCGAGCACGCCTGGGACGAATGGCTGGCCCTCGACCCGGCCAACGCCGGCCGGCAGCCCTGGCCCTCGACCTGGCCGGTGCGCAGCCTGCGTGCCGACCGTGAGCCGCGCGAGTTCAGCGCGCGGCTCGGCCTCTTCAGTTTCGACAGCGGCACGCCGCTCAGCAGCGGCACCTGGGCGGCCGCCAAGGCCGGCGCCGACGCCGCCTTCAGCGCGGCAGCGCGGCTGTTGTCGGGCCGCGAGCGCGCCGTGTTCAGCGCCAGCCGGCCACCGGGCCATCACGCCGGCGCCGATTTCATGGGCGGCTACTGCTTCCTCAACAACGCCGCGCTGGCCGCGCAGGCGCTGCTCGACGGCGGCTGCGCGCGCGTCGCGCTGCTCGACGTCGACTACCACCACGGCAACGGCAGCCAGTCCCTTTTCGAGGCGCGCGCCGACGTGCTCTATGTGAGCCTGCACGGCGACCCCGCCACCGAGTACCCCTTCTTCCTCGGCCATGCCGACGAGACCGGGGTGGGTGAGGGCAACGGCTACACCCTGAACCTGCCCATGCCCGCCGGCACCAACGCCGCGACCTGGTTCGCGGCGCTGGAGACGGCCTGCGCGCGGGTGCTCGAGGTGGGGGCCGAGGCGCTGGTGGTGTCGCTCGGACTCGATGCCTACGAGGGCGACCCGATCTCGCGCTTTGGCCTCAGCAGCGCCGACTTCGCCCGGCTCGGCGCGCGCCTCTACGGGCTCGGGCTGCCGACGCTGTTCGTGCTGGAGGGCGGCTACGCCACCGCGCAACTCGGCCTCAATGCGCTGGCGGTGCTGGATGGCTTCGAGAGGACTTGAGTCCAGGCCCTGCGCTTGGCCAGTCGGGCGTGAGCTCAGGCCTTGCGCGTGGCCAGCCAGATGCCCAGCAGCGCCAGCGCCAGCGCCACGCCGTGCAGCGCGCCGGCCGACTCACCGAGCCAGAGGATGCCCACCGCCGCGCTGGCCAGTGGCAGCATCACCGTGAAGACGCCGGCGCGTCCCGCGCTCATGCCCTCCAGGCCCTTCATCCACAGCCACACCGCCACCATGCTGGCGGCCAGCGAATAGAAGACCAGCAGCAGCGCATCGCCGAAGCGCAGCGCGCCCCAGTCGAAGCCCGGCACCTGCCACAGCGCCAACGGGGCCACCAGCACCAGGCCCCAGAGGTTGATCAGCGCGCTGATACGCCGTGGGCCGAGCTTGGCCGACAGGCGCTTGCCCGTCACCACATAGGCGGCCTCGCACACCACCGCACCGAGCAGCAAGGCATAGCCCCACCAGGGGGCAGCCGCCTGCGCCTGGTCACCGGCGGGTCGCGCCAGCGCCAGCAGGCCGATGCCCAGCGCCGCACAAGCCGCGGCGGCCAGCACCCGCGGCGTCAGGCGTTCGCCCAGGAAGATCCAGGACAGCAGCGCCACCGTGGCCGGGATGCCGGCCATCACCACGCCGGCGGCGAGCGCCGAGGTGGCCTTCACGCCGTAGAGCATGCACACGCTGAAGAGGAAATTGCCCAGGAAGCTGCCGAGGAACAGCGCGCGGCGGTCGGCGGCGTCGAGGGGCGGCTCGGTCGAGGGCTTCGGTGTCCAGTGCAGCATGGCCAGCGCGGCGATGGCGAAGCGCAAGCCGGCCAACAGGAACACCGGGAACACCAGCACCAGGGCCTTGGACAGGCCGACATAGCTGCCCACCAAGGCCATGCTGGTGGCCAGGTAGAGCGGGGCGGGCAACTGCGTCAAGGACGCGCTGCGCCTCATGGCAGCACCGCCCCGCTGCCGGCCAGGCCGGCCTTGAGCCGGTTGTGCAGCAGCGGCAGCAACTGCACCGCCAGCAGGGCACCGAGGATCAGGCCGCAGCCGAGCCAACCTTGTCCGTCGAGCCGCTCGCCCAGCCACCAGGCGCCGAACAGCGCGGCGAACAGGGTCTCGCTGCTGAGGATGATGGCGGCGTCGGCCGCGTCCGCCGCGCGCTGCGCCAGCACCTGCGCGGTGAAGGCCAGCCCGACGCTGAGGACGCCGGTGTAGACGATCGGCCACGCCGCCTGCAGCACCTGCTCGATGGCGAAAGGCTCGAACAGCAAGGCCCAGCCCAGGTTGCCCAGCCCAACCACCACGAACTGCGCGCAGGCCACCAGGAAGGGCGCGTGCAGGCGGTCCGCCACGCGGCCGACGAACAGCACGTGAAGCGCCCAGGGCAGGGCGGAGGCGATCACCCAGGCGTCCCCTACATTGAGTTGCAGTTCGTGCGCACCGCTGAGCAAGAAGGCGCCCACCAGGCAGGCCAGCCCACCGGGCCAGACGCTCCAGTGCGGCGCCTCCTTCAGCAAGAGCAGGCCGAACACCGGCACCAGCGGCACGTAGAGCGCGGTCAGGAAGCCGGCGTTCGTCACCGTGGTGCTGACGATGCCGATCTGTTGCAGCACCGCGCCCAGGCCCAGCAGCAGGCCGAGTCCGGCGCTCGGGGGCAGCCAGGCGCGCAGCCGCAAGGGCGCGGCGGCACGTCGCCGCCACTCCCAGATCGCCAGCGGCAGCACCACCAGCGCACCGAGCAGGAAGCGGATGCCGGTGAAGGCCACCGGTCCGATCGCCTTCATGCCCAGGTTTTGCGCCACGAAGGCCGAGGCCCAGACCACGGCGATGGCGGTCAGCAGCAGATTGGCCTGCAGCCGCGTCATTGCGCCGATTCCTGCAAGTGCGCCAATTCCTGTGCGCTGAAGCCGGCCAGCGCGCGTGCGCCGAGGTTCAAGGGCTTGCGCGGCCGGGGCGCCTGGTACTGCTGGCACAAGGCGGCGAAGTCGGCCTCGCGGTCGGCGACGCCGTCGCGTTCGCAGGCCCAGTGGTACCAGCGGTTGCCGACGGCAACGTGGCCGATCTCGTCGCGCAGCAGGATGTCGAGGATCTCGACGGCCCGCGCATCGCCGGCCGCGGCGAACTTGCGCTGCAGCGGCGGCGTGGCGTCCAGTCCACGCGCCTCCAGCGTGCGAGGCACCAGGGCCATGCGGGCGCGAAAACTGCCAGCGGTGCGTTCGCACATGCTCCACAGGCCGTCGTGGGCGGGGAAGTCGCCGTAGCTGAAACCGAGGGTCTGCAGGTGCGTGTTCAGCAACTCGAAGTGCAGCGCCTCCTCGGCAGCCACGCGCAGCCAGTCGCGGTAATAGTCGGGCGGCAGCCCGGCGAAGCGCCACATTGCGTCGAGCGCCAGGTTGATGGCGTTGAACTCGATGTGCGCAATGGCGTGCAGCAGCGCCGCCCGACCTTCAATGCTGTGCAGCGAGCGGCGAGTCAACTGCACATGGGCCTGCAAGAGCGGGCGCGCGGGGCGACCGGGCAGGCCACCGGGATCGACCAGCGCCTGCCCGGCACCGAGCGCGAGGTCGCCCGCATCAGCCCCTTGGCTGCGTTCGGCCTGCAGGGCGCGCACGCCGGCGCATTTGGCCGCCAGCTCGGGCTCGCGCAGCAGGGCGAGGGCTTGGGCGCGTGCGGTCAGGGTCATGGGGGCGGCGATTATCCTTGTCGGCTTTCCAGCCGCCCGATGCCTGCCATGCCCGTCTACCAACTCGGCGACCAGCGCCCCGATTTGCCCGCCTCCTGCTGGGTGGCGCCCACGGCCACCGTGGTGGGCCGGGTCACGGCGGGTGAGGACTGCTCGGTGTGGTTCTCGGCCGTCTTGCGCGGCGACTCCAACAGCGTGCATCTGGGCGATCGCGTCAACGTGCAGGACGGCGCCGTGCTGCACTCCGACGAGGGCTATCCGCTGGCGGTGGGGAGCGACGTGACCATCGGCCACCAGGCCATGGTGCACGGCTGCACGGTGGGCGAGGGCAGCCTGATCGGCATCCAGGCCGTGGTGATGAACGGCGCGGTGATCGGCGCGCACAGCCTGGTGGCGGCCGGCGCACTGGTCACCGAGGGCAAGCAGTTTCCGCCGCGCAGCCTGATCGTCGGCAGCCCGGCCAAGCTGGTGCGCACGCTCGGCGACGAGGAGGTGGCACGCCTGACGGCCAGCGCCGCGCACTACGCACGCAACGGTGCCCGCTACGCGGCCGAGTTGCTGCCCCTGGCTTGAGCGCGCAAAGGACCGAACGGTGAGCGATTTTCAAAAGTTCCTCTTCGAAGGTCTGCCGGTGCGCGGCATGCTCGTGCGCCTGAGCGATTCCTGGCAGACCCTGCAGAGCCGCCGCGAGCAGCCCTTGCCGCTGCCCGTCATGCAGTTGCTGGGCGAGATGAGCGCCTGCGCTTTGCTGCTGCAGAGCAACCTCAAGTTCGACGGCGCGCTGATCCTGCAGGTGCAGGGCGACGGACCGGTTCAGTTGGCGGTGGCCGAGGCACGCAACGGCCTGGCCTACCGCGCCACGGCCACGGTGCGCGGTGAGGTGGGCGCGCAGGCCGATCTGGCCGCCATGCTCAACCCGCAGGGCCAGGGTCGCTGTGCGTTGACGCTCGACCCCAGCGACCGCCAACGTGGCATGCAGCCCTATCAGGGCGTGGTGGCCTTGCAGGACGAGAGTGGCAAACCATTCGCACGCCTGTCGCAGGCCGTCGAGCACTACATGAAGCAAAGCGAGCAGCTCGACACCAAGCTGGTGCTGGCCGCCAACGCCGACACGGCCGCCGGCCTGCTGATCCAGCGCCTGCCGCTCGAGGGCGAGGCCAATCTGGCCGCGCAGCTCAGCCCCGAGCGGCAGATCGAGCTGGAGGACGCCTTCCCGCGCATTGCGATGAAGGCCGCCACGCTGAGCGACGCCGAATTGCTGGACCTGCCCATCGACACCCTGCTGCACCGTCTGTTCTGGGAGGAGAACCTGCGCCGCTACGACCCGGGCGTGCCCACCTTCAGCTGCAGTTGCTCGCGCGAGCGCGTCGGCCGCATGCTCGTGGGCCTGGGGCGGGAGGAGGTCGACTCGGTGCTCGCCGAACGCGGCGAGGTGGAAATCGGCTGCCAGTTCTGCGGCGCCCAGTACCGCTTTGACCCGGTGGACTGCGTGCAACTCTTCGCGGCGGCCGGCAGCGTGCAGCCGGCGCAGGGCGGCTTGCAGTAGCCGCCGCCCCCTCAGAGCACGCACCGACAATCGACGCCATGACCGACACCGCCCTGAACGCCGAAACCCCGACGCGCAACGCCGACCCGGCCGAGCTGGCCAAGTTCGGCGAGGCCGCCCACCGCTGGTGGGACCCGCACAGCGAATTCCGTCCGCTGCACGAGATCAACCCGCTGCGTCTGGCCTGGATCGACGGCCTGTGTCCGCTCAAGGGCCTGAACCTGCTCGACGTCGGCTGCGGCGGCGGCCTGCTGGCCGAGGCCATGGCGCGCCAGGGCGCGGCCCAGGTGCTGGGCATCGACCTCAGCCACAAGGCGCTCGGCGTGGCCGAGTTGCACGCCATGGAAGGCGAGGTGATGAACCTGCGCTACCGCGAGGTGGCCGTCGAGCAACTGGCCGTCGAACAGCCGGGTGGATTCGACGCGGTGACCTGCCTGGAGATGCTCGAGCATGTGCCCGACCCTGCCTCGGTGGTGCGCGCCTGCGCCCAACTCGTCCGGCCCGGTGGCTGGGTGTTCTTCAGCACCCTGAACCGGCAGGCCAAGGCCTGGTTGCTGGCCGTCGTCGGCGCCGAGTACCTGCTGGGCATGCTGCCGCGCGGCACGCACCATTACGAACGCTTCATCAAGCCCAGCGAACTGGCCGGCGCAGCGCGCGAGGCCGGCCTCGTTCCGGTGCAGATGACCGGCCTGCAGTACAACCCGCTGACCCAACGCTACACGCTGGGTGCCGACGCCGACGTGAACTACCTGCTGGCCTGCCGCCGGCCGGTTTGAGGGTCCAAAGGTCAGGAGCCCCCGCTCCACCGCAGGCACGCCGCGCGGCCCTACACTCCACCCCCTGGGCCCGACCTGGTTTCGACGGGGGTACGGATCCGGAGCAAGGCATGTCGAGCACCAGTCCGCTCGTAAATCCACTGGAACAAACCAACTGCGAACGACGAACGTTTCGCCCTCGCCGCTTAAACACCGGTGAGCCTCTCAACGGCAGGCCGATGGGCCGGGTCCGCAAGGGCTGAGAGGTCATACACATCGGCTGGTCCTGACCGGCGCCTTTCTGGTTGGGACGAGATTCAAGAGGCTGGGCTCCTCCGTAGCGTGCGCGATGCGCGACATGGGGCCGAGACTCAAATCAACGCGCTAAACATGTAGATCTGCCCGGTGATGGCTTTCGGACGGGGGTTCAATTCCCCCCGGGTCCACCACTATTGAAGCCCCAACTGTTCTCAGTTGGGGCTTTTTTTCGTCCGATAGCGACAGTTCCCGCGTGTTCTCGCGGGTTCTCGCGGAAGCCTGCGGACTTCGCCGGTTCGCCATCTGGCCGGTTCTCGGCCACCTTTCGCTCTCTCCAGGCCATTCTTCTCTCCGGCCTCGCTCTCCCCCAAAGGCCGGAAGTCCGCAGGGGGCCAGTCTCACTCTAGAGGGAGGGCGAGCATTGGCAATGCTCACCTCCCTCGCGTCTGATGGCTGACCTCGGCGCGACGGTCTTGCCAAAGTTTGCCAAGCCATCTAGCCTGCCGGCATGAGCACGATGAACATTTCCCTGCCCGATACCCTGAAGTCCTTCGTGGATGAACAGGTCAGCCAGCGTGGCTATGGCACCAGCAGCGAATACGTGCGCGAACTGATCCGCCGCGATCAGGACCGGCTGCAGTTGCGCAAGCTGCTGCTGGCGGGCGCGTCTTCGGCTCCCACGGCGCCGGTGACCGAGACCTACTTCGAAGGCTTGCGCGAGCGGGTACGCGGCGCGGCCCAGGTGGCGAGCAAGACACGCAGCCGGTCGTGAAGGCCAAACCCGTCGTCCCGCGGGAGCAGGCCAGACAGGACATCGAGGATGCACTCGCGTACCACATCGCCGAAGAGGCCGAGGCTGCCGCGCTCGGCTTCATCGACGCCTTGGAGCAGGCCTACTCGCACATCGGGCGCCATCCTGCGACGGGATCACCTCGCTACGCGCATGAACTGAATCTGCCGGGCCTGCGCTCCTGGCCGCTGACGCGCTACCCCTACCTCGTCTTCTACGTCGAGCGCACGGACCACGTCGATGTCTGGCGTGTGCTGCAGGGCCAGCGCGACATCCCGGCGTGGATGCAGGAGCCGGACGACCTCTGAGCACCCCCAGGTCCGGGCCAGCCCGGCCCGCCCCCGGCGGGGGTTAAGGTGCCGGGCAAAGCCCGTTCACCTTAAGAGCCTCGCCCCAGGCGAAAGGGGGCCCTCCTGGCAAAGTTCCCATACGGGGGGCGCGAGCGCGGCGCTTCGCCACCGTCAGGGTGACCTGCCCCTCCCGCCATGCCACTCATTCGGAAGGCGCCGCGCGGACTTGACGTCGCCGTCCTTACCAGCGTCCCTCCACCGACAACCGCCAGGTGCGCGGCAGTTCCTCGTAGCTGAACAACGGTGACAGGGTGCTCAAGCGCTGGTTTTCCAGGTTGTCGACACCGGCGCGCAGCGTGAGGCCTTGGGCAAAGCGCCAGTGCGCCTGGGCCTGCAGGCCTTGCACGGAGGGCACCGGCACCGGGGCCTGTCCGGCGACACCGCTGGCGAGGTGCAGGCGGGACTGCCGGCTCCATGCCAGACCGGCACCCCAGACCGCATTGCCGTACTCGGCCCGCAGCGTGGCGCTGCGCTCGGCGCGCTTTTCCAAGGGCTGACCGGCGGCGTCGCGTGCGCGCATCCACACCGCTTGCGCCTGAAGGTTCCAGCCCGGAGCCGGACGCCACCCGGCCTGCCACTCGACGCCTTGCACCACAGCCCGATCGAGGTTCTCGAAGATGTAGGTGCCGCGCGCCGGCGTGCCGCCGATCAGGCGGGTGTTGATCAGCTTGCCGACCCGGTTGCGGAACAGGGTCGCGGAGGCGGCAGCATCGCGCCCGTCCCAGGCCAACGCGGCTTCCACGCTGCGGGCCTCCTCGGGGCGCAGGCTGTCGTTGCCGAGGTAGGTATGGGGGCCTTCATCCTCTCGGTAGTCGGCGTCGTTCTGCTTGACGCTCGGTGCCTTGAAGCCGCGTGACACGCCGCCCTTCAGGACCCAGCCCGGGGCGGCCTGCCAGACGGCATACGCGCGCGGGCTCCAGAACGAACCGAAACGGCTGTGGTGGTCGCCGCGCAGGCCGCCCGTGAGGCGCAGCGCGGGCTCGGCCTGCCACTCCAGCTGGGCGAAGGCGCCCCGGTGCTGGGCGGCGCCCCGCCCGCCCTGCAGGCCGCTGTTGAGCACTTCCTCGTCGCGCCATTCGAAGCCGGCGGTGAGTTGCAGGTCGGCGTCGCGGGCTTGCACCCACTGGCCCTCAACGACGCTGTCGTGCAGCGTGTTGGGGCGCAGCGACGCCACGCCGTCGGTCTTGATGTTGCGCACCGCCAGGCTGCTGCGGTAAGCCTGCAGCCGGGTGCTGAGACCGGCCTGCCAGTCGGCGTCCCATGCCGCGCCCCAGCGGTCGCGGTCCAGCCAATGCAGACTCTGGTGGTAGCGGCGCAGGCCGCTGCGCTCGCGCGTGTCCAGCCAGCGCTGCTCGCGCGCGCGGCGGGCGTCGAGGCTGACGCGGTGGGCCGCCTCGGGTTGCCAGACCAGCTTGAGCGCGGCTTCACGCGGTTGGCGCCCTTCCACGGCCGTGATGCGGGTGTCGGCCAGCCCGGGCGTGGCGGCGCGTCGGGCGTCGCTCAGGCTGGCGCCCAGGCGCAGGGTTTCGCTCAAGGGCCCGCGCACGGCCAAGCCCACGCGGTGCCCGTCGGCGCCCTGGCTGCCATTGCGCGCTTCCACCAGGGCCTGTCCCTGCCATTGGTCCGGCAGGGGCTGGGTGAAGACCTGAATCACGCCGCCCAGCGCCTCGGGGCCGTAGAGCACCGACATGGGCCCGCGCACCACCTCGACCCGCGCGACGTCGGCCGCACCGACCCAGTCCAACTGGAAATCGGAGCCGCCGACCAGGCCGTCGCTGGCGCTGACGCGCTGACCGTCGACCAGGATCAGGGTGTGGCGCGGGTCCATGCCGCGCAGCGAAAGCGACTTGCGGCCACCGATCGGCCTGCCGAAGGCCTGGACGGAGGGCTCCAGGCGCAGCAGTTGCAGCAGGTTGTCGCTGCCCAGTCGGGCCACGTCTTCGCTGCGCAGCACGCTCATCGAGGCCGGGGCCAGCAGCAGCGGCAGTGCGCTGCGGGTGGCGCTGATCACCACGGGGGGCAGGGCTTGCTGGGCTTGTGCCAGGGGCGCAAGCAGGGCAATGAGCGGCAGCAGCGCGATGAGGGGCAGGGCGGGGCGCATCAACGGGGTCTCCAGGTCGTTGCCGCGAGCGTCGCGCCAGCCCGTCTCTTGCACCTTGAACCGGCTTAATTCCGAGGCCGCCCGAGCCAGGTCTTGATCGCGCGCAAGCTTCGTCGGTTTGACGCCGGAGCTTGAGGCGCTTCAAGGAATGATCCGCCCCAACGCATGAGCATCGGAGCTTGATCCGTGGAAGTGTCGATGGATAGCCAGTCGAAGCAGCCGGCTGTCTCGCCGAGCCGCTGCACCGGCGGGAGGGCGCGATGGTGAGCTCGGTGTGCGCCGGTGTGCGGCAGATCCTGCTGCGTGCCGGGCGCGACGGATTTCCGCTGCACGCGTCGCCCTTCCGGGTGCTGGCGGAGCAATGTGGCGCCAGCCCCCGCGAGCTGCTGCAGCAGGCGCAGGCCCTGCAGGCGCAGGGCCTGCTTGACGCCCCCAGCGCCCGCTGGCAGGAGTGCGTGCGGCGGCAGCGCTGGCGCCTGGGCTTTGGCGCACAGGCCGACCTCGAAGCCCTGACGCGGCTGGCGCCCGAACTGCCCTGCGTGCTCAGCATCGAGCAGTGCGAGGCGCAGGGGCCGCAGGCCGCCGAGCTGCCGCTGCTGTGGCTGCATCTGGAGGCGCGCGAGCGCAACCTGTTGCTGGCGCAGCGCGCCCAGCTGGAGGCGGCGGCCGGCGTCGAGGCGCGTTGCCTGGTGCTCAACGAGGTGGCCGATGCCTGCGGCTGCAAGGAGCAGCAGGGGCCCTGCGTCGACCTGGCGCTGGCCGACGCGTTGGAGCGCGGTCTGCCCATCGTCGCCAACCCCTATGCGCATCTGGCGCGCCAGCTGGGCGACCGCAGCGAGCGCAGCCTGCTGGCGCAGCTGCGCAACTGGCAGACCAGCGGCCTGTTGCGCTGCCTGAGCATGGCGCCGCACTTCGTGCCCAACCACCAGCCCTGGGCCAGCCTGCTGCTGGAACGCCCATGGCCTGCCGACGCGCCATTGCCCAGCGGCGCGCGCGTGCACGTCTGCCGTCCGCAGCCGGGGCCTCATCCCTTGTGGAGCTACCGCACGCTGCTGTCGATTCCCGGCGAGGGTGAATGTGCTGGCCGCCTGCCTGCGGAGCTCCTGAAGGCGCTCGGGCCCGGGCCGGCCTGGCAATCGCAGGTGCGGCGGTTGCGCCCGCAGGTGCGCCTGTTCGACGCCGCTGCCAGCTCCGCGCTGGCCGAGATGGCAGCGGCCTGCGGCATTGCGGCCACAGGCGCTTGAACGCTTGAACCACTTCAAGGACGTCCGACCCCAGCAAGGAAAACATGCGCAGGCCCGAAAGGTGATTGCAGCCCCGACGGGCCCGGACGGCGGATGCCGCTGCCCGGCCATCAGGCTGCCGGATCGCACGCGGGTGCGCATCCAACACAAGGAGTGAACATGCGGTCCCCGAAACTGTCCACGCTCTTCTGGTCCATCGCTGCCCTGTGGGTCAGCTCGATGGGTGCCCAGGCGCAGACCACGGCTGTGGGAGCGCCGGAAATGACCCCGGCAGAAGTCGAGCAAGGCAAGAAGATTTACTTTGAACGCTGCGCCGGCTGCCACGGCGTGCTGCGCAAGGGCGCCACCGGCAAGAACCTCGAGCCGCACTGGTCCAAGAAGGCCAAGGACGGCAGCGTGCAGGAAGGCGGCACGCTCAAGCTCGGCACCGGGCGTCTGGAAAAGATCATCGCGCTGGGTACCGAGGGCGGGATGGTCAACTACGACGACATCCTGACCAAGGAAGAGATCAACGTCATGGCGCGCTACATCCAGCGCACGCCGGACGTGCCGCCCGAGTTCAGCCTCAAGGACATGGAGGCCTCGTGGAAGCTGTTGGTGCCGGTGGACCAGCGCCCGAAGACCCAGCAGAGCAAGGTCAACCTGAAGAACGTCTTCGCCATCACGCTGCGCGACGCCGGCAAGCTGGCCCTGGTGGACGGCGACACCAAGCAGATCTGGAAGATCCTCGACACCGGCTACGCGGTGCACATCTCGCGCATGTCGGCCTCGGGCCGCTATGTGTACACGGTGGGCCGAGACGGTCTGGTGACCCTGATCGACCTCTGGTACGAGACCCCCACCACGGTGGCCACGGTGAAGCTGGGTGCCGACGCGCGCTCGGTGGATACCTCGAAGTTCAAGGGCTACGAGGACAAGTACCTGATCGGCGGCACCTACTGGCCGCCCCAGTACTCGATCATGGACGGCGAGTCGCTCAAGCCGATCAAGATCGTCTCGACCCGCGGCAACACGGTGGACGGCGAATACCACCCCGAGCCGCGCGTGGCCTCCATCGTGGCCTCGATGAGCAAGCCCGAGTGGGTCGTCAACGTCAAGGAAACCGGCCAGATCATGCTGGTCGACTACACCGACCTGAAGAACCTCAAGACCACCACCATCGAGTCGGCCAAGTTCCTGCACGACGGCGGTTGGGACCTGAGCAAGCGCTACTTCATGGTGGCGGCCAACGCCTCGCACAAGATCGCCGCGGTGGACACCAAGACCGGCAAGCTGGCCGCCCTGGTGGACACCAAGAAGATCCCGCACCCGGGCCGTGGCGCCAATTTCGTGCACCCGACCTACGGTCCGGTGTGGGCCACCGGTCACCTCGGTGACGCCGCCATCACGCTGATCTCCACGCCCAGCGAGGACAAGAAGTTCGCCAAATACAAGGCGCACAACTGGAAGGTGGTGCAGGAGCTGAAGACCGGCGGCGCGGGCAATCTGTTCGTCAAGACGCATCCGAAGTCCACCCACCTGTGGGCCGACATGCCGATGAACCCTGAGCGCGAGAACGCCGAATCCGTCTATGTCTACGACCTCAAGGACCTGGCCAAGGAACCGGTCAAGCTTGACGTGGCCAAGGACAGCGGCCTGCCCGTGACCAAGGCGCTGCGCCGCGCCACCCACCCGGAATACAACATGGCGGGTGATGAGGTGTGGATCTCGCTGTGGGGCGGCAAGACCGACCAGTCGGCCATCGTCATCTACGACGACAAGACCCTGAAGCTGAAGAAGGTGATCTCCGACCCGGCGATCGTCACGCCGACCGGCAAGTTCAACGTCTACAACACCCAGCACGACGTCTATTGATGCCATGAGGGCCCCGACCCGCAGGAGCGGGTCGGGTGACGACGACGACACAAGGACCTGCAATGAACGAAAGCCCTGGATTGCTGCGGCGCCTGCTGCGCCTGAAGCTGCTGTGGGGCGGCATCCTGGCCGGCATCGTGCTGTGGGGCGGCTTCAACACCGTGGTCGAGGCCACGAACAAGGAAGCCTTCTGCATCAGCTGCCACGAGATGAAGGACAACGTGTTCAAGGAGTACTCCGAGAACACCATCCACTACACCAACCGCACCGGCGTGCGCGCCACCTGCCCGGACTGCCATGTGCCCAAGGAGTGGGGTCCCAAGATGCTGCGCAAGATCCAGGCCTCGCGCGAGCTCTACGGCAAGGTCACGGGTTCCATCGACACCCGGGAGAAGTTCGAGGCCAAACGCCTGCACCTGGCCGAGCGCGAGTGGGCGCGCATGAAGGCGAACGACTCGCTGGAATGCCGCAACTGCCACAGCTTCAACAGCATGGACAAGGAAAAGCAGAAGCCGCGCGCCAAGAAGAGCCATGAACTGGCCGTGAAGAATGGCGACACGTGCATCGACTGTCACAAGGGCATCGCCCACCACAAGCCGCAAGGCATGAAGGAAGAGGACGAATGAAGCGCATCCACCTCACCGCATTGGCCGCCACCCTGGCGGCCAGCCTGACCCCCGCGATGGCCGCCGCGCCCGACTGGAGCAAGGTCTCGGCCGCCAAGTTCACGCTGCTCTACGCCGGCGCCTCACCGATCGAATGGATCACCAAGGGCACCGAGCACGGCGGCGCCCGCGCCCTCAAGAAGGGCGAGAGCTGCGCCTCCTGCCACAACGACGAAGCGGCCGACATGGGCAAGAAGATCGTCAGCGGGCAGAAGAACGAGCCCAAGCCCATCAAGGGCAAGGCCGGCTCCATTCCGGTCAGCGTGCAGGCCTCGCACGACGGCGCCAACCTCTACCTGCGCTTCAGCTGGAAGCAGCCGCCGGCCAGCGGCGCCGACAAGATGGACAAGGACAACGCCGTCAAGCTGGCGGTCATGTTCGAGGACAACAAGGTGCCGCGTGCCAACTTGAGCGGCTGCTGGGAGACCTGCCACGCCGACGCCCGCACCATGCCCGAGGCCAAGGACGAGAAGAAAACCAAGTACGTGGCCGACGGCAGCCTGGCCAGTGGCAAGTACTACGACCTCATCCAGTGGACCAGCAAGGGCGGCAAGTTCGACGGCTACGTGGCCGACAAGCGGGTGATGGAAGGCGGCAAGGCCCTCGTCGACGCCAAGGGCGAGAAGAAGGGCGACGACTGGACGGTGACCTTCACCCGCAAGCTCACGGGCGCAGAGGGCGACGTGGCTTTGGCCTCGGGCAAGGTGGTGAACATCGGCTTCGCCATCCACGACGACCACGCCATCGGCCGCTACCACCACGTGTCCTTCGGCTACACGCTGGGCCTGGACGCCAAGGCCGACATCAGCGCGGCCAAGCAGTGATGGCGGCGGGGCGCCGTGCCCTGCTCGGGGCCACCGCCCTGGTGGCCCTGGGCGCACACGCGGCGCCGCGGGTTCACGAGGTGTCGATCCGCGACATGCGCTTCGACCCGGCCGAGGTGCGCATCCAGCGTGGCGACAGCGTGCGCTGGACCAACCGCGAGAAACGCACCAGCCACTCGATCTTGTTTCCGGGACTGGAGTCGGAGCGGCTGCTGCCCGACGAAAGCTGGGAGCGCCGTTTCGATGCCGCGGGGCGCTTCCCCTACGGATGCGGGCCGCACCCGGAGATGCAGGGAACGGTGATCGTCGAGACGTAAAAAAAGGGCCGCGGATCGCGGCCCTTTCGTTGTTTCAGCGCCGTGCGGCGCGAGTTCATGCGGTGGCGCTGTCCCAACCCCGGCTGGTCCAGCGCCTGCCGCCATCCCCCACCAGCAGGGCCTGAGCATCGGCGCCGAGCAGGCTCGGCATGCTGGACGGTCCGGCCACCATCAGCGCGGTGCCCAGGCCGTTCAGTTGGCGCCAGTCATTGGCGAGCAGGCTGACGCCATGCAGCCCTTGCGAGGGTTGACCGCTGCGGGGGTCGAGGATGTGGTGGTAGCGGCGACCGTCGCGCTCGAAGCAGCGCTCATAGTCGCCCGAGGAGGCCAGCCAGCCGTCGCGCAGCGCAAACTGCGCCAGCAGGCGCTCGGGTTGCAGCGGGTCGCGCACGCCCACCCTCCAGGGCCTGCCCTGCACCCGGCCGATGGCTGCGAGATCGCCTCCACCGTCGATCAGGGCGTCGCTCACGCCGTGCCGGCGCAACTGCTGCAGACCGGCGTCGAGGATGGGCAGCTTGGCCAGAGCGCCCAGGTCCAGGCGCATGCCGGCGCGCGCCAGGCGCACGGCGTTGCCGTCCACTTCGATGCCACGCCAATCCACCCAGCGGCGTTGCGCCGCCAGGCGTTCGGCCGCCGGCACCTGCTGTGTCCCAGGGGTGCCGAACTGCCAGTCGCGGTAGGCGCCCACCGTGGGGTCGAGCGCGCCGCCGCTTTGCTGCGCAATCGCCTTGGCCTGGCGCAGCAAATCGGCCAGCAGGGGCGGCACCACCATGGGGGCGCCGCCGGCCTGCCGCGCCAGTTGGCTCAGCAGGCTGTCCTCGCGGTAGCGGCTGAGCTGGCGCTCCAGGCGCGCCATCTCGGACCAGGCGGCGTCCAGGGCAGGGCGCAGTTCGGTCGCGCGCCCCGGAACCAGCAGGCGCACGCGGGTGCCCATCAGCGAGCGTTCCTCGCGCAGCACCTCGGGTTGTTGCACGGCTTCGGCACAGGCCGGCGCCAGCACCGCCAGCGCGCTGCCGAACCAGGAACGACGCTTCATGCGCTTACTTCGACAGGGCCACCATGTGGTCGACGGCCGCCTTGACCTCGTCGTCGGTCAGGCTGGCGCCGCCGCCGCGCGCCGGCATGGCGCCCTTGGAGCCGGTGAAGCCCTCGATGGCGTGCTTGTACAGCGTGTCATTGCCCTGCGCGATGCGCGGACCCCAGTCGGCCTTGTCGCCGGGCTTCGGGGCGCCGGCCACGCCAGCGGCGTGGCACAGCGAGCAGGTCTTGTTGTAGACCGACTTGCCCACCTCGTTCACGGCAACGGCCGGCGCCGGCGCTTCAGCCGTCGGGGTGGCTGCAGGTGCGGCGGTCGGTGCGGCGGTCGGTGCGGCGGCCTCTTGCTTGCTGCAAGCGGCAAGGGCCAGCAGCATCAGGGCGGCGCTCAGGGTGTGGCGGGTCTTCATGCAGGGGTCTCCGGGATCGGTAGAAAAGTTTGCGCGCCGGACTGTAGGCAAGGCCAGCGCGATTGGGAAGGGCGCCGCTGCACGTGCAAGGGCAATCCGCGCATTGGAACAACGCCCGCCGTGGCTTTGCCGCAAGGTTTGAACTGGATCAATGCGCAAACGCGGTCCGCCCCCGAGCATGCCGCCGCTCTCCCATGACCCACGCTGTGCTCTCCCGCCCCGCCACCACGCGCCGCCTGGCGCGCTGGGTGCTGCTGCTGTGGCTGATGGCCATCGGCTGCGCCGGCTCGGCGCCGCTGCTGCAGCCCATCCAGCCCCGGCTGGACTGCGTGACGCACAAGAACGCCAACAAGGCTGCGCAGCGGTCTGTGTCGAAGTCTGCGCAAGCCGGTGGGCCGACGAGCAACCCAGCCCAGGCCCTGCCCGCTGAGGGCGGCGGCCTCTGGCATTGCAGCCAATGCCTGATGGCCGGCCCGCCCTCCGCCTGGCCGGCAACCGTTTCCCTGGTGCAACGCGCGGCGCGGGCCGCGGCCGAAAAGCCGGCGAGCTCGCCGCTGCTTCCTTCCTTGTCCCTCCGCCCGCCCGCGCGGGCGCCTCCGATTTCCTGAGCCTGAAAGGTCCGACCATGCAAGACCGTTCCACCCCTGTTTCCGATTCGATGGAATCGCGTGAGCCGCAGCCCGAACTCGGGCGCCGTCGCTTCTTCAACGCCACCGCCCTGGCCGGTATCGCCGGGCTGGCGGCCTGCACCGACAAGTCCGGCAGTGCCGCGCCCACCGCGGCCAGCGCCGCACCGGCAGCGCACGGCGGAGCGGCCAATCCCACGCACCTGAAGCCGGGCGAGCTCGACACCTATTACGGGCTGTGGAGCGGCGGTCACACCGGCGACATGCGCGTGCTGGGCATCCCCTCGGGTCGCGAGATCCTGCGCATTCCCTGCTTCGTGCCGGATGCTCTGGTGGGTTGGGGCATCACCAACGAGTCGAAGAAGATCATGGGCACCAAGCCCGACGGCTCGCTGCGCTACACGGTGGGCGACACCCATCACACGCACGCCTCCTACAAGGACGGCAACTACGACGGTCGCTACGCCTGGATCAACGACAAGATCAACAGCCGCATCGCGCGCATCCGGCTCGACTACTTCGTCTGCGACAAGATCACCCAGCTGCCCAATGTGCAGGGCTTCCACGGCATCTTCCCCGACAAGGCCGACCCGGTCGACCCGGCCAAGAACTTCACCACGCGGGTGTTCTGCGGCGGTGAGTTCGGCATCCCGCTGCCCCAGAAGGGCACGCTCGACGAGAAGCAGTACCGCTCGCTGTTCACCTGCGTGGACGCCGAGACCATGGAGGTGCGCTGGCAGGTGCTGCTGGACGGCAACTGCGACCTCGTGGCCACCAGCTACGACGGCAAGCTCGCGGCTTCCAACCAGTACAACACCGAGGGCGGCGCCAAGTACGAGGACATGATGTCCGCCGAGCGCGACTCCTGCGTGTTCTTCAACATCGCGCGCATCGAAGAAGCGGTCAAGGCCGGCAAGTTCAAGACCATCGGCACGTCCAAGGTGCCGGTGGTGGACGGCACGCGCGAGTCCAACAAGGACGCCAAGAGCGCGCTGACCGCCTACGTGTCGGTGCCGAAGAACCCGCACGGCGTGAACGCCAGCCCGGACGCCAAGTACTTCATCTGCGCCGGCAAGCTCTCGCCCACCGGCACCGTCATCGAACTGGCCAAGGTGCTCGACTGGTTCGACGGCAAGATGGAGAAGCTCGACGACGCCATCGTCGCCGAGGTGGAGCTGGGCCTGGGCCCGCTGCACACCGCCTTCGACGGCCGTGGCAACGCCTACACCACGCTGTTCCTTGACAGCCAGATCGTCAAGTGGAACCTGGAGAAGGCGATTGCCTTCTACAAGGGCGACAAGACCGCCAAATACGTGGTCGACCGTCTCGATGTGCACTACCAGCCGGGCCACATCAACGCCTCGCAAAGCGAGACCAAGGCCGCCGACGGCAAGTTCCTGGCGGTGGGCTGCAAGTTCGCCAAGGACCGCTTCCTGCCGGCCGGCCCGCTGCACCCGGAGAACGAGCAGATCGTCGACATCTCCGGCGAGAAGATGGTGCTGCTGGGCGACCACCCGGTGCGCGGCGAGCCGCACGACTTCATCTTCTTCAAGCGCGAGCTGCTCAGCCCCAAGCAGGTCTACGAACTGGACGCCTTCCCCAACGCGGTGAAGGACCCCAAGGACAGCGGCGTGACGCGCAACGGCAAGAAGGTCACGGTGAAGATGACCTCGCAGGCGCCGGCCTTCAGCCTGCGCGAGTTCTCGGTCAAGAAGGGCGACGAGGTGACGCTGATCCTGACCAACCTCGACAAGGTGCAGGACCTGACGCACGGTTTCGCCATCCCGGGCCACAACGTCAACTTCATCGTCAACCCGCAGGAAACCGCCTCGGTGACCTTCACGGCCGGTGATCCGGGTGTCTACTGGTGCTACTGCACCCACTTCTGCCATGCGCTGCACCTCGAGATGCGCACGCGGATGATCGTCGAAGCCTGAGGAAGGAAAAGCGCGGCGTGCCGACTCGAGACCGGCGCGCCGCGTGTAGAACGATGCCGGCAATGAAACTGCTTCGCGCGGCCCTGGTGGCCGCGCTTTTTGTGTCTCGCGCGGCCCTGGTGGCCGCGCTGTTCCTGGGGCGGGCCTTTGCCCAGGCCTACGAGGCCAAGCTGCCCGAGGACCTGGCGACCCATCCGCAGCTGTGCGAGCGGGTGGCCTGCGCCGAGGTCTTTCCGGGCGCCGCACGATTCAGCGCCCGCAAGGGTCGTCCCGCCTACGTCGAGGCGCTGGACGCCTCCGACGCCCTGCTGGGCTACGTCTTCCTGTCCACCGACATCACCGACCTGCCGGCCTACTCGGGCAAGCCGGTGGTGACGCTGATCGGCATGGACAAGGCCGGCCGCTACGTCGGCTTCAAGGTGCTCAAGCATTCCGAGCCCATCCTGCTGCTGGGCATTCCCGAGTCGGCGCTGGTGCGCTTTCACGACCAGTACAAGGGCCATCAGGTTGCCGAGCGCCTCGAGGTCGGTGCCGGTGGCGACGAGGCCGTGCACCTGGACGCCATCAGCGGCGCCACCGTCACCGTCATCGCGCAGAACCAGGTCATCACGCAGTCCGGCCAGGCCGTGGCGGCGCAGGTCGGCTTGCTGCCCCCCACGGTGCGCGAACCCGCCCGCTTCGCCCGCAACCCGCGCCTGCCCAGCTGGGCCGAACTGGTGGACGAGGGCGCCGTGCAGCGCCTGGTCGTGCAGCCGCAGCAAGTCGGCCTGCCGCCCGGCCCCGAGCCCTTCATCGAGCTGTGGTTCGGCAGCCTGGACCACCCCGACATCGGCGCCGCGCTGCTCGGCCAGGGCGGATGGCAGTCGCTGCGCAGCCGGCTCAAGGACGGCGAACACGCGCTCTTCATCATCCGCAGCAAGGGCGCCGAGAGCTTCAAGGGCTCGGGCTTCGTGCGCGGCGGCATCTACGACCGCGTGCAGGTCAAGCAGGGCCGCGACCTGTTCAGCTTCCGCGATGTCGATTACCTGAACCTCTACGCCTTGGAAGCGGCCGGTGCGCCGGCCTTCAGCGAGTCGGCCATCTTCATCCTGCGCTCGGGCTCGTTCTCGGCCGCCTACCCGTGGAAGCTGAACTTCCTGGGCAACCGGGTCGACCGTGCCACCGGCCAGCGCAGCTTCGCCAACTTCGAGGCGCGCTACTGGCTGGCCGATGCGCGGCTCGAGGGCGGCCGCCCGCAGGTCGAGGAAGAGCAGAGCGGCTGGCGCCGCATCTGGTCGGCACGCCCCTGGGCGCTGGCCGGCTTCGTCACGCTCTTGCTGGTCACCGCCTTGGTGTACTGGCAGCGCGAGCGCCTGGCGCGCCGCTCCACGCACAAGAACAAATGGCCGATCAACGGCTTCAAGTACAGCGCCTGGGCGCTGTCGATCTTCTTCGTCGGTTTCGGCCTGCTCGCGCAGCCGTCCATCACCCAGGTGCTGACCTGGTTCCACTCGCTGCTCTTCCAGTGGCAGTGGGAGCTCTTCCTCTCCGACCCCTTCATCTTCATCTTCTGGATCTTCATCATCGTCACCGCCTTTGTCTGGGGGCGGGGGTTGTTCTGCGGCTGGCTGTGCCCGTTCGGGTCGCTGCAGGAGGGGCTCTTCAAGCTGGCCGGGTTGCTGGGCCTCAAGCGCTGGCAGCGCCCCGTGCGGCAGGGGCTGCACGACCGGCTGAAGAACCTCAAGTACGTGATCTTCTTCGGCCTGTTCGGGGTCTCCCTGGTGTCGATGACGGCCGCCGAGTTGCTGGCCGAGGTGGAACCCTTCAAGACCACCTTCCTGGTCGGTGTGCTGAACCGCAGCTGGCCCTACGGCCTCTATGTGGCGCTGCTGCTCGGCCTGGCCTTGCTCATCGAGCGACCGTTCTGCAAATACCTGTGTCCGCTGGGCGCGGCGCTGGCCTTGCCCAGCACCTTCCGCTGGTTCGGCCTGCCGCGCAAGCCGGGCTGCAACAGCTGCAAGGCCTGCGCCAAGGGTTGCGGCTCGCAGGCCATCGACACGGCCGGACGCATCGACCACCGTGAGTGCCTGCACTGCCTCGATTGCCTGGTGCTCTACACCGACGAGAAGGGCTGCCCACCGCTGTCGCAGGAACGCAAGCGCCGCGAGCGCGAGGGCCTGCCGCTGACGCCGATCGGTCGCGACGGCCACTACATCCCGATCCAGCCGGTGGCCTGGGTGCCGCCCGAGCCGGTCAAGGACCCGCGCTGGGCCACCGAGCCGGTCCACCCGCGCCACTTGGCGCGCGAGCGCGGCTGGCGCTGGCTGCTGGCCGAGGCGCGCCACCATCTGCTGCCCTGGAACCTGGCGCACCTGAAGGCGGCGCGCGTGGCGCAGTTGGCGGGCGTCGGTCTGGCCGTGGCCGCCACCCTGGCCTGGGTGCTGGCCGCGCAGGGCAAGCTGTCGGCGGTGGCACTGATCGGCTGGTGGCTCGGCTGGAGCGTGTTCGAGGTGCTGCTGCGCCGCCAGGGCCTGAACTATGTCAAGGACGGTCCGTGGTGGCAGGCAAACTACCGCGTCGCCAACTCCCTGGACATGGTCAGCTACGTGGGCTTCAAGAATTTGTTGATCGGCGCTGCGCTGTTCCTGCTGCTGCAGGGCAGCGGGCACCTGCTCGCGTGAGGGCCTGGCGCCCGGTTCTGCTGGGTGGACTGGTGGGCGGGCTGGTGCTTGGCCCGTTGCTTGGCCCGCTGCTCGGACGGGCGGGCGGGTCGGCGCAGGCCGCCACCCTGCGCGTGCGCGCCGGCGAAGACCTGCAGGCCGCGCTGGACGCCGCCGCGCCCGGTGACGTGGTCGAAGTCGAGCGCGCGCGCCACGTCGGCAACTTCGTGGTGCGCAAGCCGCTGACCCTGCGCGGTGTGAGCTGGCCGCGCCTGAGCGGCGCGAACCAGGGCAACACGCTGCGCATCGAAGCCAGCGACGTCGTCGTCGAGGGCCTGCTGATCAGCGATTCGGGGGTCTCGCTGCTCGAGCAGAACGCCGGCGTCCAGGTGCGGCCCGGCGCGCACCGGGCGCTCATTCGCGGCAACCAGCTGTCCACCAACCTGTTCGGCCTGTGGATCGAGAAGGCCGACGGGGTGCGTGTCGAGCGCAACGTCATCACCGGCAAGCGCGAGCTGCTGTCGCCGCGGCGTGGCAACGGCGTCCAGCTCTACAACACCCGCGGCGCGCGCATCGAGGGCAACCGCATCGGCTTCGTGCGCGACGCGCTCTACATCGACGTCTCGCACGACGCCATCTTCCGTGGCAACGAACTGCACCACAGCCGCTACGGCACGCACTACATGAACAGCTACCGCAATCTGTGGGAGGGCAACGACAGCCACCACAACCGCGGCGGCCTGGCGCTGATGGAGGTGCGCGACAACGTGGTGCGCAACAACCGCTGCTGGGCCAACAGCGACCACGGCATCATGCTGCGCACCGTGCAGGACGCCACCGTGGAAGGCAATGTGGTGGCCGGCAACGCGCGCGGCTTCTTCATCTACGACGTCGAGTACGCCACGCTGCGCAACAACCTGGTGGTGGGCAACCCGGTCGGCGTGCACCTGGCCGCGCTGTCGACCCGCAACGTGGTGCAGGGCAACGACTTCATCGCCAACGGCGAGCCGGTGCGCTATGTGGGCGCACGCGACGAGCGCTGGGGCGGCAAGCCCGGCGAGGGCAACCACTTCAGCAACTACCTGGGCTGGGACCGCGACGGCGACGGCGTGGGTGACCAGGCCTACGAGGCCAACGACCTGGTCGACCGCCTGAGCTACCGCCACCCCACGGTGCGACTGCTGATGGCCAGCCCGGCGGTGCAGGCGCTGCGCGTGGTGTCGCGCCAGTTCCCGCTGCTGCGCGCGCCCAGCGTCGTCGACCCGCACCCGCGCATGCGGCCCCAGCATCCGCAATGGAGGCAGTGGATTGAAAAATAAGCAGCCCCTCGCCCCGGTTCGCCCCGCTGAACGCGGGCGACCCAGGTCGGTCCCCCGAGGGGACGAGCCGCTGTGCGGCGTCGAGCCGCACCCCGGCTCAATCGGGCCGGCTCGGGGCGGCCCGGCGCTCGGCCCGGAACACACACGATGCGCGAGTCGGCGATGAAACCTGTGGACCTTCAGAACGTGCGCAAGGCCTTCGGCCCCCTGCAGGCCGTGGGCGGCGTCAGCCTGTCGGTGCCGCGTGGCCAGATGGCCGGCCTGATCGGCCACAACGGCGCCGGCAAGAGCACGCTGTTCCGGCTGATGCTCGGCCTGCTGCCGCCCGACGCCGGCTCGGTGCGGGTGGTGGGTTGCACCGCCGGTGGGCCCGGCTGGCGCGAGGCGCGCCGGCGCATCGGCTACCTGCCCGAGCAACTGGCGCTCTACGACGCGCTGTCGGGCCGCGAGACGCTGGCCTTCTTCGCCCGGCTCAAGGGCGCCCCGCAGGCGCAGATCGAGCCGCTGCTGGATCGTGTGGGTCTGGCGGCTGCCGCCAGCCGCGCGGTGCGCACCTACTCCAAGGGCATGCGCCAGCGCCTGGGCCTGGCGCAGGCCCTGCTGGGCGAGCCCGAACTGCTGCTGCTGGACGAACCCAGCAACGGCCTGGACCCGGCCGCCATCCGCGAGTTCTACGCCTTGCTGGCCGAGCAGTGCGCGCGCGGCTGCGCGGTGCTCATCACCTCGCACATCCTGGCCGAGCTGCAGCAGCGCGTCGACCGCCTGAGCATCCTGGCCAACGGCCGGGTGCTGGCGCAGGGCAGCGTGCAGGAGCTGCGCGAGCAGCTGGCGCTGCCCCTGACCGTGCAATTGAGCGGCACGGCGGCGCAGCTGCAGGCCGCGCGCGAGGCGGCCGGCGCGCTGGTGACGGAGGCGCAGGTGACGGAGGCGATGCGGGGCGAAGCCCGCCTGAGCCTGCGCTGCGCACGCGCCGACAAGATGGCCCTGCTGCAGCGCCTGGCGCCGCTGACCGGCGCGTTGCAGGACCTGCAGGTGCTCGAACCCTCGCTGGAAGACCTTTACTTCGGAGTCGGCGCATGACCGGTCCCTTGCTCACCCTGGCGGCCAAGGAGCTGCGTGAGCGCCTGCGCAACCGCTGGGTGCTGGCCGTCGCGCTGGTGTTCACGGTGTTCTCGCTGCTCATCAGCTACTTCGGCGCGGCGCAGCAGGGCGTGGTGGGTCCGCGCTCGCTGGCCCTGACGATCAGCAGCCTGGTCAGCCTGGTCATCTACCTGGTGCCGATGATTGCGCTGCTGCTGGGCTTCGACGCCATCGTCGGCGAGCGCGAACGCGGCTCGCTCGAACTGCTGCTGGCGCACCCGCTCTCGGGCGCCGAACTGCTGCTGGGCAAGTACCTCGGGCTGGCCGCCGCGCTGACGCTTTCAACGCTGAGCGGCTTCGCGTTGGTGGGCGCGCTCTTGATGCAGCAGTTCGGCGTCGAGGCGCTCTGGCACTACGGCGGCTTCGTGCTCAGCAGCACGGGCCTGGGGCTGGCCTTCCTGAGCCTGGCGCTGCTGCTGTCGGTGCTGACGCGCGAGCGCACGCGCGCTTCAGGCCTGGCCATCGTGCTGTGGTTCGTCTTCGTGCTGGTGTTCGACCTGGCCTTGCTGGGCACCCTGGTGGCCAGCGGCGGCGCGCTGGCGGGTGACGCGGTGGCCTGGCTGCTGCTGGCCAACCCGGCCGACGTGTTCCGCATCCTCAACCTCTTCTCGCTCGAGCAGGCCGAGGGCCTGTTCGGTCTTGGCGCGCTGATGCCGCCGGCCTTCGCCTCGCCGCTGTGGATGGGCCTGGCCTTGCTCGGCTGGATCGTCGCGCCGCTTGCTGCCGCACTCTGGAGGTTCAAACCGTCATGAGCACCCCATCCATCAAGCTGTCGCGCCGCCGCTGCCTGGCCTGCGCCAGCCTGCCGCTCTTCAGCGCCTTGCTGCCCGGCTGCGCGCCGTCGGAGGGCCCCGCCACCGCGCAGGACTTCAGCGACGCCACCGCCTGCGCGCTCGACGGCATGCTGCTGGCCGAGTACCCCGGCCCGAAGGCGCAGATCCACTACCAGGGCGAGGACAAGCCGCAGTTCCTCTGCGACCCGGTCGAGATGTTCTCGCTGCTGCTGCGCCCCGAGCAGGTCAAAAAGGTTCGTGCGGTTTACGTGCAGGACATGGAGAAGACCGACTGGGAGCGCCCGCGCGGCGCCTGGATCGACGCGCGCAGCGCCTTCTACGTGCGCGACGGCAAGCTGATGGGCGCCATGGGGCCGACCTTCGCCAGCTTTGCGCGGCGCGAGGCCGCCGAAGGCTTCGCCAAGGCCAACGGCGGCAAGGTGATGGCCTACGCCGAGGTGACGCCCGAGTTGGCGGACCTCAGCGGCGGGGGCTCGCAGGATCAGCGCATGTGAGGGCGCGGGCTCGCTCAGCCCAGCTTGAACACCGCCACGGCCTGCACCAGGTCGGTGGCCTGCTTGCTGAGGCTGGCCGCCGCGGCCGCCATCTCCTCGACCAGGGCGGAGTTCTGCTGCGTGGTCTGGTCGAGTTGCATCACCGCCTCGCCGACCTGAGAGACCCCGGCGCTCTGCTCGCGGCTGGCCGCACTGATCTCGGCCATGATGTCGGCGACCCGGCGGATGGCGGCCACCACCTCGGCCATCGTCCGCCCGGCCTGATCGACCTGGGTGCTGCCGTGCTCGACGCGCTCCACGCTGGCGGTGATCAGCCCCTTGATCTCCTTGGCCGCTTCGGCGCTGCGGCCGGCCAGCAGACGCACCTCGCCGGCCACCACGGCAAAGCCACGGCCCTGTTCGCCGGCGCGTGCCGCCTCCACGGCGGCGTTCAGCGCCAGGATGTTGGTCTGGAAGGCGATGCCGTCGATCACGCCGATGATGTCGGCGATCCGGCTGCTCGAGGCGCTGATGTCCTTCATCGTCGCCACCACCTGGGCAACCATCTCGCCGCCCTGCGCGGCCACCTCGGAGGCGCGCTCCGCCAGCTGATTGGCCTGTCGCGCGTTGTCGGCGTTTTGTTGCACCGCCGAGTCCAGTTGCTCCATCGAGGCCGCGGTCTGTTCCAGCGCACTGGCTTGGCTCTCGGTGCGCGCCGACAGGTCGTTGTTGCCCGAGGCAATCTGGGCGCTGCCGGTGGCCACGCTCTCGGCGTTGTGGCGCACCGCCCTGACGGTGTGCACGAGGCTCTGCTGCATGCTATCCAGCGCCTGCAGCAGCCGGCCCGCTTCGTCCTTGGAGTGGCTGACGACGGTCTGCGTCAGGTCACCACCGGCGATGAGGTCGGCAGCCTGCACCGCACGGACCAGAGGCGGCGTGATCGAACGAATCAGCCATAGCGCGGCAGCCACGGCCACCGCGAAGGCCAGCGCAACGGTCAGCGCCAGTGTGGTGATGCCGGTGGTGTAGCTGTCCTCAGAGGTCTGACGCGAGGCCTTGGCACCGTCGCCGTTGACCTTCACCAGTTGGTCGAGCAGGGCGACGGCCTGCGTGTAGCGCCGCAGGGATTCGCCCTCAAACAAGGCGCGCGCCGCGTCCTTTTCGTTCTGGCGGGATTGCGCCAGCAGCCGGTCGTTGACGCCGGTGTACTGGCGCCACACCGCATCGAAGGCCTCGTAGCGGCTGCGCTCCTCGGTGCCGGAAATCAGCGCCTCGTACTGCTTGCGCTGGGTTTCGAGGGTGCCGCGCGCGTCGCGCACGCGTTGGTCGAGTTCGGCAATCGCATTGGCGTCGGCATTGAGGATGTGGCGCGCAATGAACACGCGCGTCTGGATTGCCTGGGCCCTGACCTGGGCCACCGCGGCAACGCTGGGCAGCCAGTTGTCGGACAGATCGCGGCTGCTGTCGTGCAGATGGCCCATCTGCCGGTAGGCCGCGCCGGCCAGCCCGAGCAGCAGCAAGAGCAACAAGGCAAAGGCGGCACCCAGCCGCGTCGAGATGCTCCAGTCCTTCATCGCAAGTCCTCCTTGGCAGGGTCACCCCAGAAGCTGACCGGTCGGCAGCCGACCGGCGCTGCATTTGCTCAGGGAAGATGGGGCGTGCGGCGCCACGACAGCACGACGGACACGCTTTGAGCCCGCGCCGAAGCGTTCTGCTCAAACCTTCCCTGGCGGGCGCGTCAACGCGCCTCTGTTGGGGGACTGTGCGCGCGCTTTTTCAAGCCGGCCAGACGGGTCAACCCGGAGCAGCAGGGATGCCGAGCAGGTCCAGCGGGCACGCCTGCCTTGGGTGATGTGACGTTGACCCGACTGCCGCCACGGCCATGCCGCCATGCCCCGCAAAGCCCTCGCAGCAAACCTTGGAGGAAAGCAGCGAATGGCGCGAACCGGACTCAGCGCAGCCAGTCCACGCCGCGGCGAGCCCACGATCCTCGCCGTTGAACGGTTTCGGACTGAGCTTGCTGAGCGATCGGAAGGGATGAGGGCGGGGCGTTGCGTTTCAAGCTTGAGGCCGCCAGGGTCCCGCGCTATTCAATCTGCACCGCAGTGGCGCAGCGCGCCGGCAGGCGCGCTCGCAGGACCCGCAGCGAATCCGAGCGCCACCGGTCCGCCACGGCATGCCCGCCTTGCTTACTGCGCCGGGTAGTTCGCCAGCGCCGCCGCATCCAGGATGTGGATGTCGCGCTTGTCGATCTCGATCAGCCCATGCGCCTCCAGCTCGTGCAGCACGCGCGAGAAGTACTCGGGCGTGAGCGAGAGGCGCGAGGCCACGGTGGCCTTGCTGACCGGCAGGGTGACGATGGTCGGGCCGCTCATCTCGGCGTCGGCAATGTCGCGCAGCAGATAGCCCACCACGCGCTGCACGCCCGATTGCAGCGCGTAGGCCTGCACGTCGTGCACGAGGCCGTGAAGGCGCCGGCTCAGGCCCGCCAGCATGCGCATGGCCAGGTGGCCGTCGCGCTCCAGCTCGCGGCTCACCACCTCGCGGTGGATGACCAGCAAGAGGGTGTCGGCCAGCGCCTGCGCGTTCACCAGGCAGGGCTTGCCGAGGAACATCAGCGCCTCGGCGAAGCTCATGCCGGGCCCGATCAGCTCGATGACCTTCTCGTTGCCGTTGGGCGCGATGACGAACAGGCGCACCTGACCGAGCGCCAGAAAGTAAAAGCTGTCGCAGGGGTCGCCGACGTGGAAGACGTACTCGCCGCGCTCGACGCGGCGCATCTCCACGCCCTCGGCGAGGCGGGCCAGGGCCTCTTCGCCGATGTCCTGGAACAGCGGGATGTGGCTGAGGAATTGCGGGATGTCGATCTTGCGCGTCGGGTGCATGGCGCCATTGTCGTGGCGGGTGGCAGGGCGGCTCGCGTCGGCTTGATGCAGCGCAAACGCGGGCCTGCTGCGATCAGCGCGACAGGCTGGCGTAGAGCTGGGTGAGGCGCTGCGGCAGGTCGGCGGGCCGGCGCACCCAGGCAAAGCCCCTGGCGCCGAACAGCTGCGGCAGCAGCTCGGGGGCCTCGCTGTCGATGCTGACGGCAAACGGCACCAGCCCGGCGGCGCGCGCCTCGCGCACCGCCTCCCGGGTGTCCTCGCGGCCGAGCCGACCCTCGTAGCCGTCGAGGTCGTGCGGCTTGCCGTCGGTCAGCAGGATCAGCAGGCGCTGGCGCTCGGGGCGCTGCTTGAGGCGCTGCGTGGCGGCGCGCAGCGCGGCGCCCAGGCGCGTGTAGTAGCCGGGTTGCAGGGCGCCCAGGCGCGGCAGCAGGGCGGCTGACCAGCGTTCGTCGAAGCGCTTGAGTTCGTGCAGGCGCAGATTGCGCCGCACCGAGCTGAAGCCCAGCAAGGCGAAGGCGTCGCCGCTGGCGTGCAGGGCCTCGCCGAACAGGTAGAGGCTGTCGCGGATGACCTCGATGACGCGCTGCTCGTTGTTGGCGTGCGCGTCGGTCGAGATCGACAGGTCGGCCAGCAGCAGCGAGGCCAGCTCGCGCTGCTGGCGCTGCACCTGCTGCCAGGCGGCGGCCGGCCCCACCGGGTGGGCGGCATGGCGCACCCAGGCGTCGAGGTCGAGCTCCTCACCGGCCAGCAGGCCGCGTTGCCAGCGCGGCGCCGCCTGCTGGATGGCCAGGCGGCGCCGCAGGCGCGCGCCCTGGGCACGCAGCGCCGGCGCCGGTTGCCAGGGCTGCGGCTGGCGCGCCGTGTAGACCTGGGCCTGCACGCGCTGCGGCAGCAGCTGCTGGCTGCGCAGGTCCCATTCGGGCAGCCAGTCGGGCTCGCCCTGGGGCAGGTCGTCCTGCGCGGCGGCGGGCAGGTCGAGGTCGAAGCGCACGCGCGCCACCAGGCGCTCGCCGCCGCGCTGCAGGGTCGGTTCGGCCAGTTCCTCGGCGGCCGTGGCGGCGTCGCCCTCGTCCTGGTCGTCCTCGGCGCGGTCGATGGCGAAGGGGTCGGCAAAGGTCTTGATCCACTCGGTCTTGGCGCCCAGCAGCAGCGGCGCGCGGGCGGCCTGAGTGTCAGCCTGCCGCGCGCGGCGCCGCTGCGCCAGCTGGCTCTGCGGGCCGCGCCGGGCGCCGGCCGAGGCGTCGGCGTCGGCCGGGTGGGCATCCGGCGCCTCGGCCACCGGCAGCACCCAGCACCACACCGGCTTCACGTCCTGCGGCGCGACGCGGCGCGCACCCGTCCGCCCGTCGCGCAGCGCCGCCTGCACCATGGCCTCGGCCTCGTCCTGGGCGGGGCCGCGCTGCGCCAGCAGGGCCTCGCGCAGGCGCTGCCAGCGCGGCGCCAGCGCGGGGAGGGCGGCCAGCAGCGCCTGGGTCGCCGCCACGTTGGCGCGCAGCCAGTCGGGCTCGTCAGTTGGCAGGAAGGCGGCCTGCAGCGCCAGCCACAGGTAGAGCTCGCGGTTCAGCGCCGCGTCGCCGAACACCGCCAGGCGCGCCGGCAACGCCAGCACGCTGTCGTCGCGCTGCGCCAGCGGCTCGCGCAGGCCGCTGCCGGCCACGCGCTGCCAGAAGCCGCGCTCGCCGCCCACCCGCAGCGGCGCCGCGGCGGTAATGCGCAATTCGGAGGCCGAAGCGCCGGCGGCGTGCAGCAGCAGCGCCGCAGCGCGCTGCACGGCCTGCAGGTCGACCGCGCCGGTGTCGGGCTCGGCCCAGCGCGTGACCAGGCGGTGCCATTGCTGGCCGACCCATTCCTCCATCAGGGGCTCCGGCGCGAGGGCAGGGTCTCGCGCAGCGCGTCCAAGCCCACCTGCCACTGCAGATTGGGCGTGGCCTGGCCGCGCGCGTCGTGCGAGCCCTCGCAGGCCTGCAGGCATTGGCCGCACTGCACGCAGCTGAACATCAGGCGCTTTTGCACCCGCGGGCGCAGGCGCATCGGGCAGACGGTCTCGCAGGCGTCGGCCTCGGGTTGGCAGTCGCGGCACTCGGCGGCGCGCTGGCGTGCGAAGCTCACCACCAGCGCCTTGCGGTTGGCCATCCAGGCCAGGCTCTGGAAGAAACCCACCGCGCAGCCGAAGCGGCAGAACAGGTGGCGCGCCAGCACCAGCTCGGCGCTGATGAGCGCCCAGGCGATGAGCAGGAAGCGCGTCTGGTTGGGCGTCAGGTTGGCGCTGAGCAGGCCGCCCCAGATCTCGGCCGGCGGCAGCAGATAGGTCAGCAGGGTGACCGACCAGACGAAACCAAAACCCAGCGCCAGCAAGGCGAAGGCCAGCGCATGCGCCCGGCTGCGCTGCGCACTGTCGGGTCGCTCCCAGATCGACCAGCGCCCGCAGGCCTTGTGCAGCAGGCCGTTGAGCAGTTCCACCAGGCTGAAGTGCGGGCACAGCCAGCCGCAGTACAGACGCCCGAAACGCCAGGCCACGAACAGGAAGCCGGCCACCAGCAGCACGCCCGGCACGATGGCCTTGAAGAGGATGGACAGGGCCACGGCGGTGGCGTCGAGCTCGCCGCGCTGGAAGGCGCCGATGCCCAGCGACCAGCGCTGGCCCAGCAGCCACAGCTGCGCCTCGTGCAGGTCGAAGCGCAGCAGGTCGAGCGCCGGGGCGAGCAGGAAGAGCGCGAAGAAGGCGAGCTGCGTCAGGCGCCGGCGCGCCTGCAGGTTGCGGCGCTGCGGCAGGTCTGCCGCGCGCTCAGTCGCCGAGCACGGCACGGCGCAACTCCGCCAGCGCGGCGAGCGTGGCGTCGTCGTCGCTGAGCGCCTCGATCACGGCGGCCTGCGCGGCAGCGCTCAGGCCCAGGCCCTGGCGCGTCAGCCGGGCGGCCATCACCAGCAGGCGCGTGCTGGCGGTTTCCTCCAGGTCGTGCTCGGTCAGGCGGCGCAGGTGCAGGGCCAGCTTGACGAGCTGCTGGGCGGTGTCGGCGTCCACACCGCCCTCGCTGGCGACGATGCGCGCTTCCAGCTCGGGCGCCGGGTAACCCAGGGTGAGCGCGACGAAACGCTGCCGCGTGCTGGGCTTGAGCCCCTTCAACAGGTGCTGGTAGCCGGGGTTGTAGGACAGCACGAGCTGGAAGCCCGGTGCCGCGCTGACCTGCTCGCCCAGGCGCTCCAGCGGCAGCACGCGGCGGTCGTCGGCCAGCGGGTGCAGCAGCACGGTGATGTCCTTGCGCGCCTCGACCACCTCGTCGAGGTAGAAAAGGGCGCCCAGGCGCACCGCGCGCGTCAGCGGGCCGTCGACCCAGCGGGTATCGCCGCCCTCGATGAGAAAGCGGCCGGCCAGGTCGGCGGCCCCCAGGTCGTCGTGGCCGCTGACGGTGATCAGGGGGCGGCCCAGGCGCGCCGCCATGTGCTCGACCAGACGCGTCTTGCCGCAGCCGGTCGGGCCCTTGAGCAGCAGGGGCAGGCCGGCCGCATGCGTGCGGGCGAACAGCTCGCACTCGGCGCCCTGCGCCAGGTAGTTCGGCACGCTGGGGACGTTGTCAGCCACGGGGGTCAGGTGCGGGCGCATGCGCATTCGGTTGGCCCGCTGGGGGCCAGGAAATCCAATGGCCGCAGCCTAGCGGCGACTCCGGTTGGGGTCCTTGAAGTGCATCAAGCGGCATCGGGAACGCGTCGACCACCGGTGTCGATCCAATCGCTCAAGCCCTCGCGCCGGTGCACCTCCTGCAGGGCGGGGCGCTGGCGCATGCGCTCGCTGTAGGCCGCCAGCAGCTCCCAGCACTCGGCCGGGCGCGGCATGTTGCGTGACCAGCGCACGAGCATGGTGGCCAGCAGGTCGACGGCACGCGGCTGGCTGCCCAGCAGGTAGGGGCGGCCGTCGGACAACTGCCCGGCCAAGCGCGCCCAGCAGGCCTCGATGGCGGCGCGTGCCTGCGCCTGCACCACGGCCTCTTGGCCGGCACCGGCCGGCTCGTGCGGGTAGAACCAGGCGCGAAAGGCCGGCATCAGCGTGTTGCTCAGCCAGACCATCCACTGCAGGTAGTCGGCGCGCTCGGGGCTGCCCGGCGCGGGTGCCCAGCCGGCTTCGGGGTGCCGCTCGGCCAGCAGCATCAGCAGCGCCGCACACTCGCTGTGGGGTTCGGCGTCGATCAGCAGGGTGGGCACCCGACCGCCTGGGTTGAGTCGCAGGTACTCGGCGCCGCGCTGCTGCTGGGCGGCGAGGTCGAGCAGGGTCAGTTCGAAGTCCTGCTGCAGTTCCAGCAGCATCCAATGCACGCACAGGCTGGCCGTGGCCGGGGCGCCGTACAGGTGGTAGTTCATGGTGGGAGCGGCGGGCGCGGGTGGGGAGATCGGCGCGGGTTGCGGCGGAGCCGGCATTGTCCGGGCCTGGGCTATCCTCGCGGCCCCTCGACGGCCTTCCCAGGACACCATGCGCGCGCTGCTCCTCCCCTTGTTGCTTGCGACCTCCTTCGCCGCACAGGCGGATTCCTTCACCTCGTCGGCGTCGAGCGCCGGTTCGGCCTCGGTGGCCAGTCTGTCCGACTCGATCAGCGATTCCAGCGACAGCAGCAGCGGCGACGACGACAAGAAAAGCAAGAAGAGCAAGGCCCAGGCCGGCGCCTACACGGTGACACAGCTGGCGCGCCTGGACGACGGCCGCGTGGCGCTGCGCCTGGCGGGCGTTGCGGGCCTCGCCGGCGCGGCGCAGGACGGCCGCGGCGAAGCCGCTCCGGCCGCGATCACCCTGCGCCTGCCCGCCGCCGTGGCGGTCGAGCAGGACCTGCAGGCCGGCCAGACCCTGCACCTGCTGGCGCGGCCCTACGGCCTGGCCGTGGCACGCGCCAGCGACGCCACACCCTTCTTCCTCGCGGTGGACGACCGGCTGCGCCGCGACCACGAGTCGGTCAAGCTCTGATTCGTCGCGCTGGCGCAGCGGCTCTTGCCGCCTTCATGCTGGCGGCCTTGCTGCTGCCGGCGGCGAGTTCGGCCAGCACCTCCTGGCGTTTCTGCGGCCGCGAGCCCGAGCGCAGCGCGGCGCAGCAGGACCGCGTGCTGCAGGTGGCGGCGCGCCTGCGTGAGCTCTTGCACGCGCACGCTGAACCCGCGGCCCTGGTGGCACGCGCCGGCACCAATCTGCAGCGTTTCGGGCTGCGCTACACGCATGGCGCGCTGGCGCTGGCCGAACACCCGCTGGCACCCTGGGGCCTGCGGCAGATGTACTTCGCCTGCGACGAGCGGCGCGCCCGGGTCGTCGACCAGGGCCTGGCCGGCTTTCTGCTGGGCGCCGACGACGCCGAGCGCGGCTTTGTCTCCTTGCTGCTGCTGCCGGCCGAGGCGGCCCGCCCACTGGCCGCCGTGAGCGACGCGCAGGCGCGCGCGCTGCTGGGCGAGCAGTACATGGCCAACGCCCACCCGACCGACCTGCTGCGGCAGAACTGCAACCAATGGCTGGCCGAGCTGCTGGCCTCGGCCTGGGGACCGCCGGCGGCCGAGGGCGGCGCGCGCCAGGCCGCACAGCGCCAACTGGCGGCCTGGGACTACCGGCCCGAGCCGGTGCAGTACGGCACGGCGCTGTGGCGCGCCGCCGCCGCCTTCGTGCCCTGGGTGAGCATGCAGGGTCACCCGGACGAGGACCTGGCGGCCAACCGCCTGGTGACCAGCCTGCCCACCGACCTGGAGGCGCTGGCGCGGCGCCTGTTCCCGGGCGCCCGGCGCGTCGAGCTCTGCTACACGGCTTCGCACTGGGTGCTGCGGCGCGAGGGGCCGGCCTTGTCGGACGACTGCCGGGCCGAGGACGGCGACGAGTCCCAGCCGTTCTGAAACCCCGCTGCCTGCACCCCTTGCTTTTTCCCCTTGCTTTTTCCCGTTCGCGCCCGCCGGCACCCGGTCGTCGCGCGGCGCTGGTGCGGTCGCCTGCGCTTGGCAACGATGCGCTTCATCGCAACCCTGATGGAGCCGCACCATGCGCACACTTGTCACCCTTCTGGCCCTGTCCGCCGCCCTGCAGGCGCAGGCCGCCAGCCTGGAAATCGAAATCACCGGCACGCAAGGGGTCGAAGGGCAGGTGCTGGTCGCACTGTTTGACCGCGCCGAGGGCTGGCTGACCCGGCCCCTGCAGTCCCGCAAGATCACGCCGGGGGCCGACGGCACCCTGCGCCTGCGCTTCGACGATTTGCCGCAGGGCCAGTACGCGTATTCGCTGGTGCACGACCTCAACGGCAACGGTCGCATCGACTTCAACCTGATCGGCATTCCCACCGAGGCCTACGCCTTTTCCAACAACGTCGGCCGCTTTGGCGCGCCGAAGTTCGAAGAGGCGAGCTTCACGCTGGCCGGCGACCTGCGCCAGCGCGTCAGCCTGCGTTGAGGGAGGCCGACATGCTGCAACGTCGACAACTGTGGGCCGCTTTGGCGCAGGGTGCGCTGGTCGCGGCGCTGCCAGGCTCGGCGGCGCTGGCCGCGTCGGCCGGCGGCACGCCGAGCGACGCCCCGCTGAACAGCGCCGCCTTCGGCCGCAACCCCTGGCTGCAGCCGCTGCGCGGCTGGAACGACGGCGTGGACCGTCTGGCCGAAGGCCTGCGCGTGCGCGGCCGCCTGCCGCGCGAGCTGCGCGGCACCCTGTTTCGCAACGGCCCCGGTCTGCTCGAGCGCGGCGCCCAGCGCTACGCCCATTGGTTCGACGGCGACGGCCTGGTGCAGGCCTGGCGCTTCGAGGGTGAGGGGCGCGTCAGCCATCGGGCGCGCTTTGTACAGACGCGCAAGTTCGAGCTCGAGCAGGCCGCGGGCGAGTTCCGCGTGCCGGCCTTCGGTACCCGCATCGAAGCGCGCGCGCCGCTGCGCGGCCCCGACGACATGAACACCGCCAACACCAGCGTCACGGTGCAGGCCGGGCGGCTCTACGCGCTGTGGGAAGGCGGCTCGGCCACCGAGCTGGACCCCGCCACGCTGCGCACCCTGGGGCCGCGCGCCTGGGCGCCCGAACTGGCCGGGGTGCCCTTCAGCGCCCACCCCAAGCGCGAGCCCGACGGCACGCTGTGGAATTTCGGCACCTTCGCCGGCAAGCTGGTGCTGTACCAGATCGGCGCCGACGGCCGGCTGCAGCGCAGCCAGCTGCTGCCGCTGCCGGGCGCGCCGATGCTGCACGACTTCGTGGTCACCGAGCGCTTCATCGTGCTGCTGTTGCCGCCGCTGTCGCTCGACATGGCCGCGCTGCGCAGCGGTCGTTCCAGTTTTGCCGCTGCCATGCGCTTCGACGCCCAGCAGGCCACCCGCGCGCTGGTCATCGACAAGGCGACGCTGCAGCCGCGCCGCACGCTTGAGCTGCCGGCGCAGCTGATGTTCCATTTCGGCAATGGCTGGGACCGTGGCGATCAGATCGAGCTCGACTTCGTCAGCACCGATCCCGATGAATTTCTGTCCGGCGTCTTCAACAGCATGCTGGGCGGCGAGCGCGACGCATCACGCAGCATCCCGCGCCTGCAGTTCCTGCGCCTGGACCTGGCCAGCGGCCGTGTCACGCAGCACGAGCGGCCCGAGGGCGTGGAGTTCCCGCAGGTCGACCCGCGCGTGGTGGGTCGCCGCCATCGCTACCTGTACTGCCCGGCCTTGCGCGGCGATGCCCTGAACGACGCGCGCTGGGGTTTCCAGGCCTTGCAGCGCCTCGACCTGCGGCGCGACCGCGTCGAGGCCTTCGACTTCGGTGCCTCGGTGGTGGTGGAGGAGCACCTGCTGGTGCCGCGCCCGGGCAGCAGCCGGGAGGGGCAGGGCTGGTTGATCGGCACCGGCTTCGACGTGCGGCGCCAGCGCAGTTTTGCGGCGGTGTTCGACGCCGAGGCGATTTCGGCCGGTCCGCTGGCCACCGTCGAGTTGCCCTTTTGGGTGCCCTACGGATTCCACGGCCACTTTGCGCCTGCCGCCTGAAAAGCAGAACGGCCCGCCAGGGCGGGCCGTTGCGGCGCGGAGCCGGGCAGCGTTTCAGGCGTCGCGGCGGCGGCGCTTGGCGAAGGCCGCCAACATGGCCAGACCGGCGCCCATCAGCGCGTAGCTGCCGGGCTCCGGAACGGCGCTGACGGTCAGTTCGCCCGAATACAGCGCGCGCGGGCCAGCGGTGCCGGTGATGACCACGGTGAAGGGGCCCGGCATCGTGCCGACGGCGGCGCCGGCGCTGATCGGGCCCAGCACGGCCACGGCGAAGGGCGAACCGTTGACGGTGCCGCCGAAGCTCGAGATGAACTGGCCGCTGACGCTGAACACGAAGTCGTAGACGCCCGGTGCCAGTCCGGTGAAGGTGAGCACATCGTCTCCGCCATCGAGCACCGTGCCCAGGCTCGAGAAGCTGGCCTGGCCGCTGGAGAGGTCGATGAACTGGTCGGAAGCCAGCACCGGGGTGCTGACGGCCAAGCCGAGGACGCTGGCGGCGAGGGCGGAACGCAGATTCATGGCGGAACTCCAGACTCAGAGGCGCCAAGGGTAGCGCAAGCCGGTTCGGCCTGGCATCCCCTGGTCGAGCGTGGGTTTTCCCGTGCTCCGGTCAGCGCTGCGCGGCCAGGGCGGCGCGCAGCCCGGAGCGGCGTTCGGTGGGCGCGGCGATGGCGGCGCGCAGGGCGGCCTCGCTGGCCAGCAGTTCGAGCCGGCGCCGTGCCCGCGTGGCGCCGGTGTAAAGCCATTCGCGGCTGGGGCGGCTCGGCGATGCCTGCCGTTCGGGCAGCAGCAGCAAGGCTCGGTCGAACTCGGAGCCCTGGGCCTTGTGAACGGTCAGCGCGAAGGCCCCGTCGAGCTCGGCGGGCAATTGCTGCGGCGCGAAGACCAGGCGCTGCGCGCCCCGGCGCAGCTGCGCCTGCAAGGGGCCGGCGCCGGGCGTGGGCAGCAGCAAGAGGATGTCGCCGTTGACGAAGGGCGCCTGGTTGCGCGTCACCAGCAGGGCCTGGCCCAGCGCGGTCGGCGCCGGCTGCGGCAGCGCACGGCGCAGCGCCTGTGCCGCGCGCTGGTTGAGCGCGCGCGTTCCCCAGGGGCCGGCGTGGCCGGCGCACAGCAGGCGAAAGGCGTCCCAGGCCCGCCAGACCGCGTCCTCCAGGGCGGCGTCACCCGGCTGCTGCCACAGGCGGGACAGCGCTTGGGCGTAGCCGGACAGACCCTCGTCGAGCAAGGCATCGAGCGCGGCGGCGCTGGCGGTGGGGCGCCAAGCCAGGTCGGCGGCGCCCTCGGCCAGCAGCGCCACAGCGGCGTCGGCCGCCCCCTCGCGCAGCAGCGCGGCGAGTCGGCCGATGCCGCTGGCGGCGTCGAAGCGGTGGCTGCGTTCGAAGCTCACGGCCAGATCGGGCAGGTCGGCGTCGCTGGATGCCTCGGGCAGCGCCAGCGGCCGGCCCAGCGCCTGGGCCAGGGCCTGGCGGGTGCCAGGACGCCAGCAGGGCGTGCGACTCAGTTCGGCCAGCACGGCGCCGTTTTCCACCGCGGCGAGCTGGTGGCGGTCGCCCAGCAGCACCAGGCGGGTGTCCGCTCCGAGCGCATCGAATAGTTGGCGCGCCAGCGCCAGATCGAGCATCGAGGCCTCGTCGACCACCAGCCAGTCGAGCGCCAAGGGGCGCCCGGCGCCATGGCGGAAGCCCTGGGGGCCGGCGCCAAGCAGACGGTGCACGGTGAGTGCCTCGGCCGGCAGGGGCAGCTCGCGCAGATCCAGGCGCTGGGCGCCCTCGCGCAGCGCCTCGAGCAGACGCTGCGCGGCCTTGCCGGTGGGGGCGGCCAAGGCGATGCGCGCGGCCGGCTGCTGCGCCAGCACGCAGGCCAGCAGCTTGACCACGGTGCTGGTCTTGCCGGTGCCCGGCCCCCCGCTGATGACGGTCAGGCGCTGGCGCAGTGCCTGGGCCACCGCCACGGCCTGCCAATCGATGCCCGCCCCATCCTGCGGGGGGAACAGTGCGCGCAAGGGCTGTTCGGCCAGCGCCTGCGGCGCGGCGGCGCGCAGTGCGGCGATGCGCTCGGCCAGGCGCCGTTCGTGCTCGTGGTCGCGCTGCAGGTAGAGCTGGCCGGCGGCGTCGATCACCAGCGGGCGGCCCTGCGCTCGGGTGGGGGCGTCTTCCACCAGGCCGCTGGCGCGCAGCCTGGCGGCGTCGGCCACGCCGAGCGCCAGGCAGACGTGGCCGGCGCCGCGCTCGCGCTCCAGCTGCGCCACGCAGCGGTGCAGGGCGGCCTGCAGGGGGGCGGCCAGCCCGGGGTTCAGCTCCAGCGCCCAGCCCAGCAGGGCGTCGGCCAGGGCGTCGGCCCAGGAACCGGCCGAGGGCTCGGCCAAGTGGTCGGTCGAGGGGTCGGTCGAGGGGTCGGTCAAGGGGTCGGTCAAGGGGTCGGTCGAGGGGTCGGTCCAGCGCGTGGTCATGGCGAAAACAGCGCCTCGAGTTCGTCCAGCAGCCGGGGTTCGGGTCGCAGCCACCACTGACCGCAGCCGGGCGCGAAGTCGGGCCGCAGGCCGCGCACGAAGAGCAGCACGGCGCCGCCCAGGTGGCGGCTGGGCTCGTAGGCGGGCTGGCTGTGGCGCAGGTGGCGGTGCAGCGCCAGCAGGTAGAGCAGCGCCTGCAAGGCGTAGCCGGCCTGCGCCACGGCGGGGCTGGGGTCGCGGTAGTCGTCCTGCTGCCAGCCCAGGTGATTGCTCTTCCAGTCGGCCAGGTAGAAACGCCCCTGGTGCTCGAAGACCAGGTCGACGAAGCCGCGCAGGTAGCCACGCAGCTGGAGCATGCGCAGGCCGGGCAGGGCCAGGCCATGGCGCGCCAGCAGGTCGGCCAGGCGGGTCAGGTCCAGATGCGCAGCGGGCAGATGGAAGGCCCATTCACGGCGCTGCCGGTCGGCGCGCAGATCGGCCAGGCAGAAGGGGTCGTGCGGACCGCGCAGCGGCGTCCGCGCGGCATGGTCCAGGGCCTGCTGCAGTTGCTTGCGCCACAGCGCCAGGCGCGCGGCCTCGGCGCCGGACTCGGGCGGATGCTCGGACAACGCGCGCTCGACGGCCGCCGGCCAGCTGCCGGGCTCGTTCAGCACGGCCTGCTCCAAAGCGGCATGCAGGCAATCGCCGGCCCGGCTGCCGCGCGGGAAGTGCAGGAAATCGTCGACCGGCCAGCCGCTCTCGCCGGCTTCGGCGGCCGGCGAGCCGGCGCCGTGAGCCGGCTGGATCAGGCTGCTGAAGCTGCCCACCCAGCGCAGCGGCGGCAGCAGGGCGGGGGTCGGCCGGGCCGCCAGCGGCTTCGGGGCGGCGGGCGGCAGCGCGGCGATCGGCTCGGACGCTCCGGCATCGAGGTCGCGCAGCGCGGTGTGCGGGCGCTCGGCCTGTTCGCGCCAGGCCTGGGCGATGGACTCGGCCGCCAGTTCGTGACGCGGCCAGGGCGTGGCCTGTTGCGCTTGCTCGGCCACCACCAGGGCGTGCAGCGCTGCGCGGCGGCTGGGCTTGCTGCTGCGGCCCACGCTGTAGGGGCCGACGCTGAGCACGCAGCGCAGCATGGCGCGCGTCAGCGCCACGTAGTGCAGGCGCAGTTCCTCGGCCGCCTCCTCGAGCTCGCGGGCGCTCTGTCGCGCGTCGTCCAGGGTCTCGGCGGCGTAGTCGAGCACCTGCCGGTCCTCGGCATCGCGCCAGCTCAGCGACCAGCCGGTCGGCGCCGAGGCGCGTCGTCCCTCGTGGGCGAAGGGGTGGTAGACGATCGGGTACTCGAGCCCCTTGCTGCGGTGCACGGTGACCACGGCCACGCGCTGCGCATCGCTTTCCAGGCGCAGCAAGGCGTCCTCGCCCTGCGGCGCTTCGTGGCGCAGGCGGGCCAGCTGCGCCAGCAGCGCGGCCGGGTTGGGCGAGAGCGCATGCTGCAGCCCGTGCAGCAGTTCGATGGCGTGCAGCCAGTTGGTGAGGCGACGTTCGCCCTGCGGCAGCGCCAGCAGGCGCTGGGCGGCACCGCTTTCCTGCAGCCAGCGGTGCAGCAGGGCGGCCAGCGGCAGCTCGCGCGCCAGGCGGCGCCAGGCCTGCCAGCGCGCCGCCCAGGCTTCTTGGTCCTCGGCACGGAGCGCGGCCAACTGCTCCGCACCGAGCCCCAGGGCCACGCTGGCCAGCAGCGCGCGCTGCCGATCGGGGCGCGGCGGACCGTAGAGCGCCTGCAGCAGCTGCTGCAGTTCGGCGACCTCGGGGCTGGACCAGACGCTGCCCTGGCCGAGCGTGACCGCCTCGATGCCGGCGGCCCGCAAGGCTTCCAGCACCCAGCCGGCCTGGCGGTGGCTGCGCACCAGCACGGCGATATGCCCTGGCCGCAGCGGCGCACCGTCCAGACGGTCGCCCCGGGTGGGGTGAAGGCGCCGCGCGATGTCCTGGGCCAGCTCGCGCAGCAGCCTTGCGCGGACCTCGGCCTGCGGGCGCTCGCTCCAGGTCCACAGCTGCAAGGCGGCGCCCGGCTGCGCTTCTTCGAGCGCCGGCTTTGGCTTGTTGCCGGCCTGCACCGGCAGGTAGGCCAGGCCGGGCTGCAGGAAGGCCTTGGGCTGGCGCCCGAACAGGCCGTTGAGCGCCTGCAGCAGCGCGGGGGTGGAACGCTGGTTGTGCTGCAGGGTCCAGACCGCGGCGGCCTCGTCGCGTGCGCGCAGGTAGGTCGGCAGGTCGGCCTGGCGGAATTTGTAGATGGCCTGCTTCGGGTCGCCGACCAGGAAGCAACAGGGGCTCAGGTCTTGCCGGCCGCCTGTCGCCCCGGCAAGGGGTAAAGATTCAAGGCCTGACCCCTTGCTGAACAGGGCGCGGAACACGGCGTATTGCAGGGGATCGGTGTCCTGGAACTCGTCGATCAGCGCCGCCGGGTAGCGCTTGCGCAGCTGCGCCAGGGCCTCGGGCTGCTGCAGCGCGAGGTGCAGGCGGCGCAGCATGTCGTCGAAGCCGAGCAGGCCGCGTTGCGCCTTGAGCTGCTCCAGCGCCTCGCTGCCCTGGCGCAGCCAGCGCGCGCGCAGGCTGCGGCGGGCGGCCTGCAGATGGGCCAGCAGGGCGGCCTGGGCGTCGAGGAACTCGGCCGCCCGGTGCAGGAAGGGGTGCTCGGCCACCGGCGCTTGGTTTTTCTTCAGCTTGTCGTCCAGGTGGTCGCGGCGCAGCAGCTTGAGCCGGCTGCCGTCCCGGACGCGGCGCAGCAACGCAGCCGGGTCGTCCAGGCGTGCGTCCCATTCGCTGAAGGCCTCGTCCAGGCTGCTGGCCTTGTAAACGTTGCCGTACAGGCGCGGCAGCGCGGCGTGCAACTCGGCGTGCAGCGCCTCCCTCCCGTTCAGTCCGTTCGGTCCATCCAGCCAGGCCCGGCGGGCGTCCTGCAGCGCAGCCCGGGCCCGCGCCTCGAGCGCCGCATCGGGTGCCCCATCGGCGGGCCAGACGCAGCGCGCCAGCGGCAGGCGCAGGTGCTGTCCGAGCTGATCGGCAAAGACCTGCGGATCCTCCTTCTCGGCCAGCAGGAAGTCGAGCAGCAGCGGGCTCGCGGCCGCCCCGTCCACCAGCTCGCGCCGCCACCAGGCCTGCGCCAGCTCGAGGCGCAGCGCCGATTCGTCCTGGATGGCCTCCAGCTGCACCGGCGCACCGGCGGCAAAGCCGAGCTCGGCCAGGCTGCGCTGCGCAAAGCCATGGATGGTGTGGATGGCCGCTTCGTCGAAGCCCTGCAAGGCGTCCTGCAGGCGGGCGCGCAGGCGCACTGGATCCTCGCCCTGCAAACGTTCGAGCAGACCGCGCAGGAAGGGGTCGGCGTGCGGCGCGCCGTGGTCGAGCGCCTGCGCGGTCTCGACCAAGCGGCGGCGCACGCGCTCGCGCAGCTCGGCGGTGGCGGCGGTGGTGAAGCTCACCACCAGCACCTCGCGCAGCGGCAGCCCGCGCTCCAGCAGCAGGCGCAGCAGCAGGGCGCACAGGGTCCAGGTCTTGCCGGTGCCGGCGCTGGCCTCCACCAGCTGCACGCCGTGCAGCGGCACGCTGAGGACGTCGAGCTCGCGCGCGCTCACAGCTGGTGCTCCCGCAGCGGCGCGAATACCGCCGTGGCCAGTTCGGCAAAGCGCGCGTCGGCCGGCGGTTCCGGCCGCGCCGCGCCGCGCGTGAGCAACTGCCAGACCGCCTCGCTGCGCTCCGGATAGCGGCCACCGCGCCAGGTGGCCCAGGCCTCGCGTTCGCCGTCCACCACCCAGGACCAGGCGGTCTTGAGCGGCAGCGGCGGTGGCTCGTCGCGCCAAGCCAGGGCCAGCTCCAGCAGCGCCTGCAGCGGGGCATGGGGATCGGCCACCGGCGCGAAGCGCAGCGGCGCCATGCCGCGGTGCAGCGCCAGGGCCTGGGCCTCGGGGCCGAGCGCAGCCTGCAGCGCCAGGTGCAGCGCCCAGGTCTGCAGGCGGTCGGCGGCGCCGCAGCGCGCATAGCGCGCCCGCAGCGCGCTGGCACGGCCCTCGAACCGGCGCAGCGCCAGGCTGTCGAACCGCAGCCGGCACGCGCGGCCTTGCAGTTGCAGCGCAATGTCCGGAGGCTGTGCCGGCAGGGGCGCTGCGGCATGCCAGTCGTGCAGCAGCGCGGCGTGGCGCTGCAGCGCCGAGGCCTCCAGGCGCTGGTGGGCGGCGCCCAGCGCCCCGCCGGGCCAGCGGGGGTCGCTGGCGGCCAGCGCGGCGGCGGCGGTGGCGTCCTCGGCCAGCAGCGCGGCGGCCTCGTCGGCCCAAGCCTGCAGGTCGCGGGGATCCAGCGCGAAGGGCTCGGCCTCCTGCCAGGGCGCCTCGTCCCAGGGCAGGCGCAGGTCAAGCCGGCGCCGCAACCAGGCGCGCGCCGGGTGCCGCAGCGCCTCGAGCAGGTCGCTCAGCGCCACCTCGGCCGGCGCTTCAACCGGCGCCAGCGGCGTCAGGGTGGGCAGCGGCGTCAGGGGGGCGGCGAGGAAGGCCGGTTCCGGGCGCCCGCCGTCGGCCTCGGCGGCCTCATCCTCAAGGGCCGCGTCGTCGAGCGGGTCGGTGTCGGCCGCGGTCGGCGCGCTCGAACCCGGCGCGCCCTGCGGTGGCAGCCACTCGGCGCGAAAGCTCTGGCGTCGGGCGTCGTTGGGATCGAAGGCCAGCGGCGAGAAGGGCTGCAGAGGCTGGTCCACCGACACGGCGCGCGCCAACTCGGGCCCCAGGGCTTCCAGCAGCTCGGTGACCAGCGCCGCGGGCGGCAGTGCGCTGCCGTCGCGTGCGTGGCAGCAGGTGGCGCCCAGAAAGAAGTGCTCGCGAGCGGCCAGCAGGGCGTCGAGGAATTGCTGGCGCTGCTCGGCGCGCGGGTCGCGGTCGCCGCTGCGCGGCTGTGCCGCCAGCAGGTCGATGGGGTCGGTGGGGTGGGCGCGCGGCCAGGCGCCGTCGTCCATCCCGAGCACGGCGATGACGCGCGCCGGCAGCGCACGCAAGCCCGCCAGCGTGCTGAAGCTGATGGCGCCGCCCGCCACGCCGCCGCGTGCAGGGTCGTGCAGGGCGTCCAGCAGCGCGGCGTGCACGCGCGCCAGCGGCAGGGCTTGGCTGAGGCGGGCGGCGCGCCAGGCGGCATCGAGCTTGGCGATGGCCTCGCGCAGTTGCCGGGCGGCCTCGGCGGGCGCGCCGTCGGGGTCGCCGGTGTCGGGCAGCAGGGCCTGCACCAGCGCCAGCAGCCAGGCGCACCAGCGTGGCGCGGGCTGCGGCTGCGCGGCAGCGCCTTCGGCGGCGATCAGCGTGCGGGCGAAGCCCTGCAGCGCCGCCAGTTCGCCCGCGGCCAGGCGCTGCGGCGCCGCCCGCCAGCGGCCCAGCGGCATCTGGCGCGGTGCGTCGGGCAGGCAATGGGCCAGCAGCAGGCGCTGCAGGGCGGCCTCGAGGCTGTGCGCGGCGCTCAGGCCCTGCGCGGCGGCGCGTGCCTGCCCCAGTCCGGCGTGGTGGCCGGCGGCCTGCAGCGCCTGCTCGCGCGCGGCGCCGTCGTCGTCGCCCTCAGCCAGGCCCAAGGCGCTGCACAGCGCCCACACCTCGCCCGCCGGTGCCGGACCCTGCAACAGCGCCAGCACGCGCACGAAGGCGTCGACGCGCGGCGGCAGGGGCGGCCGCGACTGACCGCTCAGGCTGTAGGGCAGCGCGAGCGGCGCCGGGGCGCTGCCGAACACCGCGTCGATCAGCGGCGCCGCGGCGTCGAGCTCGGGCAGCAGCACCAGCACGTCGCCGAGTTGCAGGCTCGGGTCGCTGGTGAACAGGTCGAGCAGGCGGTCGTGCAGCACCTCGAGCTGGCGGCGCAGCGAATGGCAGCGGTGCAGCTCCAGGCTGCGGTCGCCCGCACGCAGCGGACCCTGGGGCATGGGGCCGAGGTCGAGCAGGCTGCGCTGCACCTCGGCCAGCAGGGTGGGCCGCAGGGGTTCGCGGTAGTCGCCGCCATCGGCATGCCATTCGAGTGCGGCGAGCTGGCGCAGCAGCTGCTGGTTGGGCGCCGCCCAATGCGCCAGCAGCGGGTGCAGGGTCTCGTGGCTGGCGTCGGCCCGTCCCAGCGCTTGCAGGCGTGCCAGCCGGCGCGGGCTCAGCAGGTCGAACCAGTATTCGCGGCAGGGGTTGAGCACGTAGAGGTGGATGTCGCGCGCTTCGCCCAGGGCGGCGAGCGCCTGCAGGTGCAGCGGCGCCAGGCGGGCCGGGGCGAACAGGTGCACGGGGCGGCCGCCGGGCGCCGAACGCAGGCGCGGCAGCTGGCGCGCCAGGCGGTCGGCGCTGTCGTCACCCACGGCGCGCCAGAGCGCCGCCATCCAGGCCTCGTCGGGGTGCTCGAGCAGCAACCGGCGTTCGCGCCAGGCGGCCAGCCAGTCCGGGCGCTCCAGGCCCAGTCCTTCGAGCCGGGCGGCGATCGCCGCGGCGCGCTCCCAGCGCAGGCGCTCGGCGGTCGGCGCCGCCGGGTCGCCCAGGCTGTGCGCCAGACGCGGGTGTTCGCGCAGCAGGCGGGGGTGGGCCAGCAGCTCGTAGACGCGCCAGGGCCAGGCCGCGGCGTCCAGCGGCTCGGGCTCGCCGCCCTGGCGCAGCTGCTGCATCAGCCAGGGCGCGAGGTAATGGAAGTCGAGCTGGGCGGCAACGCCGCGCTGCTCGGCCACACGCCAGGTCAGCCAGCGCTGCAGCGCGGCGCTGGGGACGATCAGGACCTCGTCGTCGAACGGCCCGGCCGGCGCCGCTGCCAGCTGCTGGCAGAGCGCGTCGAAAAGGGCTTCGAGCTGGTTGGAGAAGTGGGCCTGCAGGCTCATGGCGGACGACCCGTTCGGGTGCATGGCGCCCCGGCCGTCCGGCCGGGGCGCTGGCGCTTCAGGGCAGCAGGGTCAATTCGGCCACCGCCGCGCCGCCCCAGAGCGGCAGGTACTTGACCTCCAGCCAGGGCTGCAGCAGGTCGCGGTACTGGCGGCTCCAGGGCAGGCCGCTCTGGCCGGTGGAGATCATGACCCGCGAGCGGCTGGGGTCGCCCAGGTCGTAGAGCGCGCGCAGCGAGGGGCCGTGGTCGTCGGTGTAGAGCTCGCCGGCCCAGTCGGGTGTGAGGCGCACGCGCGCGACGTTGACGCTGTAGGTGTCGCCGCCCACCGGGTGGGCGATCTCGAACAGCGGCCGCAGCAGGCCGACGCGGCTGAAGGGCCGGTGCTCGGCCTTGGCCTGGTGCACGGCGCCCCAGCTCCAGCGCGCCGGGTCGTCGCCCAGGCGCTGCTGCAACTCGTCCAGCGCCCGGCCCAGCGCCAGGCCCGCTTGCTCGGCGCAGGTCTCGGCGCTGGGCGTGCCGCGGTCGTCGCACCAGTGCGCGTCCTGGCCCTGCATCGCGTTGTGCAGCGCGTCGCGCAGCGCGCGGGCGGCGAACACGCGTTCGGCCAGCGGCGCGCCGAGCTCGTCGGCGTAGACGCCGTGCGTGAGCTGGCGCACCCAGGCCCAGAACAGCGCGGCCGCGGCGCTGTCGGCCTTCATCTGGCCGTCGAAGGCCTGCACCGCCGGAGCCAGTGCGGCGGCCAGGCGGTGCGGGGTGCGCGCCGCCTTGAAGGCCGCCAGCAAGGGTTGGGCGCCCAGGCTCAGGGTGTCGGCCTGCAACGCCGCCAGGCTGGCCAGGTCGTGCCGTTCGCGCGCCTGCAGCTGTTGCTCGATGCGCTGCTGGCGGTAGGGCAGGGCCCAGTCGTGGCTGATGTGGTGCGGGTAGTCGGCGCCGTGGATCTTCTGGTTGGCGGTGGCCAGCCAGCCGCGCGCCGGCGCGCGCTCACGCGGCAGCGCTTCGAACGGCAGCAGGCCCTGCCAGTCGTAGCGCGGCTCCCAGCCGGGCGCCGGCAGCAGGCCGTGCAGATCGTTGTCGGCGCGGCGCACCGGCACGCGGCCCGGGGCGAGGTAGGCGATGTCGCCGTCCTTCTCGGCCAGCAGCATGTTCTGCTGCGGGCTGTGCCAGCCGCGCAGGGCCTGCTGCAGCGCGTCGACGCTCCCGGCGCGGTTGATGGCCAGGCTGACGCGCAGCGGGTCCTGCTCACCCTCCAGCGCGGCCCAGCGCAGCGCCAGCGCGAAGCGCCGCTCACCGCGCACCGAGAGCAGATCGCCGCCCGGCCCGGCATCCGAGATGAGCGGGCCGTGGCGGCTGCTGCGCACCCGAAGTTGCTCCACGCCGCCGCCCTTGATGCGCAGGGTCTCGACGCGCTCGCTCAGGGGCTCCCAGCCCTCGGGCGTGCGCACCTGCGTGGGCTGGCCCGGCGCGCCGTCCTTCAGCTCCTCCAGGTAGAGGTCCTGCGTGTCGGGGCCGGTGTTGGTGAAGGCCCAGGCCACGCGCTGGTTCTGCCCCAGGGTGATGAAGGGCAGGCCGGGCAGCATGCCGCCGGCCACCTGCAGGCCCGGCGCCTTGAGGCGCGCCAGGTACCAGAGCGCCGGGGCCTGCAGCTTGAGGTGCGGGTCGTTGGCCAGCAGCGGCTGACCGGTGGCACTGCGACGGGCGGCCAGCGCCCAGTTGTTGGAGCCGGCGCCTTCGACGCCGCCGCTCAAGCCCTGCTGCGCGGCCGCCGCCTGCAGGCGTTCGAGCTTGGCGTCGAGCGGGCGGCCCAGGCCGAGTTCGGCGTACAGCTGCAGGTAGTTGCCGAGCGCCGGCAGCCGGTCGCCGGGGTAGGCGGGCATCAGCTCGTTGATGCGGCGCATGCGCTCGCCCGCGTCAACGTCGGGCAGCTGCAGCGCCAGGCGCAGGCGCAGCAGCTCCTGGTTCCAGTTGCCGCCCAGGTCCCAGGCCATCATCAGGCCCCAGGCCAGGCTGTCGGCCGGCGTCCACTCCTCGAAGGACAGGCCGAGGATCAGCATCTCCGGCGGCCGCGCCTGGCTGCGCCAGCCGGCGTTGACACCGGCGCAGTAGGCCAGCAGCGCCGCGCGCGCCTCGGGGTCGCCCTGCGTCTGCAGCCAGGCCCACTGCCGTTGCGCGACGCGATGCACGCCCAGCACGCGCAGGAAGCGGTCGGTCTCCAAGGCGCTGGCGCCGAAGGCCTCGGCGAGCCGGCCCTGGCCGATGCGACGCTGCGTCTCGAGCTGCCAGCCACGATCCTGGGCGTGGCTGAATCCCACCGCGAAGGCCAGGTCGCTGACGGATTGCGCCTCGATCTGGGGGATGCCGTGCGCGTCGCGCTGGATTTTCACGGCGGCGCTCAGACCGGGGGCCTGCAGCAGGCCCTGGTGGCGCGGGCTGGCGCGCCAGGCGTAGTAGGCCAGGCCCAGGCCGGCGGCCAGCAAAAGCAGCGCCAGCCCCTTGGCGAGGCGCCGGATCCATCGAGAGGCGGCAGTCATGGTCCGCAGCCTAACCGGCGCTGCACGCGCCACCGCGCGGGTGCTTCCCGTATCGGCGCCCGCCAGGACGGTGCGAAGCTCAGGCGAAGCTGTCGGCCATCAGCGCGCGAAACCAGGTCCCCATGGCCTCGAAGTGGTCGCCGTTCCAACCGTTGGAGGCCCCACCGGCGGCCGCCACCGGCACCATGGTGGCGCGCGCCGGGTCGTACTGGAACAGCGCGTGCAGCCAACTGGCCTGGGTCTGCGTGATGGTGGAGAAGCAGGCCGAGTTGGTGACGGGCGCCGGGTCGGGCGGCAGTCCGTTGAAGCCGCGGATCAGGGCGTCGGCGCAGACCTTGGCTTCCTGGTTGGCGATGTGGCCTGCCTTGGGCTGTGGCGTGTGGCTGGCGTCGCCCAGCACGTGCACCTTCGGCGCTGCGGTGCTGGCATAGCTCAGCATGTTGACGGCGGCAAATCGGCCGTCCGGGCTGTTGAGCAGGCCGGCCCGGCCCAACAGAGCCGGGGCACGCTGGCGCGGGATCAGGTTCACCACTTCGGCCTGGAAGGCCCCCTGGTTGGTGTAGAGGTGATGGGTGTCCTGATCCACGGACTGCACCTCCACGCTGGTGTGGTAATCGATGACGTCGCCATGCAGGCCGAAGAAGGCCTCGCTGAAGTTGTCGCGTTCCACCACGAAGTCGGCGTTGGCGTCGAGCACGGTGAGGCGGCTCTGCGGCTTGTGCTGACGCAGCCAGTCGGCAATCAGGCAGGCGCGCTCGTAGGGTCCGGGCGGGCAGCGATAAGGCACCTTGGGGATGGTCAGCAGCACGCGACCGCGCGGCGGCAGGGCTTGCAGCTGGCGGGCCAGAGCGGCCGTCTGCTCGCCGGCCTTCCAGGCATGCGGCATGGCCAGCGGATCGCTCAGGCCGGCCACCGGGTCGAACTCGATGCCGGGCGCCAGCACGATGCGATCGGCCGTCAGCCAGTTGCCATCGGCCAGCTGCACGGCGGGGCGCTCGGCGTCCAACGCCACCACCTCGCCCCGCCGCAGCGTGACGCCATGGTTCTTGGCCAGCGCAGCGTGGCTGAAGTTCAGGCTGGCAAGGCTGCGCTGACCGGTGAGCACCAGACTGCTCATGATGCAGGAGGTGTAGTGGGCTTCCCGCTCGACCAGCGTCACGCCGACCCGGCCCCCACTCCATAGGCGCAGGTACTTGGCCAGGGTGGCGCCGGCCATGCCGCCGCCGACGATGAGCACGCTGCCGGCCGGCCGGCTGATGCCGAGCGCCGCGCGGGCACTCCAGGGCAGCGCGGCGCCGGTGGCAAGGGTGGAGGCCGCCGCGGCGGCACGCAGAATCTGACGACGGTGCATGGTGGCGCTCCTCAACGTTGCTTGGACAGGTAGCCGGCGAGCGCGCGCAACTGGGCGTCGCTGTAACCCATGGCGTGGCGTTGCATCAGCCCGTCCCCTTCCTTGCCGGCCTGCATTTCCTTCAGCTCTTCATACAGGGAATTGGCCGATTTGCCAGCCAGCCGATCGAACCCCGGTCCCTTGCCGTTGGTGCCATGGCACTGGGCGCAGTTGGAGGCCAGCAGTCGGCCGCTCGGTGGCGGCTCGCCGGCCAGGGCGGCGCCGATCAGGCAGGAGGACAGGCATGCGGCCAATAGCGCGCTGGGGAGGAAACGGGGCATCGCGGGCTCCTGCAGTGGATGACAGGTCCATGCTGAGCCGCTGCCTGAAGCGAAGCTGAAGCGCTAACCGGTGCTCACACCGGCGTGTATTCGCTTACTCAGGGCCCCTGGAAGCCCTCGGCACGCAAGGTCACGACCAGGGTGTCGCGGTGCCCTCCGGCCAACGGGTCGAGCGGCTGGATCGGGGTCGCTTCGTGGATCACGCGTTGGTCGTCGAGCAGCAGCAGGGACCAGGCTTCGGTGAGCGTGAAGCGCTGCCCGGCCGGCCCATGGGCGTCGAACACGCGCGTCTCGCCGCCCTTGATGCCGACACGCGCCAGCAGGAAGACCGCCACCAGGTCGACGCCGTCACGGTGCGCGCCCTCGGGTGTGGGGCGGCCGATGCCGTCGCTGGTGTCGATGCGAAACGGGTGGGCCTCGACGAACCAGGGCTGCGCACCGCGCAGGCGCGAAGCGCTGAGCGCCAGACGGCGCAGCAGCGCCGGCCACACCGGCAGGCTCGTCATGGCGGGGTCGATGGGCTCGAACCAGCGTTCGAAGCCGCCGTGCAGCGCGTTGTAGTCCAGGCTTTGCCAGTGTGCGCGTGGCGGCTGCGGTTCGCAGCGCTCGGCGTCTACCCGCCAGCAGCCATGGCGGCGGCGCCGGTAGCGACCGCCGTCGCGCAGGTGCGGGTCGCCCGGCAGCGCGTCCCAGAAGGGCCGCAGGGACTGCAGCGCGCCCAGGGGCTGGCCCAGGTAGTGCAGGGTGGCGGCCGGGTCGAGCAGGGCATGGCCTGTCTGCGCCAGACGCGCATCGGCCCGCGATGCGGGGCAAAACGGCGGCGCGACGCTCAATGCTTGTCGGCCTCGCTGGTGAAGGCGTCGGCGAAGAAGCGCTCGGGGTCCAGACCGCCCTCGAGCACGAAGTCGCGCTGCGCGCTCTCGACGACGATCGGTGCCCCGCAGGCGTACACGGCATGGGCGCGCAGGTCGGGCAGGTCTTCGAGCACGGCGCGATGCACGAAGCCGCTGCGGCCGCTCCAGCCGTCCTCGGGCAGCGCGTCGCTGACCACCGGCTCGTAGCGCAACCAGGGCAGGCGGGCGCTGGCCTCGCGCACCCAGGCGTCCAGGTAGAGATCCTGCGGGCGCCGGCCGCCCCAGTAGAGGGTGGCAGGGCGGGTGCTGCCGCTGCGCTCGAGCTGCTCGATCAGCGCCTTGATGGGGGCGAAGCCGGTGCCGCTGGCCAGCAGCACCAGGGGCTCGTCGCCCTCGCGCAGGAAGAAGCTGCCGAACGGGCCCTCGGCGCGCAGGATGTCGCGCTCCTTGAGCTGCGTGAAGGCGTGGTCGGTGAACTTGCCGCCGGGCATGTGGCGGATGTGCAGATCGACGCGGGACTCATCGCCCGGCGCGTTGGCCATGCTGTAGGCGCGCCGGCTGCCGTCCTTGAGGAGGAACTCCAGGTACTGCCCGGCGTGGTAACGGAAGTTCTGCGTGGCGGGCAGCTGCAGCTGCAGGATCAGCACGTCGGGCGCGGCGCGTTCGAGCTGCTGCACGCGCACCGGCATCTTCAGCACCGGATGCACGCCCTCGGCCGGCACGCTGCGTGCCTCGATCACGCAGTCGCTCTGCGGGCTGGCGCAGCAGGTGAGGATGAGGCCGGCCGCCTCCTCCTCGGCGGACAGCGCTTTGGCTTGGTGCACGCCGTGGATCACCCGGCCTTCGAGCAGGCGGCTCTTGCAGGAGCCGCAGGCGCCGTCCTTGCAGCCATAGGGCAGCGCAACGCCCTGGGCGATGGCGGCGGCCAGCAGGGTGCCGTCGCGCTCGGCGCTGAAGCTGCGGCCGGCGGGTTGGACGGTGATGGTGAGCGGCATGGCGGGTACGCGAGGGCTGTGTTGCGGCGGGGGCGGGATTGTCTCGCGCGAAGATGCGGCCCTTGCAGGGAGGGGCGATGACGCGCTTGCTGGTGGTGGGGTGTGGGGACGTGGGACAGCGCCTGCTGCGGCAGCTGCGCGAGCAGGCGCCGGGGGTCGAGCCCTGGGTGCTGTCGCGCCTCCCGCGCGAGGATCTGCAGCGCAGCGGCGTGCGCGTGCTGCGCGGCGACCTCGACGATGCATCCAGCCTGCGCCGCCTGGCAGGCGTCTTCGACGCCCTGGTGCATCTGGCACCGCCGCAGTCCGAGGGCGCGCAGGACCGGCGCACGCGCGCGCTGGTGCGGGCGCTGGCACAGGGGAGGGCGCCGCGGCGCCTGGTCTACGTCTCGACCACCGGGGTGTACGGCGATTGCCAGGGCCGCCCCATCGACGAGACCGCGCCGACCTTGGCGCAGACGCCGCGCGCGCTGCGCCGCGTCGATGCCGAGCGGGTGCTGAGCGACTATGCGCGGCGCGCCGGCGTGCGCCTGGCCATCCTGCGCGCGCCGGGCATCTACGCCGCCGACCGCGAGGGCCACCCGCGCGAGCGTCTGCAGGCCGGCCGGCCGCTGCTCACGCCCGAGGACGACGTGTTCACCAACCACATCCATGCCGACGACCTGGCGCAGGCCTGCCGGCTGGCGCTGTGGCGCGCGGCGCCGCTGCGGGTCTACAACGTGGTCGACGACAGCGAGCGCCGCATGGGCGAGCACTTCGATTTGGCCGCTGATCAATTGGGCTTGCCGCGTGCGCCGCGCCTGCCGCGTGCCGAGCTGGCGCAGCGGCTCTCGCCGATGCAGCTGAGCTTCATGAGCGAGAGTCGGCGCATCGGCAACGCCCGCGTGAAACGCGAGCTGCGCCTGCGCCTGCGCTATCCGCTGCCCGAACTGGGCTGGTGAGCCGCCTCAGCGCCCTTCGTTGACGCGCCGCGTGTAGCGCCGGTAGGCGCTGTCCATGGCGCGCAGCAGGCGGTCGAAGGCGAGGCTGAAATCGTCCGGCACGACGAGGAACATCTCGGCCGCAAAGGTCGGGTCGCCGTCCTCGTCCAGGAAGCACTTGACCACCTTCACGTCGGCGCTGGCGGCGTTGCAGCCTTCGAGGTGACGCCGGCGGGCGTCGCCGCCCTTGTCGTCCTCGGCAAAGGCCATGGTGAGGCGGAAGTAGAGCGGGTCGCGCTCGTCGACATGCACGACGAAGATGCGGCCCTGGTTGCGGAAGCGCACATTGCCGTTGTCGGTGATCTCGGAGCGGATCGACTCGGCCGACAGGTGCTTGCTGACCATGTCCTGCAACTGCTGGCGCGCGTAGTCCTGCGCCGGGGCGGCCGACGCCATCAGGGCCAGGACGGGCAGGGCGCAGCGGCGCAGGGCGGCCAGCAGGCGCGGGGCGGCAAACAGTCGCAAGGCAGGGACTCCTTCAGTTGTCGGCCGGACCCTGCAGCGGGTCGGGCATCGCCGGCAGGGGTTGGCCGGCCAGCCGCGCCAGGCGCAGCCGCGCGTGGGCCAGGTAGCGGCTCTTGGGGTGCTCGCGCACGAAGGCCTGCAGCGAGGCGGCATCGGCGCTGGCGCGCTCCCAGGCGTCGAACTCGCGCTGCGGCGCATAGCTGGAGACCGTCGCCACGGCCGGACCCGGGGCGGGCTCGGCGAGCGCTGCCGCCGGCGCGGGGGCTCCGGCGCGGGCCTGGTGGAAGTAGAACTCGCTGGACGACTCGTCGATCAGCGCCGGGCGCTGCGCGTGATTGATCTGCTGCGCCGCGCGTTCGACGTTGGCGCGCACGCGTTTGAGCATCTCGGACGCCGACACGCCCGGCAGGCGCATCTGCTTGACCAGTTCGCGCGTGAACACGCCGTTGGCCACCGGATCGTTGTCGCTCAGGCGGTCGAGCGCCTGCTGGCCCTTGGACGCCGCCATGATGACCAGGGTGCCTTTCGGGGGCTCGATGCGCGACAGGCTGGAGCCTGGCGCCATCGAGCGGCCGGCGCGGCTGCTGCGGAAGGGGTCGTCGCGGCAGGCGTCGACGATCACCAGCGAGAAGCGCGCGCGCTGGCCGAGGTCGTCGACCAGTTGCTCGAGCGACAGGCCGTCGCGCTGGATGGCGCGTTCGCTGCTCACCTCGACGTCGGTGGGCAGCAGGAAGGGGCCGGTCTGCGGCGGCTGCGAGCCATGGCCGGAGAAGTAGAAGGCGACCTCGTCGCCGCGCTGGATGCGGCGCAGGAAGGCGTCGACCGCCTCGTTCATCGCGCGGCGCGAGCCGTCCAGCACCCGCGTGACCTGAAAGCCGGCGGCTTCCAGTTCGGTGGCCACGCTGCGCGCGTCGTTGCGCGCATTGCGCAGCGCCGGCACGTGCTGGTAAGCGTCGTTGCCGATCACCAGCGCGCGCCGCGCCGCCGTGGCGTCGTGGCCCGCCAGCAGCAGCGCCAGGGTCAGCGAGCCGGCCAGTGCCCAGCGGCTTGCGGCCATGGCGTCAGAAGCGCGGCGCCGGCGCGTCCTCGGGACGCCGCGGCTCGCACTGCATGTCGATCAGGCCCAGCAGCGCGCCGTCCGGGCCGACGATGTCGCCTTCGAGCACACCGGTCTGGCGGTCGATCGAGAAGCGCGTCGCCTGCATCTTCTGGAACGGCGGGTAGAAGCCGAAGAACCAGCTGTTGCCCCATTCGCGGAAGGCCGCCGCCGACTGGTGCGGCAGGAAGCTCGCCGTGTAGTGCGTGGGCGTGGCCTGGTAGCTCAGCTTGCTGCCGGTGGGCAGCACGTTGGAACGCTGCACCAGCATGCTCATGTTGTTGTCGCGCAGCGCCAGCTCCAGCTGGGCTTCACCGCGCTTGACCGCACTGCGCACGGCACGGGTGCGCGCCTGGCTGTTCTCGTCAGGGTCGGCGCGGTTCTTGTCGGCGTTCTCGGTGGCGCCCGCCACCGAGCGCCCGTCGGTCTTGCCACCGCGCGGCGCGACCGTCATCTGGGCCGCCTGCGCCGGCGTGGCGGCGCCCGGTCCCGCCGCCACCGAGCCTTCGCAATGCAGGTAGAGGTGGTACATCTGGGCCTGCGCGGCAGCGCCGCACAGCAGCAGTGCCACTCCCACAGCCCCGTGTCGGCGTGCCGCGGCGCGCATCACTTGCCCTGCGCGTTGGGATCCTTGGCGGCCGGCTTCTTGGGCGCCTTGGGCTTGGGCTGCGTCGTGCTGCGCGTCGAGGCGGCCGGTGCGGCGGCCGGTGCGGGCGCCTGCTGCACCTGCTGGCTGGCCGGCGTCTGACCGCCCGAGACCCCGAGGCGGCCACCGGTTCCCAGGCCGCCCTTGACGGTCTGCGCCTTGTAGTTGCGCAGCGCCTTGACCATCTGGTTGAACGAGTCGGCGAAGGCCGAGGTGATGACGCGACCCTGCGGCGTCTTGGAGTAGCCACCGCCACTGCCGGCCAGCCCGCCGGTGAAGGCTGCACCGAAGAGTCCGAAGTCGTAGTTCTTGCTGGTGCCCTCGGCGGCCGAGATCTGCACCCCGGAGCGGATGTCGATCAGCAGCAGCGTGGTGTTGGCTTCGTTCACACCGACGCTGCCCGCGACAGCGGCCACGGTACCCAGCGCGCCCGGCAGGAAGCCGGCCAAGCCCCCACCGCCGCCGCCGGTCTTGCCAGAGAACTGGATCGAGGGTCGCATCAGGTAGTCGGCAGCGACCATCTGCCCGCCGCCCATATTGCTGCCGGCACGGCCTTCCTCGCCGCGCATCAGCTGGCGCTCGCGCATCATGTCGTTCAGACCGCCTCCGCGCTCGACGATGACGAAGCAGTTGCTCTGCTGGATCATCAGGCGCAGCACCGGCGTGGTGGAGCCCAACTGGTAGCCGCGCAACTGCGCGTACCAGGGGGCGTTGGTGTCCTCTTCCATCGCCAGCGTGCCCAGCGACTCGTCGCACTTCTCCAGCGCCTTGTTCTGGTTTTCCGCGGTGGCCCCGCCCGCCGCACCACCGGTGGCCGCCGTGCCGCCGCCGACCTGGGGCGCGGTGGCCAGACAACCTTGCAGCAGCAGCAGGGCCGCGACGGCGGCAGCGCGCAGGCCGTACTGGACGGGCGTGGCCGAAGGATGGGGGGCGGTGCGTGGGTTCACAGGGGCTTCCTCCAGATGTTCGATGCGATGGGCGAAATAGGTGCTCGGCGACTTTAAGCCATCGCCGATGACGACGCCCCACCCATCAGGGGGAGCGCCGTCCCCTGCGGCCACGCGGCGAACGCCCTACTTCTTGCGCAGCAGGTGCACGAATTCCTGGTTGTCGTGCGACTGCTCGAGCAGTTCGTGCCCGGTCTGGCGGGCGAAGGCCTGGAAGTCGCGCAGCGAGCCGGGGTCGGTGGCGACGACGCGCAGGGTCTGGCCGCTGCTCAACTCGCCCAGCAGCTTCTTGGTCTTGAGAATCGGCATCGGGCAGTTCAGCCCGCGCACGTCCAGTTCACGGTCGACGTTCATCCATCACATCCATTGGGGTTCGATGCCGCGGCTGCGCAGGAAGCAGGCCAGCGCCTGTCCAGTGCCCTGCGGCCAGCAGCGTACGGTCTCGGGCGGCAGCAGCTTGAACTCGGCCAGTTCCGGGCTGAGCCGGATCTCGCCCTGCACGGGCAGGTGGTAGGCCACGATCAGCTCGTTCTTCTTCTGAAAATCCCACACGCCCAGCAGCGTGGCGGGTCCGGCCGGCTGCAGCGCGGTTTCCTCGGCCACCTCGCGCAGCAGACCCTGCTCGGGCGTCTCGCCGGCCTCCATGAAGCCAGTGACCAGGCCGAAGAAACGGCCCGGCCAGGCGGCATTGCGTGCCAGCAGCAGCTGAGCGCCGCGATCGACGCATTCCAGCACCGCCGCCAGCACCGGCACCGGGTTGTTCCAGTGCGTGTATTCGCAGGCCGTGCAGCGCAGGCGCTCGCGCGGCCCGCCATCCTCGACGGCGCTGCGCAGCGCCAGCGGCGCCGCGCACAGCGGACAAAAGCGCGGGTTCACGCAGGAAAGACCCCCGTCGACAGATAGCGGTCACCGCGGTCGCAGACGATGAACACGATCGTCGCGTCGCGCAGTTGCTGCGCCAGCCGCAGGGCCACGCAGCAGGCGCCGGCCGCCGAGATGCCGCAGAACAGGCCTTCCTCGCGCGCCAGCCGGCGCGCCATCTCCTCGGCGTCCTGCTGGCTGACCAGCATCAGCTCGTCGATGTGACGCGGGTCGTAAATCTTGGGCATATAGGCCTCGGGCCATTTGCGGATGCCCGGGATGCGCGAACCCTCCTGCGGCTGCGCGCCGACGATGCGCACCGCCGGGTTGCGCTCCTTCAGGTAGCGCGACACCCCGGTGATGGTGCCGGTGGTGCCCATGGCGCTGACGAAGTGGGTCACGCGCCCGCCGGTCTGCTGCCAGATCTCCGGTCCGGTGCTCTCGTAGTGGATGCGCGGGTTGTCGGGGTTGGCGAACTGGTCGAGCACCTTGCCCTTGCCCTGCTGCTGCATCTGCTCGGCCAGATCGCGCGCGTACTCCATGCCGCCGCTGCGCGGCGTCAGGATCAGCTCGGCGCCGAAGGCCTTCATGGTCTGTGCGCGCTCGACGCTGAGGTCCTCCGGCATGATCAGCAGCATGCGGTAGCCGAGGATGGCGGCGGCCATCGCCAGCGCGATGCCGGTGTTGCCGCTGGTGGCCTCGATGAGGGTGTCGCCGGGGTGGATCTCGCCGCGCTCGGCAGCGCGGCGGATCATCGACAACGCCGGCCTGTCCTTGACCGAACCGGCCGGGTTGTTGCCTTCGAGCTTGCCGAGGAGGACGTTGCCGCGTGCCGTCACTTCGGCGCCGGGCAGGCGTTGCAGGCGCACCAGCGGCGTGTCGCCGACCAGGTCCTGCAGGGTCTTGTACGAGGGGAGGGCATGCATGCGGCGCATTGTGCAGGCGTCGTCTGCGGCGGCGGCCTGGGGCATGGCACAATCCGCCCCCCTCGGGCAGGGCCATCGGTGATGGCGACCTGCGGCCGGGCCCACGTGACGAAATCGGTAGACGTAGCGGACTCAAAATCCGCCGCCGCAAGGCGTGCCAGTTCGAGTCTGGCCGTGGGCACCAACGATGGCACCAACGACGGCCGCAGCGCTCAAGCGGGCGGTCGCCCCACCCGGCGCCCACTGGAGCGCGGTCCTACACTCGGCGCCCTTTGCGCTCTGCCCGGATACCGCCATGCCCCCGATGCCGCCCATCACCAAGGCCCTGCTGCTGGCCTTCGTGGGCATGTTCTGCCTCAGCATCCTGGCACCGGCGGTGCAACACTGGTTGGCCCTGTGGCCGCTGAATTCGGGCTACTTCATGCCCTGGCAGCCGCTCAGCTATGCCTTCCTGCACGGCGATCCGGTGCATCTGTTCTTCAATGCGCTGGGGCTGTGGATGTTCGGCTCGGAGCTCGAGCGCATCTGGGGCCGCAAACGCTATGCGCAGTTGCTGCTGGCCAGCGTGCTGGCCGCGGCCTTCGTGCAGTTGCTGATCGCCAGCCTGGGCCCGGGTCGGCCGACGGTGGGCGCCTCGGGGGCGCTGTTCGGCCTGCTGCTGTCCTACGGCATGTTGTTCCCGGACCGGGTGATCATGCCGCTGTTCCCGCCGATCCCGATGAAGGCCAAGGTGTTCGTCGCGGTGTTCGGCGGGCTCGAACTGCTGATGGGCCTGACCGGCAACACCGGCGTGGCCCACTTCGCGCATCTGGGCGGGATGCTGGGCGCCTACCTGCTCATCCAGTACTGGCGCCGCCGCTGAATCACAGACTGAGGCCGCGCAGGAACTCGCGGAAGCCCGGTCCGAGCTGCGCGTGCGCCAGCGCCAGCTCGACGTTGGCTTCCAGAAAGCCTTCCTTGCTGCCGCAGTCGTAGCGCCGGCCTTCGTAGCGGTAGGCGAACACCTTCTCGCGGCGCAGCAGGCCGGCGATGCCGTCGGTGAGCTGGATCTCGCCACCCACGCCGCGCGGCTGGTTGGCGATCTCGCGCAGCACGCCGGCCGTCAGGATGTAGCGGCCCGCCACGCCCAGGCGGCTGGGCGCGAGCTCGGGGGCGGGCTTCTCGACGATGCGGTTGACGTCCATCAGCCGCTCGTTGACCTCGACGCCGGCCACGATGCCGTAGCGCCGGGTGTGCTCGGCCGGCACTTCCTGCACCGCGATGATGCTGGCCTGCCACTCCATGAACTGCTCGGTCATCTGCTGCAGGATGGGTTTCTCACCGACCATCAGGTCGTCGGCCAGCAGCACGGCGAAGGGATCGGAGCCGATCAGGCGCTGCGCGCACAGCACCGCATGCCCGAGGCCCAGCGCCTGCGCCTGGCGCACGTAGATGCACTCCATGTCGTCGGGCTTGACCGAGCGCACCACATTGAGCAGTTCCTGCTTGTTGGCCTGCTCGAGCGCCACCTCAAGCTCGTAGGTCATGTCGAAGTGGTCCTCGATGGGGCGCTTGTGGCGGCCGGTGACGAAGATCATTTCGCGCACGCCGGCCGCGTAGGCCTCTTCCACCGCGTACTGGATCAGCGGCTTGTCGACCACCGGCAGCATCTCCTTGGGCTGCGCCTTGGTGGCCGGAAGGAAGCGGGTGCCGAGGCCGGCGACCGGAAAGACGGCCTTGGTGACTTGCTGGACGGTCATGCGAGCTTCTCCTGGATCAGGCGCTGTTGGGTGAGTTGGGATTCGAAGTCGGCCAGGCGCTGGCGCTCCTGGGCCACCACGGCGGCGGGGGCGCGCGCCACGAAGCTCTCGTTGCCGAGCTTGGCGTGTGCCTTGACGATCTCGCCCTCCAGGCGCGTGACCTCCTTGGCCACGCGGGCGCGTTCGGCGTCGAGGTCGATCTGCACCTCAAGCGCCAGGCGCGCCGCGCCGAACACCAGTACCGGGGCGAGCCGGCTGGCCTCGTCGAAGGCGGCCCCGTCGAGCACGCGCAGTTCGCTGAGCTTGGCGAGGTTTTTCAGCAAAGGAGCAGCCTCTTGCAGGAAGGCGCTGTCGCCGGTCAGCAGCAGCGGCACGCGCTCGGCCGGGCTGAGCTTCATTTCGCCGCGCAGGCTGCGGCACACGCCCACCGCGTCCTGCAGGCGCTCCATCCAGGCCTCCGACTCGGGGTCGATGCGCCCCTTCTCGGCCTTCGGGTAGGGGGCGTTGACGATGCGCCGGCCGTCGTCGGGCCGCTTGCGGTCGGCGACCACCGCCACCGTCTGCCAGAGTTCCTCGGTGATGAAGGGCGTGATCGGGTGCAGCAGACGCAACACGGTCTCCAGCACGCGGATCAGGGTGCGGCGCGTGCCGCGCGCCGCCGGCTCGTCGCCGGCCGACTTCGCCTCCTGCAGCTGCACCTTGGCGATCTCCAGGTACCAGTCGCAGTACTCGTCCCAGACGAAGCTGTAGAGCGCGTTGGCCACCAGATCGAGGCGGTACTGGTCGAAGCCTTCGGCGACCGCGGCCTCGACCCGCTGCAAGCGGCTGACGATCCAGCGGTCGGCCGGGCTGAAGCGGTTGAAGCCGGGCGGGCACTGACCGGCCGGGTGCTCGACGAGGCCGGTGTCCTGGCCCTCGACATTCATCAGCACGAAGCGCGTGGCGTTCCACAGCTTGTTGCAGAAGTTGCGGTAGCCCTCGCAGCGCTTGGTGTCGAAATTCAAGGTGCGACCGAGGCTGGCCAGCGCCGCGAAGGTCAAGCGCAGCGCGTCGGCGCCGTAGCCGGGGATGCCCTCGGGGAACTCCTGCTCGGTGGCCTTGCGCACGCGCGGGGCGGTCTCGGGCTTGCGCAGGCCCTGCACGCGCTTGTCGAGCAAGGGGGCCAACTCGATGCCGTCGATCAGGTCCACCGGGTCCAGCACATTGCCCTCGCTCTTGCTCATCTTCTTGCCGTGCGCATCGAGCACCAGGCCATGGATGTAGACATGGCGGAACGGAACTTTGCCGGTGAAGTGTTTCGTCATCATGATCATCCGGGCGACCCAGAAGAAGATGATGTCGTAGCCGGTCACCAGCACGCTGGAGGGCAGGAAGAGGTCCTGCTCCAGGGTTTTCGCCGGCCAACCCAGCGTGGAGAAGGGCACCAGGGCCGAGCTGTACCAGGTGTCGAGCACGTCGGGGTCACGGGTGAGCGTCTTGCCGGCGGCTTGAAGCTGTGCCTCGGCCTCGCTGCGCGCCACGTACACCCGGCCGTCCTCGTCGTACCAGGCGGGGATGCGGTGACCCCACCAGAGCTGGCGGCTGATGCACCAGTCCTGGATGTTCTTCATCCACTGGTTGTAGGTGTTGACCCAGTTCTCGGGCACGAAGCGCACCTCGCCCGAGGCCACGGCCTCGATCGCGCCCTCGGCGATGCTCTTGCCGTTGCGGCCCGGTTTCGTGGTGGCGACGAACCATTGGTCGGTCAGCATGGGTTCGACGATCTGACCGGTGCGCGCACAGCGCGGCACCATCAGCGTGTGTTTCTTGGTCTCGACCAGCAGGCCCTGCGCCTCCAGGTCGGCCAGCACCCGCTTGCGCGCCACGAAGCGGTCCAGGCCGCGGTAGGCCGCCGGCGCCTCGTCGTTGACCTTGGCGTCGAGCGTGAAGATGGTCAGCATCGGCAGGCCATGGCGCAGCCCCACCTGGTAGTCGTTGAGGTCGTGCGCCGGCGTCACCTTCACCACCCCGGTGCCGAAGGCCTTGTCGACGTAGTCGTCGGCGATCACCGGGATCAGGCGCTCGCACAGGGGCAGTCGCACCTGCTTGCCGACCAGGTGCGTGTAGCGCCCGTCCTCGGGGTGCACCATCACCGCGCTGTCGCCCAGCAGGGTCTCGGGCCGCGTGGTGGCCACCACCAGGCGCTCGTCCGAGCCCTCCACCGGGTAGGCGATGTGCCAGAGATGGCCGTCCTCCTCCTCGCTCTCGACCTCCAGGTCGGAGACGGCCGACTTCAGCACCGGGTCCCAGCTCACCAGGCGCTTGCCGCGGTAAATCAGGCCCTCCTCGTGCAGGCGCACGAAGGTCTCGGTCACCACCTCGGACAGCTTGTCGTCCATGGTGAAGTACTCGTGCGCCCAGCTCACGCTGGCGCCCATGCGCCTCATCTGCTGGGTGATGGTGCTGCCACTGAGCTCCTTCCACTCCCAGACCTTGGCGATGAAGGCCGGGCGGCCGAGGTCGTGGCGCGACAGGCCCTGCTCCTGCAACTGGCGCTCCACCACGATCTGCGTGGCGATGCCGGCGTGGTCGGTGCCCGGCACCCACAGGGTGTTGTGGCCCAGCATGCGCTGGCGGCGCGTCAACGCGTCCATCACCGTCTGGTTGAAGGCATGCCCCATGTGCAGGGTGCCGGTCACATTGGGTGGCGGCAGCTGGACGCAGAACGAGGGTTTGGCGGCGTCGAGCGTCGGTGCGTACAGGCCTTCGCGTTCCCAGGTCGGTCCCCAATGGGCTTCCAGGGCGGCGGGCTCGAAGGACTTGGCGAGTTCGGTCATGGCAGGGCAGCAGAAATGAAAGCGGGGCAGGGTGCTGATGCAGCCTGCCCCGGCGGTGGCCTCGATTGTCTCAGTTGGAGAGCGGGCGGCTTTCCACCACGGAGCGCATCTGCTCCTTCATGCCGTCGCGGCTGGCGGTCTTCACCGCGTCGGGCCCGCCGCGCCCCTTGTAGGCGATGCGTGAACCGGTGAGCAGCTGCTTGTGTTCGGGGTCGTGCTGGGCTTCGGCTGCGGGCTCCCAGCTGGCGCAGGCGCTCAGCAGCAGCGCGGCGCTCAGGGTGGTGAGGGTGAAGAGGGGGGTCAGGGTTCGCATCAGGTCCTCCGCGTCGGCGTGGGAGGCTGAGGATACCTACACTGCCGGCCCTGTTTTTCGCGAAGACCCAGGAGAGAGTCCCATGCACGATGCCGTCGTCAGCGCCACCGGCCTGTTCAAGCCGCCGCACCGCATCAGCAACGAGGAGCTGGTCGAGTCCTTCAACGCCTACGTCGAGCGCTTCAACGCCGAACACGCCGAAGCCATCGCCGCCGGCCAGGTGGCGGCCCTGCAACCCTCCAGCACCGAGTTCATCGAGAAGGCCAGCGGCATCAAGAACCGCTATGTGATGGAGAAGGATGGCGTGCTGGACCCGGCGCGCATGTACCCGCGCATCGCCGCGCGGGCCGACGAGCAACCCAGCGTGATGGCCGAGATGGCCGCCGCCGCGGCGCGCCAGGCCTGCGAGCGTGCCGGCGTGAGCCCCGGCGACATCGACGCCGTGTACTGCGCGGCGGCCAATATGCAGCGCCCCTACCCGGCGATGGCGTGCGAGATCCAGGCCCTGCTGGGCGCCAAGGGCTACGGCTTCGACATGAACGTGGCCTGTTCGTCGGCCACCTTCGGCATCGAGCAGGCCGTCAACGCCGTGAAGGCCGGCAGCGCACGCTGTGCGCTGGTCGTCAGCCCGGAGATCACCTCGGCGCACCTGGAATGGCGCGACCGTGACTGCCACTTCATCTTCGGCGACACCTGCACCGCCGTGCTGGTGCAGCGCGCCCAAGACGTCGAGGGCGGCGCCTGGGAGGTGCTGGGCACGCGTCTGGCCACGCAGTACAGCAACAACATCCGCAACAACTTCGGCTTCATGAACCGCTGCGAAGACAGCAGTTGGACCGAGCGCGACAAGACCTTCCGCCAGGAGGGCCGCAAGGTCTTCAAGGAAGTGGTGCCGATGGCCGCCGCGCACATCGAATCGCATCTGCGCGATCTCGGCCTGGCGCCGGGCGACGTGCGGCGCTACTGGCTGCATCAGGCCAATCTGGGCATGAACCAGTTCGTGATCCGCAAGCTGATCGGTGCCGAGGCCGGATCCGATGTCGCACCGATCATCCTCGACGAGTGGGCCAATACCGCCTCGGCCGGTTCCATCATCGCCTTCCACGCGCACAGCGCCGACTTCCAGCCCGGCGAACTGGGCGTGATCTGCTCGTTCGGCGCCGGCTATTCGATCGGGTCGGTGGTGTTGAGGCGTCGCTGATCCGGCGCTGAGGCGCTTCAGTTTCCTGAGGCCGCCGAGGCGGCCGACGCCGGTGAGGCTGATGAGGCTGATGAGGCGCTAGGCTGCAGCGCCAGCAGATCGGACGCCGCCTCGCTGGCCGCTTCTTCGGGCGGCGGCAGGCCGATGCGTTCGATGGCGAGCTCGCCCATCAGTTCCTCGTAGAACCACTGGCCGTCCTGCTCGACGAGGCCATCGGGCGCACTGAGGCTGGCCGGCGGCTGTCCCTTGAGCGCCACCTGCATGGCCGCGGCCCAGACGGGCAGGGCGAGCCCGCCGCCGGTTTCACGCGCTCCCAGCGAGCGCGGCTGCGGGTAGCCGATCCACACCACGCCGACGCGGCTGGGGTGGAAGCCGGCGAACCAGGCGTCCATGGCCTCGTTGGTGGTGCCGGTCTTGCCGAACAGGTCCCAGCGCTTGAGCAGGGCGCTGCCGCTCGCTCCGGTGCCCTCGCGCATCACCGCCGACAGCAGTTGGTTGGTCATGAAGGCATTGCGCTCGCTGATGGCGCGCTGGGGTTCGGTCGGCGGCGGCGCCTGGTACAGGGTCTTGCCGTCCTGGTCGACGATCGATTCGATCAGCCACACCGGCCGCAGCAGGCCGCCGCTGGCGAACACCGAATAGGCGCTGGCCATCTGCAGCGGAGTGACGGCGCCGGTGCCCAGCGCCAGCGTCAGGTTGTGGGGCTGGCGCTCGATCTCCAGCCCGAACTGCGAGGCCCATTGCCGCACCCGACCCACGCCGAGGTGTTCGACGATGCGGATCGACACCATGTTCTTCGATCGCGCAATGCCCTGGCGCAGGGTCAGGAAGTCCTCGTAGGTGGCGTCATAGTTCTTCGGTGCCCAGTCGCCCGCCTCGAAGGGCTGGTCGCTGACCAGGGTGCCGCTCCAGCCGCCCTGTTCGATGAGCGCCGAGTAGATGAAGGGCTTGAAGGAGGAGCCGGGTTGGCGGTAGGCCTGGGTGGCGTGGTTGAACTGACCGCGGGCGAAGTCGAAGCCTCCCACCAGGGCGCGCACGGCGCCGCTGGCGGGGTCCAGGGTCACCACCGCGCCCTCGGCCTGCGGAGCCTGCGACAGGCTCCATTGCGCGGGCTTGCCCTCGGCGGCGGTGTTCAGCAGGCGCAGCAGGCTGCCGCGCCGCAGCGCGTTCTTGGCGCCGGGGCGCAGCAGCGGCGCCAGGGTGCGCAGCGCCGAAGCCCCGAGTTCAATCTCGCTGCCGTCACCCAGCTGCACCTGGACGCGCTGGGCCTCGGCCTGCAGCACCAGTGCCGCGCGCAACTCACCCAGATCGGGGTGGCGGTCGAAGGCGCGGTCCAGCGCCACCTCGTATTGCGCGTCGTCGGCGGCGGGCAGATCGAGCTGGGCTTCGGCGCCGCGGAAAGACTGGCGGCGCTCCAGGTCGAAGAGCGCGCGGCGCAGGCCGGCCTGGGCGGCGCGCTGCTCCTCGGACAGCAAGGTGGTGCGTACCTGAAGGCCCCGGACATAGGCCTCCTCGCCGAAGCGCTGCAATACCTCGGCGCGAACCATCTCGGCGACATGGTCGGCCATCGAGCTCATGCGCTTGGGGCGGCGGATCGACAAGGGAGCATCGCGGGCCGCGTCGGCCTGCGCCTGGCTCACCACGCCGGCGTCCACCAGCATGCCCAGCACCACCGCTTGGCGCTTCTTGGCGCGCGGCAGATGGGTCACCGGGTCGCCCCGCACCGGGTCTTTGGGCAGGCCGACGAGCAGCGCGGTCTCGGCCAGGTTCAAGGCCGACAGCTCCTTGCCGAAGTAGCGCTCGGCGGCCGCAGCAAAGCCGTAGGCGCGGTTGCCGAGGAAGATCTGGTTCATGTAGATCTCGAGGATCTGCCGCTTGCCGAGCTCGCGTTCGATCTTCAGCGCCAGCAGCAGCTCGACGAATTTGCGACTCCACAACTGACGCTTGGTGAGGAAGGTGTCGCGCGCCAGCTGCTGGGTGATGGTCGATGCGCCTTGGCGCGGTCCGGAGCGCGTCAGGTTGCGCCAGGCGGCCCGCACGATGCCGCTCACATCCAGCCCGGGGTGGGTCCAGAAGTCGCGGTCCTCAACCGCCAGCAAGGCCTGACGCAGGGTCTCGGGCATTTCGTCGAGCGGCACGAAGCGGCGTCGCTCGCTGCCGAACTCGCCGATCAGCACCTCGTCCTGCGTGTAGATGCGCAGCGGCTCCCGGGGGCGGTAGTCGCTCAGGCGGTCGAGTTCGGGCAGCTGCTGCCAGGTGACCGCCACGGCGATGCCCAGCACCGCCAGCGGCAGCAGGATCAGCGCCGCCAGCGCGAGCAGCACCAGACCGCGGCGACTGCGCCGCGCGGGCTTCGGGGTTGCCGGGGTGGGAGCGCCGTCCATGGTGGGGCGGCGATTATGCTGAGGCGGTGCAAGCCCCCTTCAGCTTCCTCTGGCACGACTACGAGACCTTCGGCCGTTCGGCCCGTTTCGATCGCCCCGCGCAGTTCGCCGCCATCCGCACCGACGCCGAGCTCAACGAGATCGGCGCGCCCTGCATGTGGTACTGCCGGCCCGACCTCGAACTGCTGCCCGAGCCCGAGGCGGTGCTGCTGACGGGCATCCTGCCGCAGACCTGCGCGCAGCAGGGTCTGGCCGAGCCGGCCTTCGCCGCCGCCATCGAACAGGAGCTGGCCGCGCCCGGCACGGTGGGCGTGGGCTACAACACGCTGCGCTTCGACGACGAGTTCACCCGCCATCTGCTGTGGCGCAACCTCTACGACCCCTACGCGCGCGAGTGGCAGAACGGCTGTGGCCGTTGGGACCTGCTGGACCTGGTGCGGGCCTGCCATGCGCTCAGACCCGAGGGCATCGAGTGGCCGCTGGGCGAGGACGGACGCAGCAGCTTCAAGCTCGAACGGCTCAGCCGCGCCAACGGTCTGCTGCACGAGGCGGCGCACGACGCGCTGTCGGACGTGCGCGCCACCATCGCGCTGGCGCGCCTGATCCGGCTGCGCCAGCCGCGCCTGTTCGACTTCGCACTCAAATTGCGCCGCAAGGAGGCCGTGTGGGCCGAGATCGGCGCCGTGCCGCGGCCGCTGCTGCACGTCTCGGGTCGCTATGGCGTGGAGCGTGGCTGCCTGGCCCTGGTCTGGCCGTTGGGCATGCACCCGCGCAACAAGAACGAGCTGATCCTCTGGGACCTGAGCGCCGCCCCCGCCGAGCTCTTCGACCTGCGCCCCGAGGCGATCCGCGCGCGCCTGTTCGTCGCCAACGACGCCCTGCCCGCCGGGGTCACGCGCCTGCCCATCAAGACCCTGCACGCCAACAAATCGCCCTTCGTTTGCGCCAATCTGCAGACCCTGAAACCCGAGCGCGCCGCGGCGCTGGGGTTGGACCTGGCGCTGGCGCTGCGCCACGCCGAGCAGCTGCACACCCAGGGCGGCCGGCTCGACGGCCTGTGGGCCGAGGTCTTCCTGCCGCCCGAGCCGCAGCGCTTGAGCGCCGACGCCGATCTCTACGGTGGCTTCGTGCCCGAGGCCGACCGCCGCCTGCTCACGCAGCTGCGCCAGCTGGAGCCGGCCCGTTTGGCCGAGCGCGTGCAGGCCGGGCGCGTGGCGTTCGCCGACCCGCGTCTCGATGAGCTGCTCTGGCTGTACCGGGCGCGCAACCACCCCGAGGCGCTCAGCCAGGCCGAACGCGCGCGCTGGGAGCAGGAGCGCGCCGAGCGCCTGCACGTCAGCGGGCGGGTCACCCTGGCGGCCTATCTGGAGCGGCTCGACGCCCTGCACGAACAGCTGGGCGAGGACGAGCGCGCCGGCGACCTGCTGGGCGCCCTGATGGACTGGGCCGAGCACATCGCGCCGCCGCTGCCGCTCTCGGGGTTTGCGGCGGGTTGAGCGCCGCGGCAGTTCGCCGATGATGTACCCGTCCCGCTTTCCGGAGCCCCCGATGACGACCGAACTCGACACCGCCCGCCTGCAGGCCCTGTTGCTGCGCTCGCCGCTGGCGGTGGCCTTTGTCGCCGACGGCGCCTTCACCCGCGTCAGCGAGCCTTTCAACCAGCTGCTCGGGCACCTGGAGGACAGCGAGCTGAGCGGTGCCGCGACGCGCCAGGCCTTCGTCTCCGACGCCGCGTATGCGGCCTGTCAGGAACGCCTGCGCAGCGGTTTCCAGGCCGGTCAACCGGTCGACGAGGAGGTCGAGCTGGTGCGGCGCGACGGGTCGCGGTTCTGGGGGCGGCTGCAGGCCACGCCGATCGACTGGCAGCAGGCGCAGGGCGAGGCGATGTGGGTGCTGAGCGACGTCAGCGCCGCGCGTGCCGCACGGTTGGCACCCACCTGGTCGGCCAAGCACGACCCGGTGACCGAACTGGCCAACCGGCGCGAATTCGAGAGAAGGCTGTCCGAGCATGTCGGCAGCCGCCGCAACGAGCCCGTCATCGTGCTGTGGCTGGATCTGGACCGTTTCGGCGACATCGTCAGCGGCATGGGCGCCGAGACGGCCAACCATTTCCTCTACGGAGTCGGCCAGCTGCTGCAGACCAAGGTCAGGGCCTCGGACACCGTGGCGCGCGTCGAGCACGACCGCTTCGCCATCCTGCTGCCCGACTGCGATCAGCACTACGGCGAGATCGTCGCCGAGAAGATCCGCTCTGCAATCCATGGCTACCGGCTGCGCTGGGGGCTGCACCGGGCACGCGTCAAGGCCAGCGTGGGCGTGGTCCTGCTGCAGCCGGCCCTGGAATCCCCAGACGCGGTGCTGGCGGCCGCCACGCTGGCCTGCGGCGAGGCCAAGGCCGCCGGGGGGGATTGCGTGCGGGTTTTCGTCTCGGCCGTGACCGAAGGCATGCAAGCTTGATCGAAGGCATGGCCGGCCTCGTGCGACGCGCCGATACTTCGTCCATGACAGGAGGAACGCGTCATGGCCGTTGAACTCTCCACCGCGCTGGCCGGTCTGGCCACCGCCCAGGAGCGTCTGCGTGCCTCGGCCAACAACCTGGCGGTGGCCGGCAGCCGGCTGCAGCAGAACAACGAACTGCAGGGCCGCCCGCTCAACCAGGGTGTGCAGACCGAGTTCCAGCTCAACCGCGAGGATCCGGACCTGGCGCGCAGCCTGATCGAGCAGCGCAGCGCGGCCTACCAGTTCGTGGCGAACCTGCGCGTGCTGCAAACGCAGCTGCGCCTGTCGGGTGTGATGCTCGACGTCTACGTATAGCGCGCCGATGGCCCATGTTCGAGGGGGGAGCGGCCGCCCTTGGGTTGTCGCCCGAGGGTCTACAGTGAACCGGCACTTCTTGCAGCGATGAGCGAAACCGTCCACCCAGAACCCGTGTGGTTGCAGGGGCCCGATGCGCCACGGCGCATGCTCGAGGCCCTGGAGGTGTTCGGGGCCGGCGTCGCCGTCAAGGAGCTGGGGTCGGGTGCCTACGTGCAGGCCTCGCCGGCGCTGGATCGTCTGTTCGAGCGCAGCGAGTCCACCCTGGTCGGTTCGCACGATGGCGAGCTGATGCGACCCGACGAGGTGCAGGCCATGCGCCGCGTCGAATTGCAGGCCATGCAGCAGCGCGGCGCCGTGCTCAGCGAGCATCGGCTGGACGTCGGGGGCCGGCGGCGTGAGTTCAGCGTGGCGCGGGTGCCGCTGGATGAACGGCATCTGCTCTGCGCCTGGCTCGAACGCACCCAGGAGAAGCAGCGCGAGGTGCACCTGCAGCGCGCGCTGGCGCAGATCGAACAGTTGCAGCAGGAGGTCGAGGCCTTGCGGCGCGACGCCCAACGCGGCAGCGGGCGCGATGAGCTGACCGGGCTGCAGCACCTCGGTCCCTTCAATGAGCAGTTGCAGCGCGAGATCGACCTGTCGACGCGCGAGCACCGCGAGTTCTCGCTGGTGCTGGTGGCGCTGGATCAGTTGGAAAGCGTCAGCGACGCGCAGCGCCAACGCCTGGTCGAGGCGCTGGGCCGTCTGCTGCGTGCCAACACGCGGGCGATGGACGCGGCCAGCCGCGTGGCCGACAACGTCTTTGCCGTGCTGCTGTCGGGCGTTGGTCTGGCCACCGCGCACTCGCGCATGGAGCAGCTGCGCCGCCAGTGCTCGCAGCAGATCGTGCCCTACGAGGGCAGCGACCTGGGCATGTCGGTGTCGCTGGGTGTGGCCAGCTTTCCGCACTCCTCGGGCAGCCACGACGCGCTGCTGGAAGCGGCGCAGTCGGCGCTGCGGCACTCGCAGCGGCGCGGCGGCAACCAGGTCAGCCTGGCGTCGATCCCGCTGGGCGGCTGATCAGCCCCAAGCCTGGCTCGCCATGTAGCCGGCGAGCCCGAGCAGCAGCAGGGCAAACAGGCGCTTGAGCTTGGCCACCGGCAAGGCATGGGCGGCCCTGGCGCCCAGCGGCGCCAGCAGCACCGTGACGGGCATCAGGATGGCCAAGGCGGGCAGGTAGAGGTAGCCCAGGCTGCCGGGCAAGGCGCTCGGCAGCGACCAGCCGGCCAGCAGGTAGCCCAGGGTATTGGCCAGCGCCACCGGCACTCCGATGGCGGCACTGGTGGCCACCGCGCCATGCACGGCGACGTTGCACCAGACCATGAAGGGCACCGCCAGAAACCCTCCGCCGGCCCCAACCAGGCCCGACATCAAGCCCACCGCGGCGCCGGCCCCGGCCAAGCCCAGCCCGCCCGGCAGCGCACGCCCGGCGTGCGGCTGCCGGCCGCGCCACATCTGCCAGGCCGAGAAGCCGACGAACAGCGCAAAGACGCCGGCCAGCGTCTGCCCCTTGAGCAGGCCGAACAGCGCCGAGCCGGACAGCAGGCCGCCCACAAGCACGCCGGGTGCCATGCCGCGCACCACGTCCCAGCGCACCGCGCCGCGCGCATGGTGGGCACGGGTGGAACTGATGGCCGTGGCGACGATGCAGGCCATCGAGGTGGCGATGGCCATCTTCACCGCCAGGGCGTTGGCCACCCCTTGGGCGACCAGCATGGCGGTCAGGAAAGGCACCATGAGCATGCCGCCGCCGATGCCCAGCAGGCCGGCCAGGAAGCCGCTGGCCACGCCCAGGGCCAGCAACTGCGCCGCCAGCAGGCCGCTCATGCCCGCGTGCCCTGGGCGACGCCCAGCAGGCTGGCCAGGGTCGTCCATTCGGCGCCGCTGATCGGGGTGATCGACAGGCGGTTGCCGCGCTGCAGCACTTGCATGCTGGCGAGCTGCGCTTCGGCGCGCAGCCGTGCCAGGCCCAGCAGTGCCGTCTTGGCGACGAAGCGCACGTCCACCAGCCACCAGCGCGGTGCTTCGGGCCGGCTCTTGGCATCGAAGTAGGGGCTGGCCGGATCGAACTGGGTCGGATCCGGGTAGGCCGCCGAGCACACCTCGGCCAGCCCGGCGATGCCGGGTTCGGCGCAGGACGAGTGGTAGAACAGCACGCGATCGCCGCACTGCATGGCGTCGCGCATGAAGTTGCGCGCCTGGTGGTTGCGCACACCGGTCCAGGGCAGTTGCCCGGCCGCCTGCAAGTCGTCGATGGAGGCCTCGGCGGGCTCCGACTTCATCAACCAGGTCTGCATGCCAAGAAGGGGAGAGGGTGTCCGCCGCTCACCGTGAGCCGCATTCCTGAACCGGGGGTTCAGGTGGGCGAGGTCAGCAGGGCTTCGGGTTCATCTGACGCGAGACGATCACGCCCGCTCCACATATTCCAGGCCCGAGCTCATAGAGCATTGGTCCAAGGAACTAAAAACCCACGCGAAAGCGACGGACGAGGCGGATTCTGTCAGAGCAACTGGCCATCGGCGCCCAGCTGGCGGTCGATGCGTTGAATCAGGCTGTCGATGTCGAGCACGGACGGTTCGCCGGGCGTTGAGGCGCTGGCGGCCGGCACCTGCGCCAGCTGGTAGGCCAGGTTGAGCGCGGCCAGCACGGCGATGCGCTCGCGCGCGCGGATGCGGCCGGCATCGCGGATGGCGCACATTTCCTCGTCGACCTGCTCGACGGCCCGGTGCAGCGCGCGCTCACCGCCGGCCGGGCAGGCCAGCAGATAGCTCTGCCCCATGATGGTGACCTCGACCTGGTTGCTCATGGCGTGCCTCCGGGCTCGCCGGGCAGGCGCTGGATGAGCGTGTCGATGCGCTGACGCGCCGCCGACAGGCGCGAGCGCAGGCTGTCGCGTTCCTGGGTGAGGGTGGCGAGTTGCTCGACCAGCAGCGCGTTGGTGCGCTGCAGTTCCTCGTGGCGCAGCAGCAGGCGCTCGATGCGGGGCAGCAGATCGTTCAGGGTCGACATGGGTCGCGCAGTGTAGGCCCGGGAAAACCTACAACCGACGGTCGCACTGCGCCTGCACGGCGCAGGCCGCGCAGGCCGGCTTGCGCGCCGTGCAGACGTAGCGGCCGTGCAGGATCAGCCAGTGATGGGCATGCTGGCGGTAGGCCGCCGGCACCCGTGCCAGCAGACCTTTCTCGACGCTCAGCGGGTTGTTGCCGATCGCCAGCCCGCTGCGGTTGGCGACGCGGAAGATGTGCGTGTCGACCGCCATCGTGGCCTCGCCCCAAACGACGTTGAGCACCACGTTGGCGGTCTTGCGGCCGACGCCCGGCAGGGCCTCCAGCGCGGCACGCTCGCGCGGCACCCGGCCGCCGTGGCGTTCGATGAGGATGCGGCAGGTCTGCAGCAGGTGACGGGCCTTGCTGCGGAACAGGCCGATGGTCCTGATGTGCGCGATCAGGCCGTCCTCGCCCAGCGCCAGCAGGCGCGCCGGCGTCGGCGCCACGGCGAACAATCGGCGCGTGGCCTTGTTGACGCCGACATCGGTGGCCTGCGCCGACAGCAGCACGGCGGCCAGGCACTCGAACGGGCTGGCGAACACCAACTCCGTGGCCGGCTCCGGATTGGCCGCCCGCAAGGTGGCGAAGAAAGCCTCGATCTGCCGCTCGTTCATGGCCGCTGCCCGCCGCTGCCGGCGCGGGCGCGCGCCTTGGCGATGGCTGCCTCAACAAACGCTCGCTTGCGTGCCGCGGGGTCTTGCGTGCGGGCCTCGCTGTCCTGCCCTGTGTCCAGGCCCTGAGGCCCCGGCTCGGCCGCGGCGGGTGGTCGTGTCGAAGCCGCCTGGGCCTCGCACGCCAGGCGCTGCAGGCGCCGCTCGTAGCGGCCGCGTGCGGCCGCCGCCAGCGCAGCATCCCAGGCCTGCCATCCGACCCGCCCCGGTGTCACCGAGGGCAGGTCGATGCAGTCGACCGGGCAGACCGGGATGCACAGTTCGCAGCCGGTGCAAGCGTCCTCGATGACGCTGTGCATCTGGCGCGCCGCACCGACGATGGCATCGACCGGGCAGGCCTGGATGCACAGCGTGCAACCGATGCACCATTCTTCGACGATGCGTGCCACGCCGCGCTCGGCCGGCACGCCGCAGGCTGGATCGAGCGGCAACGGGCTCTGGCCGGTCAATGCCGCCAGTGCGGCCACGCCCTCGTCGCCCCCCGGTGGGCAGCGGTTGATGGGTGCGCGACCCTCGGCGATGGCCTGGGCGTAGCGCCGGCAGTCGGGTTCGCCACAGCGGGTGCACTGCGTTTGCGGCAGCAGCGCGTTGATGCGCTCCGCCAAGGCCGCGACGCTCACCCCTTGGCGGCCGGCTTGTGTCGGTGGCGCTGCCCGGGCAGCGCATGGTCGTGGGCGGCGATGAAGTCGCGCACCACCGGGTAGGCCAGTTCGCGCCAGCGCCGGCCGCTGAAGATGCCGTAGTGCCCGGCGCCCTTGACGGTGAGGTGCTGCTGGTGCTGCTTGGGGATGCCGGCGCACAGATCGTGCGCGGCCTCGGTCTGTCCGGCGCCCGAGATGTCGTCGAGCTCGCCCTCGACGGTCAGCAGCCCGCACTGCGTGATGTCCTGCGGGCGCACCGGCGCGCCTTGCACGCTCCATGTGCCGTTGACCAGCGAGAAGTCCTGGAACACCGTCTTGATGGTGTCCAGGTAGTACTCGGCCGGCAGGTCGAGCACGGCGTTGTACTCGTCGTAGAACTGCCGATGGCCCTCGGCGCCATCGTCGTCGCCGCGCACCAGGTCGAGGAAGTAGTCGTAGTGGCTGCTCAGGTGGCGGTCGGGGTTCATGGCCACGAAGCCGGTGTGCTGCAGGAAGCCCGGGTACACCGGTCGCCCGGCGCCGGGGAAGTTGCTCGGCACGCGGTAGATGACGTTGTTCTCGAACCAGGAGTGGCTCTTGTTCATCGCCAGGTTGTTGACCGCGGTGGGGCTCTTTCGGGCGTCGATGGGACCGCCCATCATGGTCATCGAGCGCGGCAGCGTGCGCTTGGCGCTGGCTTGCAGCGACACCGCGGCGAGCACCGGCACGGTGGGCTGGCAGACGCTGATGACGTGGACCTTGGGGCCGATGTGCTCGATGAACTCGCGCACATAGGCCACGTAATCGTCGAGGTGGAAGGGGCCGACCTCGAGCGGCACCATGCGCGCGTCGGTCCAGTCGGTGATGAAGACCTTGTGCTCGCGCAGCAGCTGCTTGACGGTGTCGCGCAGCAGGGTCGAGTGGTGTCCCGACAGCGGCGCCACCACCAGCACGGTGGGCTGGTCCTTCATGCGGGCGAGCATGGCGGCGTCGTCGGTGAAGCGCTTGAAGCGCAGCAGCCGGCAGAAGGGCTTCTCGATCGCCACGCGCTCCTGCACCGCCACCGGCACGCCATCGACGTCCACGTTGTCGATGCTGAAGCCCGGCTTCTCGTAGGCCTTGGCCAGCCGGTGCATCAGGTCCAGACCGGCCGCCACGCGGGGCGCCAGCGGGCCATGGGCAAAGGGTGACAGCGGGTGCGAATAGAGCTGCCCCGCCGCCGAGGCGAACTCGGCGAAGGGGCTCAGCAGCGCACGCTGCGTTTCATAGAGCTGGTAGAGCATGGGCGGCAGACGGGAGGGCAGACCCGTCACAGTATCTTGCAAATCTGCTGCAGCGCAGCATGACGGTCTGCCCTGTCGCTGCCCTTACGCCGCGGCGGTCTGCAGGCGCCGCTCGTTCTTGTCGCCGACGAAGAAGCTGCTCAGGTAGATCAGCAGACCGCTGAGGAAGCCCAGGCCACCGGCGATGCGCAGCCAGTAGAAGAAGCGCAACTGGTCCTGAGTCTGCATGAAGCCCATCGCCGCGCCGTCGGCCGGGATGCGCTGCAGCCAGATCTGCAGGATGCCCGCACCGGTCAGCGCCAGCACCATCACGCCCATGCCGATGGTCATGATCCAGAACGCCCACATCTCCATGTTCTGGGCGCGTTGCGGCGCGGCCTCGCGACCGCGCAGCAGCGGCATGGCGTAGCTGATCATCGCCACCACCACCAGCACATAGGCGCCGTAAAAGGCCAGGTGGCCGTGCGCGGCGGTGATCTGGCTGCCGTGCGTGTAGTAGTTGACCGGGCTCAGCGTGTGGATGAAGCCCCACAGGCCGGCGCCGAGGAAGCCCATCACCGCGCAACCCACGGTCCACAGCACGGCGGCCTGGTTGGGGTGCTCGCGCTTCCTGCGCTGGATCATGTTGAACGCGAACAAGGTCATCATGAAGAAGGGGATGGGTTCGAGCGCGCTGAACACCGAGCCGATCCACTGCCAGTAACCGGGCAGACCGATGAAGTAGAAGTGGTGGCCGGTACCCAGGATGCCGGTGACCAGCGCGAAGGTGATGATCAGGTAGAGCCACTTGTCGATCACTTCGCGGTCGACACCGGTGGTCTTGATCAGCAGATAGGCCAGCAGCGCGCCGAGGATCAGCTCCCAGGTGCCTTCCACCCAGAGGTGGACGACGAACCACCAGTACATCTTGTCGCGCACCAGGTTGCTGGGGTTGACGAAGCTGAACAGGAACATCAGCGCCAGGCCCCACAGACCCATCAGCAGCACCAGGCTGATGGCCGTCTTGCGACCCTTCAGCACCGTCAGGCTGATGTTGTAGAGGAAGCCCAGGGCCACCACCACGATGCCGACCTTGGTGGGCAGCGGCTGTTCGAGGAACTCGCGGCCCATCGTTGCCAGCAGGTCGTTGCCGGTGGCGGCCGCCAGCGTGGCGTAGGGCACCAGCAGGTAACCCAGGATGGTCAGCGCGCCGGCCACCAGGAAGATCCAGAACAGCGCCACCGCCAGCTTCGGGCTGTGCAACTCGGTCTGCGCCTCCTCGGGGATGAGGAAGTAGGCGCTGCCCATGAAGCCCATCAGCAGCCAGACGATGAGCAGATTGGTGTGCACCATGCGGGCGATGTTGAAGGGGATGTGCGGGAACAGCACATCACCCATCAGGTATTGCAGGCCCAGCAGCACACCGAACAGGATCTGCCCGAGGAACAGGCCGAGTGCGCCAATGAAATAGAGGCGCGCGACCTTTTGTGATTCAAATTTGAGCGTGCTCATGGTTTCAGCCCTCCTTGTTGGGCGGCCAGTTCTCGGTGTTCACCCCGTTGGTCCACTTGAGGAACTCGGTGATGTCGTCGAGCTGCTGCTCGTTGAGATGGAACTGCGGCATCTGCCGGCGGCCCGGTGCGCCGGTCGGCTGGGCCTTCATCCAGGCCTTGATGAAATCGGGCCCACGGCGGGTGTAGACATTGCCCAGTTCCGGCGCGAAGTAGGCGCCTTCGCCCAGCAGGGTGTGGCAGCCGATGCAGTTGCGCGTTTCCCAGATGTGCTTGCCGCGCACCACGGCCGGCGTGATCTCGGCCGCCTTGGACCGTTCGGGGATGCGTTGCTCGGTGTGGAAGACCAGAACCGCGAACAGCAGCACGAAGAACAGCGTGCCGCCGTAAAAGATGTTGCGCGCGGCCTGACTGGTGAAGCCGGAACTCATGGGGCCTCCAGGGGCGTGGAAAGAATGCCCGGGAGGCTAAGGGCTGCGGCGGCGTCTGTCCTTGAAGCCGGTCAAGAACCGGCGCGCAAGCGCCGCTTCAGGCGGCGCAGCAGCGCGCCCAGCAGCGGCACGCGCTCCCAGAGCTCCTCGGCGGCGTCCCAGTAGTCGCGGTGGTAGATCACCTTGCCGTCGGGTGCCAGCTTCAGGTGGCTGCTGCCGTGGATCAGCATTTCGCGCCCGCGCAGGCGGAAGCGGAAGTTCCAGGTCAGGAAGGCCTGCTCGCCGCTGCCGAAGGCGTCCAGCACCTCGAAGCGCGGCGCCTCCAGCGTTTCGAACATGTGCTCGAAGACCCTGCGCACCGCAGCCAGGCCGCGCACCTCGTTGAACGGGTCGCGGAAGTGGGCGTGCGCGCCGTAGACCTCGCCGATGCGCGCCAGGTCGGCCGGTTGCAGCTGCTCGAAGTAGTGGCGAAAGCGTTCGACTGCGTTCAAACCCCGGTCCCCCGCTTGACGAGCGCGAAGTAGGCGCGCGCCGGCAACTGGCGCAGCAGCTTCACGACACGCGTGAAGCGCTTCGGAAAATGGATCTCGAAATCGCCGCTCGCGTAGCCCTCGATCATGGCCAGCGCCGCCTGCTCGGGTTTCATCAGCGCGGGCATGCGGAACTCGTTGACGGCGGTCATCGGCGTCTCCACGAAACCCGGGTTGACCACGCTGACGCCGATGCCGCGCTCCTGCAGGTCGAGGTAGAGCGTCTCGGCCAGATGGATCAGGGCCGCCTTGGGCGGTCCGTAGCCGATGGCCCGCGGCAGGCCGCGGTAGCCGGCCACGCTCGACACCAGGCTCAGGTGGCCGCTGCCCTGCGCCAGCAGCTGTGGCAGCACGGCGTCGAGCAGGTGCAGCGCGCCCTGGTAGTTGGTCTGCCACTCGGCGGTGCAGGCGGCGAGGTCGAATCCCTCGTCGGCGCGCATCGGCGTGTAGCGGCCGGCGCAGAACAGCACGAAGTCGAGGCTGCCGAACTGCGCCAGCAGCTCGCGCCGCGCCTGCTGCAGCGAAGCGGGGTCGAGCACGTCGACGGCGATCGCCACCATGCCCGGGTGGGTGAGCGCCAGGCTGCGCAGCTTGTCGCGGCTGCGCGCGCTGACGGCCACGCGGGCACCGCGTGCATGAAGGGCCCGGGCCAGCGCCGCGCCGATGCCGGTGCTGGCGCCGACCAGCCAGACCGACTTGCCCTGCCAGTCGCGGATGCGCGGATTGAGGCTCATGGCGCGGGCTTTTTCACGAAGGCCAGGGTCACCTCGCCCAGGCCGATGCCGAACTTGCTCATGGCGGCCTTGTTGAGCATCACCTGGGTGTCGATCAGGTACATCCAGTCGTCGAACTGCACCTCGTAGACCTTGCCGTCGACCGGCAGCTTCAGGGTGTAGGCCCAGCGCAGCGCGTTGCCGGCGCTGGCGCCCGCCGCCTCGCCCAGCACGTCGTCGGCACGGCCGCTGTAGCGGCCGTCGGCCAGGCGTTTGAGACGCCACACGCGGCGCTCGGTGCGCCCGTCCGAGTAGCGGAAGTCCTCCTCCAGCACGCCCTCGTCACCCTGCCAGCGGCCGACGAGGTCGACGACGAAGCGCGCCTTCACCGCGCCGCCGCGGTCGGTGAACACGCCGTAGCCGGTCAAGGGCCCGTTGAAGTACTGGCGCAGGTCCAGGCGCGGCTGCTCGGCCGCGTAGTCGCTCACATCGGGGGAGGCACAGCCGGCCAGCAGCGTGGTGGCAGGCAGCAGGCTCAGGAGGGCGCGTCGCTTCATCGCAGTTCCTTGGCAAAGCGCATCAGCAGGCCGAGCGCGAGGAGTTTCAGCAGGCAGGGCAGCGCGGCGTAGGTCAGCGCCAGGGCCCCGCTGTCGGCGCTTGTGCCGGGTTGATAGCCCAGCACGGCCAGCAGGGGCAGGGTGAGGCCCGCGGCGAGCGCCAGGTTGAGCTTGTTGAGGGCGTTCCACCAACCGAAGCAGACCCCTTCGATGCGACCCGCCTGCGCACTCTGCGCCAGCACGCGCTGCAGCAGGGCCGGTGCAATCGCCAGGTCGGCACCGGCTGCCGCACCGCTGGCCAGGCAGACGAGCAGGAAGGCCAGGCGGTCACCCGCTCCAAGCAGCGCCGCCCAGACGAAGGCGCCGATGGCCAGTCCCATGCCGAGCTGCCAGGCGCGCACCTGACCCCAGCGCGCCACGGCGCGCAGCCACAGCGGCAGTGCGCCGGCCGCCGCCGCGAAATAGGCCAGCAGGAAGGCGGTCTCCCATTCGCTGGCCTGCAGGCGGTCGCGCACGAAGAACAGCAAGAGCGTGGCGGGGATCGCCGAGGCGATGCCGTTGACGGCGTGCACCGCCATCAGGCGGCGAAAGCCGACGATGCGCCACGGGGTGCGCCAGGGCAGAGGGGCAGTGCCCGGCGTGGCCTGGGGCAGCGGGCTGCCGAGCAGGGCGACCAGGGCGGCGGCCAGCATCAGGCCCAGCAGGGCGCTGGTCCAGACCCAGCCGGCCTGCACCATCAGCACGCTGGCCAGCAGCACGCCGGCCAGGGCCAGACCCTCGCGCCAGGCCACCAGGCGGGTCTGCGCCAGCGCCGACCCGCCCAGGCGCGCCACCCAGGCCTGGTGGCTGACGCTGAGCACGCTGTAGGCCAGATAGGCCAGCAGCAGCATCAGGGCAGCAAAGGGCAGCAGGGCGCTGCCGCGCAGCGGGGGCTGGAACAACGCCACGAAGGCCACCAGCATCAGCACAGCCGCCAGCACGAACACCGGACCGACGCGCCCCGGCCGCAACCAGTGCTCGCTGGCGCGGCCGATCAGCGGATCGATGAACGCATCGGCCAGGCGCACCGCCAGCAGCAGCAGCCCGAGTTGCGCCAGCGGCACGCCGTACTCGGCCGCGTAGAGCGGCGGCAGGCTCACGTAGAGCGGCAGCGCCAGGAAGGCCAGCGGCAGGCCGAGCAGGCCGACGCGCCAGGGGCGCAGCACCGCCGTCATGGCGACAGCTCGAGCAGCTGCGCACGCATCTCGGGCTCGGAGGTCTGCGGCGCCAGCCAGATGCCGAAGAAGCGGCGGCTGAAGGCGGCGTCGAAGCTCGGCGCGCGCGGGTTGCCGTTGAACCAGAAGCGCGCGCCCTGCGCCGGCTCATGGCGCCCGCTGATGCGCTGACCGTCGTCGACGTCGGGGAAGGCTTCGCGCATGCCGGCCAGCCAGGCCTGGGCCTGGGCCTCGTCGATCGGACCCTGGCGCCGCATCTCCTTGAGCGAGCGCTCGGCGATCAGCTCCCCCTTGAGGCGGCGCTGGTAGTTCAGGGTCAGTGCCAGCGCTTGTTCGTGCCAGCTGCTCACCCGCAGCGGCTCGGGGGACCAGAGCTGTGCTTCGTAGACCGCCAGGCCGAGGAAGCGCAGCCGGGCACGACCGCGCGCCAGCCAGTCGGCCGGCAGCTCGGGAGGCCGGGCCGGCGCGGGCTGCGCCAGGGCCGCCGTCGGCGCCGCCAACAGCCAGGCCAGCGCCTTACGCCGCCCGGCGCAGGGTGAACTGCACGACATCGGTATTGCCCTCGGCAAAGGCGGCCTCGCAATAGGCCAGGTAGAACTCCCACAGGCGCACGAAGCGCTCGTCGAAACCCTGTTCGCGCACCTGCTGCTCGTGCTGCAGGAAGCTGGCGCGCCAGCGCCTGAGGGTCTCGGCGTAGTCGGGGCCGAAGGCGAAGCGCCGCTCCACCACCAGGCCGGCGCGTTCGGCGCAGGCCTCGAAGCGCTCCACCGAGGGCAGCATGCCGCCCGGGAAGATGTACTGCTGGATGAAGTCGCTCGAGCGGCTGTAGCGTTCCCACAGCGCCTCCTGCAGCACGATGCTCTGCACACAGGCGCGGCCGCCGGGTTTGAGCACGCGGTGCAGCTGCTGGAAGTAGCCGTCCCAGTATTCGCGGCCGACGGCCTCGAACATCTCGATGCTCACCACGCCGTCGAAGCCGCGTTCGGGCAGGTCGCGATAGTCCTGCAGGCGCAGGTCGCAGCGCTCGGCCAGGCCGGCGTCCTGCACCCGCTGGCGGGCGTAGGCCAGCTGCTCGTCGCTCAGGGTCAGGCCGGTCGCGTGGACCCCGAAGTCGCGTGTCGCCATCTCGGCGATCGCGCCCCAGCCGCAGCCGACCTCCAGCAGGCGCTGGCCCGGCTGCAGCTGCAGCTCGCTGAGCGCACGGCGCATCTTGGCCTCTTGCGCACGCTGCAGGCTTTGCGCGCCGGCGCCCGGCTCGAAGCAAGCGCTGCTGTAGTTCATGCTCGGGTCCAGCCACAGCTTGTAGAAGGCGTTGCCGAGGTCGTAGTGGGCGACGATGTTGCGGCGACTGCCCTGGCGGGTGTTGCGGTTGAGCAGGTGCTTGAGGCGGGCCAGCAGCGCGCCCCACCAATGGCCGTAGACAGCGTCCTCGAGCGCGCGGCGGTTGACCAGGAACAGGCGCAGCAGACCGGCCAGGTCCTGGCTGCTCCAGTGGCCCTGGATGTAGCTCTCGCCCAGGCCGATGTCGCCGCGCTGCATCACCGCCTCGGCCAGCGCCCAGTCCTTGATGCGCAGCGTTGCGCGTGGCTGGGCCTCGGGGGCGCCGAACTGCGCGCTGCTGCCATCGGGCAGTTGCAGGTCCAGCCGTCCGTGCTGCAGGCGGGCCAGCAGGGACAGCACCCGGCGCGCCGATCGCGGCAGGGACGAAGCGCCACCCGACAGGGCGGCTGAGGTCTGGGCGGTTTGGGCTTGGCGTGGATCGCTCATGGCGGCAGGCTGCGGCTGATGGAGTGGGGGGGCAGATCGGGCTTGGAGAACCAGGGCACGCGCTTGGCCCACAGCCGCAGCGCCTGCCAATGGATACGCGCCACCACCGCCAGTGCATGCAGCGGCTGGGCCAGCGCAGCCTGGCGCAGGGCCGGCGCGCTCAGGGGCTGCAACTGGCCCGACAGGCTGGTGGTCAGCAGGGTCTGGCCGGCGGCGTCGTCGAGTTCGATGCGCGCCAGGCAGCGCGGTGTCGCACCGCGCGGCGCGAAGTGAAAACGAAAGCGGTAACGCCCCTCGACCTGGGCGAAGGGCGAGACGTGGAAGACCTTGCGCGCCGCGACCTCGGCGCCCGAGGCCAGGCCCGTACCCTGCAGCAGGTAGACATGGCGCTCACCGAAGGTGTTGTGGACCTCGGCCAGCACCGCGGCCAAGCTGTGGTCGGCACGCTCGCAAAACCAGAAGCTGACCGGCTTGAAGGCGTGCCCGGCGACGCGCGGGAAGCACTGCAGCCAGATCTCGCCGTCGGCCTGCACGCCCTCGCGCTGCAGCAGCGCCTCGGCCCAGGCCAGCGCGTCGTCGCCCCCCTCGCCGTGGTCGGCGTCACGGAAGCTGACCCAGGCGCGCCGGTTGCGCGCCAGCAGCGGCTCCGGGCGGCTCCTCAGCGCACGCATCGGCAGCAGGTAGAAGAAGGCCGGGTAGCGGAAGCCGTGCGCGCAGGGCGCCAGGCGCCGGTGCAGCACCGGTCCGCGACCGAGCAGGACCCTGTTCACGTCGCGGCGCTGCGCATCTGCTGGCGCAGCAGGGCATGGGCGGCCGAGAGGCCCGACATCAGCCCGTCTTCGTGGAATCCGTAGCGGGTCCAGGCGCCGGCGAACCAGACGCCGCCGCGCCCCTGGATCTCGCCCAAGCCGCGCTGCGCGCGCAGCGCCGCGAGGTCGAACACCGGATGCGCGTAGTCGAACTCGGCCTGCACGCGCTGCGGTTCGCGCAAGGGGTTCAGGCTGACGATGACCGGTTGCTGCCAGGGCAGCGGCTGCAACTCGTTGAGCCAGTAATGCAGGCAGACCGGCCGGCGCGCGTCGTCGCTGCTGCCGGCCTCGAAGTTCCAGGCCGCCCAGGCGCGTCGGCGCGTCGGCAGCAGGCGCTCGTCGAGGTGCAGCAGGGCGCGGTTGCGCTGGTAGCGGATGGCGCCCAGCAGGCGCTGCTCCGCGCTGCTCGGGGCCTCCAGCAGCGCCAGCGCCTGGTCGCTGTGGCAGGCCAGCACCACCGCGTCGAAGTCCTCGTGGCCGAGGTCGGTGCGCAGGCGCACGCCGCCATCGGGTCGGCGCTGGATGCCGCGCACCGCCTGCTGGGTGCGCACGCGCGGCAGCGCGGCCTGCATGCGCTGCACGTACTCGCGCGAGCCGCCACGCACCGTCAGCCATTGCGGCCGGTCGTTGACCTGCAGCAGACCGTGGTTGTGGCAGAAGCGGATCAAGGTGCCGACCGGAAAGCGCAGCATCTGCTCGGCCGGGCAGGACCAGATGCAGGCGATCATGGGCAGCAGGTAGCCGTCGCGAAAGGCGTCGCCGAAGCCTTGTTCGTCGAGGAAATCCTGCAGCGGCAGGTCGAGCGCGGCGTCGGCATCGCGGCGCGCCAGCGCGGTGGTCAGGCGGTTGAAGCGCAGCAGGTCCGCGAGCAGACCCAGAAAGCTCGGACGCAGCAGGTTGCCGCGCTGCGCGAACACGCTGTTGAGGTTGTTGCCGGCCCACTCCAGGCCACTGTCCATCTGCTGCACCGAGAAGCCCATGCGGCTCGGCGCCAGCGCCACGCCGAGTCGGTCGAAAAGGGTCAGCAGCAGCGGATAGGTGCGCTCGTTGCAGACCAGGAAGCCGGTGTCGACGCCGTGGGTGACGCCTTCGAGCGTCAGGTCCACGGTGTTGGCGTGCCCACCCAGGCGCGAGTCGGCCTCGAACAAGGTGGCCTGGGCACCCTGGCGCAGCGCCCACGCGGCACCCAGGCCGCTGATGCCGCCGCCCACCACGGCGACGCGCGGACGCGGGCCGGTCGGGTCGGGTGCGGCGCAGCCTGCGCGCAGCCAGCCCAGCAGGTCCTCGGCGTCCTCGCGCTGCAGGTCGGGCCGGCCGATGAAGGCCGCAGGCAGCGCGGGGCCGGCCGGGGCCGCCGGCAGTTCCGCAGGCTCGGCAACCCGCCACAGCGCGTTGTCGGGCATCGACGGCAGCGGGTTTGTTGTCATGTTGTCCTGGTCAAAAGCTGAACGATTGGTCAGAATTACAGCACTTTTCCAGATTGGATGCAATTTTGTCCAAGACAACACCAGAAACTGTCGAGCCGGCGCTCGGCATTGCCGCGGTTGAACGCGAGACCGGCCTGTCCAAGGATCTGCTGCGCGTGTGGGAGCGGCGTTACGGCTTTCCGCAGCCCCAGCGCGACGCCCAGGCCGAGCGCCTGTACCCGCTCGAACAGGTGCAGCGGCTGCGCTGGATCAAGCGCCTGCTCGACCAAGGGGCCCGGCCGGGTCAGGTGGTGTCGCTGCCGCCCGACGCGCTCCAAAAATGCCTGGAGGCGCTGGGCAAGGACGGCGGGAGCGCGGCTCGCGCGGCCGACCCAGGCGAATCCCCCGAGCGGCGGCGCGAGCGCATCGATGCCTTGCTGGCGCCGCTGTTCGTCCACCAGCCGGCGCTCTTGCTGGAAGGCTTGCAGGCCGAGTTGCTGCGTCTTGGATTGAGCACCTATGTCACCGAACGTCTGGCGCCGCTGGTGCAACGCGTCGGTGAGTTGTGGAGCCTGGGCCGACTGCAAGTCTTCGAGGAGCATCTGTTCACCGAGGTGGTGCAGCAGCAGTTGCGCGGGGCGCTGGCGCAACTGCCCAACGCGGGCGTCGAGCGCCCGCTGGTGCTGCTCACCACGGTTCCCGGCGAGGAGCATTCGCTGGGTCTTTTGATGGCACATGCGCTGCTGGCCCTGCACGGTTGTGCCTGCATGTCGCTCGGCCTGCAAACGCCGCTGCCGGACATCGTGCAGGCCCTGCGGGCCCGACGCAGCGACGTGCTGGCGCTGAGCTTCTCCAGCTTCGCCAGCGCCGCGCTGCTGGGCGATTCGCTCGACTATCTGGCGCGGCACGGACCGCAGGAAACGCCGATCTGGGTCGGCGGACGCGCCGCCGCGCTGCCACGGCTGGTGTCGCGCTGGCCGGGCCGCGTGCGGCACCTGGCGGCCCTGGAGGACGTTGGCGCGGCGGTGCAGGCCTGGCGTCAGAGCGAAGGCGGCCGCGCGGGCGGCTGACCAGCGCCACCGTTTGCCGCTTCAGCGGTTCTCGAGCCGGCTCCAGTCCAGCAGTCGGGCCTCGTCGGGAGACCAGCGGCGCTGGGCAGCTTGCGGGGCACACCGGGTTCGGCAGGCCAAGTCGCGCTGCCGGCGAGCAGGGCCAGGGCCAGCAGGGCCAGCAGGGCCAGCAGGGCCAGCAGGGCCGGCAGCTCTGCGACTTCCACCGTGCGCGGCGACAGGTGCGGCTTCATGGCTAAGGGATCACCGCTGCCACGGCACCCGGCCAAGGTGCATGCCCCTTGCCCGGCACGCCCCGCCCCCGCGGTGGGCGTGTTGGGCCAGCGGACCGGCACCAGGCGCGTTCAGAAGCCCTCGGTGACGTTCAGCTGCGCTCATCCGCGATGGAGCGGTACATGAACGCACCGAGCAAGGCACCCAGCACCGGCGCCACCCAGAACAGCCACAGCTGTTGCACGGCCCAGCCGCCCACGAACAAGGCCACGCCGGTGCTGCGTGCCGGGTTCACCGAGGTGTTGGTGACCGGAATGCTGATCAGGTGGATCAGGGTCAACGCCAGACCGATTGCGATGGGGGCGAAACCGGCCGGCGCGCGGCGGTCGGTGGCGCCGAGGATCACGATCAGGAAGAAGGCCGTCATCACCACCTCGGCAACCAGCGCGGCGACCAGCGAATACCCGCCGGGTGAGTGCTCGCCGTAGCCATTGGAGGCAAAGCCCTTGGCCAGATCGAAGCCCGGCGCGCCACTGGCAATGACGTAGAGCACCGCGCCGGCCGCCAGCGCACCGAGCACCTGCGCGGCGATGTAGGGCAGCAGCTCATTGGCGGGGAAACGCCCCCCGGCCCAGAGGCCGACCGACACGGCAGGGTTGAGGTGGCAGCCCGAGATGTGGCCGATGGCGAAGGCCATCGTCAGCACGGTGAGGCCGAAAGCCAGCGACACCCCGAGCAGGCCGATGCCGACCTGCGGAAATGCTGCGGCCAGCACGGCGCTGCCGCAGCCCCCCAAAACGAGCCAGAAGGTGCCGATCGCTTCGGCGCTGAGTTTTTTCAACATGCTGGGATTCTTCGGGTTGGAAGGTCAGGACGCAGCGCGAGCGGGTTCGGGCTCGCGCAGGAAGATCTCGACCCGGCGGTTGCGTGCGCGGGCTTCGGGGGTTGCGTTGCTGGCGACGGGTTCGCGGGAGCCGCGACCCACGGCGTCGATGCGCTCAGGCCGCACGCCACGGTCGATCAGAAAGTGGCGCACGCTGTCGGCGCGTTGCTGGGACAGCGGGTCGTTGATGGCGTCGCTGCCGCTGGCGTCGGTGTGGCCGACGATGCGGACATGCGAGCTGCGGTCCTGATCCAGTTCCTGCGCAAAGGCCTCGAGCACCGGTCGCAGTCGTGGTTCAAGCGCTGCGCTGCCGACGGCAAAGGAAATGTCGCTGGGCACCTCGACCTTGAGCTGGTTGTCCTCGGTTCGCGTCACGGCCACGCCGCTGCCCTCGGTGGCGCGCTCCATGGCCAGGCGCTTGCGCTCCATGCGCTCAGACCACACATTGCCGCCGATGGCGCCCAGCAGGCCGCCCACGGCCGCCCCGGTTCCGGCCTTGCCGCCGGTGGCCTTGCTGATCACGGCGCCGGCCACCGCACCCATGGCGGCGCCACTGGCGGTGTGACGTTGGCGATCGTCCATGTTGCTGCAAGCCGCTGTGGCCAGGGCCAGCGCAAGCACGCCGGCCTGCAGGCGGCGCGTTGGCAAGGTGCCGCGTGCCAGACGGGATTGCGAGCAGGGCTTGGCGCTCGCTGGGGCCGCCGCAGCGGCGCCTGTGCAGGCCGCTTGCGAGGCGTCCAAGGCCATTGGATTCAGCATGTTTCAGCTCCTTTGCGGTGCTCACCCTGGACAGGGCGGCGCGATGCTAGCCGAGTGTCGTGAACCCCGGTGCGTGCGCCCGGCCGCACGGGCCGGCACGCGGCAAACGCCGGCGCTTGAACGGGCCAGCCGATGACGCCGGTCGGTGACGCCGGTCGGTGACGCCGGTCGGTGACCGGTTGTCTCGGCGACTTCGGGCATGCTGCGCGTCCGCACGCGCTGCTTGCGGCGTCGTTGGCGTCGTTGGCGTCGTTGGCGTCGATGGCGCCGCCGCCAGGCCCCGCCGCATGACGTCGACCGCCGCCCGCTCCGAATCCCCCTTCACCGCCTGCCCACCCCGTCCGCCATGTACTGCATTGCGCGCTGGCCTCGCCAGCTTTCCCGCCTGAGCTTTGGAATGCTGCTCGGCTTGCTGTTGTCGAGCGGCGCCCCGTGCCAGGTCCCGGCCCTGCTTGCCGATCGAGCCGAAGCCGCCGCGGCGGCACCAGCGAGCCCGCAGGTCGTGGCCATCGCAGAGATTCCCGCGCGGCTGGCGGCCGACTTGCGCAGCGTGCAGGCCATCCACGAGCGCAGCCAGGGCTTCGAACTGAGCGGTCGACCGGGGGCCGAACTGGGGGGGTTGCGCAAGAACGCCGAGGATCTGGCGCAGGAGGCCACCACGGCTGCCTTGCGCCGCCTGCCGCTGTCGGGGCTGGAGGCGCTTGAGCGCCATCTGAGCTTCCTCGAACGTGAACTCAACGCATGGCTGAAGGACGTGCAACGCCAGGTCAAGCCCTTGGCCGAGGATGCCGCCCGGCTGGCCTCGCTGCGCGAACGCTGGACGCGGACCCGGGAAGATTCCGGGCCCTTGCTCGTTCCCGCGCTGCGCGATGGCATCGGCACCCTGTTGGGCCAGATCGCTGCCGCCGAGCGGGGCGTCTCCGAGGCCATGGGCAGTGCACTGAAGCTGACGCACGAGGCCGACGCCCTGCAAGCGCAGGTGGAGCGGCACTTGGCCGATGTGCGCGCGGGCATTGCGGTCATCGATCGCGGGCTGCTGCGCATCGATTCCGAGCCGCTCTTCACGGCCTTGGGATCGGCCCACGCCGAGAGCGGCACGGCGCAAAAGGCCTTGCAGGCGAGTCTGCATGCCGAGGCCGAGTTCGCACGCGAGTACGACCGCGTGTCGCGGCCTCGCATCATGGGCGTGCTGCTGCTCTCGGTCCTGTTGCTGCCGCTGTGCCTGTGGCTGTCACGGCAGGCCCGTCAGGCCTTGGCCGACGACGACCGCCTCGAGCGCTACCGCAAGACCCTGACGCGGCCTTTTTCAGCCTGGTTGCTGGTGACGCTGTCCTGCCTGGTCCTGCTGCAACTCGACGGGCCGGTGCTGCGCGAGCGTTTCCTGCTGGTGCTCGCCTGGTTGCCGGTCATGCGGCTGCAACCGCTGCAGCGGGTCGATCACATCGCGCGCTGGGTCTACCTGACGGCCGTGTTCTTCCTCTTCAACCTGCTGGCGCAGGCCCTGTCGCCGTCGCCAACCCTGTTTCGCTTGGCGCTGCTCGTCAACGGACTGCTGATGCTGGTGGCGCTGGCCTGGCTGATCCATCGCAACCGGGTGGAGCTGACCCAGCAGCGCACGAGGGCGTTGCTGGCGATTCGCGCGCTGGCCCTGCTCGCTCTGTGCTTGATGGTGCTGGCCGTGGTGGCCAACGGGGTCGGCAATGTGTCCCTGGCGGCCATGCTGACCGACGCCACCCTGAGCAGTGCCTACCTGGGGCTCTTCCTGTTTGCCCTGGCCGCCGTGTTGCGCGCGTTCGCCAACCTGCTGCTGCGTCCTTGGCTGGACCGCGTGCGGTCACGCGCGCAGCGGGCCGACGGGTTGTTGAGCGTTGCATCGCGGCTCTTCAATCTGGCCTTGCTGAGCGCCTGGGTGTTCGGCACCCTGAGCAGCCTGCGCCTGCTGCGACCGCTCGGTGAGGCGGCCACGGCGCTGGCGGCGGTCGGCTTCGGCTTCGGCAGCATCAGCCTGACGCTGGGCGGCGTGGCGCTGTTCCTGGTGTCGGTGTTCCTGTCGTTCTGGTTGTCCAAGACCGTCCGCGGCGTGCTGGCCGAGGACCTGCTGCCCAATATGGCCCTGCCGCGTGGCGTGGCCAACAGCATCTCGTCCCTCAGCTACTACACCTTGTTGATCCTGGGGCTGATGGTGGCGCTGGCCGCGGCGGGCTTCCAGATTTCACAGCTCGCCATCGTGCTGGGCGCCTTGAGCGTGGGCATCGGCCTGGGCCTGCAGGACGTCGTGAAGAACTTCGTCTCCGGTCTGATCCTGATGGTCGAACGCCCCCTGCAGCCCGGCGACATCGCCGAGGTCTCCGGAACCCTGGGGCGGGTGCGCGACATCGGCATGCGCGCCACCACGCTAACCACCTTCGAGGGGGCCGATGTCATCGTTCCCAACGGCATGCTGTTGACCGAGAAGATGGTGAACTGGACGCTCAACAGCAACAAGCGGCGCATCGACATCCCGATCGGCGTGGCCTACGGCAGCGATCCGCGTGAGGTGCTGGCCCTGCTGTCGGCCGCCACGGCCGGCGTCGAAGGGGTGGCGGCCGAGCCGGCACCCAGCGTGCTGTTCAGCGGTTTCGGCGCCAGCTCGCTGGATTTCAGCGTGCGGGTTTGGGCCCACGTGGACGATGCCATCGTGGCCCGCAACGCCATGGCCGTGGCCTTGTGGGATGCCCTGCAGAAGGCCGGTATCGAGATCCCCTTCCCGCAGCAGGATCTGCACATCCGTTCGGTGCCTGCGCCCGGCGTGCCGGGCTTTCCACCCCGGGAGTCCTGAGGGCCGACCGAGCACCCGCGCGCTCACACCCCCCGAATCTGAAGTCCGGGTCGGCCCGATGGTCAGCGGCCCTTTAGCATGCCGCCACCTTTCACCAACCTGGGGTTGCGATGCGCGTTCGGCTGGGTCAGTTGTTTGGATTTCTGTTCAAGGCCATCGTGGGCCTGCCGGTCCCACTCGCCCTGCTGATGGCCGCGCCGGCCGCACAGGCCGCGGAGTTCGGTTGGCGCGCATGCGCCAGCGAGGGGCAGGTTTGCCGTGTGGCCAACCGGGCCGTGGTGCGCTACGGCGTGCCGGGCGACTGGTACACGCGCTCGGTGCGCGGCGACGTCATGTGCAGCAACGAGACCTTCGGCGACCCCGCACCCAACGCACCCAAGCGCTGTGAGATCACCGGTGACGGTGGGGGTTCCAGCAGCGACGAGTGGGTGTTCTGCGCCCCCGAAGGTCAGAGCTGCAACTTTCGTGGTTCGGCCGAGGTGCGCTTCGGCTACGGCGACCGATTCACGACCCGGCGTGCCTACGGCAGTGTGCGCTGCGAGGTGTCGGCCTTCGGCGACCCTGTGCAGGGCGTGACCAAGCACTGCGAGGTGCGGCGCGAGGCGGCGATCAACGGCAACGGTGGTTGGGGCGGTTCGGGTGGGTCCTGGGGCGGGGGCAACAGCAACTGGCGCTACTGCGCCGGTGAGAACGAGAGCTGCCGCGTGAACGGGCGCGCCCAGGTGCGTTTCGGTGACGGGCAACGCTTCGCGACGCGCACGGTCAATGGCCAGGTCAACTGCAGCGTCGATGTGTTCGGTGACCCTGCGCAAGGCGTCATCAAGCACTGCGAGGTCCAGAAGTCGGGTTGGGGCGGCAGCGGGGGCTCGGGCGGCACGGGCGACCGCTGGACGCACTGTGCCCGCGAGGGAGGGCATTGCGACATCGGTGGCCGGGCCCAGGTCCGGTACGGCACTTCGTCCCGCTACCACTACCGCGACGCCAGCGGTCGGGTGAGTTGCAACAACGACAGCTTCGGTGGCGACCCCTATCCGGGACGACCGAAGAGCTGCGAATTCCGTCGCTGAGGGATTGGATTTCTGCGCGCCGGGTCGACAGACGATCCGGCCCGCAGAAGCATCGACCGGACCTGTCCTTCGCTCTCGCTTGGAAGTCGCCCCGCCGACCCGCTTGGGGCTTGGCAGGAGCGCCGCGCCCGGCGCCGGCTTCTTCAGCGCTTGGCCGGGCCGGCCTGTGCCTTGTCGTAGGCCTGATGCAGGTCCTTGTAGGCCTGGTGGAAGCCTTCCTTGGTAGCCGACCAGGTGTGCGAGGCGGACTTCTCCATCTTGTCGAGCTCCAGCTGGGCCGCGTGGCGCTTGGCCTGCAGTTCCTTCATGTTCTGCTCATGCGCCTTCTTCACCTCGCCGCTGGACTTCGCGGCGTCCGCCTTCAGCGCATCGATCTTCTTGTCGGTGGCGGCAATCATCTTCTTGCCCTCAGCCACCACCTCGGTCTTCTTCTCGTGGGTGTAGCTCTTGACCTGCTCCCAGGTCGAGGGCTCCGCCGTCGCGGCGTGGCTCGAGACCCAAGCCAGCGTGGCGGCGGCCATGAAGTGCGAGAACTTGTTCATCGGTCTGCTCCGGTGGATGCGTGGCGTCACGCGGGTGGGTGATCGGTCATTCGAGGCCGACGCTGGCCTCGATGCGGAAGAACTGCTCGGCGCGGCGCTTGGCTTCGCTGCGGTGGTTGTTGCGGTCCTCGTCGGTCAGTTCGAAGTCGACACGGGCCGCCAGCACGGCACGGCAGCTCATGTAGTCGACGGCCGCCGGTGTGCGCAAATCGTCGAGGTGCGAGGCCAGCCGTTCGACCAGCTCGGCCTTGCGTCGAAACAGCAGCACATGGCTTTGGAAGTCCTGGGGCGTTTCACGCCGCAGCCGCTGGGCACAGTCTGAAAAATCCGCGCCGTCGCACCCATCCGGCAAGGTCAGCGTGTGCAGCTGGTGCGCCGCAGGGCCCAGATCCCGGCTGAGCTGAAGAATGGCTTCGAGCAGATCGTCCTGGTAGGCCTGCGCATGCTCGTACAGCGGCTGCTCGCAGCGTTCGCAGACCGAAGCCATGGCGGACAGCGCCCAGTCCACCAAAGTGCCGCGCTGCGCGCGCTGCTGGGCGACCAGTTCGCGGTCGACGCGCACCAGGTCCTGCCACACCGGGCCGAGCGGCTCGCAGGCCTTGGCCTGCCAGGCGGCCAGCAGATCGGCATCGTTGCCGATCGGCCGATCGGCGCGCGGATGCAGCTCGCCGCGCACCATCAGCCGCCGCGACGACTCGTCGATGGCAAAACTGATGCGGCGATAGGCCAGCGGCCAATCGGACAGGGAACTGACGTTCAACTCCAGCAGCGGGCGCCGCGACAGTTCCCGGTGCAGGGCCCAGAAGCCGCGGTGGGTGTGAGCCGACAGGTAAACCAGGGGCTGGCGCAGGTCGGACATCAGCTCCCGCAAGAGGATGCGGGATGGCAGGCCCAGCGAACGCCAGTTGTGGTGTCCGGCAAGGATCACCACATCGCCCTTGCCGATGGCTTCGTCGATCCAGGGGCGGATGGCACGGAGTTGGTCGGGATGCACATGGCCCATGCTGCCGGGGCTGCGCCCCATCAGCGTGTCCCAGGTGCTGACCAGGGGCCCGGCCTGGTTGGTGTCGAGCCCGACCAGGTAGACATCGCGCGTGGCGCCGGGGGCGCGGGGCAGTTTCAGCCGCTGGGCCAGGTAGGAGTCGGCATAGGCGTAGCCATCCAGCACGCGGGCCTCGATGGCCGACATGAATCCGTTCCGGTCGGGGTTGCGCCAGCTCATGCGCGGGTCCCCGCTCGCGGGCAGGGGCTTCAGACCCGGCACGACGCTCTGCCATTGGGCGTACTGGCTCAGGTAGAAGCTGATGAAGTCGCGCTTGCTGAAGGCTTCGCGGTCCGATTTGCCGGTCGGGCTGCCGGTCGGCTTGTCGGGGCCCGCGCCACGCCGGCAGGCGCGGTTCCAGCGTCGGGCGTCAGGGTCGAGCACGGCATCGATGAGCTGGTAGCCGTAGATGCCGAACATCAGGCCGTCGTGGTTGCCGGGCAGGATGGCGCCCGGTCGGCCGGCCTGCGCAAAGATCTTGGCCATGCGCTGGGCTTCGGACCGGCAGGACATGTCCATCACGTCGCCCAGGTGGACGAAGGGCTCGTCGACATGGCTTGCGAGCACCTTTTCCATCAGCCGCCGCCCGAACAGCGGCTGTTCCGGAGGGCGCTGCGCCACCTCCACGAAGGCGTCGACCGTGCTGTCGTTGTCGAGCATCGGGTAGCCGGTGGCCTCGTGCTCCTGGGTGTCGCCAAGCGCAACAAAGGGCAAGGTCAGCGGGGTGTAGCGGGCTGCCGGTTCGGCGCCCGGACCCGGCTGGGGGACGAATCCGGCGCAGCCCGCGAGCAGACCGGCGGCGCACGCGAGGGCTGCCGGCCAGCCGCGCCGGCCGGCCTTCTTTGGGGATGTGGCGGGGGGGTGCATCAGTACAAGCGGGGAGGGAACAGCTTGAAAAACAGGTTTTCGACACGCTGCCACAGCGAGCGGGCCGGTTGCCTGGACAGGGTTTCGGCGCCGCTGACCCAGCGCAGTCGGGCACCGGCGTCCCGCTCCACACGCCAGCTGTTGGCAGCTCCCATGTCCTCGTCCATTTGAGCCGCCAGCAAGCGCGCCAGGGGCTCGCTGTCGATCACGACACCCATCTCGGTATTGAGCTGCTCCGAACGCGGGTCCATGTTCATCGAACCCACGAAGGACCACCGCCGGTCCACCACCATGGCCTTGGTGTGCAGTCCGACGAACTGCCCCCGCACCGGGGCCGTTTCCACGAGGGACTCGCGCAGCGCCATGTCGGACCGCAGTTCATGCAGCTCGACGCCCGCCTCCAGCAGCGGAAGGCGCCAGCGCTCGTAGTGGCTGTTGACCGCGGCCACATCGTGCGATGACAACGAGTTCGTCAGCATCCGCACGCGCACGCCGCGCGCACCGAGCTGGCGCAACTCGTCGATGAGGCGGGCGTCCGGAATCACGTAGGCATTGGTGAGCAGCACCTCGCGCTGGGCCGAGCGCAACAGGGAGTGGAAGGCGATCGGCGTCTGGTTGTGCACCTCGGCCCCGCGCGCCGGTGGATCGGCGATCACCACGCTGCGGCCGGCCGATGCGTGGCCCTGCAGGGGCGCGAGCTGGTCCGCGCCGATGCCTGGCATCGGCGGCTGGGGCGGGCCGACGACGCCGGCCGCCGCCTTGCCGCTCGGCTCGGCGCCGGCCTGCGGCGCCATGCGAGCCAGGTGTGCCAAGCGTGCCAAAGGACGCACCCAGGGGCTGTTCCAGTAGCGGTCGAACACGGCGCTGGCCTGGCGTGCCACCGGGCCGACACCCAGCACATCGAGGTCGTAGAAATTGAAGGTCGGATTGAGTCCGAAGTACTCGTCGCCGATGTTGCGGCCGCCAATCAGGGCCATGCGGTTGTCGGCCACCATCTGCTTGTTGTGCATGCGGCGGTTCAGACGCTCGAAATCGGTGCCGGCCTCCACCGCGCGCCCCAGCAGTTCGCGTTGTCGCCAGCTGTTGAAGACGCGAATCTCGATGCGGGGGTGTCGATCCAGTTGCAGCAACAGGGCATCGCGCAACTCGACGTGGGTCATGTCGTGCAGCAGGGTGCTCAGGTCATCGAACAGCAGCCGAACGCGCACGCCGCGGTTGGCGGCTGCCAGCACGCGTTGCATCAGCGCCTGCCCGACCTGATCGCCGAACCAAACGTAGTACTGAAGGTCCAGGCTGCGCTGCGCGCCGTCGATGAGGATCTGCCGCCAACGCAAGGCGTCGGCGTTGCGATGCAGCAGCAGGAAGCCCGATTCGCCATCGCGCAGCCGGCCCGCAAGCGCCTGCTCCGCCGCGGCAATGGGGCCCTCGGGTGCGGGGGCAAGCGCCTTCGACACCGGGCCGGGTGGCCCAGGCGGCGTCGGTGTGCTGCTGCAGGCCGACAGCAGTGTAGGCAACAGCAGTGCAGCCAACAGCAGCGCAGCCAACCGCAACGCCGCCAACCGCAACGCCGCCAGCGGTGCCGGGGCCCTGCAGCGCCGGCCCGGGTTCAGCAAGAGGGATCCCGCCGTGGATGCGGCGTGTTCAGGCAAGGTGGCGCGACAGGGGTGTTGCGCTGAGCCTGCGAGGGGCGGGCGGGATCGTCCGGCTCAGGCACTCAACGCCCGTCCTCACGCACGAAGCATTGTTTGTGGCGCCCCGGGGCCGGGTCCTCGCCGAAGGTCTTGAGGTTGCAAGCCATGCCGTTGAAGCCGCGCCGCGTGACGAACTGGCCGTCGGTGCCGAAACGCACCACACCCGATCCCCTGAAGTTGCAGTAAGCGCCCTCGTCAGCGCAGGACATCCAGTTGGGGCCGTAGCTGTGGTGGCCGTACTCGTAGCGGTAGCTGGACTGCTCACGTCGCTCGTCGGCACCCTTGTTGTAGCCGTCGCTGTAGTCACGGCTGTTGCCGTAGTTGTGGTACGAGTTGTTGTACAGCCCGTCGCGGTAGCCGCGCTCGAAGTCGGCCGTCTGCTGCTCGTTGTAGCTCCTGTCGTCGCGGTGGTGCGACTTGTGGATCAGCGCAGCGACCCCGAGCAGCGCGGCGGCGCCGATGGACACCTTGGCGCCGTCGCTCATGCCGCTTTCCTTGGAGGTATCCCGGCGCGTCTGGCCGCAATCGCTGGCGTCGGCGTTGATGATGTCCACGTACTTGCCATCGCGGGTGGTGACCCGCACGCAGGACTTCTGGCCGTTGTGCCACCAGTAGCTGTAGGCGGCGTTGCCGGACTTGCCGACATCCACGAAGGTGTAGCCGCGCCGCTCGAGCGCGGGTTCGCCATCGCGCCCCTTGGCGCCGACGATGTCACGCAGCTCGTCGGCGCCGGCGGCGCGGGCCGGCGCCATCGGCAGCATCAAGGCAGCGGCCACGCAGGCGCTGACGACACGGGAACAGGTGCGAACGCTCATTGCAGGGTCTCCACAGGCTTGCATGAAAAGGGGCAGAGGCGCGGCGGTCATCGCAAATCATCCACCGTTCAGGAAGGCATCGGGGATTTCGTAGCGCTCCTGTCCGTCGAGGTCCACCACCACGGTGTCGGCGTCGCGTCGGGACGCGATCTTCAGCGCGACATTGCTGGACACCGCCTGACCCTTCATGAAGAGGATCTGGCGCAGCAATTGATTCGGCCCCCGCACCACCACGGTGGCCGTGCCGTCGCGCCCACGCCGGATCACGCCGGCCTCGCACTGCGTGACTTCGGCCACGTAGGGCGGTTTGCAGCGCAGCGCTGCCGTGGCATGGAAAGGGGTGCCCGCGACCTTGGCGTCTTGTGCACCCGGCAAGGCGGGCAGCGGGGCGCCGGTGGCCGACACCGCGAGGGTGAATTGGGCGGCCTCGTTGCGCCGTGCGGCGCTGCGCATCAGGTAGGTGCGGATCGTGTACTGGCCCTCCATGGGCAGGACCAGCTTGGCCTGCCGACCGGCCGTTTCGCCCATGAACATCGCTTCATTGGAGCCGGGCGCAATCACGTTGAAATGGAGCGCGCCCTTGGCGGTCTTGAGGTCCACCTGCAGCGTTTGCCCGGCGGAGGCCTTCAGGCGGAAATCCTTGCCGGCATGGCCTTTGACCGTTCCGTCCACTTCGGCGTGACTGCTGCCCGGTGCGAAGTGAATGTCCTGGGACTTCGCTGCAGGCTCGGCAGGTGCGGCGGACGCGACGACGCTGCACAGCAGGGCGCCGAGCAGGACAGGAAGGGTGAAGGAGTGCGCGCTCATCAGGGGGCTCCAATCTTGGCCAGGCGTGCGAACTGCACCGCCAGGTCCTGCAGGGGAGGGCGGGTGGGTTCGTCCTTGGCCGACTTGGCGGCGGCGTCGAGCCGGGTCTTCAAGCACGGACAACCGGCTCAATGCGCCACGGCCGGGACAGCGGCAGGGTTCCAGCTGAGGATGCCGCCATCGGCCATCAAGGCCAGGTGCAGTTGGCCGCGCTCGATGACATAGCTGCGCACGATGGGCAGCAAGGAGCTCAGTTTGGGCTCGAGGGAGCCCGGCGGGCAGTCCATGCGCGTGGATGCGATGGGGCCCAGGCTGAGGCTGCCGGCGCGGCGTGCGGGTATGGAATCGGGGGACGGCTGCGACTGCCAGCTGCTGCGGCCCTTGTTGCAGTCCAGCCCCAGCATCAGGCGCCCGTCGGCGGTGAACTCCAGCCAGTAGCGGCCGGCTTCGCTGGGTTGCAGGGGGGGCTGTGATTCGTCCATCGATGTGAACACGGCCAACTCCCAGCGGCTGCCTTCGAGTTGCACAGGCGCTGGCGCTGGGGCTGGCGAATGGCTTGCGCAGGCGCTCAGCAGTGACAGGGTGAGCAGGGCGCCGGTCAAGCGAGGCCAGGTGGAAAGGGCGCTAGCGCGGCAGCCTGCTGGCGCCCGATGTTTCGCACACAAAACAAACCGATGCGGCAATGGTGTGGCTCCGAAATGGATGGACGCTTGAAAGTCGGGCCGGTTGAGAGTCCCCCCGGCTGCCGATCCAACCAGCGCAGCGGCGCGGAAAGGGACGGTAGCCCGCCACAAGGCTTGGCTCGAGGGTTCGCACCGTGTGTTCGGACCGGAAAGGCCCGTGGTGTAAGGCTTTCGGTACTTCGCTGTCTATCTGGAAAGTTCAAGTCGGGGTTTCAAGGTGTAACGAGATCCCGTGCCGTTCAGGGTTCAGTCCCGGTCGTCCCTGGGTTCACCGTCCCGGTTTGTGTGCAGGGCAGCGCCCGGAGCCCCAGCAATTGGGCAATATGCAAGCGCGGATCGCGTTCATCCACGCCCAAGGCAGGCAAAGAAAAAGGGCCGGGTGACAAGCCAGGCCCTTGTTTCGTACAAATTTTCAGGGGTGGCGGGCGGTTGCCTTCTGCCAATACGGCCTGTTGAGCTTGCGAGTAGCAGAGCGGGTTGCTGCGGATCAAGCGCCCAGAAGCCTGCGCGCCAGCACGGACTGCATGTCACGGCGGCCGTCAACGATCAGGTAGATCACGACCCGGCTGCCGAGGACGCGATAGATCACTCGGTAAGGCTTGAACGCCGTCTGCCGGTACGCCTTGATACCCAGCGCGATGAGTTCTTTGGGGTAGCTGCCGCGCTCTGGGAACTGGGCCAGCCCCTCCACGACGTCCATCAAGCGATCGAGCACGTGGTCCGCGTTGGCCACACTGTCGAACTCGGCGATGTAGTCGTGGATCGACTCCAGGTCTTGTTCGGCACCTGCGGTCAGCAGGACCTCGTAACGCGTCGGCTTGCCGGCCATCAGGCCGCGGCTCGCTTGGCGCGCAGGCGTGCCACGACAGCGGCGACAGGTTGGATCCGGCCTTCATCGACGTCCTGCTGGCCGAGTGCGAGGATCTTCAACAGGGCCAAGGTCTCTTGCGTTTCCTCGAAGGTGGCCACGTCCTGCAGTACGGCCTTGGCTGCGCCGTTCTGCGTGATGACCAAGGGTTGCCGGTTCTCAGTAAGGTGGGTCAGCACCTCGGCGGCATTGGCCTTCAGGTAGCTGATGGGCTTGACTTGGGTTGAGTAGCGCATGGCCATGGTGCCGTGATCGAAGAGGACTAAATATAGACCGTTAAAAGTCTTGCCGCAATCTGCGGTGCGATGGCCCGTCATCGAGACAGTAGTTCCACATAGGTCTGGTAGCTGTAGACGCAGTGGCACAAGGGCAAAGGGACGACCTACATCCTCAGCCCGACCGGCGAGGGCCTGAACCGCCGCAGTAGTCGGCAGGTCCTCATCGCCCGGGTGTTCAGCAAGATCGGCAAGGACGCCGACCAAGCCGCAGCCGATCAGCGGCTCCAGGCCCTGGCTGTGCAAATCGCCTCGGCCCCGGTGTTGATCGCCGCCCTGCGTCTGGCTGTCGATGCCGGCACGCTGCCCGCCGATGTCACCGACCGGCATATTGGAGCCACTCGGTGATCGGCATGTAGGCGCCACCTGCTGATCGGCGTAATGGCGCCACGGCGTGATCGCCGTAATGGAGCCACTCGCGGATCGGCGTATTGGCGCCACCCGTGCCAGCTGGCCACTGCTTGCCCAGCCTGGGGCGTTCCATTCCCCATAGCGTCCCCAAGCCTGAAATCCAAAAGCAAACGGCGCTCAGTTGAGCGCCGTAAGTCCTTGATTTACAAGGGAATTTAGTGGTGG
>JAYRUQ010000002.1:0-146162 GCA_041919015.1 Inhella sp.
TAGACCCGGAAATGCTGCTGCTCCAGGGCTTCGAGCAGCCGGTGCGCCCAGTTCACGGCCTCGCGCGGGTCGGGCGTGCCGGGCTGGCTGCGGTGCAGCACCACTGCTTCGCCGCCCTGGCGGCGCAGCAGGTAGCAGGCCTCGTCGGCCTTGGCCATCAGCTGGTCGAAGCTGCCGAAGCCGTCGCCCAGCGACAGCACGGCGATGCGCGCTCCGATCGGGTAGCTGCGTCCGTCCCAGCGGAACTCGAAGCCGTCAAAGGCGTCCTTGATCTGCTGCGCACGGTGCAGTGCCGGTTCGCTGTCGAGTGCGGCATAGACGGCGAAGCGGTCACCCCCAAGGCGTGCGATCAGGTCCTGGCCGGGGCACAACGCGGTCAGCAGGTCGCCGACCTGGCGCAGCAGCTCGTCGCCGGCGATGTAGCCGCAGGTGTCGTTGACGACGCGGAAGCGCGACAGGTCGAGCACCAGCAGGCTGCCGGCGGGCTCTCCGGCGGTGTGGCGCAGCAGCGCCTGCTGCACATGGTTCTCGAGCGCGTCGCGGTTGTAGAGCCGGGTCACGAAATCGTGCGTGGCCAGGTAGCTCAGGCGGTCCTGCATGAAGCGGCGCTCGTTGATCTCCTCGCGCAGCAGGCGGTTGGCCTGCACCAGCTCCTGGGTGCGCTCGCGCACCCGGACTTCCAGCTGCTGGTTGAGCTGCTGCAGGTCACGCAGCAGGCGCATGCGCTGCAGATGGTGCTGAACGCGCGCGCGCAACTCGTCGGCGCGCACCGGCTTGGTGATGTAGTCGGAGCCACCGGCGGCAAAGCCGCTGCCGATGTCGTCGGTCTTGGCGGTCACGAACACCACCGGCACGTCGGCCAGGCCGGGCATCGCGCGCAGGCGCCGGCAGGTCTCGAAGCCGTCGATGCCGGGCATCATCACGTCGAGCAGGATGAGGTCGGGGACGCGCCGGCCGAGCAGTTCGAGCGCCCGCTCGCCGCTGTTGGCGGCCATCACATCAAGGTCCTGGCGCGCCAGCAGCCCCACGATCAGGTCGATGTTCTCCGGGGTGTCGTCAACGATCAGCAGGCTGGCTTCGGACATGGTTCACTCTTCGATGAGGGTCTGCAGCAACTGCTCGGCTGCCTGGAGATCGTAGCGAGCGAGCGCCTGCTCGATGGCGTGCTGCATGGCGGGCGGCAGGTCCTTTTGCTCACGAAGCCAACCCCGCAACTCGCCGGCCCGGCCCTCGCGCGCCAGCTCGAGGCCCTGGCGCAGCGCCGCAGCGGGCGGCCTGCGGGCTGCCGTGTCGGTCGTATCGGTTGTGTCGGTCGTGTCGGTCGTGTCGGCTTCGTGCGGCCATGCGGCCGACGCGTCGGCTTGCGTGGCGGGTGCCAGATCGGCCGGCGGGTGCGCATCAGCGGGCGCGGGCTGGCGGCGCTCGAAGATCGCGCCGGCCAGCCGGCGCAGCACGCCCAGCACCTCGTCGAAGGTGTAGGGCTTGCCGATGTGCTCGGCGAACCCGAGGCGCAGGAAGTCCTCGCGGTTCATGGTCAGGCTGGAGGCGGTGACGGCGACCACCGGCCAGTCGCGGCTGCGCGGCTCGGCGGCCAGCGCGGCGCGCAGGCCGATGCCGTCCAGCACCGGCATGCGCATGTCGCTGAGCACGATGTCGTAGTCGTGCTGCCGCGCCAGCTCGAGTGCCAGTTGGCCGTCGGCCCCGGCCGCCACCTCGCAGCCCAGCCTTTGCAGCAGTTCGACCAGCAGCTGGCGGCTGTCGTCGTCGTCCTCGGCCACCAGCACGCGGCAGCGCCGGCCTGCGGCCAGGCGCCACTGCAGCGCGGCCTCGCGGGGGGCGCGGCTGAAGCCGCTCCAGCCCGCCTCGGGCATCGGCAGCGGCAGGTGCAGGTGGGCCTGGGTGCCCTGGCCCGGCGCGCTGTCCATGCCGAGTTCGCCGCCCATCGCCTCGACGAGCTTGCGCGACAACGCCAGGCCCAGGCCGGTGCCGCCCTTGCGTTCGCCGCTGCGGCCCTGGCGGAAGGGCTGGAAGAGCTGGGCCCGTTCGTCGGCGGCGATGCCCGGACCGTCGTCCTCGACGCGCAGATCCAGCCGGCGCGAAGCCGATGGCGTTGGCTCGACGCGGGCGATCAGGCGCACCGTGCCGCCGGCCGGCGTGAACTTGATGGCGTTGCCCAGCAGGTTCAGCAGCACCTGACCGAATTTGCCGCGGTCGAGCAGGGCCGGGCAGGGCGCATCGAAGTGGCGCTGCAGCTCGAAGCGCAGGCCCTGCTGGGCGGCGCGCGCCTTCATCAGCGCATGCAGCTCGGCCAGCTCGCTGTGCAGCTCGAGCGGCTCCGGGCGCAGCTGCAAGGCGCCGGCCTCGATCTTGGACAGGTCCAGCACGTCGTTGATGAGGCCCAGCAGGCGCTTGCCGGCCTGGTGGATGGCGTGCACCTGCACACGGGCGCCGGCGTCCAGCCCCTCGTGCTCCTCGAGCAGCTGGGCATAGCCCAGCACGGCGTTGAGCGGCGTGCGGATCTCGTGGCTGATGTTGGACAGGAACACCGACTTGGCGCGGTTGGCGTCCTCGGCGCGATCGCGCGATTGCGCCAGCTCGGCCTCCAGCGCCAGGCGCTCGCCGATGTCGGTCAGCAGCAGCGCCACGTAGCGCGCCTCGCCGGCCTCGTCGCGCAGCAGGAAGAGGTTGCCCAGCAGGTCCCGGCGCGGCTGGCCATGGCGGTCCTGGATCGGCAGCAGGCCGCTCCAGTGGCCCTCGCGCCGCGCCTGCGGCATCACCTCGTCGAGCAGCTGCCGCCAGGTCAGGGCGTTGAAGTAGCGCCGCGCATGGCGCACCTGGCCCTCCTGCCAGTCGGGCTCGGCCAGCCACTTCAGCGCCGTCGCGTTGAGGTACTCGACACGGCCGTCCAGGCGCGCCAGCGCGAAGGCCTGCGCGGCGCTGTCGGCCAGCCAGCGAAAACGCTGCAGCGCGCGCTCGCGGCGCCGGTCCTCGCTGACGTCCCAGCTCAGGCCGAGCACGCCTAGCAGGCGCTTGCCGGCGTCATGCACCGCCACGCAGACCCGCATCATCTGCAGTTCGCGACCCCGGGCGTTGCGGGCGCGGATCTCCTGCACCACGGCGCCGGGTTCGCTCAGCGCCTTGCGGTTGGCCTCGAGCAGGGACTGCGCGTCGCCGGCCGACATCACCTCGGTCACCGCGTAGCCGATCAGGGCGTCGCTGCGCCAACCGAGGAACTGCCCGGCGGCGCGGTTGGCGACCCGAAATCGGCCCTGCGCGTCGCACAACCAGACCGGGTCGGGCATGTGCCCGAGCAGTGCGCTGAGCAGGGCCTCACGCTCGATGAGTTGCTGGGCGTTGCGGCGCAGGTCGGCGGCCACGCGCTCGCGTTCCTGCCCCTCGCGTTGCAGCTGCTGGTTGGCCTGGGTCAGCGCCGCGGTGGCGCGGGCCACCTCGGCGCTCAGGTCCTCGCTCCAGCGCCGCAGCACCTCGTCGCGCCGGGCGCGGATGGCCAGCAGCGCGCCCAGCAGGCCGGTGCAACCCAGTCCGACCCCGAAGGTGGTGGCCTGCATCAGACCGGGGCGTGGCAGCGGGCCGCCAGCGCTGAGCCGCGCGCTGAGCTGCCATTGGGTGTCGCCCAGGCGCAGCGGCAGGCGCACCAGATCGCGCTCGGCCTGCGCCTTCAGCCAGTCCTGCAACTGACGCGGGTCCAGACCCTGCAGGCTGCGCCCTTGCACCAGCACGCCGCGCGTCGGGCTTTGGGCCGCGGTCAGCAGCAGCGGGAACTCCGGACCGGGACCGGCGGCCAGCGCGGCGCGCAGCAGGGTCTCGACGCCGACGCTGGCCGACACCAGGCCGGTGGCCTCGCCGGCCTCGCCCTGCGCCGACTCGAACACCGGCGTGTAGAGCAGCAGGCCCCACTCGTCGTTGCTGGCGTAGAGCAGGTTGTCGACGATGCCGGTGGCCACGGGGCGGCGCTTGGTGAGCGCGGCCTCGATGGCCTTGCGACGCACCGGGTCGCTGATTTCGTCGACGCCCAGCCGGGTTTCCTGGCCTCCGAGCGGACTGAGCCGCCCGACCGGCCAGTGCAGATCGGCCACCGGCGCACGGCGCAGGCTGCCGTCGGCAGCGAGCACGCGCAGCCCCTGGTCGATGTCTCGTTCAAAGGCCTCTCGCTCAGGGCCCGGTACGCGCGGCAGGTAGGCGAAGCCGCTCACCCAGTCGTGCGCACTGCGCAGCCGGGTGGCGGTCCGCTCGAACTCGGCCAGTTGCAGGCGGAGGCGGTAATGCTGCGCGGCCAGAATCTCGAGGTCGGCGACCGCGAGCGCCATCTGGTTGCTCAGGTCCTGGGAGAAGGCACGCAGCTCGGCGCGTGCGCGCGCCTGCGTGCTCATGCGCTCCTGGTGGCCGAGCAGCGCGGTTGCCGCCAGCGTGAGCCCCAGGCCCAGGCTGAGCGTCAGCAAGGTCTGGTTGGCCACCATGTGGCGGCGCATCTCGGGGTGCAGGGCCGTCAGCAGCAGCGGGGCGAGCACCAGCATGCCGGCGGCGTCGCCGACCCACCAGACCAGCCAGGCGGCCGGCAGTTCCTGGGCCGTGACGCGGCCGACCGCCAGCAGGGTGGTCAGACCGGCGCTGGGGGCGATCAGGCAGCAGCCCAGAACCGTCAGCACGAAGTGCAGGGCCGGGCGCGAACCGGGCCGCCGGAGTGCCGCCCGCCAGTCGCCCAGCAGATGGCAGGCCAGCAGCCATTGCGCGGCGCTGCCCAGGCGCACCAGGGTCGGCACCAGATAGCCCTGCATCAGGCCGAGCTGCTGCTCGATGGCGGTCAGCAAGACCGAGACCAGGCTGCCCGCCAGCAAGCCCGGCAGCACGCGCCAGCCCCAGGCCATCAGCAGGGCCAGCGCCAGACCATTGGGCGGCCACAGCACGCTGGCGCTCGGGTTGCCCACCGCCAGCGCGGCGCCCAGGCGCGCCGCCAGCCAGTAGGCCAGCGCCGCCGCGACGTTGAGCGCCAGCCACTGCACGGCGCCGCGCGGCTGCCAGGCCAGCAGATGGCCCAAGCCTGCGGCAGCAGGCGGCGAGGGCGGGGGCGGCATGGCGTTCATGGCGTGCCGCCATCGTAGGCGGGCGCTGCGCCGGTGCAGCGTGGCAGGGCGCGCTGGCCACGGGGGCGATCCCTACAATCGCGCCCCCTCGGATCCACCGCTCCACGCCACCATGACACCCCTGCGCCTGCTGCCCCTCGCCGCCCTTGTTTGCTGCGCCACCTCGGTGCTGGCCGCGCCGGCCGTGATCTTCGACATGGGCGGCAAGTTCGACAAAAGCTTCAACGAGAGCGCCTACCGCGGCGTCGAGAAGTGGAAGGCCGAGACCCAGCAGAGCTACCTGGAGTTCGAGATCTCCAACGAGACCCAGCGCGTGCAGGCGCTGCGCCGCATGGCCGAGAAGGGCGCCTCGCCCATCATCTCGATCGGCTTTGCGCAGGCCTCGGCGCTCGAGCAGGTGGCCAAGCAGTTCCCCAAGACCCAGTTCGCCATCGTCGACGGCGTGGTCAAGCTGCCCAACGTCGCCTCGATCACCTTCAAGGAAGGCGAGGGCAGCTACCTGGCCGGCGCGTTGGCGGCACTCAAGAGCAAGAGCGGCAAGCTGGGCTTCGTGGGCGGCATGGACATTCCGCTGATCCGCAAGTTCCAGTGTGGCTACGAGGCCGGCGTGAAGGCGGTCAACCCGAAGGCCGAGACCTTCTCCAACATGACCGGCACCACGGCCACCGCCTGGAACGACCCGACGCGCGGTGCCGAACTGGCCAAGGCGCAGTTCGCCAAGGGGGTCGACGTCGTCTTCGCGGCCGCCGGCGGCACCGGCTCGGGCGTCTACCAGGCGGCCAAGGACGCCGGCAAGTTCGCCATCGGCGTGGACAGCAACCAGAACCACCTGCAGCCCGGCACCATGCTGACCAGCATGGTCAAGCGCGTCGACGTGGCGGTCTACAACGTGCTCAAGGGCTTCAAGCCCGGTCCGCAGCAGCTCGGCCTGAAGGAAGACGGCGTGATGCTCGCCATCGACGCGCACAACGACAAGCTGCTCACGCCCGACCTGAGGAAGCGCCTCGACGCCATCCAGGCCGAGATCGTCGCCGGCAAGGTCAAGGTGCCCGACTACATGGTCAATCCGGCCGACTGCGGCCGCAAGTAAGGCGGCCCACACGCCTGTGTCGCTTTGCGCCATGGGCCGTTCGCCGGGGCGCCATCCGGGCGGGCTTATGCTGGATCGCAGTGGCGGCGCAGGCCGCTGACGGAGCCCCCGCATGAACGCCCCCGACCCGCTGCCGCATGAGCCGCTGCTGAGCGCCGACGCGCTGGCCGCGCACTGGATGCCCTTCACCGGCAACCGCGATTTCAAGGCGCGCCCGCGCCTGATCACCGCCGCCCGCGGCGCCTACTACCGCACGCACGACGGGCGCCAGGTCTTCGACGGCCTGTCCGGCCTGTGGTGCTGCGGACTCGGCCATGGCCGCCCGGAGCTGGTCGAGGCGGTGGCGCGGCAGATGGCGACGCTCGACTACGCGCCGGGCTTCCAGTTCGGCCACCCGCTGTCCTTCGAGTTGGCCGAGCGCATCGCCGGCTGCATGCCGGTCGGATCGGGGCTGAACCGGGTGTTCTTCTGTGCCTCGGGCTCGGAGGCCGCCGATACCTCGCTGAAGATCGCTCGCGCCTACTGGCGCATCCGCGGGCAGGCCGGCAAGACGCGCCTGATCGGCCGCCTCAAGGGCTACCACGGCGTGAACTACGGCGGCATCTCGGTGGGCGGCATGCCGGGCAACCGCAAGATGTTCGGCGCCGGCATCGAGGCCGACCACCTGCCGCACACCCAGCCGCCCAGCGGCAGCTTCATCCGCGGCATGGCGCCGCGCAACGACGCGCTGGCCGACGAGCTGCTCAACCTGATCAGCCTGCACGACGCCAGCAACATCGCCGCCGTCATCGTCGAGCCCTTCGCCGGCTCGGGCGGCGTGGTGGTGCCGCCCGTGGGCTATCTGCAGCGCCTGCGCGAGATCTGCACCCAGCACGACATCCTGCTGATCTTCGACGAGGTGATCTCCGGCTTCGGCCGCAGCGGTGCCTGGACCGGCGCCGAGGCCTTCGGCGTGCAGCCCGACATGATCAACTTCGCCAAGCAGGTCAGCAACGGCGTGCAGCCGCTCGGCGGCGTGGTGGTGCGCCAGGATCTGTACGAGGCCTTCATGGCGGCCGGCGGACCCGACTACCAGCTCGAGTTCGCGCACGGCTACACCTACTCGGCGCACCCGGTGGCCTGCGCGGCGGCACTGGCCACGCTCGATCTGCTGGAGAAGGAGTCGGTGTTCCAGCGCGTGCGCGAGCTCAGCCCGCATTTCGAGAACGCCGTGCACGGCCTCAAGGGCGTCCGCCATGTCGGCGACGTGCGCAACTTCGGGCTGGCCGCCGGCATCACCCTGCTGCCCCTGCCCGGCGAGCCGCTGCGTCGCCCCTATGAGGCGGCGATGCGCATGTACGCCAAGGGCTTCTACGTGCGCTACGGCGGCGATGTGCTGGCCTTTGCGCCGCCCTTCATCAGCACGCGCGAGGAGATCGAACGCTTCGTCAGCGCGCTGGCCGAGACCCTGGAGGAACTGCCATGAGCCAGCGGCCCACCCTGCAGCACTGGATCGGCGGTGCATTGCGCGCCGGTGGCAGCCGCGTCGCCGAGGTGTTCGACCCGGCGCAGGGCACGGTCAGCAGGCGCGTGCAGCTGGCCGACGCCGCCACCGTGGCCGCCGCCGTGGCCGACGCGCAGACCGCCTTCCCGGCCTGGCGCGCCACGCCGCCGCTCAAGCGCGCCCGCATCCTCACGCGGCTGCGCGAGTTGCTCGAGCAGGACGCCGACGCCATCGCGCGACTGATCAGCGCCGAGCACGGCAAGGTGCTGGCCGACGCGCACGGCGAGCTGCAGCGCGGCATCGAGAACCTCGAGTACGCCAGCTATGTGCCCGAGCTGCTCAAGGGCGAGCACAGCCGCAACGTCGGGCCCGGCATCGACAGCTGGAGCGAGTTCCAGCCGCTCGGCGTGGTGGCCGGCGTCACGCCCTTCAACTTCCCGGTCATGGTGCCGCTGTGGATGTGGCCGATGGCGCTGGCCTGCGGCAACTGCTTCGTGCTCAAGCCCTCGGAGCGCGACCCCAGCAGCGCGCTGCGGGTGGCCGAACTGGCGCTGCAGGCCGGCCTGCCGCCGGGCGTGCTCAACGTCGTCAACGGCGACCAGGAGGCGGTCGATGCGCTGCTGGCCCACCCGCAGGTGCGTGCGCTCAGCTTCGTCGGCTCGACGCCGGTGGCCGAGCAGATCTACGCCAAGGGCTGCGCGCAGGGCAAGCGCGTGCAGGCGCTGGGCGGCGCCAAGAACCATGCGGTGCTGATGCCCGACGCCGACATCGGCAACGCCGTCAGCGCGCTGATGGGCGCCGCCTATGGTTCCTGCGGCGAGCGCTGCATGGCCGTGCCGCTGGTGGTGGCGGTGGGCGGAGCGACCGCCGACGCGCTGGTGGCCGGGCTGAAGGCCGAGATCGCCGGCCTGCGCGTCGGCCACGGCCTCGACCCCGAGGCGCAGATGGGCCCGCTGGTGACGCGCGCGCACTGGCAGAAGGTCAGCGCCTATGTGGACCTGGGCGTGCAGGAGGGCGCCGAGCTGGTGGTGGACGGCCGCGGCCTGACGGTGCCCGGGCACCCGCAGGGTTTCTGGCTCGGCCCCTGCCTGTTCGACCATGTGCGGCCGGGCATGCGCATCTACCGCGAGGAGATCTTCGGCCCGGTGCTGGGGGTGGTGCGCGTCGAGACCCTGCAGCAGGCCATGGATCTGATCGACGCGCACGAATACGGCAACGGCACGGCGATCTTCACGCGCGACGGCGAGGCGGCGCGCTACTTCAGCGACCACATCCGCGTCGGCATGGTCGGCGTCAACGTGGCGCTGCCGGTGCCGGTGGCCAGCCACTCCTTCGGCGGCTGGAAGCGCTCGCTGTTCGGCGACCTGTCGGCCTACGGCCCCGACGCACTGCGCTTCTACACCCAGCGCAAGACCATCACCCAGCGCTGGCCGTCCGGCGGCGTGCGCGAAGGGGCGCAATTCAGCTTCCCGAGTAGCTGAGCTTCCCTAGGAAGAACGCCCGCCACCCCTTGGTATCCTCCCCGCCCTTCTTGAGGCGGCCGGGTCCGCCTTCGCCCACCATGAATGCAGTCGCCCTCAGCGGCATCCACAAACGCTTCGGCGCCGTGCGCGCCAACGACGGCGTCGACCTGAGCGTCGAGGCCGGCACCGTGCACGGGCTGATCGGCGAGAACGGCGCCGGCAAGAGCACGCTGATGGCCATCCTGTACGGCTACTACCAGGCCGATGCGGGGCACATCGCCGTCAACGGCCAGCCGGTGCAGATCCGCAACTCGCACGAGGCCATCGCGCTGGGCATCGGCATGGTGCACCAGCACTTCATGCTGGTGGACAACCTGACGGCGCTGGACAACGTGCTGCTCGGCGCCGAACCCGGCTGGTACCTGCCCTCCGGCCAGACCCAGGTGCGCCAGGGCCTGACGCGCCTGATGGAGCAGACCGGCCTGCAGGTGCGGCTCGACGAGCGCGTCGACGCGCTGCCGGTGGGCGAGCTGCAGCGACTGGAGATCCTCAAGGCGCTCTACCGCGGCGCGCGCATCCTGATCCTCGACGAGCCGACCGCCGTGCTCACCCCGCAGGAGACCGAGGCGCTCTTTGAGGTGCTGCGGCGGCTGCGCGCGCAGGGCACCACCATCCTCCTGATCACGCACAAGCTCAAGGAGGTGATGGCGCTGTGCGACCAGGTCACGGTGATGCGCGCCGGCCAGGTGGTGCACCGCTGCGCCATCGCCGACACCGACACCGCCGCGCTGGCCGAGGCCATGGTGGGACGCAAGGTGGTGCTGGGACGCGAGGGCGGCACGGCGCCGAGCCCGGACGCCGCGCCGCTGCTGTCCGCCCGCGGCCTGAGCCTGCGCTCGGCGCAGGGCGTGCCGCTGCTGCGCGAGGTTGCGCTGCAGCTGCGGCCCGGCGAGATCGTCGGCGTGGCCGGCGTGTCGGGCAACGGTCAGAGCGAGTTGCTGGAACTGCTGTCGGGCCTGCAGGCGCCCGACGCCGGCACGCTGGAGCTCGGCGGCAGGCGCTTCGAGGCCAAGGCCTGGCTCGACCCGCGCCGCGCGCGCGAGCTGGGTCTGGCCCATGTGCCCGAGGACCGCCATGCCTGCGGCCTGGTGATGGACTTCCCGGCCTGGGAGTCGGCCGGCCTGGGCTACCAGCAACTGCCCAAGTACCGGCGCGGGCGTTTCGGTCTGGACGGCGCGGCGTTGCGCCGCGCCTGCGCCTCGATGATGGAGACCTTCGACGTGCGGCCGCGCGATCCGCTGCTGGGCAGTTCCAAGTTCAGCGGCGGCAACCAGCAAAAGCTCATCCTGGCGCGCGAGATCGGCGAGGCGCCGAAGGTGCTGCTGGTGGGTCAGCCGACGCGCGGCGTGGACATCGGCGCCATCGAGTTCATCCACGGCCAGTTGCGCCGCCTGCGCGACGCCGGCTGCGCGGTGCTGGTGGTGTCGTCGGAGCTGGACGAGATCCTGCAGCTGGCCGACCGCGTGCTGGTGATGAACGCCGGTCGGATCACCGGCGAACTGGCGATCGACGACTGCGACGAACGAAAACTTGGCCTGCTGATGGCGGCGCAGGCGGCCTAGAACTTGGGGGAGTGAAGATGAAGCACCGAATCGGTGGGGCGGTCTTTTGGCTTTTGATTGGCGCCGGGCTCACAGCCGCGTTCATGAAGCATGGCGCAATGCTCGGTGGAATGGACAGCTATTCGTTCGCACGTGTGGAGGACACCTTCGCTCGAAATGCCCAGATTGCCTTGATTGCTGGAAGCTTTGGTATCGCGATCTGCAGTCTTCTTGGCGCTCGCGACTTTGCGCGGGTTCTCGCCATTGGAGTTGGGATCGTGGGCGCGCTCTTTGCTGCAGCTTTCTTCTCTTGTACAAGCTACTCGAAGGGCGGCTTTGTTTATCCAGTGCTGTGCGGATTCGGACCCTACATGTATCCCTTTGGAGTAGCCGGTGCAGCGATTCCTGCAGTGGCTTCAATTGCGGGCTTTGTCACTGCACTATTGCTGCGCGGGTCGGGTAGCGAATCTGCGCGAGACGCAGATGGTTAGGCGCTGTGCCTCCCAACGGACCAAGTCAACTGCATGAGCACCCCCCTCCAACTCCCCCGCTGGATCGACCTCGGCCTCCTGCCGCTGTGGAACCTCGCCATCGCCCTGGCCGTCGCCGCCGGCGTCGTCGCGCTGATCGGCCACAGCCCCGTGCAGGCCTTCGAGGTGCTGATCAACGGCAGCCTGGGCAACGCCCGCGGCATCGGCTACACGCTCTATTACGCGACGAGCTTCGTGTTCACCGGACTGGCGGTCGCGGTGGCCTTCCACGCCGGACTTTTCAACATCGGCGGCGAAGGGCAGGCGCTGTTCGGCGGCATCGGTCTGGCCTTCGTGGCGCTGGGGCTGGGCCACAGCCTGCCCGCCGCCGTGCTGCTGCCGCTGCTGATCCTGGCCGCCGCCGCCTTCGGGGCGCTGTGGGGCTTGGTCCCCGGCTACCTGCAGGCCTGGCGCGGCAGCCACATCGTCATCACGACGATCATGTTCAATTTCCTGGCCGCCAGCCTGAACGTCTACCTGCTGGTGAACTGGCTGCGGCCGACCGGCTCGATGGCCGTGGAGTCCGACAACTTCGCCGATGCCGCCAAGCTGCCGGCGCTGCACGAACTGGCCGAGCGCTTCGGCCACGAACTGCCGAGCTCGCCGCTCAACGCCGCCACGCTGCTGGCCGTGATTGCGCTGGTGCTGGTCGGCTGGTTCCTCTGGCGCACGCGCGCCGGCTACGCGCTGCGGGCGGTCGGCAGCTCGCCGCGCGCCGCGCAGTACGCGGGCCTGAGCCCCAAGCACCAGGTGCTGGTCGCGATGGGCATCTCGGGCGCGCTGGCCGGGCTGCTGGCGGTCAACGAGCTGTCGGGTGTGCAGGGCAAGCTGACGCTGGACTTCGTCGCCGGCGCCGGCTTCACCGGCATCGCGGTGAGCCTGATGGGGCGCAACCACCCGGTGGGCATCGTGCTGGCGTCGCTGCTCTTCGGCGTGCTCTACCAGGGCGGGGTCGAGGTGGCCTTCGAGCTGCCGGGTTTCTCGCGCGAGATGGTGGTCACCGTGCAGGGCCTGATCGTGCTGTTCGCCGGCGCCATGAGCATGGTGAGCGCGCCGCTCTTCGCACGCCTGTACGCCGCGCTGAAGGGAGGCCGCCGTGGATGACACGCTGATCCAGATCGGCTCGGTGCTCGCCTCGACGCTGCGCCTGACGGCCCCGCTGCTCTTCGTGGCGCTGGCCGGCTTGCTGAGCGAGCGCTCGGGGGTGGTCGACCTTGGGCTGGAAGGCAAGATGCTCTCCGCCGCCTTTGCCGCCGGCGCGGTCGCCGCCGTCAGCGGCTCGGTCGGGCTGGCGCTGCTGGCGGCCGTCGGTGTGGCTGCCTTGCTGGCGCTGGTGCACGGTTTCGCCTGCGTCACGCACCGTGGCGACCAGGTCATCTGCGGCGTGGCCATCAATATGGTGGCCGCCGGGCTCACCGTGGTGCTGGGCATCGCCTGGTTCGCCACCGGCGGACAGACGCCGACCCTGGAGGCGGCGCAGCGCATCAACGCCCTGGCGCCCGGGCTGGCCGAACCCCTGGGGGCCGCCGAGGCGCATGGCGGCCTGCTCGGCGGCCTGCTCGGCCATGGCCTGTTCAGCCACAACGCGCTCGTCTACGCCGCGTTCGTGGCGGTGGCGGCCGTCTGGTTCCTGCTCGAGCGCACCCGCCTGGGCTTGAGGCTGCGCGCGGTCGGCGAGAACCCGGCCATGGTGGACGCCGCCGGCGTCTCGGTGCCCGGCTTGCGCTACACGGCGCTGCTGATCGGCGCCTTGCTCTGCGGCCTGGCCGGTGCCTACCTGGCCCTGGCACAGAACGCCAACTTCAGCCCCAATATGACGGCCGGGCGCGGCTACATCGCGCTGGCCGCGATGATCTTCGGCCGCTGGCGCGTGCTGCCCACGCTGGGCGCCTGCCTGCTGTTCGGCCTGCTCGACGCCATGGCGATCCGCCTGCAGGGCGTGGCGCTGCCGGGAATCGGCGAGGTGCCGGTGCAGCTGATCCAGGCGCTGCCCTATCTGCTGACGGTCATCCTGCTGGCCGGCTTCATCGGCAAAGCGGTGGCGCCCAAGGCCCTGGCCCGACCCTATGTGAAGGAACGCTGAGGTGGACCTGACGCTGCAGACCGAGATGCTGGCGGTGGCCCGCGCCGCCCGCGCCACGGCCTATGCGCCGTACTCCCGCTACCTCGTCGGCGCGGCGCTGCTGGCCGAGGACGGTCGCATCTTCGCCGGCTGCAATGTCGAGAACGCCGCCTATCCGCAGGGCGTGTGCGCCGAGGCCGGGGCCATCAGCGCCATGGTGCTGGCCGGCCAGCGCCGCGCCCGGGCGGTGCTGGTGGCGGGAGCCGGCGCGCAGCTGTGCACCCCCTGCGGCGGGTGCCGCCAGAAGCTGCGCGAGTTCTGCGGCGACCCGAAGACCTTCGTGATCCTCGCCGCCAACGAAAATGGCGTGCAACGCCGCTGGACCCTCGAAGACTTGCTGCCCCAGAGCTTCGGTCCGGACCACCTTTCCTGAGAGAACCCATCATGAGCAGTCCCTACCTCCAGGGCGAAGCCCTGGCCGCCGCCGTTGCCGACGGCGCCGCCGCCCTGCAATCCCGCTTCGGCGCCGCGCCGGCCATCGCCGTGGTGCTCGGCTCGGGCTGGAGCGGGGCCAGCGAGTCGCTGCGCGACGCGCAGCGCATGCCCTACACCGAGCTGCCGGGCTGGCCGCTGCCGCGTGTGCAGGGGCATGTGAACGAACTCGTGGTCGGGGCGACCGCGGCGGGCACGCGCGTGGCCATGCTGCGCGGCCGCGCCCACACCTACGAAAGCGGCGACTGCACCGGCATGGCCGCGCCGATCCGCACCCTCAAGGCCTGGGGCGTGCAGGTCATCGTGCTGACCAACGCCAGCGGCTCCTTGCGCGCCCACCAGCCGCCGGGCTCGCTGATGCTGATCAGCGACCACCTCAACGCGCCGCAGCGCAGCCCGCTGGTCGGCCTGACCGGCATGGACCGCTTCTGCGACATGACGGCGGCCTGGGACGCCGAGCTGCGCAAGACCGTGCTGGCGCGCGCCCGCGTGCTGGGCGAGCCGCTGCACGAGGGCATTTACTGCTGGGCGCTGGGGCCGCAGTTCGAGACGCCGGCCGAGATCCGCATGTTCCAGGCCTGGGGCGCCGACGCCGTCGGCATGAGCACCGTGCCCGACGTCATCCTGGCCCGCCACGCCGGATTGCGCGCGCTCGGCCTGGCGCTGATGACGAACATGGGCGCCGGCCTCTCCGACGAGGCGCTGACGCACGAGCTGACGCTGTCGGAGGCCAACAAGAACGCCGAGCGCGCCGCGCATTTCCTGACCGAGGCGCTCGACGCCATCCACAAGACCCTCTGATGAGCGCTGACCTGAACAACGCGGCGCAGACCGCCCGCCTGGCGCTGGCCTGTCTGGACCTGACCAGCCTGAACGACGGCGACGACGCCGCCAGCATCGAGCGGCTCTGCGCCAAGGCGCAGACACCGTTCGGCAACGTGGCCGCGGTGTGCGTCTGGCCGCGCTTCGTGGCGCAGGCGCGCGCCCTGCTGCCGGACGCCATCCGCGTGGCGGCGGTGGCCGACTTCCCCGACGGTGAACTCAACGCGGCGCGTGCGCTGGCCGACGTGCAGGCCATTGCCCAGGCCGGCGGCCAGGAGGTCGACGTGGTGCTGCCCTACCGCGCGCTGATGGCCGGCCAGGTGCAGGAGGTGGCGGAATTCCTGGCCGAGGTGCGCCATGCCAGCCGGCCGCTGACGCTCAAGGTCATCATCGAATCGGGGGTGCTGGCCGACGCCGGGTTGATCCGCCGCGCCAGCCAGCTCAGCTTGAGCGCCGGCGCCGACTTCATCAAGACCAGCACCGGCAAGACGCCGGTCTCGGCCACGCCCGAGGCCGCCGCCGCCATGCTCGACGAGATCCGCCGCAGCGGCCTCACGCACGCCGGCTTCAAGGCCAGCGGTGGCATCCGCTCGGTGGCGCAGGCGGCCGCCTACATCGAGCAGGCGCGCGCCGCGCTGGGCGAGGGCGGCTTGAGCGCGCAGCGCCTGCGCTTCGGCGCCTCGGGGCTGCTGGACGACATCCTGGCGGTGCTGGGCGGCGGCGCCTCGACCGCCCAAGGAACGGGGTACTGAGATGCTGGCCCAGGAAATCATCCGCACCAAGCGCCAGAAGGGCGCGCTGTCGCCCGAGCAGATCCGTGCCTTCGTGGCGGGCTTGATCGAGGGCCGCGACGCCAGCTGGAGCGAGGGCCAGGTGGCCGCGCTGGCCATGGCCATCTTCCTGAACGGCATGGGCCGCGACGAGGCGGTGGCGCTGACCCTGGCGATGCGCGACTCGGGCCGCGTGCTGCGCTGGCCCGACATGCCCGGCCCGGTGGTCGACAAGCACTCCACCGGCGGCGTGGGCGACAAGGTCAGCCTGCTGCTCGGGCCCATGGTGGCGGCCTGCGGCGGCTACGTGCCGATGATTGCCGGCCGGGGCCTGGGCCATACCGGCGGCACGGTGGACAAGCTCGAGGCCCTGCCCGGCTACCAGACCCGCCCCGACGCCGCCTTGTTCGACGCCACGGTGCGGCGCCTGGGCGTGGCCATCATCGGCCAGACCGCCGACCTGGCGCCGGCCGACAAGCGCTTCTACGCCACGCGCGACGTCACCGCCACCGTCGAGTCGGTGCCGCTGATCACCGCCAGCATCCTGTCCAAGAAACTGGCCGCCGGCCTGTCGGCGCTGGTGATGGACGTCAAGGTGGGCAACGGCGCGTTCGCCGACACGCCGGCCATGGCGCGCGAGCTGGCGCAGAGCATCGTGGCGGTGGGCGAGGGCGCGGGCATGAAGACGCGCGCGCTGGTCACCGACATGAACCAGGTGCTGGGCCGAACCGCCGGCAACGCACTCGAGGTGCGCGAATCCATCGACTACCTGTGCGGCCGTGGGCCGCGCGAGCCGCGCCAGCACGAGCTGACGCTGCGCCTGGCCAGCCAGATGCTGCTGCTGGGCGGGCTGGCGGCCGACGAGGCGGCCGCGCGCGAGCGCCTGCAGCAGGCACTCGACAGCGGCGCGGCGGCCGAGAAGTTTGCGCAGATGGTGGCGGCGCTGGGCGGCCCGGCCGACGTGCTGCAGGACGCGCAGCTGGCGGCCGCGCCGGTGCAGCGCGCCATCCCGGCGCCGCGTGCCGGCGTGCTGGCCGCTCAGGACACGCGCGCCATCGGCATGGCCGTCATCGAGCTGGGCGGTGGGCGGCGCGTGGCGGCCGACCCGATCGACCCGCGCGTCGGCTTCGCCGAGGTGCTGGCGCTGGGCGCGCGCGTCGCGGCCGGTGAGCCGCTGGCCGTGGTGCACGCGGCCAGCGAGGCGGCGGCCGAGCAGGCCATCGCGCGCTACCAGGCCGCCGTCACGCTGGCCGACGCCGCGCCCGAGGCCACGCCGCTGGTCGCCGAGGTGATCGGTTGATGAGCGAGGGGGGCCTGCCGGCGGCCGAGCCGGCGCGCCGCATCAAGAGCTTCGTCAAGCGCGCCGGGCGCATGGGCAGCGGGCAGATCCGCGCGCTGCGGGAGCTGGCGCCGAAGTGGGTGCTGCCCTTCCAGACCAGCGCGCCCGACTGGAGCGCGCTGTTCGGCCGCACCGCGCCGCGCGTGCTGGAGATCGGCTTCGGCATGGGCGACGCCACGGCCAAGATCGCTGCGGCACTGCCGCACATCGACTTCATCGCCTGCGAGGTGCACGAGGCCGGTGTCGGTTCGCTGCTGCAGCGCATCGAGGAGGCGGGGCTGACGAATCTGCGCATCCTGCAGCACGACGCCGTCGAGGTGCTGGAGTGCATGGTGCCCAAGGCCAGCCTGCACGGCGTGCACCTGTTCTTCCCCGACCCCTGGCACAAGAAGCGCCACCACAAGCGCCGCCTGGTGCAGGGGCCGTTCATTGCGCAGCTGGTGCAGCACATCGAGCCGGGCGGCTACTTCCACGCCGCCACCGACTGGCAGCCCTATGCCGAGCAGATGCTCGAGGTGCTGCGCGCCGAGCCGCTGCTGGAGAACAGCGCCGAGGCTTACGCCGACAAGCCCGCCTACCGGCCGCTGACCAAGTTCGAGGCGCGCGGTCTGCGGCTCGGGCATGGGGTCTGGGACCTGGTGTTCCGGCGCCGCTGAACCCGCTCCACAGCCAGGGTTTTCCCTTTGCGGCAGCATGCGGTGCATCGCACTGCAGCGCACCGAAGCCCACCTCAAACCGCAAGGTCTCCCATGCTCTTTCACCTGCTCGCCTGGCTCACCGTGCTGCTGCTGTTCGCGCTCTGGTCGGGCCTGTGTGCCGTGGCGCACGCCGTGCTGACCTGGGAAGGCTGGCGCGGCAGCATCGACTGGCAGCTGGCGCTGCCCAAGTTCGAGCTGCCGGACGGGCTGGCGCAGTGGCTGGGCCTCGATTGGGTGGAAGGCCTGCGCGCGTGGTTGGTCGAGATCGGCCCGTCGCTGCACGCCTGGTTGACGGGCCTGCCCGATCTCGGCGCCTGGCTGGGCACGGCGGTCTGGATCGTCTGGGGCGCGGGCAGTCTGCTGCTCCTGCTGCTGGGCGGCGCGGCCAGCGGCTTGATTGCGCTGGTGCGGCGCAATTCGCCCAAGCCGAGTCTGTCAGCGGTTTGACTTGAAGGTCCCGATCGGGTTCGCCGGGCCGCCTGTCTGTGGCCATGGCTCAGGCGTGGCTGTTTCCTTGGCGGCTTCGATTGATTGGTATGGCGGGAGGGGGCAGGTCACTCAGACCCTACCGGTCTGACTCACACCAACCGGCCTCCACGAAAGCCGGGGCGGTTCATCTTTGCTGAGCTGCCTGTGCGGCAGTGACCCCGGAGGAGAACAAGGTCCGCATCAGCGAGCTTTGCTGAGCTGCCTGTGCGGCAGTGACCCCGGCGTCGCATAAGTGCATCACGCTGCTTGTTTTGCTGAGCTGCCTGTGCGGCAGTGACCGTGGTCAAAGACGAGTCTTGGCCGGGACTGGCCTTGCTGAGCTGCCTGTGCGGCAGTGACCCCCGTAATCGGAATGCAACGGGCCATCTATGTTTGCTGAGCTGCCTGTGCGGCAGTGACCATGGCTCAAGACCGGAACCGGAGAAATGGGTTTTTGCTGAGCTGCCTGTGCGGCAGTGACCGTTGGCCTTCTTGAGTGCGCTGCGTACCTTGCTTTGCTGAGCTGCCTGTGCGGCAGTGACCAGTTCAAGCGAGGCATGCGCGACCCATTGGATTTGCTGAGCTGCCTGTGCGGCAGTGACCGATGTGATCCGCCCCCAGCGCCTCCCCGGCGATTGCTGAGCTGCCTGTGCGGCAGTGACCGCCGACCAGGCCGCCGACGATGGCGCTGATGATTGCTGAGCTGCCTGTGCGGCAGTGACCAGGGTGAGCGGGCGGGAGCCGGGGAGCATGGATTGCTGAGCTGCCTGTGCGGCAGTGACCTGCTTCGGGGTAGCAAATCCACACTTCCGCCCTTGCTGAGCTGCCTGTGCGGCAGTGACCCCATTCCTTTTGGCTTGCCACGTCGCTGATGCTTGCTGAGCTGCCTGTGCGGCAGTGACCGATGGGCTTTTGCGCCAGGGCGTTGCCCATGTTTGCTGAGCTGCCTGTGCGGCAGTGACCAGATGGCCGGGCCGGCGATTGGCTCGAGCCTTTTGCTGAGCTGCCTGTGCGGCAGTGACCCGTGGCCAAGGCTTTGCGCATGAATTCGTATTTTGCTGAGCTGCCTGTGCGGCAGTGACCCGTTGTGGCGCCGGGCATCAGGCGCGTGGACATTGCTGAGCTGCCTGTGCGGCAGTGACCGACATGACCAAAACCGTGCCCCCGGGCTATGTTTGCTGAGCTGCCTGTGCGGCAGTGACCACCCGCATCGTCAGTGATCGGGTGGGCATGATTTGCTGAGCTGCCTGTGCGGCAGTGACCCTTCTCGCTCTCGCGGTTGTCGTTCTTCCAAATTGCTGAGCTGCCTGTGCGGCAGTGACCTCGAAGGGTGGAAGCGGTGGATGAGCGGCTATTTGCTGAGCTGCCTGTGCGGCAGTGACCGCGTTGATGGACTCGCTGGCCATGGCCGATGTTTGCTGAGCTGCCTGTGCGGCAGTGACCAAGCGCGACGTCGGGACAGCGCCTGGCGATGGATTGCTGAGCTGCCTGTGCGGCAGTGACCTACGGCAACTTGGTCATGATCCCCTGGTTCGATTGCTGAGCTGCCTGTGCGGCAGTGACCGGGCTTGAGGTCGAGCAGGCGCTTTGCAGCAATTGCTGAGCTGCCTGTGCGGCAGTGACCGAGATCGAGGAGGCGGGCCGCCTGATCCGCAATTGCTGAGCTGCCTGTGCGGCAGTGACCGACCCGTGCAAGCGGCGCATTGCGCTGGAAGCTTGCTGAGCTGCCTGTGCGGCAGTGACCTCGCCGTCAAGGTCGAGACCGTCAATGCGACATTGCTGAGCTGCCTGTGCGGCAGTGACCCGAGAAGCGCCGCACTGCGATGCGCAAGCGCTTTGCTGAGCTGCCTGTGCGGCAGTGACCCCAGCTGTAGGCCGCCATCTCCAGCGCCTCTTTTGCTGAGCTGCCTGTGCGGCAGTGACCGAAAGGCCTTTGCAGACGTTGGACGCGGCGTTTTGCTGAGCTGCCTGTGCGGCAGTGACCGAGAAAGCCGCAGAGCGGATTCGCGAGCAGATTTGCTGAGCTGCCTGTGCGGCAGTGACCAGGGGCGTGCTGCCGATGAGGTCTGCCGCAGTTTGCTGAGCTGCCTGTGCGGCAGTGACCATCTCCCGGTCTGCAATCTCCCGAGTCTTCTCTTGCTGAGCTGCCTGTGCGGCAGTGACCTGGCAGACCGACTGCAAAGCAAAAGTCCGCAATTGCTGAGCTGCCTGTGCGGCAGTGACCTCTTTGTTGCTCATCAGAAAACCTTTCCAGTATTGCTGAGCTGCCTGTGCGGCAGTGACCGAGCGCGCGACAACGAAAGGCCATGGACGCAATTGCTGAGCTGCCTGTGCGGCAGTGACCGGGTTGGCGGTGACGAGGGACCGCGCGTAGTTTTGCTGAGCTGCCTGTGCGGCAGTGACCGCGGATGCACCCAGCCTTTTGGGAACTTTTTATTGCTGAGCTGCCTGTGCGGCAGTGACCCCGGGTATGGCAGCAGTGGGAGGCTGGCGATATTGCTGAGCTGCCTGTGCGGCAGTGACCCATGTTTCCGCTGAAGCCTTTGCCCGCGTCGATTGCTGAGCTGCCTGTGCGGCAGTGACCCCCACCTGATGCCGGGGCCGCGCTGTAGCCGTTTGCTGAGCTGCCTGTGCGGCAGTGACCATGTCGAGCGCGGAGACTTCACGTCCGCGGATTTGCTGAGCTGCCTGTGCGGCAGTGACCTGTCGGAGTCGTCGGCTTCCCAATCCGATGGCTTGCTGAGCTGCCTGTGCGGCAGTGACCGCGTTCGTGCGCATGTTTCACGCAGTGGGCAATTGCTGAGCTGCCTGTGCGGCAGTGACCAGCCGGGAACGCCGAAATTGGCATGCACAACATTGCTGAGCTGCCTGTGCGGCAGTGACCATCAAGCGCTACGAGCACGCCGAGCGTGAGAATTGCTGAGCTGCCTGTGCGGCAGTGACCGAACCCTCGCCGACTACGCCCAGCAGCTAGACTTGCTGAGCTGCCTGTGCGGCAGTGACCCCGGCATACCCCAGCGCCTGTCCGGCGTGGTTTTGCTGAGCTGCCTGTGCGGCAGTGACCACGATGTTCCAGGGCTACGGCGCCCCATTGGATTGCTGAGCTGCCTGTGCGGCAGTGACCGGCGCTCCACTCCACGGTGAGGGCGGTGGCGTTTGCTGAGCTGCCTGTGCGGCAGTGACCCTCGCTCTCGCGGCGGCTCTGCTCGCGGGCTTTTGCTGAGCTGCCTGTGCGGCAGTGACCGGCTCCTGCGACTGCCGAACCCGCGTCGGATTTTGCTGAGCTGCCTGTGCGGCAGTGACCTGAAACGCACGGTAGATCAGATCGCCGTCCAATTGCTGAGCTGCCTGTGCGGCAGTGACCGTGGGTGCGTGATGAACCTTCTGTCTCACAAATTGCTGAGCTGCCTGTGCGGCAGTGACCGCTTCGTGCCACTCTTGCGCCAGCTCGGCCCATTGCTGAGCTGCCTGTGCGGCAGTGACCGCCAGTCAAAGCCGGCCGGGATGGCGCTGACATTGCTGAGCTGCCTGTGCGGCAGTGACCGCCACCAAGAGCGGCACCAATGCCGACATCACTTGCTGAGCTGCCTGTGCGGCAGTGACCGGCGACATCGACGTTGCCAGGAAGGTCATTGATTGCTGAGCTGCCTGTGCGGCAGTGACCAGCACCTGGATCTGCACTTCCATCTCGGTGATTTGCTGAGCTGCCTGTGCGGCAGTGACCACCGAAGGCGCCCGCGTGCAGCTCGAGCTCATTTGCTGAGCTGCCTGTGCGGCAGTGACCGCGGTGGCGGTGCCGACGCCGGGGTCGGCCTTTTGCTGAGCTGCCTGTGCGGCAGTGACCACCCGCTCGGCCTGTATGGCGGCGAAGTCCTGTTGCTGAGCTGCCTGTGCGGCAGTGACCCGCAGCAAACGCTGCACCGCGCCTCGGGTACATTGCTGAGCTGCCTGTGCGGCAGTGACCGGGCTTTTTTACTTCTGAAGGAGCCCCCACATTTGCTGAGCTGCCTGTGCGGCAGTGACCCGGCTCGCGGTCATCCCACTCGTCCTCCTCGATTGCTGAGCTGCCTGTGCGGCAGTGACCGCGTGCGCGACGGTTGCACGGGCTTTTACTACTTGCTGAGCTGCCTGTGCGGCAGTGACCAGCTTCTCGATGGTGGCGCCGGTGGCATCGGCTTGCTGAGCTGCCTGTGCGGCAGTGACCGGTGGCGGTGGTGGCATCGATCCGTACCTACTTTGCTGAGCTGCCTGTGCGGCAGTGACCTCAGGGCGGCACTTTTGGTGACTGCGCCCTTTTTGCTGAGCTGCCTGTGCGGCAGTGACCAAGGCATGGACCGACTACCCGTTCACCGAGTTTTGCTGAGCTGCCTGTGCGGCAGTGACCATGCTGCCAAAGGTGCCTTGCGCGCCCAGGATTTGCTGAGCTGCCTGTGCGGCAGTGACCTGGTCAAGCGAGCGCGCGCTGGCGACTACACCTTGCTGAGCTGCCTGTGCGGCAGTGACCCGCGCCTTTAACGCATTGGCGCCAGCCTCAAATTGCTGAGCTGCCTGTGCGGCAGTGACCTTCATGAGCGGCGGCTCGATCCAGTCCATCAATTGCTGAGCTGCCTGTGCGGCAGTGACCACTGGACCGACCCGTTTTCTCTGGCCTTGGCTTTGCTGAGCTGCCTGTGCGGCAGTGACCAGCGGCGGCGGCAACGGAGCCGGCTAGGTAGTTTGCTGAGCTGCCTGTGCGGCAGTGACCTCACTCTAGCCAACCAATTCATCTTTCAACTCAATGACTTGCGAACCTATCAAAGTCCACACCCTCTTGGATGTGGTCGGTTCAACTATTCAAGCGAATCAACAACTTGCCAAACGCTCAAAAAAAAGGGTCCATGCCTTCGGCTGGACCTCTCTCGCGCCGGTCAGAACCACGGCACCGTGGCCGTTGCGCTCAGCCCGAAGCGATTGAATGCGCCGCTGGTCTCCTGCTCCGCCGGTCGCAATCGCAGAAACAGCCGAAAACCCTGCCCGGTGCTGCTACTGCGCAAATTCAGACCCGGCAGCCGAAGTTGCTCGCCAATGTCGTCAGGCAATCGCTGCTGCGCCTCCTCGACTGACAAGCCATGCCGCCGCATCGCTCGCCGGCGCAAGCGTTCCACGCCACTTTTGGCTTGCACCCGCTCCAGCCGCATGGCCTTCGCACCGCTTGGTACTGAGCCGCTGTGTTCTATCTGCACATGGGCACGCATGCCCTGCAGCCAATCCAGCCCGCGCAAGGTATTCAACACCGACTCCGGCCCCAGCAGCCGTAGCACGGTGCCCAAGTCTTGCTTGTGTCCCTCGCTGGCGTACTGCGGGAACGCCACCGCCAAGCGGTCGCTCTCCATCAGCACCAGCTGCCGGTGCAGCTTGGCGAACAGCGCATCCATCAGCTGCGGCGCGGCGAACTCCGGATCGGGCAGCAGCGCCAGATCAAGGTAGTGGGTCAGCATGGCGCCTCACTCCTTGTCGGCATCGCCGAACACGCCGCCTCGAATCAAGATGCTCATCACGTAATGCTGCTCGGCCGCCTCCGGCACCTTGTCCTTCAGCAGCCAACCATCAAGCAGGCTGTAGAAGTCCGTGCCCTCGGCCGGCCGGCGGCAGGCCTTGCCCAAGGTCGTCACCGAGCCATAGGGCTCGGCCGCAATCGGCCCGAGGCTGGCGGCGTCCGGGTGCCAGTCGTCCACGGTGCGCAGCGCGTTGCCCAGCTTCTGCGCATGCATGCCGGCCACGCCTTGAACGTCGTACAGGGTCTTGCTCTTCTTGCTGGTGCCCTTGTCCAGGATCAGCTCTTGCGACGGGTACACCTCCTGCCCCGCGCCCAGGCGAACCCAGGCACTCACTTGCAGCAGCACATGACGGCTGCCGGCCAGGCCCTCGGCCACCAAGCCGGCCAGCCCGTCGATGTCGGCCTGCCCGCCAGCCGGGGTGCTGAAGTCCCGCATCGACCAGTCGAGCGCATTGAAGGTCCAGGTGGCGGCAGCCTTGCCGTCCACCGCGTGTTCGACCTTTACCTCCACCGCCTCGGCACCCATGCGGTTGCGCCACAGGAAGCGGCCATTGGCCAGGTTCTGCGCATAGCGCCGCGCCAGCGACGCAAAGCCGTGTTCCTGTACATAGGCGCTCACCGCAGCCTGCAGCTTCGCCTGATAGGGCGCGCTATTGCAGCTGCTGGGTGATCCTGCGCCGGCCAGCACGCGCAGGCTGAAGCGCACCAGCAGCGTGTCGGCACCGGGCGGCAGGCTGGCCACGTCCACAGTTTGCAGATTCGGCTTCTCGATCTGCGCATCGAGCTTGGCGTCGTCCACGCTGCCGCCTTTCATGCGGTTGGAGATCGTGCCACGCACGGACTTCTCGCGCAGCACCACCGGCGCCCAGGCGCCGCTGCTGGCGCGCTCGCTCCACTGGCCGGAATAGAACAGGGCGTCCGACGGATCGAGCTTGCGCTCAAAGGCCAGCACGCTGGCGGTCTTCAGGGCGATTTCCTTCTTGCTTGCCATGATGGGCTCCTTGATTCAGTTGGTTTCGGTTGGAACGTAATCGTTGCGGCAGCGGTAGCGCTGGCCGTCTTGCGCGTCGCCTGGGTCGGCATACCAGGTCAGTTGGTTGAGCGAGCGGAGCCGGTGCGGGCTGATCCATTGCCCGATCGACCACAGGCTCTCCACGAAGCGGAACGGCGTGCTCGCGTCGCGGGCACCGCGCACCGTGCCGGCCGGCTGCAGCGGACCCAGCGCGCCAAAGCCCACCGGGATCGGCACCAGCCAGCCGGGCCGTGTGTTGACCTGCCAGGGCTGCGGTTTGCCTTGCTGGCTCTCCGGCACAGCCCGGGTGGTCAGCGCGCAGCAACGCAGCCAGGCGTCCAGCGCTGTGGCGCTGGCATCGGTCTCGTGCAGTTTGGCGAGCTGCTCGGCCAACAGGTCGTCGCGCAGCACCAGCGCAAAGCCGGGTAGGCAGCGTTGCATCAGCTTGCGGAACTGCGGCTCGGCGTCGGCACCCGGCGCCACCAGCTCCAGCACGGGGCGGCGCAGCCCGCGCCGTCCAGGCAGCGGTGGCAGCACGCTGCCGCCGGCCACGCGCAAGGTTTGCAGCGCCTCCCACACACGGCCGGCCAAAACCTGTCGCGCCTCGGGGCTGCTGTGTTCGCTGGCCAGGTCCAGCTCAAACACCAGGCTGATCTCCAGGTGCACCCGGCCTTCCTCCACGATGGCCGCCGTGCTGCCATCCGCCTGCACCGGGTTGCGCGTCAGCCGCCAGCGCCGCGTGCCGTGGCCGGCGTCGTGCACCTGCGCGTCGAAACGGTGACAGACCACGCCCACGTTCGCAAAGTGCAGGCCGCTGCCGGTGCCCAGCTTGCGCTCCAGCGCGCTCATCAGGCCCAGGAAGGCGCTGATGGCCGGGAAACCCCAGGTCAGCGGGCTGCTCTGTGCGTTGGCCGCCTGCACGCGGATTCGCGGCAGCAGCAGTACGGCGCTCTGGAACTCAGTCGGCATGGCTCAACTCCGGTTCCAGGTCGCGCAGCAGGTCTTCGGCCAAGCGGGTCCACTCGCGCGCGGTGTCAGCGTCCATCACTCGCTCGCCCTTAAAGCGCTGGCGCAGCGCGTCGTTGAGCCACACGCCGAAGTCGGCCGCAACTGACTCAAACAGGCGTGCCTGCGGCTCGATGGCTTGCGCTTCGGGGTCCAGCCATTGCCGCTGTGCCGTGGGGAGCGCGCAGCCGGGGTCCAGGCTCCAGCCCGGCTCCAGCTCGCGGGCCCAGGCAGTGAACTCGATCAGCGCGTCTATCAGCACCTGCACATGCGCCTGCACGCGCTCCCGGGTGGCCTCGACCCGCTCGGGGTCGGTCAACAGGAACTTCCCCAGCCGGTCCACTTCGTCGCGTACGCCGGGCCAGCTGCGCAAGCGCTGGAACAAGCTGCTGATGCGCAAGGGCGGGCGGGGCAGGCCCTCGTTCCACTGCGGCGGCACCGATGCCAGCAAGGGCGTGTTGCCACGGCGCTCGCTGTTCAGCTGGCTGATGTTCTGCGGTTTGGTGCCACCGAGTTTCTGCAGAAGGAGGTTGGGGTAGTCATGCACCGGTTCTGGGTGCCACTGCCCCGCCTTGCGCGCCTCACGGGCCGCCTTGGCCGCATCGCCGAATCGGTGCGCCTCCAACACCTTGTGAACGCGATGAACGAGCGCGGTGGGGTAGAGCGGCGCCAGCAGGTGGTAGCTGCTGGAGTCATCGGCCTCGTTCTGGCCACTCAGGCGCCAGTACACCTGCTTGGCCAACTGGTGGCTGCTCGCCGCGCCGCGCGGCTGCGCCATCGCGGCAAAGGCATCGGACCAGCGGTGTGCCTGGGCCGCGTCATCGCCTAAAGCGGCCAGCCAGTCGGCGTCCTGCGCCTGCGCCTGCGCCAGCAGCGATTGGCTTTCACCGTCCAGCCGCAGCTTCAGCAGCTTGTAAACATCCAGCGCCGCTGCATTGCCGACAACATCGCGCTCGGCGTCCGGCGGCAGGCAATGGCTGCCTACCTCGGCATGGGCCGGCAATCCGGCGGGGTCGCAGCAAAGGCTGCTGCCTTTGGCGTCGGGGTGACTGCCCTTCAGCGCGTGGGTCACCACCTGCAGCTGGCTGCTGCGTCGTGCCGCATCGTCAAGCCAGGCGGCAGGCAGGTACTTCGCCGCAAGCTCGACGAGCTGAGGGTCGTCGGGTGGAAGTTTCTTCAGCGACTCCAGCTTGGTTTGCTTGCGTTCGTCGATGAAGCGATGGATCAGCGCACGTAGCGCTACCGCTCGGGGACTCAGATGAGATGACATGGTTCTCCCTGGGGTTGAGATGGAAGGTGTTTGGTTGCTTGATCGGTCGTAGCTCCTTTCTTTCGTGGCGCCGTCACCGAGGGCGGTGCCGCCATAAACCAAGACTCGGATGCCAGCCCCAGCCCGCTTCTGACGCGCGCACGCTGACCCGCCCGAAACGCTTCGCGCACTCGTCGGGTCGCTGCTTCAACGAAGCCGCCAGCTTGCGCAACTCGCTCAGGTAGTCGGGGACAGCCCAGGTCGTGACGTTCACGGTCTGCGGCAGCGCGTCGTCCGGCAAGCGGTGACGTTTGCCCGGCTCCAGTTCGGCCAACTCCAGCTGCCGGCGGTTGTCGGGGAGGACGAGGCATAGCTTGATCTCGGTGCCTTCGGCGTCGGTAGCCAGCACCAGCTCTTCCTCTTGCGTACCAGCGCGGAAGGGCGTGGCCTGCTGGAGCACGGCGGTCACCAGCACCTCGCCGGCGGGATGGCGCCACCAGTGGGCGGCATGCACGGCTTCAGGTGCTGAACTGCGGCGGTGCGCTCGCTGCTGGGGCGGCGGAGGCTTCAGCAGCATCGCAGCCAAGCGTTCATGCTCCAGATCGGCCAAGCGCTCGCGGGCTTGCAGCGGCTGTGGCGCCAGCAGGCGTGGGCTGGCGTCGATGGGCGTGCCATCAGGCCATGGCAGCAGAGTGGCCAGGTCGTGGCTGGCGAAGCGGTGATCCTTGTCCTCGAAGCCCGGCCAGCGGAAAGCGGGCTGGTCCGGCTGCAGCCAATGGCGCAAATTGGTGTTGAACACCGCGATATTCGGTTCGCCGGATGGGCTGGGGCGGCGGTGCCGGCGCACGCGGCCGGCGAGTTGGATCAGCGAGCGCATCGACGAGGGCTCGACCAAGGCCCAGTCGTAGTCGTGGTCGCGGCCCACCTCGGCTACTGGCGAGGCGAGCACCAGGAACAGGTGCTGGGCCTGCGGCGCGGCGTCGATGGCAGCGCGCACCTCGGGGTTGCGGAACACGGCCTGCTCGTCATGCCGGCTCAGAACGCCGTCCAGCGTGGCCTCGATGCCAGAGCGGATCAGCAGCGGGTGACGGGCGTGATACGGACAAAGGTGGATGCGCAACTCATCGGGTGCGCCCAGCCGGTGTAAGGCTTGGGCCACGGCAATCAGCGGCTCGATATTGGCCATGCGCAGTAGGCCGAAGCTGACGGGCTGCCGGGTGAGCGGGTCGATGCTGTGGTGGGCGCGATGCAAGGCCTGCATCACCGGTAGCGCCGCCTTTGCAAAGCCTTCGGCGGCTTCCTCGCGATCCTTCGGCAGGGGGTCCAGTGGCACACGGCGAAAGCGCCGGCGCGGTGCCCCCTGGCGGGCCAGTCGGGCCAAGCGCTGCTGCGCGAAGACCTGGTGCGCCGAGCGAAGCTCGTCGCCGCCCGAGCACACGCGGTGTTCGGCACTGAACTCATCGATCCACAGCACGGTGCATCCGGCCGGCCGCTCGACTGGATGCTGGGCGTGGTGCTGCAAGCGGCCCTGCAGATAGGACTCGAACAAAGCCTGCACAAGGTCGGGCGGCAAGGTGGCCGACGACAGAAGCACGCGGGCACCGAACAAACCGGCCCAGTGCACCAGCCGGGCGAGTGCCGGCAGGTCGTTCAGGTCGAAGTCGTCGGGTTCGTCGAGCACCAGATCACCGCTCATGAGGCGCAGCAGCGGTGCAATCTGTCGTCCGCCGCGGTCCCCCTCGGTGGCTGGCACCAGGTGATCGACGGTACAGACGAGAACCGGAGCCTGCACCAGCTTGCGAAGCGCGGTGTCCTCGAAGGCCGCCTTTAGAAAAGGATGGCGGTCGGCCGCACCTTCGAACTCCACCGTCAATCCTTCGTCCATTGGGTTCAGTTGGGATTCGGAGCCGCTGTGGGCGGCCTCCTTCTGCTGGCGTTCGAACAAGGCCTTGTGCGCGCTGCCGCCGGCCAGGATCGCCAACTGCTTTTCGTTGAGTTGCAGGCGCTGGCGGAACGCCCGTCCGGTCTGCAGCGTGAGGCTGCGCAGGCCGAGCGCAAAGGCGCAGCGCATGCCGCGTTCGGGGTCGGCCAGGGCCTGCATCACCCGTGCATTGGCGAGGGTCTTGCCGCAGCCGGTAGACGCCATGTTGACGATAAAGGCGCCGTACAGGCGGCTGGGTTCGCGGCAGCTGGCCGCAAGATCGGCGGCGCGGTCCTGCCACTCGAAGGGGCCCGGGCCGCTGCGCTTGGCCAGCGTTGGCAATGTGCCAAGCCGCGGCAGGCTTTCCATGGCGCGCGGTAGTGCATGGGCCAGTTGCGCACCGAGCGTCGCCACCCGCTCCAAGTGCTCGTCCAGGGTTTGATTGCCGGCAGGCCGGCCGCTTGCTTTGGTGTTGGCCCACAGCACATCGGCAGCGGCAGGCTTGAGCCCAGTCTGGCTAGACACCCGATGGTCGGCCAGCATCAGGCACAGGCGGGCGCTGTGCATCAGGTACGGATCAGACAGTGGTTGGCTGGGCAATCGCCCCAGGCCTTGCAGGCGCTGCAACGCTCTGGCGCAGCGGGCTGCGCGCTTGCGCCAGATGGGATCGCTCATCGGCAAGGGCATGGTCGAGAGCTGCCAGGCTGCCGACAGCTGCTCCGGTGCTCTGGGCGCAAGTTGGCCGTCGTCGTCCGTTCGGTCGAAGTTCGTCTCGATCCATCGCGGTGACAAGTCACTCAGCCCGCGGCGCAAGGCTTGCAGGCTGGGGCTTCCATCGGCAGCCGGTAATCGGGGCATGCGGTGGTGCGTGACGACCAGCCATCCCAAGGCCTGGGCCAGAGGCGCCTGCTGCATCGCGGTGAAGGGCGGCCTGCAATGCGTGTCAATCCCATCGCGCAACAGGTCCTGCAGCCAGCTCTGCAGCGGCATGCCGGGGTCTCTCAGGCGACACAGCCACTCGGCATCGCTGCTGTCGCCCACGAAAGCCTGCCATAGACGCAGCGACACCCATTCGTGGCGAATGATGTTGCGCTCGCGCTCACCGTCCCCACGCAGCCGCTGCTGGAAGGCTTGCTGTGCCTTGCCGATGTCGTGCAGCAAGCCGGCAAGATCGCAGAGCACGCGCAGCAGCACCGCGTCGCGCATGCCGCTTTCGTCGTCGCGGCGGGCCACATCGCGCTGGGTGCGGTGGATGGGTACCGCACCCTGGCTGTTGAAACGGCGGCGGTCGCCGACGATCCACAGCAGCTCCATGTGCTGGCCGCGCAGCCAGTGGCAGGCCACGGCGCTGTTCTTGCGGGCGCTCTTGCGCAAGGCGGCGTGCAATGCATCTAGCCCGGCCTGGGTGATCGGGGTCTGCCAGCAGCGCTCGCCGCGCCGCTCGGCAAATTGGTCCAGCACGCGCCGGGTCTCCACCAAGGCGCGGTGGTCGCATTCGGAGATGAGCAGGATGTTCATGCGGGCTGAGGTGCCAGGGCGGCCGACTCGTCGGGTGCAGGCGGACGCGCGACCGCCTTAATTGTGTCCAGCATGAAGTCCAGACTTTCAGTTTGCACCAGAGCGGCCACGCATGCTTCGCGGAACTGGCGCTCGTTCTGGCCCTCGGCTGCAGCCCGGAAGGCTTGGGGCAGCACCACGGCGTCCTTAACCAAATCGGCCACATCGAACACCAGTGCGCCGCGGCGGGTCTTGCCATGCATCAGCGCCAGCCCGTGCGGCAGGCCCAGAACCCAGGTGGCGGTTGCCGCCAGGCCGTAGGCAAGGTAGTTGCCGTGGTCGAGGAAACGGTTGGCCGGATCCACCGACTTGTTGCGCTCGGCACGCGTGAACGCGTCATAGCCGCTGGCTTTGGCAGCCAGCGCGTAAAGCTGCTTGCTGCACTGGGCTTCGGTGGTCAGCAAGTGAGCGACCGACTGCGCGCCGTCCACGGCCAGTGCGGTGCGCTGCAGCAGTGTGGCCAAGCTGTCAGCTGCCAGGTCGGGCAGGGGTGCATCGCGCTTGCGCAGCCACAGTCGCTCTACGAGTCCCAAGCGAGCGCGCTGCAACTGCTTGGCCGCTGCGAGTCGTTTGTCTTCATCGAACCAGAAACTCAGCCAGGCCTGCAGGTACTCGGTGGGACGGTACTCGCTTTGCGGGCTCAGCCAGCTGACCTCGGGGTCGCGTTCGGTGCCGGCGAGCAGCGGCGTGCCGTCGCCACCGCAGAAACCCACCATCACACCGGCGCGAGTGAGCTCGCGCATGGCGGCCTGAGTGAGCGATGTGCCGGTGCCCAGTAAAAGGCAGGTGGTGTTGGCGATTGGGATGTTCCAGTACAGCGATTCCTTGTCGCTTTCGGTCAGGTAGGCGACCCGCCCACCCTGAACCAGGACCCGGCAATGCTCCAGGTAATAGAGATTCGCCCGCTTCGAATGAATCACCGCCTTCAATGAACCACTATCGATCGGCTGCATGTCAGCCCTCCTTGCCAATCGTGCGACTTTCACCCGACAGTGGCTCACCAGGTGAGCCAGCAAGTCTTCCGGCTTCCGCTCGATCCTGAGCGGTGCGGTGCAGCGGACATAGGGAGTTCACTGGGCGCGCACTCACCTTGATGCCAGTCGATCATCTTGTCCTCGGCCATGAAGCCACGAACCGCAATAGGGTCAAGGCCATCCACTTGACACAGCGACGTGATCAGTCTTGACGAGGGGGCGCGGCGAGCGCTGCGCTGCGCCGCCGAGCCCTTGCCGAGCTTGATGCGTGATGTGCGATGCGTCGCATCACCCTGCTTCCTGGCCATGCCGTGCGAACGACCCTCACCATCGACGACGACATCCTGGCCGCTGCCAAGCACCTTGCGGAGCGAGAGCACAAGAGCCTCGGAGAGGTGATCTCGACACTGGCGCGCCAAGGCCTGAGTCGCAACACACGCGGGAGCAGGACGCAGCGCAACGGGATTCCGCTGCTGCCGAGCCGCAAGGCGGCCGTGCCGGTCACGCTGGAACTCGTGAACCAGTTGCGCGACGAGCAGCCGTGACGCGCTATCTGCTCGATGTGAACCTGCTCATTGCGCTCATCGACCCGGCGCACGTTCAACACGATCATGTCCACGAGTGGTTCGGCCGGGTCGGGCACAAGGCGTTTGCCACCTGTCCCATCACCGAGAACGGGCTGCTGCGGATCGTCGGGCATACGAAGTATCCGAACTGCCCCGGCCCGCCGAGCGTGCTTGCGAGCGCCTTGTCGGCCATCCGCAGCTTGCCCGGTCATGCCTTCTGGAGCGACAGCATCAGCCTCGTCGAAAGCGACTTGGTGGATCCAAGGCTTCTGTCCAGCCACAGCCGGGTGACCGACAGCTACTTGCTTGCGCTGGCGAGAGCCAACAAGGGCAAGCTCGCGACGATGGATCCGAAGTTGGCAGCGGAGGTCGTGGCCGAAGGGAAAGCCGCATTGGCTTTGCTGCGAGGCGGCGCTGATGCCCTCGCGCTCGCCCAAGCCCTCGGCCTCGCCGCTTCGGACGGCGTTTTTTGTCGCGCAGGCTGCCAGCTTGCCCGCAACTCGCCGGACCGAAGGACTCAGCGCTTCGGCCCGGCCCGGCTCACTGGCCGATGTCCAGCGTGTAGCGCCCGTTCGTCGCGCCGCTGCCGCCGCTGTAGTACAGCACCCGCACGTAGCGCCGCTGCGAGAACACGGCGCCATTGACCAGGCTCACCGAGTCGGCCGCGCCGCTGCCGTTTTCGCTGCGGGCCAGCTCCACGCCGTTGGCGTCGTAGACGAACAGGTCGTAGTCGGAGGCGGCGTTGGGTTGCAGCAGCACCGTCAGGGTCTTGCCCGCCTCGTGGTTGAGGCTGAACCAGTCGGCATCGCCGCTGAGGTCCATCACGCCGTTGACGCGCACGGGGTTGAGCGTCAGCGCCTGGGCGCTGGCCAGGCTGTTGTTGGGCTCGGTCTCGTTGACCGTGCCGCTGTTGAGCACCGTGACTTCGCGCGTGGCGGTCTGCGTGCCGCTGGCGGTGCGCGCCGTCAGCGCCACCGTGTAGCTGCCGGCCTGCGCGTACAGGTGGCCGATGCGTTGGCCGCTGGCCGTGCGCCCGTCGCCGAGCTGCCAGGTCCAGGTGGCGAGGGCGCTGGGGGCGCCGCCGGTGGCCTTGAGGTTGCACTGCAGCCCGGTGCACTGCGCGGCAATGCCCAGCGGCGGCGCGGCGGCCGCCACGTCGAGGAACAGCGCGCTGAAGGGGCCCCAGGCGCCGCTGGCGTCGCGGGCGCGCAGGTAGACCAGGTGCCGTCCCACGCCCAGGCCCTCGGCGCGGATGGAACCCGCCAGCGCTTCGGTCGGGGCGTCGAAGCGGCCGTCGCTCGCGCTCAGCGGGAGGGCCACGGCGCCCGGCAGCCAGGGTGGGGTGTCCACATAGGCCTCGGCGCCGGCAATGGCCTGCGTGGCCTCGCTGCCTTCGCTTTGGTTGAAGCGCAGGTCGCTGGCGGTGGCCTGCAGCTTGGCGGCGCCGCCGGGAGCGACCACGCCGCTGTCCAGCCAGGCCAGTTCGGTGATCTGCGGGCCCGAGGGCGTGAGGTAGGGCGCGCGCACCACCTTGGCGGCGTACATCAGCGCCGGCAGGTTGCCGGGCTTGATGCTGCTCGTGAAGGTGGCGCAGCTTTCGAAGAAGGAGGTACCGAGCTCGAAGGTGTAGGCCGGCACGCCGAGCTCGCCGTAGCTCACGGCGTCGGAGGTGCCGTCGGTGGGGTAGAGGCCGACCGACTGCATGGGCGTGTAGCCGTTGAACCAGGCGAAGCGCCGCCCCAGGGTGGCCAGTGCCGCGCCGTTGGGCGCCGGGCTGGCGCTGTCGCCCCAGGGCCAGAGCACCAGCTGGCTGAAGCTGTGGATGTCGAGGTGGATGCCCGAGGTGTCCTCGGGCGCCGCGTCGCCGGGGTTGGGGCCGCGGCGGTCCGGCCACAGGCTGCGCACATAGGCCTCCACGGCCTGCGTCTCGGGTTCGGAGCCGGCGCTGGGGCCGCGGTAGGTCAGCGAGCAGGCGCTGCCGCTGCTGCCCTCGCCGTTGGTGACGTTCCAGCTCTGGCTGAAATTGCGATTCAGGTCGACGCCGCGCGTGTTGCTGTTGGCGCAGTGGTTGTTGTTGGTGTTCTTGCGCCACGACAGACCCGTTTCGGCGCGCTTGCGGCCGTCGGGGTTGGTGTGCAGCATCAGGTGCAGCTCGTGGTGGTCGAGCACCCAGGTGGCGTCGGCGTCGACGCCGTGCCCGTTGACGAGCTGGCGCGCGAACTCCAGCACCAGCGGCGCGGTGGCGTACTCGCGGGCGTGGATGGCGCTGTTGATGAAGAGCTTGGGCTTGCTTTGCCCGGGCGGCGGCGCCACGGCGGCGTTGCTGAGCTTGAGCACGCCGATGTCGTAACCGCCGCTGCCGGTGCTCTTTTGCCAGGAGTTGCCGGCGTCGATCCAGCTGGCCAGCTGCGGTTGGGCCGCCGCCAGCGCCTGGGCCTGCGCGAAGCTCTCTTCGACCGTTTCATAGCAGGCGTAGCTGGGGATGCTGCGGGCGCCGGGACCGGCGTTCTGCGCCGCCCTTTGCATGCGCTGCAGGCGCGCGTTGCGCGCGCGGATGAAGTCCTCGGCGACCTCGAGGCGGAAGCCGAAGGCGCGCAGCCGCGCCTGGTCGACCGGGTCGAGCTCGAAGACCTGGTAGCCGTCGTCGAGGCGCGATTCGAGCAGTTGCCCGTGCAGGCTGATGGCGGCGCGGCGCGCCAGCGCCCGGCTCGGGAACCAGGCCTTGAAGACGTTGCGGTTGGCCATCTCCTGCTGCAGCAGCGTGGCGGTCTCGGCGTCGTGGGCAGGGGCGGGGCCGGCGGCGAGCGCCGCCAGGGCCAGGGCGAGGAGGGCAGGCTTCATGCTTGGAACGCTAGCAGCGGGCCTGCGGCCGCGCTCTAGGCGTTTACATTGCCGCCCCATGCAATCCCCCCTGAACGGACGCCGCCTGCTGCTCGCGCTGTCGGGCGGCATCGCCGCCTACAAGGTGGCCGAGTTGGTGCGCCTGCTGGTCAAGGCCGGTGCCGAGGTGCAGGTGCTGATGAGCGAGGCGGCCACGCAGTTCATCACGCCGGTGACGCTGCAGGCGCTGTCGGGTCGGCCGGTGGTGCTGAGCCAGTGGGATGCCGCGGCGCCCAACGCCATGCAGCACATCAACACCAGCCGCGCGGCCGACGCGCTGCTGATCGCGCCGGCCAGCGCCGACATGATCGCCCGGCTGGCGCAGGGCCGGGCCGACGAGATCGTCAGCCTGACCGCGCTGGCCCGCCCGCGCGAACGCTGCCCGCTGCTGGTGGCGCCGGCCATGAACCGCGAGATGTGGTCGCACCCCGCCACGCAGCGCAACCTGGCGCAGGTGCAGGCCGACGGCGCCACCCTGCTGGGGCCGGGCTGCGGTGAGCAGGCCTGCGGCGAGGTGGGCGACGGGCGCATGCTCGAGGCGGCCGAGCTGTTCGACGCGCTGGAGGCCTTCTTCACGCCCAAGCGCCTGGCCGGGCGCCGGCTGCTTGTCAGCGCCGGCCCGACCTACGAGGCCATCGACCCCGTGCGCGGCATCACCAACCGCTCGAGCGGCAAGATGGGTTTCGCCATCGCCCGCGCCGCGCAGCGCGCCGGCGCCCAGGTCACGCTGGTGGCCGGGCCGGTGGCGCTGCCCACGCCGCGCGGCGTGACGCGCATCGACATCGAGTCGGCACGCGATCTGCTCGCGGCGGTGCTGCCGCTGGCGCCGCAGCAGGACGCCTTCATCGCCACCGCGGCCGTGGCCGACTGGCGCCCTGCGGCCGTTGCCGAGCACAAGATCAAGAAGGACGGCAGCGGCGCGACGCCCGAACTGGCCTTCACCGAGAACCCCGACGTGCTGGCCACCGTGGCCGCGCTGCCCGACGCGCCCTACTGCGTGGGCTTCGCCGCCGAGAGCGAGAAGCTGCTCGAGCACGCGCGGGCCAAGCGCCTGCGCAAGAACATCCCGCTGATCGTCGCCAACCTCGGCCCGGCCACCTTCGGCCGCGACACCAATTCGCTGCTGCTGGTGGACGCGGCGGGTCAGCGCGAGCTGCCGCTGGCCGGCAAGGACGAACTGGCCGAACAACTGATCGCCGAACTGGCGACCCGACTCGATGCACCTCGTTGACCTGAAGATCCTCGACGCGCGGCTGCGCGATCAATTGCCCGCCTACGCCACGCCGGGCAGCGCCGGGCTGGACCTGCGCGCCGCCCTGGCCGAACCGCTGACCCTGCAGCCCGGCCAGACCGAGCTGATCCCGACCGGCATCGCCATCCACCTGGCCGACCCCGGGCTGGCCGCGCTGATCCTGCCGCGCTCGGGCCTCGGTCACAAGCATGGCCTGGTGCTGGGCAATCTGGTCGGGCTGATCGACTCCGACTACCAGGGCCCGCTGATGGTGAGCTGCTGGAACCGCGGCCAGGCCGCCTACACCCTGCAGCCGCTCGAGCGCCTGGCACAGCTCGTCATCGTGCCGGTGGTGCAGGCGCAGTTCCGCGTCGTCGAGTCCTTCGAGGCCAGCCAGCGCGGCGCCGGCGGCTTCGGCTCGACCGGCGGGCAATAAGGCGGTTTCAGTGCAGCGTGGCGTCGGCAGGCGGCACGCCGCTCTCCAGCACCTGCACCAGCCCGTTGCCGACGCTGCGCGCCGCAATCTCCTCGGGGCTGGCCTCGCGCACCGCGCGCACCTGCACCAGCATGCGCAGGCCGATGCCGGCCAAGGGGTGGTTGCCGTCCAGCACCACATGCTCGGGGTAGATCTCGGTGATGGCGTAGACCGTGTCGGCCGGCATGTCGGGCGTGGCGGCGCCCTCGGGCAGGCCCTCGAAGCGCATGCCGACGTCGATTTGTGGCGGGAACAGCGTGCGCGCCTCGAAGCAGACCAGCTCAGGTCGGTAGTCGCCGAAGGCTTCCTCGGGCTGCAGCGCGATCGGCAACTCGGCGCCGACCGGCTGCTCGAGCAGGGCCTCCTCGACCTTGGCCAGCAGATCGTCGCCGCCGACCAGGAATTCGGTCGGCTCCTCGAGCACGTCGATGAGTTCGCCCTGGGCGTCGTGCAGGGTCCAGGTCAGGCTGACCACGCAGGGGGATTGGATGGATTGCATGCGGCGCATTGTCGACGCCCCCGGTTCACGCCCCCCATGCGGCCCCTCACAATGAGGCGATGAACGAATCCCTGCCCCAACTCGGTGGTCTGAGTGCGCAGCAGTTCCTGCGCCGGCATTGGCAGCGTCGACCGGTGCTGATGCGCGGCGCGGCCCTCGGTGCCGCGGGCCGCATCTCGCGCCAGGAACTCTTTGCGCTGGCGCGCCTGCCCGGCGTGGAGTCGCGCCTGGTGCGCGGCGCCGAAGGACGCTGGACGCTGCGCCATGGGCCGTTCGCGCGCCTGCCGGCGCTGAGCGAGCCGCAATGGACCCTGCTGGTGCAGGGCTGCGAGGCGCACCTGCCGGTGGCGCGCGCGCTGATGGACGCCTACCGTTTCCTGCCCGATGCGCGGCTCGACGACGTGATGGTCTCCTGGGCGGCCGACGGCGGGGGGGTCGGTCCGCATGTCGACGCCTACGACGTCTTCCTCGTGCAGGTGGCGGGGCGGCGGCGCTGGCGGGTTTCGCACCAGCGCGATCTGGGCCTGATCGACGGCCTGCCGCTGAAGATCCTGCGCGACTTTCGCGCCGAACACGACTGGGAGCTGGAGGCGGGCGACATCCTCTACCTGCCGCCGCTCTGGGCCCACGACGGCGTGGCGCTGGGCGCCGACTGCATCACCGCCTCGGTGGGCTTTCGCGCGCCCTCGCAGCAGGAGCTGGCGCAGTCGCTGCTGCCGCGCCTGCTGGACGCCGACGAAGACCTGCCGGCGCTCCAGCGCCGCTATGGCGACGCCGGCATGGCCGCCAGCGCCACGCCGGCCGCCCTGCCGCCGGCCTTGCAGCAATTTGCCCGCGAGGCCCTGCAGCGGGCGCTGGCGCAGCCCCGGCTGCTCGAGCGCGCGCTGGGCGAGTGGCTCAGCGAGCCCAAGGCGCAGCAGGACTTCGAGCCGCTGCTGGCGCCCGGTCAGGCCCTGCGCTTGGCGCCGGGCAGCCGCATGCTGTACGACGCGCACCATGTGTTCGTCAACGGCGAGTCTTTCCGCGCCTCGGGGCGTGACGCCCGCCTGATGCGCAGCCTGGCCGATACGCGACAGCTGAGCGCCGTCGAACGCGCCAAGCTCAGCCCGGCGGCAGGGCAGTTGGTCAACGAGTGGCTGGAGGAGGGCTGGTTGTGGCCGACATCGACCTGAACGAAGGCCGTGCCGAGGGCTGGCCGGCGATCACACAAGTCCTGCAGGCCTTGCTCGTCGACGCGCTGCGGTCCGACGCGCGGCGCATCGTGCTGCTGGACCCGGACTTCACGCGCTGGCCGCTGTCCGACACCGCCGTGCTCGACGCCCTGCAGGCCTGGGGTCGGCGCGGCGGCCGCCGTCTGGAGATGGCCGCGCCGCACTGGCAGGCTTGCGCGCGGCGCCATCCAAAGCTGCTGATCTGGCGCAAGAGCTTCGATCACTGGCTCGACATCCGCGAGTTCGACCCGCAGGACGTGGGGCCCGACTGGCCGACGGCGCTGCTGGCGGTGCAGGGGGGGGTGAGCCTGCGCGTGCTCGAACTCGAGGACGGTCGCGCGCGCTGGAGCCGTCAGAGCGCCGATCGATTGGCCGCTCTAGAGATTTTTGACGCGATTGCGCAACGTTCAAGCCCCGGTTGGCCACTGACGACCTTGGGCATTTGAAGCGGCCTCCTCGACAACCCCTAGAATCTCGGGCTTGACGCGCAAGGCGCTCGAGGTCTCACGCGTCATGCCCCTCGAGGGAAGCCTCCGAGGGACAGGAGGACGGTTCGCCGTACTCCAGCCCATTACCGGTAATTCGTTCCACACGTCTTTGAGGACACCAATGAACAAGTCGACCCTGCTGGCCGCCCTGCTGGCCGCTGCCGCCCTGACCGCCTGCTCCAAGCAAGAGCCGGCTCCGGCCCCCGCCCCCGCCGAAACCGCTGCCCCGGCTCCGGCCCCGGCTGCTTCGGAAATGGCTTCGGCTCCCGCCGCTGACGCTTCGGCCCCCGCTGCTGAAGCCGCCTCGGCTCCCGCCAGCATGTAAACCCTCACGGGTCGATCGGGCCGGGCAACCGGCTCGCGTCGCGATCAAAGCCGCCACGGTGCAAGCCTGGCGGCTTTGTCGTTTGGTTCTGTCGTTTGGCTCTGCCGTTTGGCTTTGCTGCTTTCGGGTCGCGATGGCGCAAAGAAAAGCCGGCTCGTGGCCGGCTTCGCGGGGGACGGATCAGCGCGCCTTGCGGCGCAGTCCGGGGTTCAGCGCAGGTCCTGCTGCAGCAGCGCCAGGATGCGCTTGGCGGCATCGTCGGTCAGCTGCACGCCCTTGGCGTCCTGCACATTGACGACGCAGCGATTCGCCGCCTCGCTCTTGACGACGACGCGGTAGCGCCCCATGGCCGGTGCCTCGTCCTTGCTGAAGAGGCGCTGGAACCAGTTCGGCTCCTCCTTGCCGGCGCGCCTGGGGTCGGACCAGCGCAGGTAGAACACGCCGGCGCGGCGGTCACGGTCCTCGACCGTGAAGCCGTGGCGGTCGAGCGACTGGCCGACGCGGCGCCAGGCGCGCTCGAAGTCCTCGGACACCAGCAGTTGGTCCGGAACCGCCGCGGCGGACACGGCCGGCGGCGGCACGGCCACGTTCGGCGTGGCCACCGCCACCGCGGCGGACTGCGCGCTGCTGGCCACCGTGGTCTTGCCGCCCAGGCGCAGCAGCAACCGGCTGAGCATCTCGGCTTCCAGCTCGGGGTCGGCCGGGCGGGCTGTCCAGACCGTCTGGTCGCGCTGCTGGGTGGTGTAGATCTCGTGCATGCCGCGGTGCACGATGCTGATCTCGGTCTGGTCGCCGACGCGCTCCAGCCGGGTGCGGTAGAGGTCGCGCTCGCCGGTGGAGTAGAGGCCGTCGAGCACGCTGCCGATGGTGCGGCGGATGAAGTCCTTGGGCAAGTTCGCGCGGTTCTCCTTCCAGTCCGTCTCCAGCACGCCGATGTCGGCCTGGTCCTTGGGCAGGTCGAAGCCGAGGTCGATCCAGAAGCCGCGCACCACCGGCCAGAGCTGGTCGGCGCTCTGGGCGCTGCGGATCACCCGGGTGTTGCCGATGCGCACGATCTCCGCCGTCGCGACCTTGTTGATCGCCACGGTCGCCGTGCTGGGGGCCGGCGCGGCGGCTCCGGGGGCCGCGGGCCGCGCCGCCAGTTCGGCGGCGCTGATGCTGCTGGCGTTCTGCCCGAGCGGCGCCTGGCGTTGCAACTGAGTCAGGTCGGGAGGGATCTCCAGCCCCGGAGTCTGTCGGGACTGGGTCCGGTAGTCGACCTTGTCACCGGTGAAGAGCGGGTCGAACGAACTGCATCCGGCCAGACAGGCGGCAGCCGCAAGGGCGGTAAGGGAAAAACGCGTCACGGGATCTTTCTTGCGGAACAACGACGGATCAAAGCGGGCCGAAGTGGGCGGGGCGGGGGGGCACTTCAGAGTTGCTGGGCTTCACGCAGGGCGGCCTCGACGCGCGCCTGACCGGAATCGGTCAAGGGCAGCAGCGGCAAGCGCAGCGCATTGTTGCAGCGGCCCAGGCGGCTCAGCGCCCACTTGGTGGGGGCCGGGCTGGGTTCGCAGAACAGGGCCTGGTGCAGTTCCAGCAGCGTGAAGTGCAGGGCGGTGGCGGTGGCCACGTCGCCTTGCAGGGCGGCCGCGCACATCCGCGCCATCAGGCGCGGCGCAACGTTGGCGGTCACCGAAACCACCCCGGCGCCGCCCATCAGCATCAGCGAGGGGGCGGTGCCGTCGTCACCCGAATAGATGGCGTAGCCGGCCGGCGCGTGCTTGATCAGATAGGCCGCGCGCTCGATGTTGCCGGTGGCCTCCTTGATGCCGAACACGCCCGGCAGCTCGGCGCAGCGCAGCGCGGTGTCGGGCTGCAGATCGGCCACCGTGCGGCCCGGCACGTTGTAGAGCATCAGCGGCAGGTCGACCGCCTCGGTGATGGCGCGGTAGTGCGCCACGATGCCGTCCTGGCTGGGCTTGTTGTAGTAGGGCACCACGCTCAGGTGGGCGTCGGCGCCGACCTGCTTGGCGTAGCGCGCCAGCTCGATGGCCTCGAGCGTGTTGTTGGCGCCGGTACCGGCCAGGATGGGCACGCGGCCGGCCGCGTGCTCGACCGCGACGCGGATCAGCTCGCAGTTCTCGGCCATGCTGACGGTGGGCGACTCGCCCGTCGTGCCGACCACGCCGACGCAGTTCGTGCCTTCGGCGACATGCCAGTCGATCAGGGCCTTGAAGGTGTCGTAATCGACGCTGCCGTCGGGGTGCATGGGCGTGACGAGCGCCACGATGCTGCCGGTGATGGGTCTCATGGGTGCAGATTCAAGGAATCAGGCATTCTAGAAGGGGCAGCGGGCCTGCCCGGCGACGCGCTGCAATGCGCTGGATGCGCGCGCCGTTGACGACGCCGTCTTCGTAGGCCAGCACATGCAGTTGCGCGGCTCGGCAACGCTCGAAGAGCTCGCCGGGCTGGAGCAGGAAGTCGGGGTTGGTCGGCCGTCCCAGCTTCTCCTGCCCGACGGCAAAGGTCTCGTGCAGGTACCAGTCGTCCACGCTGTCCAGCACGTCCGCGAAGCGCGGCCGCCACAGGTAGTGGGTGACCAGCACCAGGTCGAAGCGCCGACCGGCCAGCGGCCAGGGGCCCTGTTCCAGGTCGGCCTGCAGGCATTCCACGCCCGGCCAGGCAAAGGGCTGCCGGTCGATTGCGGTGACGCGCAGGCCGGCGGCGGCCAGCGCGCGCGCATGGCGTCCGGCGCCGCAGGCCAGGTCGAGCGCGGTCTGGCCGGCGCGCAGCTGCGGCAGCCAGCGCAGCAGCCAGGGCGAGGGGGTGTCGGGTCTCATTTCGGGGCCGGATTCTCGGCTTCCTAGAATCCGCGCCCCTATGAAGACACCTCCACCCAACGCCGGCTATGGCGAAAGCTCGATCCGCGTCCTGAAGGGCCTCGAGCCCGTCAAGCAGCGGCCGGGCATGTACACCCGCACCGACAACCCGCTGCACACCATCCAGGAGGTGCTGGACAACGCCGCCGACGAGGCCCTGGCCGGCCATGGCAAGCGCATTGCCTTGACCCTGCACCTGGATGGCTCGGTCAGCGTCGAGGACGACGGCCGCGGCATCCCCTTCGGCCTGCACCCGGAAGAGGGCGTGCCGGTGGTCGAGATCGTCTTCACCCGGCTGCACGCCGGAGGCAAGTTCGACAAGGGCGCCGGCGGCGCCTACAGCTTCAGCGGCGGCCTGCACGGTGTGGGCGTGAGCGTGACCAATGCGCTGGCCCGGCGGCTCGAGGTGACGGTGCAGCGCGAGGGCCAGGTGGCCAGCATCGTGTTCGCGCATGGCGACGTGATCCAGGCCGTGCAGGTGCAGCCCGGCGCGCCGCGCAAGCAGGGCACCCGGGTGCGCGTCTGGCCCGAGCCCAAGTACTTTGACAGCCCCGAGCTGCCGCGCGCCGAACTGCTGCACCTGCTGCGCAGCAAGGCGGTGCTGATGCCCGGCGTGACCGTCACGCTGAGCGACGAGAAAAAGGGTGAGACCCAGCAGTGGCTCTACAAGGGCGGCCTGCGCGAATACCTGGCCGGCAGCCTGAACGCCGAGCCGCTCGTCGAGCTGTTCGAGGGCGAGCATTACGCCAAGGCCAGCGAATCCGACAACCTCGCCGAGAACTTCGCCGAAGGGGAGGGCGCCGCCTGGTGCGTGGCCTTCACCGAGGAGGCGGGCGGTCAGCGCGAGAGCTATGTGAACCTGATCCCCACGGTGGCCGGCGGCACGCACGAGGCAGGCCTGAAGGACGGCCTCTTCCAGGCGGTGAAGACCTTCATCGAGCTGCACTCGCTGCTGCCCAAGGGCGTGAAGCTGATGCCCGAGGACCTGTTCGGCCGCGCCAGCTTCGTGCTCTCGGCCAAGGTGCTGGACCCGCAGTTCCAGGGCCAGACCAAGGAACGCCTGAACAGCCGCGACGCGCTGCGTCTGGTGTCCGGCTATGTGCGGCCGGCCTTCGAGCTGTGGCTGAACCAGCATGTGGAGGCCGGCAAGAAGATCGCCGAGCTGGTCATCCGCCAGGCCCAGAGCCGCCAGCGTGCCGCGCAGAAGGTGGAGAAGAGGAAGGGCAGCGGCGTGGCCGTGCTGCCCGGCAAGCTGACCGATTGCGAGAGCCGCGACCTCGGCGTCAACGAGCTCTTCCTGGTCGAGGGCGACAGCGCCGGCGGCAGCGCCAAGATGGGCCGCAACAAGGAGACGCAGGCCATCCTGCCGCTGCGCGGCAAGGTGCTCAACACCTGGGAGGTGGAGCGCGACCTTTTGTTCAAGAACAACGAGGTGCACGACATCGCGGTGGCGGTGGGGGTCGATCCGGGCTCCAGCGACCTGAGCGGCCTGCGCTACGGCAAGGTCTGCATCCTGTCCGATGCCGATGTGGACGGCGCCCACATCCAGGTGCTGCTGCTGACCCTGTTCCAGAAGCATTTCCCGGCGCTGGTGGCGGCCGGCAATGTGTTCGTCGCCCGCCCGCCGCTGTTCCGCGTCGACGCCCCGGCGCGCGGCAAGAAGCCGCCGCTGAAGATGTACGCGCTCGACGAGGGCGAGCTCAGCGCCATCCTCGACAAGCTGCGCAAGGAAGGTGCGCGCGAGGGCTCGTGGAGCATCAGCCGTTTCAAGGGCCTCGGTGAGATGAGCGCCGAGCAGCTCTGGGACACCACGCTCAACCCCGACACCCGCCGCCTGCTGCGCGTGGCGGTTCCCGACCTGGTGGCGGCCGAGGGCATGCTCAACCAGCTGATGGGGCGCAACGAGGCGGCGGCCCGGCGCGAGCTGATGGAGCTGCACGGCGACGCCATCGAGGTGGATATCTAGGGCTGGATATACACTTCATAAGTTGTATATCAGGAGAGCGCAATGCGGGTTTCCAAATGGGGCAACAGCCTGGCCGTGCGCTTGCCCGCGGCCTTGGTCGAGGCGCTCGAACTCAACGAGGGCGACGACATCGAGCTGGAGCTTCAGGGTGACAAGCGCATCGTCGTGAAGAAGAAGCCCAGCACCGAGGAGCTGTTGGCGCGGCTGCGCAAGTACCGCGGCCGCCTGCCGGCGGACTTCAGGTTCAACCGCGAAGAGGCCAACACGCGCGAGCCCTACGCAGCGCCCGAGCCGGAATGACGCCGCCCCATTTCCTGGACACCAACGTCCTGGTCTACGCGTTCACGCCGGACAGCGACAAGGCGGGCGCCGCCGAAGCCTTGTTGATGGGCGGGCCACTGGTCAGCGTCCAGGTCCTGAACGAACTGGTGAATGTGCTGCGGCGCAAGCGCGCCTTTGCCTGGCCCGAGGTCGAGGAGGTGCTGGACGCCGTCGTGCGGCTCTGCAAGGTCTGCCCGCAGACCCTGGCCACCCACGAACTCGCGCGTGAAATGGCTCAGGCCTACCGCCTGGGCTGGTGGGACTCGCTGCAACTCGCCTGTGCGCTGGAAGCCGACGCACAAACCTTCTGGAGCGAAGACCTGCAGCATGGTTGGCTGGTGGAACAGCAACTGCGCGTCTGCAATCCCTTCCTTTCGGACTCCGAGCCGGTTCGCTCCGGCTCCCACTGAGGCCCGTCCCCTTCCGTGCCATGTCTCGACGGGATCAACAAGGCCAAGACCGGGCAAACTGCAGGCCGCGCGCTGTCGCTTCCTGATGGCGGTGCATCCGAGTCAGCAGCCAGAGCGACTGTCGCTGGAGCAGCAGATCGCTCATGCAGTGGCCCCATGAATGCGCTGCACCTGCGGCTCAGCCTGCTCAGCTCGCAACCGCGTTGCTATCATTGATAGCAAATTCTCTCCAGGAGATCGAGCATGTCCAGCCTGATCGTGCGCAGCGTGGATGAAGCCATCGTGATGTCGCTCAAAGAGCGTGCCGCCAAGCATGGGCGCAGCATGGAGGCGGAGCACCGTGCCATCCTGACCGAGGTGTTGGCGAAGCCGCGCCGGCGTTCGCTGGCGCAGGCGCTCGCCGCCATGCCGAATGTGGGCGAGGACCACGATTTCCAGCGCGCACAGGACTCACAGACCGAGGCCGGCGCGCGTGTATTTGATTGACACCAATGTCATCAGCGAAGCGCGCAAGGGCGCGGCGGCCGACCCCGGTGTGCGCGCCTTCTTTCGTGACTGCGCCGCGCAGGGCACGAAGCTCTGGCTTTCGGTGGTCACGGTGGGCGAGCTACGGCGAGGCGTCGATCTGATTCGCCACCGCGGCGACACGGACCAGGCCAAGCGGCTGGAGGCCTGGCTCATCGGTGTGCTGCGCGACCATCAGCACGCCATCCTTGGCTTCGATCTTGATGCGGCGCAACTGTGGGGACGGCTGCGCGTGCCGCACCCCGAACACAGCCTGGACAAACAGATTGCTGCCACCGCGCTGCTGCACGGACTCACGGTGGTGACGCGCAATACCGCCGACTTCGCGGCCACCGGGGTGTCTTTGCTGAACCCCTTCTCGAAGGCTGCCTGAGCATGCGCCTGCGCCCCACCATGCTCAGCGACCTGGACTGGGTCGTCTCGGTCGAACAGGACGCCGCCAATCGGCCCTTCATCACGCCCTGGGAGCGCACCCAGCACGAGGGGGCGATCCGTTTTCCCGACTGTCGCCACTTCATCGTCGAGCAAGCCCAGCAAGAGCGCATCGGCTTCGTCATCCTGCAGGGCTGCCGCAACCCGCACGGCTCGGTGGAGCTCAAGCGCCTGGTGCTGCAGAACAAGGGCCAGGGCCTGGGCCGCGCCTGCGTGCGCCTGCTCAAGCAGCTCGCCTTCACCCAACTGCGCGCGCACCGCTTCTGGCTCGACGTGAAGTCGCTCAACGAGCGCGCGCACCGGCTTTACCTGAGCGAGGGTTTCGTGGAGGAAGGGCGCTTGCGCGAGTCGGTGCGCGTGAACATCGAGGGCGCCGACGGCTACGACAGCCTGATCGTCATGAGCATGCTGGACCGCGAATTCCAGGCGCGCCGCGCCATGGCGCTGGAAGACGGAAATCTTGATTGAAGAACCCATGCAAGAGCAACTGAGCCTGATCGGCGATCCGCCGCCACCCCCGCCGGCCCCGCCGCCGCCCCCCGCACCTTTGGACCCGGACGCGCTGGACCTCGGCGAATACGCGCGCCAGGCCTATCTGGAGTACGCGCTTTCGGTGGTCAAGGGCCGCGCGCTGCCGCAGGTGGCCGACGGCCAGAAGCCCGTGCAGCGGCGCATCCTCTACGCCATGCTGCGCCTCGGGCTGGCCTGGCAAGGGGCGAACGGATCCAAGCCGGTCAAGTGCGCGCGCGTGGTCGGCGACGTGCTGGGCCGCTTCCACCCGCACGGCGACCAGGCCGCCTACGACGCGCTGGTGCGCATGGCGCAGGGCTTTGCGCAGCGCTACCCGCTGGTCGACGGCCAGGGCAACTTCGGCTCGCGCGACGGCGACGGCGCGGCGGCCATGCGCTACACCGAGGCGCGCCTGACGCCGCTGGCGCGCCTGCTGCTCGACGAGATCGACGAGGGCACGGTGGACTTCGTGCCCAACTACGACGGCTCCACCGAGGAGCCGCTGCAGATGCCGGCGCGCCTGCCCTTCGTGCTGCTCAACGGCGCCAGCGGCATCGCCGTGGGCATGGCCACCGAGGTGCCCAGCCACAACCTGCGCGAGGTGGCGGCGGCCGCCGTGGCGCTGCTGAGGAACGAGAAGCTGGGCGACGACGAGCTGTTGGCGCTGGTGCCCGGCCCCGACTTCCCGGGCGGCGCGCAGATCATCTCCAGCCCTGAGGAGATCCGCGCCGCCTACGCGGTCGGCCGCGGTTCGCTCAAGCTGCGCGCGCGCTGGAAGGTCGAGGACCTGGCGCGCGGCCAGTGGCAGCTGGTCATCACCGAGCTGCCGCACGGCGTGTCGAGCCAGAAGGTGCTGGAGGAGATCGAGGAGATCTCCAACCCCAAGGTCAAGAGCGGCAAGAAAGCGGTCACGCCGGAGCAGTTGCAGCTGAAGAACAGCCTGCTGGCGGTGCTCGACGCCGTGCGCGACGAGAGCAGCAAGGACGCCCCGGTGCGCCTGGTGTTCGAGCCCAAGAGCCGCGGCGTGGACGTCGAGGAGCTGACCCGCCAGCTGCTGGCGCACACCAGCCTGGAGACCAGCTGCCCGCTCAACCTGACCATGGTGGGTCTGGACGGCAAGCCGGTGCAGAAGAGCCTGCGCCAGGTGCTGGTCGAGTGGCTGGGCTTCCGCCAGGTCACGGTCGAGCGGCGCAGCCGCCATCGCCTGCAGAAGGCCGAGGACCGCATCCACATCCTCGAAGGCCGTCAGGCGGTGCTGCTGAACATCGACGAGGTGATCCGCATCATCCGCGCCAGCGACGAGCCCAAGCCGGCGCTGATCGAGGCCTTCCGGCTCAGCGAGCGCCAGGCCGACGACATCCTCGAGATCCGGCTGCGCCAGCTGGCACGGCTCGAGGCCATCAAGATCGAGCAGGAGCTGGCCGAGCTGCGCACCGAGGCCGAGCGCCTGCGCGACATCCTCGCCAACCCGGCCACGCTCAAGCGCCTGGTGATCAAGGAGATCGAGGCCGACGCCCGGCAATTTGGCGACGAGCGCCGCACCTTGATCCAGGCCGAGAAGCGCGTGCTGGCTGAAATCCGCGTGGTCGACGAGCCCGTCACCGTGGTCGTGAGCCAGAAGGGCTGGCTGCGCGCGCTCAAGGGCCACGAGGTCGACGTGGGCGGCCTGTCCTTCAAGGCCGGCGACGCGCTTTACGGCGTGTTCCCCTGCCGCAGCGTCGACACCCTGATCGCGCTGGGCTCCAGCGGGCGCAGCTACTCGGTGGCGGTCAGCCAACTGCCGGGCGGGCGCGGCGACGGCGCGCCGGTGACCAGCTTCATCGAGCTGGAGTCGGGCACCCAGTTGCTGCACTACCTGGCCGGTCCGGCCAGCCAGAGCCTGGTGCTGGCCGGCAGCCTGGGCTTCGGTCTGGTGGCCACCATCGGCGACCTGAGCGCCGCCAAGCGCGTCGGCAAGAGCTTCCTGGCCCTGGAGGCCGGCGAGCTGCCGCTGCGCCCGGCGCGCGTCGACCCGGCGCTGCCGCAGCTGGCGGTGCTCAGCGAGCAGGGCCGGCTGCTGACCTTCCCGGTCACCGAGCTGAAGCTGCAGCCCAAGGGCGGCCGTGGCCTGACCCTCATCGACCTCGAGGCCAAGGACAGGCTGCTGGCCGTGAGCTGCTTTGCCACGCAGCTGATGCTGTCCGGCATGGCGCGCGGCAACAAGCCCAAGGACGACGTGCTGCGTCTGTCGGGCCTGGCGGCGCACGCCGGCAAGCGGGCCCGCAAGGGCAAGGACGTCGAGGGATTCAAGCAGGTGCTGGAAATGAAAGGACTCTGAATGAAGGCGATCTGGAACCAGACCGTGGTGGCCGAGAGCGACGACATCGCGGTCGTCGAGGGCAACCACTACTTCCCCGCCAGCAGCCTGAGGCGCGAGTTCACCACCTTCAGCAACCACCGTTCGAGTTGTGCCTGGAAGGGCCAGGCGCAGTGGCTGAGCCTGTTCGTCAACGGCGAGATGCTGCCCGACGCGGTCTGGTTCTACCCCGAGCCCAGCGAGGCCGCCGCCGCCGTCAAGGACCGCGTGGCTTTCGCGCGCGGGGTGCAGGTCGTCGAGTGATCAACCGGGCCTGAGCGCGCTCGGGTCGAGGTCCTCGCTCCACACGCGTACGCAAGCCTTGCCGGCGGACTTGGCGGCGTACATCGCCGCGTCGGCCTGGCGCAGCAGCTCGGCCACGCCGGCGCATTGCGCTCCATGGTGGGCGATGCCAACCGACACGCCGACGCGCACGTCCTTGTGCGCGCCGATCTCGAAGGGCGCGTTGAGCGCCTCGACGATGCGCCGGCCGACCTGCAGCGCCTCGTCGGCGTTGGCCGGGTTGTCGAGCGCGACGACGAACTCGTCGCCGCCGAGTCGCGCCACACAGTCGCCGGCACGCACCAGCGCGCCCAGGCGACCGGCCACCGCCTTGAGCAGGGCGTCGCCGGCCAAGTGACCGAGGCGGTCGTTGACGGCCTTGAAACCGTCGAGGTCGAGGAACAGCAGCGCCAGGCGCCGTTCGCTGCGTGGCATCTGCAGCAGCAGCCGGCTCAGCACGGTTTCGAGCAGGTGGCGGTTGGCCAGACCGGTCAGCGGGTCGTGCAGCGCCAGCTCACGCAGCCGTTCGTTGTCCTTCCAGCGCTCGGTCACGTCGGTGAACACCGTCACGTAGCGCAGCATCCTGGCGCTGGCATCGCGCACCGCGCTGACCGTTTGCAGCGCGACGTAGAGCTCGCCGTTGCGGCGGCGGTTCCAGATCTCACCGGACCACTGGCCGCGTTCGTGCAACTGCTGCCAGAACGCGGCGAAGAAGCTGCGGTCGTGCGTACCCGAGTTCAGCAGACGCAGGTTGCGGCCGTGGCATTGCTCGGCCTCGTATCCCGTGATGCTGCTGAAGGCGGCGTTGACCGACAGGATGTTGCCCTCGGCGTCGGTGATCGCGATGCCCTGCGTGGTGCTTTCGTAGACCAGCGCCGCCAGCTCCAGCGCCAGCAGACTCTCCTTCACCTCGGTGATGTCGGTGCCGAGCACGAAGAAGCCCGCCACGCTGCCGTCGGGTCGGCGGTCCGGCACGTACTGAAGCTGCCAGTGCTTGCGGCGCTTGCCCTTGGCGCCGAGCTGCAGTTCGAAGCGCTGCGGCTCGCCCGCCAGGGCGGCGTGCGCCCGGGCCTGCTTGCGGGCGAAGCGGCGCGCGCCGAAGGCTTCCTGCATGCTCATGCCCAGCAGCTGCGCGGCCCGCCCGGGCATGAATTCCAGCTGCGCCCGGTTGGCGTAGCGGCAGCGCAGCTCGCGGTCCCAGTAGGAGACCAGGCTGGGCAGGGCGTCGCTCAGATTGCGCATGAACTGCTCGCCCTGCAGTCGGGCCTGCGCCTCGGCCTGGGCGCGCTCGCGGGCCTGCAGCAGCGCCGCCTCGAAGCGGCTGCGCTCGTGGGTGACGAGGAACACCCATCGCACCTTGACCCCGCCCGCGTCCTGCGTGCGCCGCGCGTTGAGCAGCACCGGCAGCGTGTCGCCGTGCGCTGTTTTCAACAGCAGATGCAGTTCGCGCGCCTCAGCTTGTGCATGCAGCAGCGGCCAGATATGGGTCTGCAGCAGGATGCGGCTGGCCGGCGGCAGCAACTGGTTGAGCTCCACACCCGCCGGCAACGGCTGCGGCCATTGGGCCAAGCGGCGCAACTCGGCATTGGCGGCCAGCAGCAGGCCCATGCCGTCGGTAAGCGCCATGGGCGCCGGCCAGTCGTCCCAGTCCAGCGCGTCGCCTTCGAGCATGCTCAACCGAGCGGCGCCCGTCCGAGTTCCTCGCGGATGGCGGCCACTACCAAGTCGGGCGCGCTGAGGTGCGCGCAATGTCCGACCACCTCGAGCACCTGAAGGCGGCTGCCCTTGAGTTGGCGATGCAGGTACTCACCCACCGCCAGCGGCGCCAGGGCGTCATGCGCGTGCTGCAGGATCAGGCAGGGCACGCTGACGCGCGGCAGATCGGCCCGGTTGTCGGCAAAGAAGGTGGCCTCGGCAAACACGCGGGCGGTCTCGGGGTCGGTGGAACAAAAGCTCGCGTTGAGCTCGCCGCTGACGGCACCGTCGGCGGGGCCGCCGGCCACCACGGGAGCCAGGTAGTCGGCCCAACCGATGAAGTTCTGGTCCATCAGCGACAGCAGACCCTGCAGGTCCTCTCTCTCGAAGCCACCGTGGTAATCGGGCGGGTGGTTGAGGAAACAGGGCGAGGGTCCGACCAGCACCATGCGACTGAAGAGGCCGGGGCGGCGCAGGCTCGCCAGCAGCCCGATGCTGCAACTCACCGAATGCGCGATCAGCACCACGTCCTGTTTCAGGTCGAGGGCGTCGCAGACCTCCAGCAGGTCCTGCGCGTAGCCGTCCAGGCTGGCATAGCGCGCCGGGTCGAAGGCCTGGCGCTCGGACTGACCGCTGCCGACATAGTCGAACAGCACCTGCCTGTGGGTCGCCGCGAAGGCCGGCGTCACATGGCGCCACATGCCCTGGCTGCAGCCGAAACCGTGCGCATACAGCAGGGTCGGGCCGGCGTCACCCAGCACGGTGACGTGGTTGCGCTCGCGGATGTCCATGCCTGGCCTCCGGTAAGGGGGTGTGCAGACCATCTTCGCTCAGCGCCCTGGCGGCAGGGCCTGGGAACACCCGGGGGGCGCGGTGGCCTTGCAGCGCTTCGCGGCTGTCGACAATCGCGCCATGAATCTCACCTCCTTGCCCGCGCTGCGCCGCGCGCTCGCCACGGCCGTGCTGGTGGCACTCGCCCCGGCCCTCGCCGCCGAGCAGCCGCTCGCCTCACTGCCCTATACCCCCAGCCTCGACCCGGCCGCGATGGACCGATCGGTCGACCCCTGCGAGGACCTCTACCAGTTCGCCTGCGGCGGCTGGATGCAGGCCAACCCGATCCCGGCCGACCAGTCGCGCTGGAGCGTCTACGCCAAGCTGGCCAACGAGAACCAACGCTATCTGTGGGGGGTGCTGCAGGGGCTCGCCGAGAAGGGCGGCAACCCGCTGGGCGATTACTTCGCCGCCTGCATGGACGAGGGTGGCATCGAGGCCGCCGGCCTGCAGCCGCTGCGCGTGCTGCTGGCGCGCATCGACGCGCTGGCGGGCAAGCGCCAACTGCCGGCGCTGCTGGCCGAGTTGCACCGCGCCACCGGGCGCAACGGGCTGCTGTTCGGCTATGGCTCCGGCCAGGACCTGGACGAGCCCGAGCGCGTCATCGGCTTCGTGGCGCCCGGCGGCCTGTCCCTGCCCGACCGTAACGATTACCTCGACCAGGACGACAAGAGCCGCAAGGTCCGCGCGGCCTATCTGGCCCACCTTGAGAAGATCTTCGGCCTGCTGGGCGAGGCCGACCCGGCCGCCAGTGCCGCGCTGGTGCTGCGGGTGGAAACCGCACTGGCGCGCCATCGGCTCACCCGCGTGCAGCTGCGCGACCCCTACCTGACCAAGCACCCGATGAGCGCCGCCGTCCTGCAGCGCCTGACCCCCGGCTTCGACTGGAAGGCCTACCGCACGCAGCTCGGCGGCGCCGAGCCGGCGCGCCTGAACGTCAACGAACCACGCTACCTGCGCGCGCTGCAGGGCTGGCTGGCGCGCGCGCCGCTGGCCGAGGTGAAGACCTTCCTGCGCTGGCACACGGCGGCGGCGCTGGCGCCCTACCTCACGCGCGAGTGGCGCCAGGCGCACTTCGAGTTCTTCGAGAAGACGCTCAACGGCCAGCCCGAACCCAAGGCGCGCTGGAAGCAGTGCGTACAGCTGGTGGACGCACAGCTCGGCGAGATGCTCGGCCAGGAGTACGTGGCGCGCAACTTCAGCCCCGAGCTGAAGCAGCGCGTGCTGACCATGAGCCGGCAGATCGAGGTGGCGATGGCCGAGCGCATCCAGACGCGCGCCTGGATGGACGAGGCCACCAAGGCCAAGGCGCTCGTCAAGCTGCACGCCATCGTCAACAAGGTCGGCTACCCGGAGCGCTGGCGCGACTACAGCGGTTACCGCGTGGTGCGCGGCGACTTCGCCGGCAACGTGATGCGCGGCGTGGCCTTCGAGGGCGCCCGCGACCTGGGCAAGATCGGCCAGCCGCTCGACCGCGGCGAGTGGGGCATGACGCCGCAGACGGTGAACGCCTACTACAACCCGCAGATGAACGACATCAACTTCCCGGCCGGCGTGCTGCAGCCGCCGCTCTACGACGGGAAGCTGGACGATGCGCCCAACTACGGCAACACCGGCGGCACCATCGGTCACGAGCTGACGCACGCCTTCGACGACGAGGGCCGGCAGTTCGACGCCCAGGGGCGGCTGAAGAACTGGTGGGAGCGCCAGCAGGAGCTGCGCTTCAGGAAGCAGGCGCAGTGCGTCAGCACGCAGTACTCGGGCTACCCGGTGGTGGACGACATCAAGATCAACGGCCAGCTGACCCTCGGTGAAGATCTGGCCGACCTGGGCGGCACCATCCTGGCCTGGATCGCCTGGAAGGCCCAGGTTGCTGAAAAAACACTGGAGAACCGCGACGGATTGAGTCCCGAGCAGCGCTTCTTCGTCGGCTTCGCGCAGTGGGACTGCAGCGCCCAGCGCCCCGAGGCGGCGCGTCAGAAGGCGCGCACCGATCCGCACTCGCCGGGCCGTTGGCGCATCAACGGCGTGGCGGTCAACATGAAGGAGTTCGAGACTGCCTTCCAGTGCAAGCCGGGCAGCGCCATGACCCGGCCCGACGCCGAACGCTGTTCGATCTGGTGATGCGACGCGCCCCGCCTCTCAGGGGCGCAGCAGCAGCGAGCCGGTGGTGTTGCGCGACTCCAGGTCGCGGTGCGCCTGCGCCGCGTCCGCCAGCGCGTAGCGCCGGTCGATATGCGGCTTCACGGCGCCGCTGGCCAGCACGGCGAACAGCTCGTCGGCCATCGCCTGCGTGGCCTCGCGGCTGGCCAGGTGGGTGAAGAGCGTCGCCCGCGTCAGATACAGCGAGCCCTTGGGCCCGAGGATGCCGGGGCTGAAGGGCGGCACCGGTCCGCTGGCATTGCCGAAGCTGGCCAGCAGGCCGAAGGGCGCGAGGCAGTCCAGCGAGCCCTCGAAGCTGTCCTTGCCCACCGAGTCGTAGACCACCTTGACGCCGCGCCCGCCGGTGAGTTCACGCACGCGCTCGACGAAGTTCTCGCTGCGGTAATTGATGGCGTGCGCGGCGCCGTGCTGCAGCGCAAGCTGGCACTTGGGGTCGCTGCCGGCGGTGCCGATCAGCCGGTAGCCCAGGTGCCTCGCCCACTGGCAGGCCAGCAGGCCCACGCCACCCGCGGCGGCGTGCCAGAGGATGAAGTCGCCCGGCTGCAGGCCCTGCACCGGCAGGGTCTTGCGCAGCAGGTACTGCACGGTCAGGCCCTTGAGCATGGCGGCCGCGGCGGTCTCGAAGTCCACCGCGTCGGGCAGGCGACAGACGTTTTGCGCCGGCATCAGGCGCGCGGCCGCATAGGCGCCGGGTGGTTGGCTGGCGTAGGCGGCACGGTCGCCCGCCTGCAGGTGCGTGACGCCTTCGCCGACCGCCTCGACCACCCCCGCGCCCTCCATGCCCAGTGCATGCGGCAGCGCCAGCGGGTACAGGCCGCTGCGGTGGTAGCAGTCGATGAAGTTCACGCCGATGGCGTGGTGGCGGATGCGGATCTGGCCCGGACCGGGCTCGCCCACCGGACGGTCTTCGAGCAGCAGGGCCTCGGGCCCGCCGGGCTGGTGGATCACGACGGTCGGGTTGTGCATGGCGTTCATCCTCCGGAATCGTCCAAGCTGCGCCTGAGGTGCTCGGTCAGGCCCCAGGCCTCGACCGCCCAGCCGCGCGGCGTGGCGCGCAGCCAGTTCAGTGCCGCGTTGGGCAGCGCGTGCTGGCGCGGGCTGTGCAGGTCCTGGTCGCTGGCCAGGCGGTAGGCCATGTCGAGCACGCCGCCATGGGCCACCACCAGCACGCAGGCGCCGGCGTGGCGCAGGTCCTCGAGGGCGGCACGCACGCGCGCGGCAAACACTTCCACGCTCTCGCCACCGGGCGGCAGGTAGCCGGGGCGCCGCGCCTGCAGGTCCTCGTGGACGCGCGGCGCCACGGCGGCGATCTCGCCGCGCGTCAGGCCCTGCAGTTCGCCGTGGTGGCGTTCGCGCAGGCGTGCGTCGAGCGCCACCGGACGGCCGGCGGCGATGGCCTCGGCGGTGGCGCGCGCCCGCTGCAGCGGGCTGGCGACGATGGCGTCGAAGGCCACACCCTGCAGCGCCCGCGCGGCGGCGCGCGCCTGGCGCTCGCCCTCGGCGTTGAGCGCCACGTCGGTCCAGCCCTGCAGGCGTTGCTCGGCATTCCAGGCGGTCTCGCCATGGCGGATCAGGCACAGCCTCATGCGCGTCGCGCCCAGCGCTGCAGGCCCCAGCTGATGGCGGCGATCAGCGCCACCAGCGTCAGCACGAGCAGCCAGCCGGCCTGCGTCGGCTCGCGCAGCTGCTGCAGGATCTCGGGCGCCAGCCAGGCCGTCAGCGCGACCATCGGCAGCATGCCCACCAGGGTGCCGGCCAGAAAGGCCGGCCAGCGGATCGGTGTCACGCCCAGCATCAGATTGACCACGGCGAAGGGCGCCGCCGGCACCAGACGGGCGATGAAGACGGCCAGGAAGCCGCGCCGCGCCACCAGCGCGTTGAGCGCCTGCAGCTTCGGTCCGGCGCCGCTGAGCAGCTTGGCGACCGCATCGCGACCCAGCAGCGCTCCGGCGCCGAAGCTCAGCAGGCCGACGCAGGCGCCCACCAGCAGGCTGCTCAGCGCGCCGTCCAGCGGGCCCTGCAGCAACACCGCCAGCAGCACGATCATCGACAGCGGCACGGCCAGGCAGCCGGCCGCGACGAACAGCGCGAACTGGGCCCCCCAGCTGACGCGCGCGGCACGCTGCAGCAGCAGGTCGGGGTCGAGCTGCCGGCCCGCCGGCGTGAACTGCCACAGCAGCGCCAGCAGCACCAACAGGCTGGCCAGGAGCAGGAGGAGCTGAAGGCGGCGGCGGTGTTCGGGGCTCAAGGGCGGGCGAGGGCTTCGAGGCGCAGGGCGCGGCGCAGGCATTGTGCAAGCCCGTGCACGCGGCCGGGCTCGAACACCGAACCGTGCAGGCCCTCGACCTCCTCCTCCTGCAGCCGCAGCAGCTTGCGCCAGGGCCCGAAGCACAGGCCCTGCCAGCGCGCCAGGCCCGAGCTGCGCAGCAGGCGCACCGGCCCGTCGTAGGCCTGCACGCGGTGGCGGTGCAGCGCCAGCACCTGGCCGACCAGGGCAGCGTCCTTGAACATCGCACCCAGGCGCCGGCCGTTCATGCTGAGCTCCTGCACGGTCAGGCTGCGCGTCAGCCAGCCGAGCAGGCGCCACAGCGAGGGACGGCGGAACAGCCAGCGCGGGTAGACGCTGTCGATCAGCAGCAGCTCGCTCACCGCGACGCCCTGCGTCTGCAGCCAGCGCGCGGTCTCCAGCGCCGTCACCCCGCCCACCGAGAAGCCGGCCAGCCACACCGGCGCCCCTGCGCTCCGCTGGGCCTCGATGTGCCGTCCGTAGCGGGCGGCCAGTTCGGCGATGCCCTGCACCGCCAGACCGGGCGGCGGTTGCAGCATCTGCACCCGGACCTGCGGCGCCAGCGCCTCGGCCAGGCGCTCGAAGCGCAGCCGGTCGCCGTGGCCGCTGGCGGCGATGTAGAGCGTCGGTGCCTCGGCAGGTGCCGGACCGAGCGCCAGGGCCAAGGCGGGGCCCGACTCGGCCGGCGCGCTCAATCGCCGCGCCAGCAGCGCCACGCTGGGCGCCTGGGCGAGCAGGCCGAGGTCGGCGTGCAGGCCGGTGCGCTGCTCGATGGCGGTCAGCCAGTCAAGCGCCGCCAGGCTGTCGCCGCCGCTGGCAAAGAAGTCGTCGTCGACGCCGAGCTGCGGCTGCTGCAGCACGGCGCGCAGCTGCGTCAGCAGCTCGCGCTCGAGCGCGTTGGCGGGCTCGCGGCGAGCGCCCTCGGCGCCGCGTTCGGGCCGCGGCAGCGCCTGGGTGTCGAGCTTGCCGCTGGCGTGGCGCGGCAGCGCCGCCAGCAGCGTCCAGCCCGAGGGCAGCAGCGCCTCGGGCAGGCGCCGGCGCGCGGTGGCCTGCAGCTCGGCCAGATTCAGATGGGCCGGCGCCAGCCAGGCATGCAGGCGCGCCGGTTCGTCCACCGCGGCCACATGCACCTCCTGCACGCCGGGCAGTTCGAGCAGGCGCGCCTCGACCTCGCCGGGTTCGACGCGCTGGCCGCGGATCTTCAGCTGGCGGTCGGCGCGCCCGAGAAATTGCAGGCGGCCGTCGCCGTCGAGCAGGCCGCGGTCGCCGCTGCGGTACATCCGCCCACCCGGCACGAAGGGGTCGGCGACGAAGCGCGCGCTGCTGGCTGCGGCGTCGTTCAGATAGCCCAGCGCCAGGGTGGGGCCGCCCAGCCAGATCTCACCCGGCGTGCCGAAGGGCAGCGGCTGCAGCTGCGCGTCGAGCACGTAGACGCGGCTGCCGTCGACCGGCGAGCCGACCGGCAGCTGCGCCGCCGTCTCGCCGTCGCGGCACAACCAGGCGCTGGCAAAGATGCAGGCCTCGGTGGGACCGTAGACATTCCACAGCTGGGCGCGCGTCAGGTCGATCCAGCGCTGCGCGAGCGCCGGCGCCAGCACCTCGCCGCCGCAGCAGGCCACGCGCAGGCGCAGCCGGCCGCGTTCGGTCTCGCCGAGCGCCTCGATGCCGTCGAGCAGGCGGGCCAGGGTGGTGGGCACCAGGGCCGCGAAGCTGCAGCCGTGGCGCGCCGCGAAGGCGGCGAACTGCTGCGGGGCCACCCGGCCGGGGGCCGGCAAGGCCACGCTGGCGCCCAGGGTGAGCGGCAGCAGCAGCTCGATGAGGGCCGGGTCGAAGCTGGCCTGCGTGCTTTGCAGGCTGCGGTCGGCGGGCCCCAGGTCCCAGACCCGCGCCAGCCAGGCGAAGCGCCGCGCCAGCGCGCCATGCGGCACGGCCACCAGCTTGGGGACGCCGGTCGAGCCGCTGGTGAAGAGGGCGTAGGCGGCGTCCTGCTCGGCCGGGAAGGGCGGCAGCTCGGCGTCGCTGGGGCTGTCCAGCGTGGCGTCGGGCGCCAGCCGGCCCGGATGCAGCGCGGCCAGGCCGGGCTCGCCCAACCAGAGCCGGGCGTCGAGCTGGCGCAGCAGCGCCTGCAGGCGCTCGGCCGGCCACTCGGGGTCGAGCGGCACGAAGCAGGCACCGGCGCGCGCCGCGCCGAGCAGGGCCACCAGCAGCGCCGCCCCGCGCGGCAGCAGCAGCGGCAGCAGCTGGCCGCGCTGCAGGCCGGCGTCCAGCAGCTGGCGCGCCAGGCGCCGTGCCGCGCGGCCCAGTTCGCCGTAGTCGAGCCGGCCGCCGTCCCACAGCGCCGCGACGGCCAGCGGGTGCAGGGTGGCCATGACGCTGAAGCGCTCGATGAAGCTGGGCGCCAGCGCCTGCGTGGCAAGGTCACGGTGCAGGCCCTCGAGCACCGCCTCGCGCTCCGCCGCCGGCAGCAGCGGCAGGCTGGCCAGCGGCGCGTCGGGCTGCTCGGCAAAGGCCTGCGCGCCGGCCACCACGCGGCGCGCCAGCAGCGCCAGCGCGCGTTCGTCGAAATGCTGTTCGCTGCCTTCGAACACCAGCTCCAGGTCGTGGCCGGCGCCGAACTCGCACAGCGTGATCGACAGCGGGTAACGCGCCAGACCGCTGAACAGCTGGTGCGTGCGCTGCACGCCTGCGGCGCCGAAGCGCAGCCCGTAGTCCTGGCGCTCGAAGGACAGCAGCAACTCGAAGGCGGCGTCGCGCCCCTGGCGGGCCAGGCCAAGCTGGCGCGCCAGCAGGCTGGCCGGAAAGCGCGCGTGGCGCAGTGCCTGGCGCATCTGGCGCGCCGCCTGCGCGGCCAGCTCGCGGGGCGTGCCGGCCGCCGCCAGGCGCAGGTGCAGCGGCAGCACGCCGACCTGCATGCCCAGCGCCTGGCGCTCGGCGGCGCCCGAGCGGTTCAGGGTCGGCACGCCGATCAGCACCTCGTCCTGGTCGGCCAGGCGGCCGAACTGCCAGGCCAGCACCGCGGCCAGCGTGGCGAACTCGGTCTGCTGCGCCGAGGCGGCCAGTCCGCGCCAGCGCTGGTAGTCGGCTCGCGCCAGCGGCAGCGCGTGCAGCAGGGCCGCCGGCAGGCAGCGTGGCCCCGGGGGTGTGGCGTGGCGTGCGCGAATCAGTGGCGGCGGCAGGGCCGGCAGTTCGGCGGCCCAGAAGGCGGCGTCGCGCGCCAGGTGGGACGGACCGTCGCGGTAAACCTGGTCCTCCTGCAGGTGGCGCACAAAGGCCTCGGCGTCGGTGGCGGGTGGCGCCACGCCGTCGACCCGGGCGCTGTAGAGCTCGGACCAGCGGCGCATGAATTGCGCGCTGCCCCAGCCGTCGAGCACGCTGTGGTGGGCCAGCAGCAGGATGGCCGAGCGCCCGGTGCCGAAGCGCAGCCAGCCGGCGCGCCAGGGCGGCGCGGTGGCCGGGTCCCAGGGCTCGCGCAGCCATTGCGCCCAGGTGCGGCGCAGCTGGCGGTCGCTATCGGTGTCGGTGTCGGTGCCTTCGAAATCAGCGCGCCACAGGCTCACCGGCTGCTCGTCCGCGGCGAGCAGGCGCTGTCCGCTCAGGGCGGGCAGCAGGCGCAGCGCCGGCTGCTCGGCGGCCAGATCGCGCAGCGCCGCCTCCAGCAGCGCCTCGTCGATTTCGCCCTGCAGCAGCGAGTAGCCGCCGATCAGCAGGTGCCGGCTGCCCGGCCAGGCGCGCTGGTCCTGCAGCACCTCGTGCTGCGCCAGACCCAGGGGGACCGGGGTGCTCAATTCCCGTGGGGCAGGGCGCCGCGGTCCCAACCCTGGATGGCCTGGCGTGCGTACTCGTAGCCGGCTTCGACGATCTGCCCGGCCTGCTTGTAGGCCATCAGCGAGAAGCCGCTGACCGGGGGTTCGAGGTAGAAGTCGGACTGCGCGCGTGTGCGGTCGCGCTGCACCATGCCGCCGATGTGGCCGGCGCGGTAGAGGATCTGGCCGATCGAGGGCAGTGGCGACTGCGACTTCAGGCTGGCGCGCAGCTTGTCGCGCGCCCCCATGCGCTGCAGGTCCAGCTCGACCGTCATCGGCTCGGCCACGTCGACGTCGATGGCGATCACCGTGCCGTTGCCGCGCCGCCGCTCCAGACGCGCGCCGAGGCGGCGGCGCATCGCCTCCACCGGCACGTTGTCGAGGATGGCGCCGTCCACCAGCAGGTCACCGCGGTAGGGCACCGGGGGCAGCAGGCCGGCCGGGCTGTTGGAGGCCAGCACGGCGCGCCACATCGGGCCCTCGTCGAGCACCGTGGTGCAGGCCCGGCTGAGGTTGCAGGCGGCGGTGAAGAAGGGCAGCCACAGCGCGTCCATCTGCGCATCCACGCCACCGGCCATGCACAGGCGCCTGATGCCCTGCTCCATGCGCCGTCCCGACAGCAGCGAGACCATCGGCAGGGTCGGGCGCTCGCCGTTCGCGGCGAAGCTCTGGATGCGTTCGCGGATGGCGTCCAAGCCGTGGCCCAGCGTCCACTGCGAGGCGATCAGCGCGCCCATGCTGTTGCCGCCGATCAGGTCGATGGGGATGCCGGCCTCGCCCAGCGCCTGCAGCACGCCCAGGTGCGCGAAACCGCGCGCGCCGCCGCCGCCCAGCACCACGCCGACCGCCTGATTGGTGAGGAAGCGCGCCAGCCGTGCGGCGTCCCCGAGATGGTGCTGGCGCAGCGGCAGCACGCGTTCCAGTTCGTGGCGCTCCTTCAGCCAGGGGCGCTGCGACTGCGGCAGCAGCACCTCGGGCGCGTGCAGCAGGGCCAGCTGCTGGCGCTTGTAGTTGAAGCCGGGCTCCTCGCGCAGGCGGCGCTCGAAGCTGCCGATCATGGGGCTGCTGCCCGCCGGGGCGACGAACACCACCTGGTCGGCCTGGCGCACCGCAAAGCGCGTCCAGGCGCTCAGATGCGGCTCGGCGCGGATCAGCAGCACCTCGGCGGCCTGTTCCCACTGGTCGAAGCGGCGCATGGCCTGCACCAGGTCCTGGTCGCCGGCCGTCGGTCCCTGTGGCTGCAGCAGGCGCACGGCGCCGGCCGGTGCCAACGCCGCCTGCAGCGCCAGCGCCAGCTCGTCCAGCCCCTCGGTGGGCGCCAGCGGCACCAGGGCGATGGTCATGGCGCGCTGCGGCTCGACCGGCTTGGGGCTATGGCGCAGGTAGCGCACCAGGGCCTGCGAGAACACCTGGTTGAAGCGCACCGGGTCGTGGTGCAGCAGGGCCTCGAAGCCGGCCTGGTCGAGCCAGGCCACCACCGAGTCGCGCAGCGCCGAGACGTCGGCCGGGCGCGGCTGGCGCAGCATCAGCCCGGCCTCGCCCTGGCATTCGCCCGGTCCCAGTTCGTTGAACAGCAGCAACTCGCCCTGCGGACCGTGACGCGTCACGCGCAGCCGGCCGGCGAACACCACGATCAGGCTGTCGGCGGCCGAACCCTCGTGCAGCACCATCTCGCCGGCCGCCACCGTCTGCACACGCAGCTGCTGCTGCAGGAACTGCAGCGCGCTCTCGGGCAGCGCGCCGAACACCGGGCTGGCGCGCAGCACCTGCAACTGCTGTTCGGCGTTGGGCAGCGGGTTCTCGCTCATTCAGGCCCGACGGTGACACAAAACCCACCCCGTGCCCTTGCGGGTTTGCGCGGCGTCGCTGCCCGGCAGGGGCTGCATCCGCCCGTGCAGCCCCTCCCAAGGGCATTCCCTTCCCCCTTTTGGGGGCCCCCAAACATCGGATGGTCGGCGCGGGCCGCCTTGCCGAGCATGGCGCCATCCAACCAGGAGCTTGATATGCAGTTCGAAGAAGTGGACGCCGGTGACTTTCGCATCTACGCCGGGGCGCTCGAGCGCCGTGGCGGCGGCTACTGCGCCGCCGTGGTGGTGGTGCGCCAGCGCGCCGACGGCCGGCGCGAGGAGGTGTTCCGCGACGAGGACATCGGCGCGGGCTACCCCTGGCCCAACGGCGAGGAGGCGCTGCGCTACGCGGTGCAGCGCGGTCAGGACATCGTGATGACCCGCACCGACCTGCTGGCGCGCGCCGCCGCCACCCCGCTGCGCCGCACGGCGGCCTGAGGACATGAGGGTTTGACGGTCCGGCGGTCGGAGCGTTGGCTTCCCGACCGTCGTTCGGCCCCACGCGACCGCCATCCGTCGCGCCGTTCGGGCCGCGCCGCCCCGGGCGCCCCCTGCGCTGGCTATCGTGCCGGCCATGTCGACCGAATCCAAGCTCCCCGGTGCGCTGAGCGCTGCGTTCAGCGCGCGTCGCGTCGGCGTCACGCTGCTGCTGTCGGCGCTGACCGCGCTGGCGCTGAGCCCCATCTACGTCACCACGCTGCCGGTCTTGATCGGTCGCGCGCTGCTGGCCGGCCTGATGGCCTTGGCCGCCTTCGGACTCTTCGAGCAATGGCCGGAGCGTCTGCCGCGCTGGCTGGCGCGCTGGGTGTTGCAGGTGGCGGGGGTGGTGCTGGCCGTGCCGCTGGGCGTGCTCTTGGCCTACCTGATCTCGACCGGCGGCAGCCTGCAGGCCTTCTGGGACAACGAGGCGCGCATCACCGGCTTTCTGTGGATGGCCTTCAGCGGCCTGGTGCTGGCGGCTCTGATGGCCATGAGCGCCCTGGTGCGCCAGCGCGACGCCACGGTGCAGGCGCAGCAACTGGCCTTCGAGCTGGAGCGCAGCGAACTGGAGCGACGCGCGCTGGACGCCCGCCTGCGCCTGCTGCAGGCCCAGGTCGAACCGCACTTCCTCTTCAACACCCTGGCCAATGTGCGCGCGCTGGTCGACGCCGGCTCGCCGCAGGCCTCGCAGGTGCTGTCCAGCCTGATCGCCTACCTGCGCGCCGCCGTGCCGCGCCTGCAGGAGCCGGCGACGCGCATGGGCCAGGAACTGGAACTGGTGCGCGCCTATCTGGCGCTGATGCACCTGCGCATGCCCGACCGGCTGCAGTTCAGCGTCGAGGCCGGCCCCGAGGTGCAGGCCCTGCGCTGCCCGACCATGACCCTGCTGACCCTGGTGGAGAACGCGGTGCAGCACGGCATCGACCCGAGCGAGGAGGGCGGTCGCATCGAGGTCAGGGTGCAGCGGGTCGGCGAGCGCTGCGTGGCGCAGGTGCGCGACAGCGGCGTGGGGCTCGAGCGTGCGGGTGAAGGCCTGGGCACCGGCCTGTCGACCTTGCGCGAGCGCCTGCAACTGGCCTTCGGCGGCGACGCGCAACTGCGCTTGTCGGCGCGGCAGCAGGGCGGCGTCAGTGCCGAGGTGGAGTTTCCTGCGGAGGACTTGCGATGAAGCGCGCGCCCACGGCCCTGATCGCCGACGACGAACCGCTGCTGCGCGATGCGTTGGCGCGCCTGCTGGCCCAGGCCTGGCCCGAGCTGCAGGTGGTGGCCCTGGCGCGCAACGGCCGCGAGGCGGTCGAGCATTGCGAGGCCCAGCAGCCCGACATCTGCTTCCTCGACGTGCACATGCCGGGCCTGAGCGGCATCGAGGCCGCGCAGCGCATCGGCCGCGGGCCGCTGCTGGTGTTCGTCACCGCCTACGACCAGTACGCGCTGCGCGCCTTCGAGCAAGGGGCGCTCGACTACCTGGTCAAGCCGGTCGAGCCCGAGCGCCTGGCCGACACCGTTCAGCGCCTGAAGGAGCGTCTGCGCGCTCCGGCCCCTGACGCCGCAACGCTGCTGACCCAGTTGCAGGAGCTGACGGCGCGCATGCAGGGCGAGGGGCGGACGGCGGCGCCGCTGCGCTGGATCCGTGCCTCGGTCGGCCAGACCCTGCGTCTGATCCCGGTCGACGAGATCGACTACCTGAAGTCGGACGAGAAGTACACGCTGGTGGTCTGGCGGGGTGACGGCGACAAGACCGGCGAGGCCTTGATCCGCACCCCGCTCAAGGAGCTCATGAGCCAGCTCGACCCCGAGCAGTTCGCCCAGGTGCACCGCTCGGTGGTGGTGAACCTGCGCGCCATCAGCCATGTGCAGCGCGGCCTCAACGAGACCGCCGACATCCACCTCAAAGGCCGCGACGAGGTGCTGCCGGTCAGCCGCAGCTACCTGCACCTGTTCCGGCAGATGTGAGGCCACGGCAGGCCCACGCTGGGGGCCTTACTCGATGCGTTGGTCGTGCTGCTGGCCGGTGTCGCCGATGAGGTCCCAACCGGCCTTCGAACCCACGAAGAGATGGTGCACCACCCGCAGGGCTTCGGTCCCATCGATCAGGCTGCCGGCGGGGATGAACATGCGCGTCGCATCGTTCTCGCCGGGCAGCTTGGCGCCACACACGCGACAGAACTGGGTGTGCCATTCGCCCACGGGCTTGCTCCAGCGGGCGATCTGATCCTCGCCTTGCGTCCAGCGGAAGCGCTCGTTGGCGACCACCAACACGGCGATGCCGTTGGCGCCCGTCGAGCGCCGGCAGATCGAGCAATGGCAAAGATAGACGTCGCTGAGCGTGCCGTCGACCTCGAAGCGCACCGCACCGCAATTGCAACTGCCTTGGGCCACTGTGATCCTCCGGTCGGACGACGGGGCGTCTGAACCTCAGATCGGCTCGGTGCGCCGCAGCAGCCAGTCGCGCGCCGCGCCCTGCAGCTTGGGCAGCAGGCGCTCGCGCACGGTGGCGTGGTAGGTGTTGAGCCAGGCGATCTCGTCGGGGCGCATCAGCGAGCGGTCGATCGGGTCGGTGTCGATCGGGCACAGGGTCAGGGTCTCGAAGGCCAGCATGGCACCGAAGCGATCGCCCTCGGCGGTGGGTTGCTCGACGTTGAGCACCAGGTTCTCGATGCGCACGCCCCACTGGCCGGGGCGGTAGAGGCCGGGTTCGATCGAGGTGATCATGCCGGGCTCCATCGCCATATGGGCGTCGGGGATGGCCTTGCTGATGCTCTGCGGGCCCTCGTGCACGTTCATGAAGTAGCCCACGCCATGGCCGGTGCCGTGGCCGTAGTCCAGCCCGCCTTCCCACAGCGGTGCGCGGGCGATGGCGTCGAGCATCGGCGAGAGCGTGCCGCGCGGGAACACGGTGCGGCTCAGTGCCAGGGTGCCCTTGAGCACGCGCGTGTAGTCGGCGCATTGCTGCGGCGTGGGCCGGCCGATGGCCCAGACGCGCGTGATGTCGGTGGTGCCGCCCAGGTACTGCCCGCCCGAGTCGATCAGCAACAGGCCCTCGCCGTCGATGAAGGAGAAGGCCTCGGGCAGCGCGCGGTAATGCGGCAGCGCGCCGTTGGCCATCCAACCGGCGATGGTCGAGAAGGACAGGCCGACGAAACCCGGGCGCTTGGCGCGCTCGGCGCTCAGCAGGGTGTCGACGTCGAGCTCGCTGAGCCGCTCGCCGCGCTGCAGCCGGGCCTCGAAGTCGGCATAGAAGGCGCACATGGCGGCGCCGTCCTCGGCCATGGCCTCGCGCACCTGGGCGGCTTCGAGCGCGGTCTTGCGGCTCTTGGCCAGGGTGCTGGGGTTGATCGCCTCGTGCACCTTGCAGCCGGCGGGCAGCGCCTGGCGCAGCCCAAGCGTGCAGCGCCTGGGGTCCAGCCACACGCAGGCCTCGGCCGGCAGCGCGGCCAGCGCCTCGCTCAGCGCGCCGTAGGGGGCGAGCTGCACGCCGTCCTGCGCCAGGCGCGCGCTCAGCGCGGCGTCGATCTGGCCCTCACCCACGAACAACGTGGCGCGCTGCGCATCCAGCAGCAGGTGGGCGACGAACACCGGGTTGTAGTCGACGTCGCTGCCGCGCAGATTGAGCAGCCAGGCCAGGTCGTCCAGGCTGCTGACCAGGTGGTGGGTGGCCCCGACCTTGTGCAGCGCCTCGCGCACGCGGCGCAGGCGCTCGGCGCGCGGCTCGGTGGCCTGCGGCGGCAGGTGCTCGTAGACCGGCTGCAGCGGCAGCCCCGGGCGGCCGGGCCAGGCGGCTTCGAGCGGATCGGCGCCCGGCTGCCATTGCAGGCCGGCACGCAGGCAGGCCGTGTTGAGCTGCGCGGCCTGAGCCAGCGCCAGCACGGCGGCGTCGGCTCCCAGGCGCGCGCCGCGCGGCAGATGGGCCAGCAGCCAGTCGATGGCGCCGTCGGGGCTGTTCTTCTCGAGCTTCACGAGCTCGATGCCGCTGCCCGAGAGCTCGCGCTCGGCCTGCTCCCAGTAGCGGCTGTCGGCGAACACCGCACAGGCGTCCTGCGTCAGCGCCACGTAGCCGGCCGAGCCGGTGAAGCCGGTCAGCCATTGGCGAGCCTGCCAGCGCTCGGGCAGGTACTCGCTCAGGTGCGGGTCGGCCGAGGGCATGAAGAAGCCGTCCAGGTCCATCTGGCGCAGCTGCGCCTGCACGGCGGCGACACGGGTGCGGGCGGGGTGGGTGCGGGTGTCCATGGCGGGGCTGAATAGGGCGGGGGCGGGATTGTCCGGCGCGCGCGGCGCCGGGGCGGGAAGTCAGGACTTGATCAGAGCGCGGTGCGCACGCTCCACAGCTCGGGGAACAGCACCACCTCGAGCATCTTGCGCAGATAGGCCACGCCGGCGGTGCCGCCGGTGCCGCGCTTGAAGCCGATGATGCGTTCCACCGTGGTGACGTGGCGGAAACGCCAGAGGCGAAAGGCGTCCTCCAGGTCGACCAGTTCCTCGCCCATCTGGTACAGGTCCCAATGCGCCTCGGGCGCGCGGTAGACCTGCGCCCAGGCGGCCTCCACCTCGGGCAGGGCGGTGTAGGGCTGGGTCCAGTCGCGCTGCAGGGCCGCGGCCGGCAGGGCCAGGCCGCGGCGCTGCAGCAGGCGCAACACCTCGTCGTACAGGCTGGGCGATTGGTAGGCCGCCTGCACCGCGGCCAGGCGCTCGGGGTGGTGGGCGTGCGGTCGCAGCATGGCGGGGTTCTTGTTGCCGAGCAGGAACTCGATCTGCCGGTACTGGAAGCTCTGGAAGCCGCTGCTCGGGCCCAGGTAGGGGCGCAGTGCGCTGTATTCGGGCGGCGTCATGGTGGCCAGCACGTCCCAGGCGTGCACCAGCTGCTCCATGATGCGGCTGACGCGCGCCAGCATCTTGAAGGCCTCGGGCAGGCGGTCGCTCGCCACGCGCTGGTGGGCGGCCTGCAACTCGTGCAACGCCAGCTTCATCCACAGCTCGCTGGTCTGGTGCTGGACGATGAAGAGCATTTCGTCGTGCGCCGGCGAGAGTGGCTTCTGCGCCGACAGGATGGCGTCGAGCTGCAGGTAGTCGCCATAGCTCATCGAGGCGCTGAAGTCGAGCTGCGCGCCGTGGTGGTCGCCGTGGTGGTCGCCGCGGTGGTCGTCGTGATGGTCGTTCGCGTCCATCAGGTCACCTTGCCCTTGTTCTGGAAGCGCGCCTCGCGCCACTGGCCGCTGCGCAGCAGGTCGTCCAACTGCGCGACGGCGCTGACGACGTCGACGAAGCGCGTGTAGAGCGGCGTGAAGCCGAAGCGCAGCAGGTCGGGTTCGCCGGCGCGGAAGTCGCCGATGACACCGCGCTCGATCAAGGCCTGCATGACGGCGTGGCCGTCCGCGTCGGCCAGCGCGATCGACACCTGGCTGCCACGCTGGCCGGCCTCGCGCGGCGTGTGAACCGTGGCGCTGCTCAGGCGGGCGTCGACGCAGTCCATGAAGGCCTGGCTGAGCGCCAGCGACTTGGCACGCAGTGCCGCCATGCCGCCCAGGGACAGTGCGGCGTCGAACACGTCGAGCGCGGCGTCCAGCGCCGCCATGGCCAGGATCGGTGGCGTCCCGCACTGGTACTGCTGGATGCCCTCGGCCGGCCGGTAATCGGGTTGGAAGCGGAACGGCGCGGCGTGGCCGAGCCAACCGGTGAGCGGCTGCCACACCTGGCCGTGGTGGCGCGGGTGTACCCACACGAAGGCCGGGGCGCCCGGACCACCGTTCAGGTATTTGTAGCCGCAGCCCACCGCGAAGTCGGCGGCAGCGCCCAGCAGGTCGACCGGCACCGCGCCGGCGCTGTGCGCCAGGTCCCAGACCGCCAGCGCGCCGGCCTGTTGCGCCCAGCGCGTCAGCAGCGCCATGTCGTGCATGCGCCCGCTGCGGTAGTGCACATGGGTCAGCAGCAGCACCGCGCAGCGTTCGTCGAGCAGGGCCGGCAGCTCGTCGGGGTGGTCCACCAGCACCAGCTCGCCGCCGTGCGCGCGGGCCACGCTCTGCGCGATGTAGTTGTCGGTCGGGAAGTTGCTGCGCTCGCTGACGATGCGGGTGCGCTGGCCCTGCTGCAGCTGCAGGGCGGCGTGCAGCACCTTGTAGAGGTTGACCGAGGTCGAGTCGGCGAACAGCACCTCGCCGGCGCGTGCGCCGATCCAGGGCGCCAGGCGGTCGCCGAGCCGGCGCGGCTGGTCGATCCAGCCGGCCCGGTTCCAGCTGGCGATGAGGTCGCGCCCCCATTCCTCACGCAGGGTGCGTTGCACGCGTTCGCTGGCAGCGCGCGGCAGGGCACCCAGCGAGTTGCCGTCGAGATAGCACAGTCCGTCGGCCAGCTCGAAATGCGAGCGCAGCGGGGCCAGCGGGTCGGCGGCGTCGAGCGCGCGGGCCTGGTCCAAAGTCAGCATGTCAACTCCCGAAGGATGGCGCGCACCGGTGAGGCGCAGGCACCGACCCAGCGCAGCGGCAGGGCGATGAGTTCGTAGTCACCCTCGGGCACCTCGTCGAGCACCAGGTTTTCCAGCACGCGCAGGTCGTGTTGCAGCAGTTGCCGGTGGGCGTCCAGGGTCTTGCTGTCGGCCGGGTCCACCGAGGCGGTGTCGATGCCGACCAGGCGCACGCCCCGAGCGGCCAGCCAGGCCAGGGTCTCGGGGGCGTAGGCCGAGAAATCGTCGCGCCAGCTGCGGTCGGCCCGCTGCGCGGTACGCACCAGCACGCGCGGCGGCAGCCCGGCGGCCGCATGGGCCAGGTGCTCGGGCCGGATCAGCGGGCCGCAGCCCATGGCGTGGACGACGCGGCAGGGACCGAGATAGGGTTCAAGCGCCAGCGCATCGATGGCGCGCTCGGCGTCGCCGTAATGCAGGGGGGCGTCGGCATGCGCGCCCACATGGGGGCTGCTGCTCACCACGCTCAGGTTCACCGGGCAGCTCGGTGAGCGGCGCGCCGTCCATTGCAGGCGGTACGGCTCGTCGCCGGGAAAGAGGGGGCTGTCGGCATCCACCGGGGGCGAGAGGTCCCAGATTCGGCGTCGGTCGTGTGGCATGGACGCGCACCTTAGCGAGGTTTGGGTGCCTGTGGTGTCGGGCAATTCAGACAAGGGCGGCAGCGGCTCGCCTTACACCGATCCCGACCGGCGCTGCCAAAGGCGCTTCCAGGCGGGCGTGACGGCAGGGGTCTTGGCGGTCGCCGGCGCCCAGCGGTCCTCGGGGTCCAGGCGCTGCGCCAGGGCCCGATGCCCGCCCTGCCACGCGGCCTGGGCCGGGTTCAGGCCGTCGGCCTCGGAGGGCAGATCGGGCCGGGCCCCGAACGCCAGCAGCAGGTCGGCGGCCGCGAGCTGGCCTTTCAGGATCGCTGCGTTCCAAGTGGTAGCGCAGCAGATCCATATCGCCCGCTTCGGCGACGCCGAACATTTCTTTCCAATCTCCACCGTCGGGCATAGGACCTCGCCTTTTTGGGAAGCTTATTGCGGTCGCGCGGCCAGGAAGCGGGCGCGCAGCGCGGAGTCGCCGTCGCGCCGCCAGGCGGCGAAGACCGCCGAGGCCTCCAAGGTCTCGGCCAGGGGTTTGAACACCGCGCCCTGGATGCCGGCGCGCTGGAAGGCTGCCGGCACGATGGATACGCCCAGGCCCTGGGCCACCAGCGAGACCACCGACAGCCAGTGCCGACCCTCGTGCTGCAGGCGCGGGTAGAAGCCATGCTGGCGGCAGATCTCGACGATGCGCGCGTGGTAGTCGGGCGAGCCCTTGCGCGAGAAGAGGATGAAGGGTTGATCCGCCAAGGTGCTCAGCGGCACCTGCTTCTTGCGGGCCTGCGGATGGCTGGCCGGCAGGCAGGCCAGGAAGGGTTCGGCATAGAGCGGTCGGCTGTCCAGGCCGGGTGGTAGTTGGTTGGTGTGCAGCAGCGCCAGATCCAGCTCCTCGCGCAGCAGGGCGTCGATCTGGTCCTGGGAGTTCAGTTCCACCACCACCACCTCGACGCGCGGGTGGCGGGCCGCAAAGGCCTGCAACCAGCCGGCCAGCCCCTGTTGCAGCACCGAGCCCACGAAGCCCAGGCGCAGGCGCCCGAGCTCGCCGGCCTGCACCTCCCGGGCGCGGGAGCAGGCCTGCTCGGCAACGCTCAACAGGGTCTGGGCGCTGAGGCGGAAGCTGGCGCCCGCCGGCGTCAATCGCACGCCCTTGCTGTCGCGCTCGAAGAGCCGCGCGCCGACGCGGCGCTCCAGCTGCTGGATGGCCACCGACAGCGGCGGCTGGGTCATGCCCAGGCGCTCGGCGGCGCGGCCGAAGTGGCGCTCCTCGGCCACGGCCACGAAGCAGCGCAGGTGTCGGAATTCCAGCGCTCGGTCCAGATTAGCGATAGGCATGGCGAATCGTCAAAGTTGATATTTGAATTAGACGCGAATCGTGGCGGCGGCCATACTGCCGGCCTTCGGTGCCCACGGCACCTGCAGGATGTGGAGAACACCATGGCCACCAAGGCGAGTTTTCAGTGGGACGACCCCTTGCTGCTGGACCAGCAGCTGACGGATGACGAGCGCATGGTGCGCGAGGCCGCAGCGGCCTACAGCCAGGAGCGTCTGGCGCCGCGGGTGGTCGAGGCCTTCCGCCACGAACGCACCGATGCCGCGATCTTTCGCGAGATGGGTGAACTCGGCCTGCTGGGCCCCACCATCCCCACCGAATACGGCGGCGCCGGGCTCAACTATGTGGCCTACGGCTTGATCGCCCGCGAGGTCGAGCGGGTCGATTCGGGCTACCGCTCGATGATGAGCGTGCAGTCCTCGCTGGTGATGGTGCCGATCTTCGAGTTCGGCAACGAGGCCACGCGCCGCAAATACCTGCCCCGGCTGGCCAGCGGCGAATGGATCGGCTGCTTCGGTCTGACCGAGCCCAACCATGGTTCCGACCCCGGCTCGATGGTCACGCGGGCCCGCGCCGTGGAGGGGGGCTACGAGCTCAGCGGCAGCAAGATGTGGATCACCAACAGCCCGATCGCCGACGTGTTCGTGGTCTGGGCCAAGGACGATGGAGGGCAGATCCGCGGCTTCGTGCTCGAAAAGGGCTGGAAGGGCCTGAGCGCCCCGGCGATCCACGGCAAGGTGGGTCTGCGCGCCAGCATCACCGGCGAGATCGTGCTGGACCGCGTGTTCTGCCCCGAGGAGAACGCCTTCCCCGAGGTGCGCGGACTCAAGGGCCCCTTCACCTGCCTGAACAGCGCGCGCTACGGCATTGCCTGGGGTGCGCTGGGCGCGGCCGAGAGCTGCTGGCACACCGCACGCCAGTACGTGCTGGACCGCCAGCAGTTCGGCAAGCCGCTGGCCGCCAACCAACTCGTGCAGAAGAAGCTGGCCGACATGCAGACCGAGATCACGCTCGGGCTGCAGGGCTGCCTGCGTCTGGGGCGCATGAAGGACGAGGGTACGGCGGCCGTCGAGATCACCTCCATCATGAAGCGCAACAGCTGCGGCAAGTCGCTGGAGATCGCGCGCATGGCGCGCGACATGCTCGGCGGCAACGGCATCAGCGACGAGTTCGGCGTCGCCCGTCATCTGGTCAACCTCGAGGTGGTCAATACCTACGAGGGCACGCACGACATCCACGCCCTGATCCTGGGCCGGGCGCAGACCGGCATCGCGGCATTCTGAGCCGCTGTTCCGTCATCGGCGCCGGCCGGCTGGCGGCGCACCTGGCCTTGGCGCTGCGGGCCATCGGGCGGGCCCCCGTGCACCTGGGCGCACGCGATCCCGCGCGCGCCGCAGCGCTGGCGGCGCGGCTCGATCTGCCGGTCGGCACGCCGCAGCAGGCGCTCGACGCCGACTGGGTGTTCGTCTGCGTCAAGGACGACGCCATCGCACCGCTCTGCGCCGGCCTGCGCTGGCAGGGTCAGTTGGCCATCCACTGCAGCGGCGCCACGGAACTGGATGCGCTGGCGCCGGCCACGCGGCGCGCCGGCTTCCATCCCTTGCAGCTGTTTGCCGATCCGCTGCCCGATGCCGCGGCAGCGCTGGCGGCGTTCCGCGGCGTGCGCATCGGCATCGAGGGCGACGAAGACGGACAGCTGGCCGCACTGGCTGCCGCGCTGGGGGCCCGATGCCTGCCGCTGCGTGCCGGTCAGCGCGCGCGCTACCACGCGGCGGCCAACGCCGCGGCCAGCGGCCTGCTGGCGCCGCTTGCGCTGGCCACCCAGGCCTGGCGGCAGGCGCTGGGGCTGGACGAGGCCGAGGCCCTGGCCGCCCTGCTGCCGCTGGCGCAAGGCACCTTGTCGGCGGTGGCCCGTCAGGGGCTGGCCGGTGCGCTGTCCGGCCCGCTGGCGCGTGGCGATGAGTCGGTGCTGCGACGCCATCTGGCGGCCCTCGACGGAGCCCAGCGCGACGAGTACCGGGCCTTGCTGCAGGCGCTCTTGCCCCTGGCCGAGCGCAGCGGTCGGCTCGACGCCGCACAGTTGCAGGCCTTGCGCGCGCTGCTCGTTGCGGGCGATTGATCAGGGTCGCAGGTCGCGCCGGCGTCCACCGCTCAGGCCCATCGAGAAATGGCGTTGGAATTCGGCGGACTGACGCGCCTTGGCCAGCGCCTGCCAGATCGTCTGCACGAGGTGCGGATGCGTGTCGGCGAAGCCTGGTGAGAAGGGCAGGAAGTAGTCCTTCTGCAGCAGCGGCGGACCGCTGATCTCGTGCTCGCGCGCCCACTGCGGGTCGGCCAGCAGTTGCACCGCGCTCTCCTGGGAGATGAGGATGGCGGCGATGCGACGCAACCTGAGGCTTTCCACCAGGCTGCCGAAGCTCGGGTAGCGGTCCTCGACGACGGCGCCGCGCTCTCGCGCGTGCTGCGCAATCGAGTAGCCGCGTTCGGCGCCGATGGCGGCTCCGAACTCCGGGCTGCTGCCCGAAAAACCCTCGCCGTCCCAGCGCACCGGGCCGTCCTTGCGGCGGAACAGCACGTAGCCGAGGCGGAACATGCGCAGCTCGGCGTCCGGCAGGCCGGCCGCATCCAGCGGGTAGCGCAGGCCCTTGGCGCGCTCGACGGTGTAGCTGGCCGACAGCACGGCGTCGAAACGACCGGCCGCTGCCTCGCTCAGGCAGCGCTGCCAGGGCAGGGCCGTGAATCGGGCGCTGAGTTCGGGCAGCTGCTGCAGGGCCAGCCGCGCCAGCCGGTGGGCCGTGCTGCCGTCATCGGCCTCGCCGAGGCTCTGGTTGGCGCAGATGCGCAGGCCCATCGGCTCGGCCGCCACCGGTCCGATGCACAGCGCGAGGCAGGCATGCCGGCGGCGCATGCTCAGCGGCTGTGCGAGGTCAGCGAGGCCAGTGAGGCGAGGCTGACGCCGGGTGTGGTGGCGCGCGCCGCGCGGGGCAGGGGCGGCAGGGCGGTCTCGTCGAGCTGCTCGAGCGGCTCGGGCTGGGCCACGCCGCGGCGCATCGCCAACCCGACCGCCAGGATGTCGACCACCAGCAGGTGCAGGATGCGGCCGACCATCGGCAGATGGGTGCTGACGTCTTCCAGGTGGTCGACCAGCAGCGCCACGTCGGCCTTCTTCACCAGCGGGCTCTGGCTGGCGGTGATGGCCAGCACCTTGGCGCCGCGCGCGCGCGCCAGATCGGCCACCTCCAGCAGTTCGGGCAGGCGGCCGGCGCTGCTGACGATCAAGGCCACGTCGCCGGTCCCCAGCACCTGGGCAGCGAGTTGCTGCAGGCGCGGGTCGACGTAGCAGCTCGACGGCAGGCCGAAGCGCAGCAGCTTGTACTGCGCGTCCTGCGCCACCACGCCGTACTGGCCGATGGCGTAGCAGTCGATGCGCCGCGCCTGGGCCAGCAGGTCGACCGCGCGGTCGATGGTCTCGCGGTTGAGCTGGCTGCGCACCTGCAGGATGGCGCTGGCCGTGTTGCCCAGCACCTTGGCGCCGAGCTCCACCGTGCTGTCGTCCTCGGTGACCTTGGTGTGCGTGACCGGCACCGTGCCGGTCAAGCCCGAAGCCAGGCGCAGCTTGAAGTCCGACAGTCCCTCGCAGCCCATGCTGCGGCAGAAGCGGATCACGGTGGGCTGGCTGACCCCCGACGCTCGGGCGATTTCCACAATCGGGTCCGACAGCACCGCGCGTGGTCGCGCCAGCACCTGATCGGCAACGCGTTGTTCGGCCGGCGTCAGGTTGCCCTTGGCGCGGCGGATCTGCCCGAGGATGGCGGCCCCCGGACCCTGCTGCAGCTTGCGCAGCTGGGCTTCCAGGATGGCCGACACGCCGCGGAAAGTGGCCTGTTCGGCGGTGATCACATAGGTCGGGATGGCGCCCACGTACTCGCTGAAGCGCCCGCGCTCCTCGAAGCGGCGGCGAAACGGCGAGCGCTCGAACAGCGTGCCCAGGCGCGGCACGATGCCGCCGCCGACGAACACGCCGCCACGCGCGCCCAGGGTCACCGCCAGGTTGCCGGCCGCGGTGCCGAGCAAGGCGCAGAACACCTCCACCGTCTCGAGCGCCAGCGCATCGCTGCCATCCAGCGCCGCCTGGGTGATCTCGGGCGCCTGCAGCGGCGCGGCCGCGGCGCCGTGCAATTCGGCCAGTGCGCGGTAGATCAGCGCCAGGCCCGGGCCGGACAGCAGGCGTTCGAAGGAGACATGCGAGAACTCGCGCCAGGCATAGCGCAGGATGGCGATCTCGCGCTCGTCGCGCGGGCTGAAGCTGGTGTGGCCGCCCTCGGTGCCCAGCGCGATCCAGCCGTCGCCGGCCGGAATCAGCCCGGACACGCCCAGACCGGAACCGGACCCCAGCAGACCGATCACCTGGTTGGGCAGCCCCGTGCCGCCGCCCACCTGCTGGCGCTCGTGCACCGCCAGTCGGGGCAAGGCCTGCGCCAGCGCGGTGAAGTCGTTCACCACCACCAGGGTCTCGAGCCCCAGTTGCTGGCGCATCTCCTCGATGCTGAATTGCCAGTGGTAGTTGGTCATGCGCACCCGGTCGCCTTCGACCGGGTTGGCGATGGCCACGCCGGCGTGGGCCACCTCGAACTCCGCGCCCGGCGGCAGGGTGTCCAGGTAGGCGCGCACCGCCGCATGAAAGTCGCCGTGCTCGGCGCAGCGCAAGGACGCCGCATGCTCCCAGCAACCGGCCTCGCGCTCGATGGCGAAACGCGCGTAGGTGCCGCCGATGTCGGCCAGCAGTCGGGGACGGTCGAAAGACATGCGCTGTTGGAGAGTTACAGGGTGCGATTATCAGCCGCCGGGAAACGCGGCCGCTCCGTCCCATCTCGGGGACAAGCCCGCTGCCGGGTGTGTAAGCGGACTACATATTCAGGCGCAGGTTTGGGGCGGCGATTCGATTTCTCGCAGGCTTGCCTCCCAGCTATCGAAGTCCCGGCTTGTTCCATCTTTGTAGTTTTGCTACCGTACGCCCATTCATCCCAGCGCCCGGCTGATCCGGCGGGCGGTCGCGCCAGCCCATCCATGCCCGATTCCGACCTCAGTTCTCATGGCGCCGTCGCAGGCGTTGCCTCCTATCCCTGGCTGCTGGCGGACATTGGCGGCAGCAACGCGCGCTTTGCCTGGGTGCCGCACCCGGGGGCGCTGCCGCAGCATGTGCGCACGCTGGCGGTGGCCGAGTACCCCCAGCTGCTGGATGCGGCGCGGGCCTATCTGGACGGGCTGCAGCACGCTGGGGTGTGCGGCGAGGCCCGTCCGAGGAGCGCGGCGTTTGCCGTCGCCACCGTGACGGGGGGTGAGCGCGTCGAGTTCACCAACAGCCCGTGGAATTTTTCGCCGCGTCTGATGAGCCAGCAACTCGGGCTCGAGCGCCCGCTGCAGGTGCTCAACGACTTCGAGGCGCTGGCGCTGTCGCTGCCGCGCCTGCGCGAGTCGCAGTGGCGCTCGCTGGACGCGCGCAAGCCGCGCTTCGACGCGCCGGTTGCGGTGGTGGGGCCCGGCACCGGCCTGGGTGTGGCGGGGCTGATGCCCCTGGCCAAGGGCTGGTTGGCGGTGCCCGGCGAGGGCGGTCACGCGACCCTTGCGCCCGCCGATCCTTTCGAGGCCGCCCTGGTGGCGGCGGCCTGGCCGCAACACGCCCATGTCTCGGCCGAGCGCTTCCTGTCGGGCATCGGCCTGCCGGTGCTGTACCGCGCGATGGCGGCGGTGCGCGGCGAGCGTGCGCTGGAGGAGATCGATGCGCGCTGGATCGTTGAGCGCGCGCTGGCCGATGACGATGCCCTGGCGCGTGCCACGGTGATGCAGTTCTGCGCGATGTTGGGCGGTTTTGCCGGCTCCTTGGCCCTGACCTTCGGCGCGCGCGGCGGCCTCTTCATCGGCGGCGGCATCGTGCCGCGGCTCGGAGGCTTGTTCGAGCGCTCCGAGTTCCGTCGTCGCTTTGAGGCCAAGGGCCGCTTCGAGGACTACCTGCGCGAGGTCCCGGTGCTGCTGGTGGTCGACACCCTGGCGGCCCTGGATGGGGCCGCTCAGGCGCTGGAACAGGCGGCAGCCTGAACAGGGCGCCTGCCCTGGCGCGGCAGGGTGCAGGCGGTTTGCGTCGGATTCGGGTGTGACGTGTAGTTTGGCTACACGCCGCCTGATCCTGGGGTGCGGAAATCGGCGATTCAAGGGTAATTGCCCTTGGGGAAAACGCTGTATCCGTGGCGATATGGCGACGGAATCTGCGAGGAATCAGGGGTTTGCGCGAATCCCAGGCGCTGGAGATCGATCTAGTTTTAGTACAAAATTGTTTCCCGGTTCTACCCGTTTCATGCGGTCCCTGAGGTGGGCTCAGGAGACCGCGTGTTGTTTTCCCACAGCTTAGGAGTGCGAAGCATGAAGACTTCCAGCGGACGCGATCTGTTCAAGGTCAATGCCGTAACCGCAGGTTGCCTGGTGGCGCTGCTGGCCACCGGCGCGGCACAGGCGCAGCAACAGGCGCTCGACACCATCGTCGTGACCGGTATCCGCAAGGGCATCGAAGACGCGATTTCGGTCAAGAAGAACAAGGACAGCATCGTCGAGGCCATCAGCGCCGAGGACATCGGCAAGCTGCCCGACTCGTCGATCGCCGAGTCGATCGCGCGCCTGCCGGGTGTGACCGCCCAGCGCGTTGCCGGTCGTGCCTCGAACATCAGCATCCGCGGCATGTCGGGTGACTTCTCGACCGCGCTGCTCAACGGCCGCGAACAGGTCTCCACCGGCGACAACCGTGGCGTGGAGTTCGACCAGTACCCGTCGGAGCTGCTGTCGGGCGTGGTCATCTACAAGACCCCGGACGGTGAACTGATCGGCCAGGGCCTGTCGGGTACGGTGGACCTGCAGACCGTGCGTCCGCTGAACTTCAAGACCCGCTTCATCGGCGCCAACGCGCGGGTCGAGAAGTCGGGCATCGGCACCGAGTTCGAGGGCGACGGCAAGCGCCTCAATTTCAGCTACATCGACCAATTCGCCAACCGCACCTTCGGCGTGGCCTTCGGTGTCGCGCGCCTGCAATCGGACGTGACCACCGGCCGCAAGGAAACCTACGGCACCACCAACACCGTTCGCTTCAATGCCGACTCGGGCCAGATCTGCGCCGGCTGGAAGAGCGAGGGCGACTGCCGCGGCTTCCTCGGCCTGCCCGACACGGCAGCCTTCGAGACCATCACGGTCAACAACGGTTTCAAGTATTTCAACGACAGCACCGACCAGACCCGCGACGGCGCCATGGGCGTGCTGGAGTGGAAGCCGAGCAAGAGCGTGCATGCCGTGCTCGACATGTACTACTCGAAGTTCGAGCGCGACACCATCAAGCGCGGCCTGGAGATCCAGGTCGAGGACACCTGGCGCGGTTCGAAGGACGACGCCCGCTATCCGGGCTGGATCAACCCGGTCATCCAGGGTGGCCGCCTGATCAGCGCCACCTGGACCAACGTCAACCCGCTGTCGCGCCACATCTGGGAGCCGCGCAACGACACGCTGAACTCCACCGGCCTGAACGTGAAGCTGGGTGACGGCAGCGGCTGGACCCTGACCACCGACCTGTCGTACTCGGCGGCCAAGCGCGACGAGCGCATCGTCGAGATCGAGGCCGGCATCCCGACGCCGGGCAAGGTCACGGTGGCCAACTACGACCAGATCACGGGTCTCGAGTTCAACTACGCCGATCCGACCAAGGTCAAGCTGATGGACCCCGAGGGCTGGGGCCAGAACGGCTACGACAAGACCATCGTCACCGACGACAAGATCCAGGCCCTGCGCCTGACGGCCAGCAAGGACCTCGAGGGCTTCTTCGACCGCCTCAACTTCGGTTTCAACCAGACCACGCGCACCAAGGACAAGAGCGCCGACGAGTTCTTCCTGCGCCTGCCCGGGGGCGCGGGCTCGACGGCTGCGCTGCCGGCCGGTGCCGGTGCCGTGACGGTCGGTGGCACGGGCGGGCAGTTCAACGCCATCTCCTTCCACCCGTCGCAGGTCTACCCCAGCGCCTACAACCTGCAGCCCAACGTCGTCAGCGACGTGTTGCTGAAGGGCTGGCGGATCAAGGAGGAAGTGAGCACGGCGTTCGCCAAGGCGAGCATCAACAGCGAGTTGCTGGGCATGCCGCTGCGCGGCAACATCGGCGCGCAGCTGATGCACACCAACCAGAACGCCACCGCGCCGGACATCGACAACAGCAACGTCAACGGCTTCAGCATCCGCAACGCGGGCAAGAGCTACAACGACGTGCTGCCGAGCGCCAACCTGGTGCTCGACCTGGGTGGCGACCAGACCCTGCGTCTGGGCGCGGCCAAGGTGCTGGCCCGTGCGCGCATGGACCAGTTGAGTGCGGCGCGTCGGGCCTCGGTGGGCGGCGACAACGTCTGGTCGGGTGACGGTGGCAACCCCGAGCTCGATCCCTTCCGTGCCACGGCGCTGGACATCAGCTACGAGAAGTACTGGGGCACCAAGGCCTATGTCAGCGCGGCCTTCTTCGACAAGCAGCTCGACAGCTACATCTTCGATTTCACCGACACCCGCTACGACTTCAGCGGTTTCGCCAACGGTTCCGGCCGGGTGCCCAACAGCAACATCGGTCGCTTCACCCAGCCGCGCAACGGCAAGGGCGGCTATGTGCGCGGTATCGAAGTGGCCGCGTCGCTGCCTCTGGATCGTCTGTGGTCGCCGCTGTCGGGCTTCGGCATCGTCGGTTCGTACGCCGACACCAAGAGCGAGATCAAGCCCTTCGGTGACGCCGATACGCGTCCGCTGCCGGGTCTGTCGCGCAAGGTCGGCAACCTGACCTTCTACTACGAGGCGCATGGTTTCCAGGCCCGCGTGTCGAACCGCTACCGCTCGGACTTCCTCGGCGAGGTGCAGGGCTTCGGTGCCAACCGCGAGTACACCTTCGTCAAGGGCGAGAGCATCATCGACGCGCAACTCGGCTACGAAGTGCAGTCGGGCATGCTCAAGGGCCTGTCGCTGCTGTTCCAGGTCAACAACCTGAACGACGAAGCCTTCCAGCGCTACAACCAGGGCACGGGCCAGATCATCGACACCATCAAGTACGGCAAGACCTACCTGATGGGCGTGACCTACAAGCTCTAATCGGCTGCGCCAGCGGCGCTCGCCCGAGTGCCCCTGCAACCCCCGCCGGCGCCCGCGCTGGCGGGGGTTTTCTACTGAAGAACCTGCACGCAACGAAGCCCCGCCATGGAAGTCCAAGCGCACCCCCAACACATCCGCAACATCGTCATCGTCGGCGGTGGCACGGCCGGCTGGATGACGGCCGCCGCACTCGCCAAGGTCTGTACCGGGCCTTGGACCATCAAGCTGGTGGAGAGTCAGGACATCGGCACCATTGGCGTGGGTGAGGCGACCATCCCGCTGATCAACATCTACAACGAGGCGCTGGAACTGGACGAGAACCAGTTCATGCGCGAGACCCAGGCCACCTTCAAGCTGGGCATCGAGTTCGTCAACTGGGGGCGCATCGGCGACAGCTACATCCACGGCTTCGGTCCGCTCGGTCCCGACATGGGCACCACGCGCTTTCACCAGTTCTGGCTGAAGGGTCGCAAGTCCGGTTTCGCCGCGCCGCTGGAGCGCTATTCGGTCAACACGGTGGCCGCGCGTTCGCACAAATTCATGCGCAAGAAGAAGGACATGCCGAACTCGCCGATGGGCGAGATCACGCACGCCTTCCACCTCGACGCGCACCTCTACGCTCAGTTCCTGCGTCGCTACGCGGAGGCCAGGGGCGTGCAGCGCATCGAGGGCATGATCCGAGGCGCCACGCAGAACGGCGAGACGGGATTCATCGAGACCCTGGTGCTGACCGACGGTCGCGCCATCGAGGGCGATCTCTTCATCGACTGCTCGGGCTTCCGCGGCCTGCTCATCGAGGAGGTACTCAAGACCGGCTACGAAGACTGGTCGCACTACCTGCCGATGAACCGCGCCTGGGCCGTGCCCTGTTCGAGCGTCGAGCCGCTGCTGCCCTACACACGCGCCACCGCCCGCCAGGCCGGCTGGCAATGGCGCATTCCGCTGCAGCACCGCATCGGCAACGGGCATGTGTTCTGCAGCGATTTCATCGGTGAGCAGGAAGCCGCCGACGTGCTGATGGCCAACCTCGACGGCAAGGCCCTGGCCGATCCGCGCCTGCTCAGGTTCACCACCGGCAAGCGCAAGAAGCTGTGGAACAAGAACGTCATTGCCAACGGACTGGCCAGCGGCTTCCTGGAGCCCATGGAGTCGACCAGCATCCACCTCGTGCAGGCCACCATCGCCAGGCTCGCCACGCTGTTCCCCGACAAGAGCTTCGCGCAGGCCGATGTGGATGAATTCAACCGCCAGTCCGACTTCGACTACGAGAAGATCCGCGACTTCCTGATCCTGCACTACAAGGCCACCGAGCGCGACGACTCGCCGTTCTGGCAGCGCTGCCGCGACATGGAGATTCCCGCCTCGCTGCAGCAGAAGCTGGACATCTGGAAGGCCCATGGCCGCGTGTTCCGCGAATCCACCGAGTTGTTCTCCGAGATTTCCTGGCTCGAGGTGCTGCTGGGCCAGCGCGTCTACCCACGCTCCTACAACCCGCTGGTCGACGCGATGTCCGACGACAAGGTGCGCGAGTTCCTCGACCGCGTGGAAGGCACCATCGACCGTTGCGTGCAGCACATGCCCCTGCACCGCCAGTACGTCCAGGATCAATGCGCGACGCCGGAGTTCGCCCGCAGCGCGTGAACCCGTCCGTGCAACGCGTCGACACCGGGGGCGATTGGCCCTGCGTGGTGCTGGACGCTGCCCTCGACGACCCGGAGGGTCTCGTCGAGCTCGCCGTGCAGCACCGGGGCGCCTTTGCACCCACGCGGGTCAATGCCTTTCCGGGGCCGGAGCTGCCGCTGCCGGACTCGGCCGTGCACGGTCTTGCACAGCGCTTTGCGCCGCTGTTTGCCGCGGCCCTGGGTGTGGCGGGCTGCGTGGGTGGTCAAGGTCGGCTCTCGATGGTGACGCTGGCGCCCGCGGAACTGGCCCCGCTGCAGCGCGTCTGCCATCGGGATCGACTGGCTCGCGAAGCCGGCGAGCGCATCGTCGCCGCGGTGCTCTACCTGTTCCACGACGACGCGCTGGGGGGCACGAGCTTTTTTCGACCGCGCCAGACGCCGGAGCAGATCGAGGCGCTGATGCAGCGGCTGGCTGCCGCAAGCGACGCCGAGGCCGACGCGCTGCTTGGCGCCGAGCGCGCCTACCTCACGCAGGACAACGCCTACTTCGAACGCAGCGCGACCATCGCCGCCCGCTGGAACCGCGCCATCTTCTACGACGGCTACCAATTTCACGGCAGCCACATCGACCAGCCGCTACGCCTGTGCGACGACCCGCGCCAGGGGCGGCTGACGCTCAACCTGTTTCTGCGTTGCCTACCCTCATGACCCTTCGCCGCCGCACCACACTGACCGCCACTCTGGGGCTGGCCCTCTTGCCCGAGCTGCAGGCTCAGCCGGCCTCGTCCGCTTCCATCGCCATCGAACGCTTCTTCGAGCCTGCGCAGCTCAGCCAGGCCACGCTGAACCCTGCCGGCACCCATGTCGCGCTGTGTGTCGGCGGTGACGGTGCCAAGCGCCGACTGGTGGTGCTGGAGCTGGCGACGATGAAGGTGACGCCGGTGGCGGCCTTCAAGGAGGCCGACGTCAGCGATGCGGTGTGGATCAACGACCGCCGCCTCTACGTGGGCAGCCACGACGAATCGCGCGATCGCGACAACTGGCGCAGCCCACTGGGCTATGCGGTCGACGTCGACGGCGGGAACTTCCGCCGCCTCGATCACCGCCACCCGGGGCTGCACGCCGCGCCGGGGCTCGGCGACGACCTGCTGTTCAGCTACCCGGCCGATCAGAGCGAGGGCTGGGGCCACCTGAAGTTGCAGCGCCTCAACACCCGAAACGGCGCCGCGCGCGAAGTCGACCTGCCGCCTTGGACGCAGTCCTTTGTCGTCGACAACAGCGGCGAGCCGGTGGCGGCCGTCACGGCGCGGGGCGACAAGGAGCAATTGCGCTGGCGTGGCGAGGCCAAGAGCGGCGCCGAATGGCGTGTGCTGAGCGAGACCGACCGCTTCTTCGGCGCCAGCGTGATGCCTTGGCAGTACGGCCCCGACGGCAAGCTCTACGTGGTGTCGCGACGCGACAAGGACCTGGCAGCGCTCTACACCCTGGACCCGGTCAGCGCTCAGATCAGTGACCGACCGGTGCTGGCGCTGGCGCAGTTCGACATCGCACCGCAGCTGCTCTGGCACAAGAACCGGCTGGCCGGCGCCCAGGTGCGCGCCGATGCACGCACCACGGTCTGGTTCGACGAGGTCTTCAAGGCCGTGCAGGCCAAGATCGACGCCAAGCTGCCGGCCACCACCAATCTGCTGCAGATCCCGCAGCAGGGCGATTCGCCCTGGGTGCTGGTGGTGGCCCACTCGGACACGCGGCCGATGCGCGCCTTCGCCTACCACCGCGAAGCCGACAAGCTCACGCTGCTGGGCAATGCCCGATCGAAGATCGACCCGGCCACGCAGTCGGGCATGGACTTCCTGAGCTACAAGGCGCGCGACGGCCGTGTCATTCCGGCCTACCTGACGCTGCCGAGGTCGGCCGGTCCGGCGCCCAAAAAATTGCCCTTGGTGGTCTGGGTGCATGGCGGGCCCTTCGTCCGTGGTGGCGACTGGGAATGGCACCCGGAGGTGCAGTTCCTGGCCAGTCGCGGCTATGCGGTGCTGCAACCCGAATTCCGCGGCAGCGACGGCTTTGGCGACGCGCACCTGCGCGCCGGCTTCCAGCAATGGGGCCTGGCCATGCAGGACGATCTGGCCGACGGTGTCGAGCACCTGGTCCGCCAAGGCACCGTCGACCCGCAACGCGTGGCCATCCTCGGCGGTTCCTACGGCGGCTACGCCGCCATGATGGGCCTGGTGCGCCACCCCGAGCTGTACCGCTGCGCGATCAACTACGTGGGCGTGACCGACCTGAACCTGCTCGCCACGGCCACCTGGGACGACATCTCGCCCATCTTCAAGCGCCTCGGGGTGAGCAAGATCATCGGCGACCCGCTCAAGGACGCCGAACGCTTCCACGCCACCTCGCCCATCCATCAGGCGGGGCGCATCGGCCAGCCGGTGCTCCTGGCCTATGGCCGCTACGACCAGCGCGTACCCATCGAGCACGGCGAGCGCATGCGCGACGCGCTCAAGGGCCACAACAAGGACCTGGAGTGGGTGCTGTACGACCACGAGGGTCACGGCTGGTACTGGCAGGACAACGTGCTGGACTTCTGGGGGCGCGTCGAGCGATTCCTGGCCAGGCACATGACGCCCAAGGCGTGAGGCAGCCGGTTCGCTTGCTGGTGACCGGCCTGTCCGGCACGCTGGCGCCCGTGCTGGCGCGCGCCGCGCGTGCGCACGGCCATGCCGTGCTGGGCTGGGACCACCGCAGCCTGGGTTTCGCCGACGCGCGCGCGTTCGATCGCCTGCGACCCGACGCCGTGGCGCACCTGGCCACGGCCGGCGCCGAGGATTCGGCCCACCTGGCGCGGCTGGCGGCCGAGCGGGGACTGCCCTTCCTGCTCACCAGCAGCGCCATGGTCTTCCATCACGCGCCGGACGGCCCGCATGCACCCACCGATGCCCGCAACGCGCAGGACGGCTATGGCCGCATGAAGATCGCCTGCGAGGACGCGGTGCGTGCCGCACACCCCGGTGCCAGCGTGGTGCGCATCGGCTGGCAGATCGACCCCGATGCGCGCGGCAACAACATGCTGGCCGAACTCGACCGTTGGCAGGCCCAGCAGGGCGAGGTGGCGGCCAGCAGCGCCTGGCGGCCCGCCTGTTCCTTCATGGGCGACAGCGCCGATGCGCTGCTTGGTCTGCTGGGGCAGGCCGGCATCCACCATCTCGACAGCAATGCCGACGAGGCCTGGCGCTTCGACGAACTGGTGGCGGCCCTGGCGCGGCGCTTCGACCGGCGCTGGCGCCTGCGCGTGCACGCCGACTACCGGCACGACCAGCGCCTGCTGGGCGGTCCGCCGGGTCTGCCGCCGCTGTCCCGTCGACTCGGCCCGCGCGAGCCGGACCGGCCAGGCGGCTGAGAGGCTCAGGGGGGCGGCGCGATGCCGCTGTCGTCCATCCAGCCCATCAGCGCGCGCTGCAGCAGATTGGCCTCGCGCAACTCGGTGGCCAGGCCCTCGGCGCGCAGGCGCAGCAGCGCGCGCCCGGTCAGCGAGTGCGAGCCGCCCGACAGGTTGGACGCGAACATGAAGAACTGGCCGTTCTCGCTGCGCCAGCTCAGGCGCGCGGTGGCCCATTGGCCCTGCAGGAAGAGTTTGCAGCGCATGCCCACCTGCAATTCCTGCAGCCAGCGTTGCCCCTCGCTGGCGCGGGCCTGCTCGTCGAGCCCCATCGGCACGGTGGGCAGCATGCCGACGTTGGTGTCCATGGGGGCGGGCGGGCGCCAGGAGTCGGCCGGCTGCTCGAACAAATCGCTGCCCAGCCAGTCCGTGGAGGCCGGGTGCGGAGGCTCGACCCGCTCGGGCTGGTCGACGGCCGCAGGCGGCGAACCCGGCGCGCGCAGCAGGCGCTCGTGGCTCTGCATCAGCACGTCGAGCAATTCCTTCTGCGCGGCCTCGGGCAGTTCGATCAGCGCCATGCCGGCGCGCAGCCGCGCCACCAGTTCGGGCAGGCTGCGCACCAGGCGGCGGCGTCCGGCCTCGTCGTCGGGCGGGCGCAGGCTGGCCAGCAGTTCGTCCACGCACTGCACCATGCGCACGCTCTGCGCTGCCTCGGTGCCTTCGCGCACCATGGTGCGCGCCATCACCTGGGTCCAGTGTTCGGTCAGGAAGCGGCGCAGCGGCGGCGCCACGTTGAGCTCACGGCCGCTGAGCTGGTGCTGCACCTGCTGGCGCAGCAAGGGCAGCAGGGCCTGTTCGCGCTCGACGCGCTCGAGCGCCTGGCGCTGCGTGGCGGTGAGCGCCAACTGGTCTTCGGCGTCGCGGTCGATGTAGGCCTGTACATCGTCGAGCGCGCGGCTGAACTGCTCGGGCCGCGGCTGCTCGGGCGACGAGACACGATCGACCAAGGCCTCGACGAAGACCGCGAAATCGGTGCTGCGCACGCCGTCGTCGGCGGGCAATTCGGCGCCGTGGGCGGCAATCGCGTTGAGCAGCTTCCAGGTTGGATGGTCGTCCTGGCTGAGCAGGGCCGGATCGACCTGCGCGAGCCGCCGTACCACCGCCTCCAGCCGGCGCACCGCGGTCTGCAGCCCGGCGTCGAGCGCCGGGTCATGGCCCATCTTGCGAAACAGCTGCTGCACCAGCACCTCGGGCGCGGGCTGGGCGACGTTGCGCAGGCTGGCCTGCGGCGCGCTGCCTCTGCCGGGGGGGCGCAGCACGGCCGGCTTGGCACCGGCGCCGCGCAAGGTTTCGGCTGCCTGACGGTAGAGGAGCTTCACCGCGCCGACCGCCAGCGGTCCGGCCAGACGCATCAGCTCGGCACGCTGAACCGGCAGGATGGCCCAATCGGCGACGGCCGCACCGATGGCGCGCGCCAGCACCAAGGGGTGAGCCGGGTAGCGCTGGGGTTCGAGCGCGGCGTCGGCGCCGCCCTGCCGGTGGGCGCCGCTGGCCAGCGCGAACAACTCCTGCCACTCGGTCTCGCAGCGCAGATCGATCTGCTGGGCGATGCGCGACACCTCGATGTCGCGCTCGGCCTGCTCCTCGTCGACCAGCGCGAGCGCGTCCAGGCTGACGCGCTGGCCGGGCGGCGCGGCCGGCGTAACGGGGCGCTGCGCCGCGTCCATGCCGTGTTGCAAGGCCTGCAGCAGCGCCTGCAGCAGTCGACCCCGCTCGGCCTGCATCTGCGTGGCCCAGGTCTGCGCGCGTCGGCTCTCCTCGGCGGTGGCGCCGCTGCGCGTCTGGCGCAGTTCGCGCGGCCAGCCATCCACCAGGGTTTCGGCGAGCAGGACGAGGCTGTGGCGCAGCGCTTGAAGGTGCAGAGGGTAGGTGGCGGTCATGGCGCGGGCGTGGGGGCTGGCGCGACTGTAGGGCTGCCGCCGCTACACCAGACCCGGCCAGTCCCTTGCGCCGGCCAACCGTTGTGCTGTCGCGATGGCGCTCGCCAGCGCCTCAGGCAGCGGGCCACGCGCCAGTGCGGCCTGGGCCTCGTGCAGGCGCGTCAGGCTGCGCGTGCCCAGCAGCACGCTGCTGACGCCCTCCTGAAAGGCGCTCCAGCGCAAGGCCAGCTCGCTCCAGGGCAGCGCAGGCTCGGGCAAGGCCAGTGCCTGCCAGCGGTCCCAGTAGCGGCCCTCGCAGAAGTCCTCGGGGCGCTGTGCCTGCGCCCAGGCCCGGCCGGCCAGCGCGCGCTTGACCAGCACGCCCTTGCGCGTGCCCGTGAGTTGCTGCCCGTTGGCCGGGTCGACCAGGCTGAGGCTGCATTGCACGCTGCCGAAACGCGGGTCGGCCAGCGCCTGTGCCAGCTCGGCGTTCTCACCCGAATAGGCGGCCACGCGCAGCTTGCCGGCGCGCACGCAGTCGGCCAGCGCCTGGCTCACCTCGCCGCGCTGCAGCAGCGGCAGCGGGCAGGAGTGCAGGTGGCCGATGTCGATGTACTCGGTGCGCAGCTCGCGCAGCGCGCGCTCCACGCCCTGCACGATGCAGGGGTAGGTCCAGTCGGCCACGCCCTCGACGCCGTAGCCGAACTTGGTGGAGAGCACGAACTCGGCGCGCCGCCCGGCCAGATGGCGGCCGATGCGCGCCTCGCTGCGGCCGTAGCCGCGCGCGGTGTCGATCAGGGTCACGCCGGCGTCCAGCACGCCGTTGAGCAGCCGGCCGACCTCGGCCTCGTCGTCGATGGCGTCGAAGTGCATGGCGCCGAAGCCCAGCGGGCTGACGGACAGCCCGGTGTCGCCGAGCGCACGGAGCGCACGCGGCGTCATGGCTGCAACAGCAGGATGCGACCGGAGAGCGCCGGCAGCTCGATGGCGTCGAGCCGCACCGCGCTGCCGTCGAACAGATCCTTCCAGCGGCCCTGCAGCGGCAGGTTGACCGTCTGCGCGCTGCGGCGGTTGGACAGCAGCACCAGCGCGCGCTCTTGCCCCAGCACGCGCTCGAAGACGATCAGGTCGTCGCTCACGCGCAGCGGCGCCGTCAGCCGGCCGCGGCGCAGCACCGCATGCGCGTTGCGCGCCTGCAGCAGGCGCTGGAAGGCGGCGCGCAGCGCCAGATCGGGTTGTCCCCCTTCGTCGGCCCAGGGGTAGGTGGCGCGGTTGTAGGGGTCGTCGCCGCCGCCCACGCCGACCTCGTCGCCGTAGTAGACGGTGGGGGCGCCGGGGAAGGCGACCTGGAACAACAGGGCCAGCAGCAGGCGCTGCTTGGCCTCGCGCAGCTTCTCGGGGTCGATGCCCGTGGCGGTGTGCGGATCGCCGTGGATGCCGAAGTGGTGCAGCGCGCGCGCCTGGTCGTGCGTGGACAGCAGGTTCATGTTGGCGTGCAGCATGGCCGCCGGGTAGGCCTCGCGCGTCAGCTCCAGATTCGCCATCACGCCCTGCGCCTTGCCGCCCGCCGCGAAGTCGAGCACGGCGTTCCTGAAGATGTAGTTCATCGTCGAGTCGAACATGTCGCCGAGGAAGTACTTGCTGGCGTCGAACCAGGTCTCGGCCACGGTCAGTGCGTCGGGCCGGGTCTCCTTCACGGCGGCGCTCCACTCGCGCCAGAAGTCGTCGTTGACCCAGGGGGCGACGTCCATGCGCCAGCCGCTGGCTCCTGCACGCAGCCAGTGGCGCGTCACCGAGTCGGGGGCGCGGTAGGCAAAGTCGCGCCAGGCCGGGCTGTCCTTGTTCAGTTCGGGCAGATCCTTGACGCCGACCCAGCCCTGGTACTGCTCGCTGGGGTCCTTCTTCGAGGGGTCGAACAGGAACCAGCTGAAGTAGGGGCTGCTCGGGTTGGGCTTGCCGTTGGCGAAGGCGCCGTCACTCTGGCCATCCGGGCCTGCGAAGTTGCCGAAGCGGTCGAAGTAGCGCGAGTCCGATCCGACATGGTTCAGCGAGGTGTCGGGAATGACGCGCAAGCCGCGCTTGGCGGCTTCCTCGGTGAGGCGGCGGAAATCGGCGTTGCGGCCGAAGCCCGGGTCGATGGCCTTGTAGTCGGCGGTGTCGTACTTGTGGTTGCTGGCGGCGTGGAACACCGGCGTCAGGTACAGGGTGTTGGCGCCGAGGCTCTTGATCTCGTCGAGCTTGTCGATGATGCCGGCCAGATCGCCGCCGAAGAAGTCGTTGTTGTAGACCGCGTCGCCGCTCTCGCCGGGGCGGTGCGGCCGCTCGATCCACTGGGCATGGCGCTCGACGGCGTGGTTTTGGTAGCGCGCGCGCCCGGGCAGCGGGTCGTTGGTCTTGTCGCCGTTCCTGAAGCGCTCGGGGAAGATGTAGTAGTAGACGACGTCGGCCGCCCAGTCGGGCACGCGCAGGTTTTCGAGATGGATGGTCTGGCGGTAGCGGCGCACGCGCTTGGGGTTGTCGGGCAGGGCCTCGACCACGCCGGCGCCCATCGAGCCCTTCTCGCGCGTCCAGTGCACGGCGTCGCGGTTGTTCTGCAGCGCATAACGGCCCTCGGGCGTCTCGAGCTCGAACCAGTAGCCGTAGACGCCGGCCTCGGCGAAACGCTGGCTGGCGCTGAAGAAGTCGCCGTCGCGCTGCATGGGCACGCGCGCCAGCGGCAGGTAGTCAAGCTGCTCCTGGTTGCCGCTCATGCGGCGCTGCTCGACCACCAGGGTGACCGCGCGGGCGCCTGGCGCCGCGACGCGAAAGCCCAGCTCGCTGCCGCGCGGCTGCGCGCCGAAGGGCCATTTGTGCTTCAGGTCGCGCGAGTTGAAGCGCGCCGCCAGCGCCACCTTGTCGGTGATGGCGCTCTGGCTGGCGTCGACGAAGGTCTTGGGGCCGATCTCGAGACGCGGCCGGCCCTGGGCGTCGAAGCGCAGGCTCAGGGTGTGCGCGCCGCTGAAGGCGCGGGTGAAATTGCCTTGTCCACCCTGGGCCTCGAGCGCCGCCTTGCCCTGGGCGTTGGCCGCCACGATGCTGGGCTTGGACCAGGCGGCGTCGCCGATCTTGAAGTCGTGGCGGCTCGTCAGCTCGACGTTCAGCAGGTAGGCGTCGCAGTGCCAGCGAAACGCGTAGTCGTCGAGCGCGGCCCAGTTGTTCATGGTGCCGCGCAGGTAGAGCTGGGTGTCGCCCAGCGGCGGCATGGACGCGCAGTCGCTCATGGTCAGCCTGGGGGTGTTCTTCGTGAAACGGAGGACGAGGCGCTTGGGTCCACCGTCGAAATGCTGCTCGATGGCGGCGCCACGCGGCAGCAGTTGCGGCGGCAGGCCGCGCGCAAAGCCCACAGGCCGACCCCAGTCGGCATCAGAACTCCAGTCGTCGTCGGCAATCTTGAAGCTCTGCTCGCCCTTGGGCGGCGAGGCCACCAGCTCGTAGCGGTCGCAGCGCCAGACCATGCGCCAGGCTTCAGCGGCGCTCCAGGCATTGAAACTGCCGCGCAGATAGAGGTCGCGCGCGCCCAACGGCGGCTTGCTGCATTGGGCCGCTGCGGCGACGGGCGTGAGACAGGCCGATGCGATCAGGGCGCCGAACAGTAGTTTGGAGGACGTCATGCGGCATGGGGAGGGGTTTGAGGGCGCGCAGCACCTGCCTCGGCAGGGGCGCGACGAGTTCGGTGCCGCCTGCCTGCGCCAGCGCCCAGCCAGCCGCCGCAAGACGGCTGCTGTCCTTCGGCCGGGGTCGGCGAGTCCGCAGGGACTCGCCTCGCTTGCGGCCTGCGCAAGCGCCCAGCCAGCCGCCGCAAGACGGCTGCTGTCCTTCGGCCGGGGTCGGCGAGTCCGCAGGGACTCGCCTCGCTCCGGCCTCAGCCTTTCACCCCGCCGGCGGTGAGGCCGGAGACGATCCAGCGCTGCGCGGCCAGGAACACCAGGGTGATGGGCAGACCCGACAGCACGGCGGCCGCGGCGAAGTCGCCCCACAGGAAGCGCTGGTCGTTCAGGTAGTACTTGGTGCCCACCGCCAGCGTCAGGTTGGACTCCTCGCGCAGCAGCACCGAGGCCACCGGGTAGTCGATGATGGTGCCGATGAAGGCGAGCACGAACACGACCACCAGGATCGGCACCGCCATCGGCAGCAGCACATGGCGGAAGGCCTGCCAGTGCGTGGCGCCGTCGACCTTGGCGTTCTCCTCGATCTCCACCGGGATGGTCTCGAAGTAGCCCTTGATGGTCCAGATGTGCGTGGCCACGCCGCCGAGGTACGCCACGATCAGCCCGGCATGCGTCTCCACGCCCAGCCAGGGGATGTAGGCGCCGATGGTCTCGAAGATGGCGAAGATGGCGACGAGCGCCAGCACCACCGGGAACATCTGCAGCAGCAGCATGCTGTTGAGCAGGCCGGCCTTGAAGGGAAAGCGCAGGCGCGCGAAGGCGTAGGCGGCGGTGGTGGAGATGGCGACGATGAGGGCCGCCGAGATGGTCGCCACCTTGATCGAATTCCACAGCCACAGCAGCACCGGGAAGGGCGGCTCGACCAGCGAGCCGTCCTTGCCTTGGTAGCTGATGCCCAGCGCCAGCTTCCAGTGCTCGAGCGAGATGTCGGTCGGGATCAGGCTGCCGGTGGCGAAGTTGCCGGGCCGCAGGCTGATGCTGAGCACCGCCAGCAGCGGGAACAGGGTGACGGCGATGAGCGCCCACAGGAAGGCGTGCGCCGCGAACACACGCCACTTCTGGTTCTTGCTTTGGACGATGGCCATGTCAGCTCCGGTCCGCATTGGCGCGCGTCAGGCGCAGGTTGGCGATCGACAGCAGCGCCACCAGGATGAAGATCAGCGTGCTGATGGCCGCCGCCAGGCCGAAGTCCTGCCCCGAGTCGCGGAAGGCGATGCGGTAGGTGTAGGACACCAGGATGTCGGTCTGTCCGGCCGGGATCTTGGTGTTGAGGAAGTCGGGCCGCCCGTCGGTGAGCAGCGCGATCAGCACGAAGTTGTTGAAGTTGAACGCGAAGGCCGAGATCAGCAGCGGCATCAGCGGCTTGATGATCTGCGGCACCGTGATCTTGAAGAAGTTCGTCAGTGGTCCGGCGCCGACCAGGCTGCTGGCCTCGTAGAGGTCGGCCGGGATGGCCTTGAGCAGGCCGGTGCAGATGATCATGATGTAGGGGTAGCCCAGCCAGGTGTTGACGATCAGGATCATCAGCTTGGCCAGGAAGGGGTCGGCGAACCAGGCCGGCTTGATGCCGAACAGCGCGTCGAGGATCGCGTTGATCTCGCCGAAGTTCTGGTTGAACAGGCCCTTGAACACCAGGATGCTGATGAAGCCGGGCACCGCGTAGGGCAGGAAGAGCAGGGTGCGGTAGGCGGTGCGGCCCCTCAGGCCTTCCCAGTTCAGCAGCACCGCCAGGCTCATGCCCACCGCCAGCGAGAACACCACGGTGAGTGCGGCGAACACCACGGTCCAGATGAAGATGCTGACGAAGGGGCCGCGGAAATCCGGGTCGCCGAACAGCCGGCCGTAGTTCTTCCAGCCGGCGAAGACCTTGAAACCGGGCTGCAGTTGCTGACCGGCCGCCGAGGTGAAGAAGCCGGTATCGCGATCGGGTGTGTACAGGGTGCCGGTGGCGGCCTCGGTCAGCGAGCCGTCCGGGTTGGCGCGCCACAGCGGCTTCTTGGGCGCGAACTCGCGCAGGCCCACGTATTGCAGCTCGGGGGCGCCGGGCACCTGCAGGCGCAGCTGCTGCAGCACCTTGCGGTGTTCGATCAGCTCGCGCAGGCCCAGCGCCTGCGCGATGGCGTAGCTGGCCTGCGCCGGCGCCTGCAGCGTCACCACCGGTGGCGTGCGGCCGCTGCGCAGCGCCAACGGCCCGGACACCCACTGCGGCTCACCGGCCGCGTTGCGCAGCACCAGGCGGAACTCGGGGCCGTCGGCGTGCAGGCTGTAGGGCAGGGCGTCGGCCTCCTCGAACTCGCTCTGATCAAGCAGGTAGGCGCGCGAGCGCTCCTCCGTCAGCAGATTGCTCGACGAGTAATTGGTGAAGCCGAGCTGGAAGGTGTAGAGCAGCGGGAAGGCGACGAACAGCAGCATGCCGGCGATGCCCGGCCACAGGTAGCGGTAGGCGAAGCCGACATTGCTCAGGTAGACGAAGAAGGCGCTGGCAAACAGCAGCAGCGCGCCCAGTCCCCAGAGGGTCTGGCCGGTGGCGATGATGGAGAACACCAGCCACAGGCAGGCCAGCATCAGCGCGGCCACCAGCGGCCACTTCAGCCAGGCCGGGTTGCCGCCGGCCAGCGGCGCTGTGGGGCGGGAAGTAAGGGTTGCGCTCATGAAGTCTCCAGCGAAGGGCCGTTCCCGAGCAGGAGACAGCCCCCTCGGGGGGTGGCGAGCACGCGAAGCGGCACAGCCTGGGGGCTCATTTCTTCACCAGCATCCGCGCGGCGGCGCCGTCCAGTGCCTCGCGCGGGCTCTGCAGGCCGTTGGTGATGGCTTCGAGCGCGGCGTCCATCGCCGTCCAGAAGCGCCCGACCTCGGGGATGTTGGGCACCGGACGGCCGGCACGGGCGTTGTCCATGGTGGCGCGGATGTTGGCGTCGCGGCTCAGCTCGGCATAGAAGGCCTTGTTGGCCGGCACGCCCAGCGGCACATCGGCGTTCACCACCTTGAGCTGCTCGGGGCGCAGCAGGTGGTTCTCGAGGAATTCGCGGGCCACGTCCTTGAGCTTGCTCGGAGCGCTCACCATGCAGCCCAGCACACCGACGAAGGGCTGGCTGGGCTGGCCGGGCACCACGGCCGGGATCGGCGCCACGCCGAAGTCGATGCCCGCCTTCCTGGCGTTGTCCCAGGCCCAGGGGCCGGAAATCATCATGGCCACCTTGCCGCGCGCAAAACCGGCTTCCATCTCGGCGTAGCGTGCGCCCTTGGGCATCACACCCTGCTGCACCAGGCGCTGCAGCATCTCGGCGCCCTGGACCGCGCCGGCCTGGTTGACGCCGACCTGCTGGGCGTCGAAGTCACCCTGGGCGTCCTTGGCGAACACGTAGCCACCGGCGCCGGCCAGCATGGGCCAGGTGAAGAAGCTCTTGTTGAAGTCCCACAGCACGGCCTTCTTGCCCTGCTGGGCCAGGCGCGCGTCGAGGGCGATCAGCTCGTCGAAGGTGGCGGGCGGCTGTGCCACCAGCGCCTTGTTGTAGATCAGGCCGTTGGCCTCGATGCCGATCGGATAGCCCCACAGCCTGCCGCGGTAGCGGAACGCCTCCCAACTGGTCGCTTCGATCTCGTCGCGGATCGCCTTGGGCGGTCGCACCGCAACGATCAGGCCGGCCTTGGCCCACTCGCCCACGCGGTCGTGCGGCCAGCAGAAGATGTCCGGCCCCTTGCCGGCGCCGGCGGCCTGCTGGAACTTCTCGGGCGCCCCTTCCGGGTGCTGCACCTCGACGCGCACGCCCGAGAGCTTTTCAAAGGCGTCGCCGACGCGCTGCAGGCCGTTGTAGCCCTTGTCGCCGTTGATCCAGACCAGCAGCTTCAGATCGTCCTTGGCGGTCGCGGCCGAGCAGATCAGCGCGGCCGCGGCCGCGCACAGCCAGGGCCTCACTGGTCTGCCCTCCGCGCAAAGCGCTGCGGGATTCGCACTTGGGAACGGCCCGGCGTGCTCATGCCGCCTCCGGCTGCCGCTGCGGGCTGGCACCGAGCCGGCGGAAGGCCTTGCCCTCGGCGTCGAACAGATAGCAGGCGTCGGCAGGGACGTGCAGGTGCAACTCGTCGCCGCTGCTGACGCGCGCGCGGCCGTCGAACTCGCAGGTCAGCGCATCCTCCACGCCCGGGAAGGCGCAGTAGGCGAAGGTGGCGCCACCGAGGTTCTCGACGAAGGTGACGGTGCTGCGCAGGGCGTTGTCGCGCCCGCCGAGCACGAAATGCTCGGGGCGCAGGCCCAGCTTGAGCTTGTCGCCCGCCCGCGCCCGTGAGACGTCCACATGGGCTTCGATCTGTGACCCGTCGGCCAGGCGCACGATGGCGACGCGCTCGCTGCCGCTGACCAGCTCGGCGTCCAGGAAATTCATCTTCGGACTGCCGATGAAGCCGGCCACGAACAGGTTCTCCGGGTGCTCGTAGAGCTCGAGCGGCGTCCCCACCTGCTCGATGCGGCCGGCGTTCAGCACCACGATGCGGTCGGCCAGGGTCATGGCCTCGACCTGGTCGTGCGTGACGTAGACCATGGTGGTCTTGAGGTCTTCGTGCAGCTTGGCGAATTCGTAGCGCATGCGCACGCGCAGCGCCGCGTCCAGATTGGAGAGCGGTTCGTCGAACAGGAAGACCTCGGGTTTCCGGACGATGGCGCGACCGATGGCGACGCGCTGGCGCTGCCCGCCGCTGAGGTCCTTGGGCTTCCTCTGCAGCAGGTGCTCGATGTGCAGGATGCGCGCCGCGTGCATCACCGCGCGGTCGATCTCGTCCTTGGGCAACTTGGCCAGCTTCAAACCGAAGGCCATGTTGTCGTAGAGGTTCATGTGCGGGTAGAGCGCATAGCTCTGGAACACCATGGCGATGCCGCGCTCGGCGGGTGGCACGTCGTTGACCACCCGGTCGCCGATCGACAGCGTGCCGCCGGTGATGTCCTCCAGGCCGGCGATGGTGCGCAGCAGGGTGCTTTTGCCACAGCCCGAGGGACCGACGAAGACCATGAACTCGCCGTCCCGGATCTCCAGGTCGATGCCGTGCAGGATGCGCACGTCGCCGTACGCCTTCTGCACCCCTTTGAATCGCACATTCGCCATTGCGTTGTCTCCGAACCGAAGTGGGCCAATATACCGACGCGCTTGTAGTTTCACAACAGAACTGACCCGAAGGTCGCACTTGCAAAGAGTCATCTGAATCAATGTCTTGCGACAAGACCCGGGTTAACCCTGTGTAGTCAAACTACATTCCAGCCGGACCCTGCGACATACTTTCGACCCAGGCGCTGCCAGCCCGGCCGCGCCGCCCGCCGCGGCTGTGCCCGCCGCTGGCGGTGCGCGCTGGCCTGCGGCATTCTTGCGACCGGCCCCTCACGGGCCTCCTGCGGTGTTCCCCAATGCCCCGTTCGACATCCGCCCCCCGTCCCAGCCCCCTGCCGACCGAAGCCGAGGCCCCTCCGATGCCCGCCACCAAGACCTCCTCCGCCAGCCTGAAGGCCACCTTCAAGGCCGCGCTGGCCCGCGAACTGACGCAAACCCCCAGCAAGCCCAGCCGCGAGGCGCTGCTGCGCGCCTGCGCGCACGCCTGCCGCGACGTGCTGGCGCTGCGCTGGTCGCTGACCCAGCAGCAGGACAACGAGCGCGGCACCGAGGCCCCGGTGCGCCGCGTGCACTACCTGAGCATGGAATTCCTGATGGGACGGGCGCTGTCCAATGCCCTGGCCGCTCTGGGCCTGGACGCCGTGCTGCAGGAGGAGCTCGACCGCTTGGGCGAGGGCCACCGGGTCTCCGATCTGCTGGAGCGCGAGGCCGACATGGCGCTGGGCAATGGCGGCCTGGGCCGGCTGGCGGCCTGCTTCCTCGACTCGTTCGCCGAATTGGGCCTGCCCAGCTTCGGCTACGGTTTGCGCTACCAGTACGGCATGTTTGCCCAGGGCATCGAGGGCGGCAAGCAGATCGAGATCCCGGACGACTGGATGAAGACCGGTGCACCCTGGGAAGTGATCCGCCCGGAGCGCCGCTACCCAGTGCGCTTCGGCGGGCGCGTGGTCAGCGACGCCTTCCACCCCGGCACGGCCGGCGGCCGGCGCTGGACGGGCGGCGACGTGGTGATGGCGCAGGCCTACGACTTCATCGTGCCGGCGCACCACAGCGAGCGCGTGTCGACCTTGCGCCAGTGGAAGGCCGAGGCCAGCCAGCCGATCGATTTCGCGGCCTTCTGCCGCGGCGACCAGGTCGAGGCCAGTCGCCACCTGGTGGCGGCCGACGCCATGAACTGGGTGCTCTATCCGGATGACAGCACCGAGGCCGGTCGCGAGCTGCGTCTCAAGCAGGAGGCCTTCCTGGTCAGTGCCAGCCTGCAGGACCTGGTGACGCGCCATCTGCGCGAGTACCGCACGCTGCACAACCTGGGGCTCTTGAACGCCATCCACCTGAACGACACGCACCCGGCGCTGGCACCGGCCGAGCTGATGCGCATCCTCGTCGACGACCACGCCATGCCCTGGGATCAGGCCTGGAAGATCACGCGTCAGGCCATCAGCTACACCAACCACACGCTGATGCCCGAGGCGCTCGAGACCTGGCCGGTGCGCATGTTCGAGCAGCTGCTGCCGCGCCACCTGGAAATCATCTACCAGATCAATCACGAGTTCCTGACCGAGGTGGGGCAGCGCGTGCCGGGCGATCTGGAACTGCAGCGGCGCGTTTCGATCATCGACGAGGGTCAGCCGCATGGCGGGCAGGAGCGCCGCGTGCGCATGGCGGCGCTGTCCGTCATCGCCTCGCACCGCGTCAACGGCGTGGCCAAGCTGCACTCCGAGCTGTGCGTGCAGACCATCTTTGCCGACTACGCCAGGCTCTACCCGGAGCGCTTCCACAACGTCACCAATGGCGTGACGCCGCGGCGCTGGCTGCAGCAGGCCAACTCCGGGCTCTCGGCCCTGCTCGACAAGCACATCGGCAAGGGCTGGAGGAAGGACCTGGGGGAGCTGGGCAAGCTGGCCAAGCTGTCGGGCAAGAAGGAGCTGCAGCGCGCCTTCCGCGAGGTCAAGCATGCCAACAAGGAGCGCCTGGCGGCGCTGGTGCGCAAGTCGCTCGGTCCGGTGCTGAACCCCGACAGCCTGTTCGACGTGCAGGTCAAGCGCATCCACGAGTACAAGCGCCAGCTGCTCAACATCCTGCACGTGATCGCACGCTACCAGGCCATCGTCGCCAACCCGGCGCAGGCCCCCGACGGCCTGCCCTGGGTGCCGCGCACGGTGATCCTGGCCGGCAAGGCGGCTTCGGCCTACCACATGGCCAAGCTCATCATCCAGCTCACGCACGATGTGGCGCGGGTCGTCAACAGCGATCCGCGCACGCTGGGCCTGCTCAAGCTGGTGTTCCTGCCCAACTACAGCGTGTCGCTGGCCGAGACCATCATCCCGGCGGCCGACCTGTCCGAGCAGATCAGCACCGCCGGCACCGAGGCCAGCGGCACCGGCAACATGAAGTTCTCGATGAACGGCGCGCTGACCATCGGCACCTGGGACGGCGCCAACATCGAGATGGCCGAGGCCATGGGGGTGGACAACATGTTCGTCTTCGGCCTGCGTGCCGAGGCCGTGCAGAAGATGAAGCAGCTGGGCTATGACCCGCGCCTCTACGTCGAGGAGAACCGGCAGCTGCGCGCGGTCATGGAGGCGCTCACCGAAGGCGCCTTCAGCGGCGGTGACACCGAACGCTACCGGCCCATCGTCGACAACCTGCTGTACCGTGACGGCTACATGCTGATGGCCGACTTCGCCGACTACGTGGCCACGCAGGGACGGGTGGACGCGCTGTACCGCGACGAGGCGGCCTGGGCCGAGCGCGCGATGCTCAACGTGGCGGGCATGGGCGGCTTCTCGAGCGATCGCACCATCGAGGAGTATGTCGAGCGGGTCTGGTCGGTGCGCAGCCTCTGAACCTGGAACGCCCGATGCTGAGCCCCGACGAGCTGCGCCGCCTGCGCGACCCCAACGAGTTGCGCGTCCAGGAAATCCTGGGCGCGCACCCGGTCGAGCAGGAGGGCGTGGCCGGCGTGCGCTTCGCCGTCTGGGCGCCCAACGCGCGTCGCGCCTCGGTGGTGGGCGACTTCAACGCCTGGGACGGCCGCCGCCACCCGATGCACAACCAGCAGGGCTTCTGGTCGACCTTCGTGCCGGGCGTGGGCGCCGGTGCGCTCTACAAGTACGAGCTTGAGGACCGGCACGGCGCGCTGCTGCCGCTGCGCGCCGATCCCTGTGCCCTGGCCGCCGAACTCAGGCCGTCCACCGCCAGCGTGGTGACGGGCCTGCCGCCGCGCCGCGCGCTGCCGCCCGAACGGGCGGCCCTGAACCGGCGCGATGCGCCGATCAGCGTCTTCGAGGTGCACGCGCAAAGCTGGCGCAAGGGCAGGGACGGCGGTTTTCCCAGCTGGGAGGAGCTGGCCAACAGCCTGCCGGCCTACGCCGCGGGCCTCGGGTTCACGCACCTGGAGCTGCTGCCGATCAGCGAACACCCGTTCGACGGTTCCTGGGGCTATCAGACCCTCGGTCTGTTCGCACCGAGCCGGCGTTTCGGCGACCCGGCGCAGTTCGGGCTCTTCGTGCAGGCCTGCCACGATCACGGCCTCGGGCTGTTGCTCGACTGGGTGCCGGCGCATTTCCCCACCGATGCGCATGGCCTGGCGCGCTTCGACGGCACGGCGCTCTATGAGTACCTGGATGCCCGCGAGGGCTTCCACCAGGACTGGAACACCTACATCCCGAACTTCGGCCGCGACGAGGTGCGCGCCTTCCTGGCCAGCAGCGCGCTGTACTGGGTGGAGCGATGGGGCGTCGACGGCCTGCGCGTCGACGCGGTGGCCTCGATGCTCTACCGCGACTACTCGCGCGCCGCCGGCCAGTGGATTCCCAACCATCAGGGCGGGCGCGAGAACCTCGAGGCCATCGCCTTGCTCCGGCATGTCAACGAGCAGGTCAGCCTGGCCGGCGGCATCACGGTGGCCGAGGAGAGCACCTCGTTTCCCGGCGTCAGCCAGCCCACCTACGCGGGCGGGCTGGGCTTCCACTTCAAGTGGAACATGGGCTGGATGAATGACACGCTGCGCTACATCCAGCAGGACCCGGTGCACCGCCGTCACCACCACCACCAGATGACCTTCGGCTTGGTCTATGCGTTCAGCGAGAACTTCCTGCTGCCGATCAGCCACGACGAGGTGGTGCACGGCAAGGGCAGCCTGTGGGACAAGATGCCCGGCGACCCCTGGCAGAAGGCCGCCAACCTGCGCGCCTACCTGGGCTTCATGTGGGGGCATCCCGGCAAGAAGCTGCTCTTCATGGGCCAGGAGTGGGGCCAGCGCGGCGAATGGAACGAGGCCGCCGGCCTGCCCTGGCATCAGGCCGACGAGGCGGCGCACGCCGGCATCCGCCGCCTGGTGGCGGACCTCAACCAGCTCTACCGCAGCGAAAGCGCGCTGCACGAATTGGATTGCGAGAGCGCCGGCTTCGAGTGGCTGGTGTCGCACGACGAGGCGCACTCGGTCTACGCCTGGCTGCGCAAGGATCGCGCCGGCCGCCGCGTTCTGGTGGTGTGCAACTTCACCCCCGTGCCGCGCCATGGCTATCGGCTGAACGTGGCCGGACGCTGGCGCGAGCGTCTCAACACCGACAGCGAACATTACGGCGGCAGCAACGTCGGCAATGGTTCGCAGGCCCGCGAGCCCGCTCGCGAGGGCCTGGACCTGCCGCCGCTGGGCACCCTGTACTTGAGCGAATGAGTCCTCTTTCCCACACCTTGGCGCCCGGGCGCCCGCACCCGCTGGGCGCCACGCTGCGCGATGGCGGCGTGAACTTCGCGGTGTTTTCCGAGCACGCCTCGCGCGTCGAGGTCTGCCTGTTCGACGCCCACGGCCAGTGCGAGCTGCGCCGCTATGCGCTGCACGGCCCCGTCGACGGCGTCTGGCACGGTTTCATGGCCGGCGCCGAAGCGGGGCTGGTGTACGGGCTGCGCGCCCACGGCCCCCACGGTCCGGAGCAGGGCCATCGCTTCAACGCCCACAAGCTGCTGCTGGACCCCTACGCGCAGGAAATCGTCGGCCAGTTCGGCTGGCGGGCCGAGCACCATGGCTACACCCTGGGACACCCCAACGGCCCGCGCTCGCTCGACGCCCGCGACAACGCTCCGCACGCCCTCAAGGCCCGCGTGGCCACCCCCCTGCCCGGCGCCAGTCCGCGCGCCAGCGCGCCGCACCATGCGCCGGAACGACTCGTCATTTACGAGGCGCACGCCAAGGGCTTCACCGCGCTCATGCCGGGCGTGCCCGAGGCACTGCGTGGCACCTATGCCGGTCTGGCGCACCCGGCGGCCATCGACCACCTCAAGCAGCTCGGCGTCAATGCCATCGAGTTGCTGCCGGTGCAGTACACCCTCGACGAGCCGCATCTGGCCGACAAGGGTCTGCGCAACTACTGGGGCTACAACACCCTGGGCTTCTTCTGCCCCGACCCGCGCTGGGCGCTGGCCCAGGACCCCACCGCGATCCGCGCCGAGTTCCGTGCCATGGTGCAGGCCCTGCACGAGGCCGGCATCGAGGTGCTGCTCGACGTGGTGTTCAACCACACGCCCGAGGGCAACGAATTCGGTCCCTGCTTGAGCATGCGCGGGCTCGACAACGCGGTCTGGTACCGCCTGCCGCACGACGACCGCAGCCGCTACGAGAACCTGACCGGTTGCGGCAACACCCTGAACTGTGCGCATCCTCGCGTCACGCAGTTCGTGCTCGACGCGCTGCGCCACTGGGTGCAGGAAATGGGCGTGGACGGTTTCCGCTTCGACCTCGCGCCGGTGCTGGGGCGGGGCGAGCGCGGCTTCGGTGGCCATGCGGCCCTGCTGACCGCGCTGCGCCAGGACCCGCTGCTGGCCGGCGTGCACCTGATCGCCGAACCCTGGGACGCCGCCTACGACGGCTACCAGCTCGGTCACTTCCCCGGCGCCTTCCTCGAATGGAACGACAAGTTCCGCGACGCGGTGCGCGGCTACTGGCTGGGGCGGGGCGTGAGTCGCGGCGAGTTCGCACGCCGTTTCACCGCCAGCTCGGACGTCTTCCACCACGGCCTGCGTGCGCCCACCGCCAGCGTCAATTTCATCGCCTGCCACGACGGTTTCACGCTGGCGGATTTCACCGCCTTTGGCAAGAAGCACAACCACGCCAACGGCGAGGACAACCGCGACGGACGCGACAACGAGCTCTGCGACAACCTGGGCGAAGAGGGGCCGAGCAGCGCGCCGGCGGTGCTGCAGCGGCGTCGGGTCATCCGCCGCGCCATGGCCGCCACCCTGGCCTTTGCCCAGGGCACGCCGATGTGGAACGCCGGCGACGAGTTCCTCAACAGCCAGGACGGCAACAACAACGCCTACTGCCAGGACAACCCCACCGGGTGGCTGGCCTGGGCACAGGCCGACCGGGATTTCCAGGCCTTCGTCGCCCGCTGCCTGGCGCTGCGCCGCGACTGGCCGCTGCTGCGCCATCCGCGCTGGCTGGTGGCCGAGGCGCGTGACCCGCGCGATGCGCAGGTGCATTGGCTTACCCCCAGCGGGCACGCCATGCAGGGGCACGACTGGCACTCCAGCAGTCAGCGTGCCTTCGTTGCATTGCTGCAGGGGGGCGGGGGGCGCCTGGCCCTGCTCTTCAACCCGGAGCCCGAGGACCTGCCCTTCACCGTGCTGCACGGTCCCTGGCAAGTGCTGATCGACTCCAGCGCCACCCTGTCCGAGGGCCCGCTGACGCTGGGCCAACCCTTGATCGTTTGCGCCCACAGCCTGGTGCTGCTGGGCCCTGTGGAGTGAGGAAGACATGAATCTCAACGAACGCGCCAGCGGCGTGCTGCTGCACATCAGCTCCCTGCCCGGACCGCATGGCATCGGCGATCTGGGCCCGACCAGCCTGCATTTCATCGATTGGCTGGCTGGCTGCGGTCAGACGGTCTGGCAGCTGCTGCCCACCACGCCGATCGGCCCCGGCGACTCGCCCTACCAATCGGTCTCGGCCTTTGCGGGTTCGCCGCTGATGGTGGCGCTGGAGCCGTTGATCGAGCGCGGGTGGCTCGCCGCCCCCGTGGCACCGGATTTCGATGCCAATCGAGTCGACTTCGCCAAGGTGGTGCCCTGGCGCGAACAGCAGTTGCGAGCCGCCTTCGCCGGCTTCCAAGCGCACGCCACGGCGGCGGATCGTCAGTCCCTGGCGGACTGGATCGAGGCCGAGTCGCAATGGGCCGACGATTACGCGCTCTTCATGGCGCTGGAGCGTGCGCATGGTGGCGCCTGCTGGTGGGACTGGGCGCCCGAACTGCGCGCGCGCAAGAAGGCGGCGCTGAAGGCGGCTCGCGTCGCGCAGGCCGAGGAGATCGCCTTCTGGCAGTTCGTGCAGTGGCAGTTCGACGGGCAATTGGCCCAGATGAAGGCCTACGCCAATGCCAAGGGCGTGCGCATCATGGGTGACCTGCCGATCTTCATCGCCCACCACAGCGCCGACTGCTGGTCGCACCCCGAGCTCTACTTCCTGGACGACGACTACCAGCCCACCGTGGTGGCCGGCGTGCCGCCCGATGAGCTGGGCCCGCTCGGCCAGCGCTGGGGCAACCCGCTGTACCGCTGGGACAAGATGAAGCGCGGCGGATTTGCCTGGTGGGTGCAGCGTGTGCGCCGGGCCTTGGCGCAGGCCGATGTGTTCCGCATCGACCACTTCCGCGGTTTTGCCGGCTACTACGAGATCCCGGCCAGTTGCCCGACCGCCATGGAAGGCCGTTGGGTCAAGGGGCCGGGCCAGGCCCTGTTCGACGCCATTGCCGCCGAACTGGGTGAACTGCCCATCGTGGCCGAGGACTTGGGTCTGATCACCCCCGACGTCATCGAACTGCGCGATGGCTGCGGCTTCCCCGGCATGAAGATCCTGCAGTTCGCCTTCGGCGGCGACGGCGCGCACGAGTTCCTGCCGCACAACTACGGGCGGCCTTTCGTCGTCTACACCGGCACGCACGACAACGACACCGTGCGCGGCTGGTGGCTGGCCGCCAAACCGCACGAGCGCGCGTTCGCCGGCGCCTACCTGGCCTGCGGTGAGCACGACGTGCACTGGGCCATGATCCGTGCCGCCGCCAACTCGGTGGCCAACCTGGCCGTGTTCCCGCTGCAAGACGTGCTGGGGCTGGACAGCACGCACCGCATGAACACGCCGGGCACGCTGGGCGGTCCGAACTGGACCTGGCGCTTCACCTGGGACAGGGTGGGCCCCGAGCCGGGCCGGGTGCTGGCCTTGATCACGGCCACCAGCGGCCGCGGACCGATGGCCCTGGCGAACCTCGACGTTTGACGGCTTGATGTCGGCGTGCTCGCTAGCATGAGGGGGGCGTCGGGCGCAATCTGTCACAGCCTTGGCCAGGGATAGTCCCTAGAGTCGCGCCGTGTCATCCATCACGGAAGCGGTACCTCCCATGCAGTTCAAGTCCTCCCTGGTCGCGCTGGCCGCGACCCTCAGCTTCGGCGCCGCGCACGCGCTGGACGTCGTCAACGTCGGCGCCTTCACCCTGAGCTACGACGAAACGTCCGACCTCGGTTACGTCGCCGGCTGGTATTCCTCGAGCGGCTGGCAAGGCTTCGAGTGGACCGTGCCGGCCGCCGTGCAGGCCTCGCTGGTGGGTGGCGGGGCCACCCAGGCGGTGTTCACGCTGCCCTCGTTCACCCTGAGCGCCAACTCCGGCTGGCAACTGAGCGGTGACATTGGCGGCTTCATCGGCAATCTGGTCTACAACCTGGTCGGCGCCGGCGCCTCGGTGAGCGCCGAGGTCGAGGGCAATCTGTCGGTCGATGGCGGGCCGGCCGTGGCGGTCGGCGGCCTGCTGACGCAGACCGGCACCGCGGGTGTGCCGGGTGTGTTCGAGGTCGGCTACCTGTCGGGCAGCCAGACGGCCAACGTCGGCGCCTTCACCACGCTGAGCTTCACCGGGGGTCTGCTCAAGCTGAACGCATCGGGCGGCAGCTTCGCGGCCATCACCGCGCAGCCGCAGAACCTGATGAAGATCGACGTGGCGGTGGCCGAGGTGCCGGAGCCCGCGTCGCTGGCCCTGATGCTCGCCGGTCTCGGCGCGCTGGGCAGCGTGTATCGCCGCCGCACCCAACGCTGAGCCGCGCGTCCCTCGCCCCTGTCAAGGCCCGCTGATGCAGCGGGCCTTTGTGTTTCAGGATTCGACGACCGCGTCGACCGCGAAGCGGAAGCACGAACCGATGCCGGACCGGCTCTCCACCTCGATGGTGTCGCCGCCCAGCATGCGCACCAGGCGCTGCGAGATCACCAACCCCAACCCGCTGCCGGCCTGCGCATGCGGTGCGCCCGGATCGACCTGGGCAAAGGGCTGGAACAGGCGGCCGAGGGCTTCCGGTGCGATGCCGCTGCCGGTGTCGGTGACCGAAAAATGCAGGCGCAGGCGATTGCCCGTGGCGCTCGACAGCCGGTCGCGTTGGACATCGACGCGTACCTGACCGCTGTCGGTGAACTTCAGGGCGTTGCCCACCAGATTGGCCAGCACCTGGCGCAGGCGCAAGTCGTCGGCGCGCAGGCGCACCGGCAGGCCGGGCTGCAGCCTGGCCTGCAGGCCCACGCCCTTGGCATGCGCTTGGGCCAGCAGCGGCTGAAGGGCATCGCGCAGGCACTCGTGCAGCAGGAAGGGGCGCGGTGCCAGCTGCAGCGCGCCGGCGTCGAGCTTGGCGATGTCGAGCGTGTGATTGACCAGTTCCAGCAACTGGCGCGCCGACTGGTCCGCCATCTCCAGCAGCCGCCGCTGCCGCTCGCCCAGCTCGCTGGACAAGACCAGCTCGGTCAGACTGATGACCCCCGCCAGCGGCGTGCGCAGTTCGTGGCCCAGGGTTGCCGCCACACCGGCGGCGTCGGCCAGGGTCTGCTGCAGGGGCCAGACGCACAGCAGCAGCGGCGCCTGCGCGGTGCCCCGTGCACCATGCGGCGTGTCCCGTGCGCTCTGCGCGGCCGGCTGCTGCAGGGTCCACTCACAGGGACGCCCGTTCAGCGGCAGCCGGGCGCTCCAGTTGCGGCCGCTGTCCAGGGTGTCCCACACCCAGGCGTCCTCGCCGCCGAGCAACTCGGCCAGGCGCGGCAGCGTCGGCTCGGGGCCGAGCAGCAGGCGCATGCTGGCGTTGGTTTGCTGCAATTGGCCGTCGCCGGGACGCACCCAGGCCATGCCGACGGGCGCGTGGCGCCAAGCTTGTTCAGCGCACTGCTCGGCTTCGGGGGGCGGGAGTTCGGGGTCGCTGCGCATGCACGGCGGTCAAGGCTCGCCCTTGTAGCACGCGCTTTCAGCGCGCGCCGCGCACGCGACGCAGCTCGTCGACGATCAGCAGCGCGGCGCCCAGGGTGATCGCCGAGTCCGCCACGTTGAAGGACGGGAAGGCCCAGCCGCCCCAGTGGAACTGCAGGAAGTCGATGACGTGGCCGTACAGCAGCCGGTCGATGGCATTGCCCAGCGCGCCGCCCAGGATCAAGGCCAGCGCCAACGCGAACAGGCGCTGGCCGCCGTGCGCGCGCAGCCACACGACGATCAACACCGAAACGCCCAGCGCCAGTGCCGTGAAGAACCAGCGCTGCCAGCCGGCGGCACCGGCCAGGAAGCTGAACGCGGCCCCCGGGTTGTGCGCCCGCACCAGGTTGAAGAAGTCGGTGACGCGCCGGCCCTCGTGCAGCTCGAAGTGGCCGACGATCAGCACTTTGGTGTACTGGTCGAGCAGGATCACCAGCGCCGTCAGCAGCAGCCAGCGCCACCAGCGCGGCGCGGCCTTGCCCGAACCCGCGGCGGCCATCAGGCGAACTGACGGGCTTCGCCCGCGCCGTGCAGGTTGTCGTCGCAACGCCCGCAAATCTGCGGGTGCGCCGGGTTGCGGCCGACGTCATCGCGGTAATGCCAGCAGCGTTCGCACTTGGCCGCGCTGCTGGGCGTCACCTCGATGTGCAAGGCCTCGCCCTTCAGCAGTTCCACCCTGGAGACGATCAGCACGAAGCGCAGGTCCTCGCCCAGCGAGGCCAGGGCCTGATAGTCCTCCTCACCGGCCACCGTCAAACGCAGCTCGGCCTGCAGCGAGGCGCCGATGCGGCCTTCTGCGCGCACCGTCTCGAGCGCCTTGTTGACCTCGGCGCGCACCGCCTTGATGCGCTCCCACTTGTCCAGCAGCGCCGCGTCGTTCGACTCGAAGCTGCAGAAGGTCTGCGTGAACACGCTGCCCTGGCCGCCCAGCAGCGGCCAGGCCTCCTCGGCGGTGAAGCTGAGGAAGGGCGCCATCCAGCGCAGCATGGCGTGCAGGATCTGCCACAGCGCGGTCTGCGCCGAGCGCCGCGCCAGCGAGTGGGGCGCCGTGGTGTAGAGGCGGTCCTTCAGGACGTCCAGGTAGAACGCGCCGAGGTCCTCGGAGCAGAAGTTCTGCAGCTTGGCCACCACCGGGTGGAACTCGTAACGCTCGTAATGCTCGAGCAGATCGGCCTGCAACTGCGCGGCACGCGCCAGCGCGTGGCGGTCGATCTCGTACAGCTGGTCCGGCGCAACGCTGTGCTGCGCGGCGTCGAAGTCGCTGACGTTGGCGAGCAGGAAGCGCAGGGTGTTGCGGATGCGCCGGTAGCTGTCGACCACGCGCGCCAGGATCTTGTCGTCGATGGCAAGGTCGCCCGAGTAGTCGGTGGCCGCCACCCAGAGGCGGATGATCTCGGCGCCCATCTTGTCGGCCACCAGCTGCGGAGCCAGCGTGTTGCCGACCGACTTGCTCATCTTCTTGCCCTGGCCGTCCACCGTGAAGCCATGGGTGAGCAGGCCCTTGTAGGGCGCACGGCCGTGCAGGGCACAGCCCAGCAGCAGCGCGGAATGGAACCAGCCGCGATGCTGGTCATGGCCTTCCAGGTAGAGGTCGGCCTCGGGGCCGCTCTCGTGAGCCAGACCGGCGTGGCTGCCCTTCATCACATGCTCGAAGGTCGAACCGGAGTCGAACCAGACCTCCAGGATGTCGCTGCTCTTGACGTAGTCGGCGCCGGCCGGCCCGAGCAAGTCCTCGGGGCTCAGGCGGCTCCAGGCCTCCACACCGCCGGCCTCGACGATCGCGGCGGCGCGGTCCAGCAGGGCCATGGTGTCGGGGTGCAGGTCGCCGCTCTCCCTGTGCATCAGGAAGGGCAGGGGCACGCCCCAGGCGCGCTGGCGGCTGATGCACCAGTCGGGCCGGTTGGCGATCATGTCGCGCAGCCGGGCCCGCCCGTTCTCGGGGTAGAAGGCGGTCTGCTCGATGGCGGCCAGCGCCAGTTCGCGCAGCGATTGCGCCGGCGCCGCCTTGGCGAAGACCCCGGCCGTGCCCGGCTGCGGCGCATCCATGCGGATGAACCACTGCGAGGCGGCGCGATAGATCACCGGCGTCTTGTGGCGCCAGCAGTGCGGGTAGCTGTGCGTGATGGTGGCGCTGGCCAGCAGGCGGTCGGCGTCGCGCAGGGTGTCGATGATGACCGGGCAGGCCTTCCAGATGTTCTGGCTGCCGAACAGCGGCAGGTCGGCCGCGTAGCTGCCGTCGCCCTGCACCGGGTTGAGGATCTGGTCGTGGCGCAACCCGTGCGACATGCAGGAAAAGAAGTCATCCAGGCCGTAGGCCGGTGCCGAGTGCACGATGCCGGTGCCGTCCTCGTCGGTGGCGTAGTCGGCCAGATAGACCGGCGCGCGGCGTGCATAACCCTCGTTCACATGGGCCAGCGGGTGGTGGAAGGCCAGGCCGGCCAACGCCTCACCCAGGCAGGTGGCCTCGACATGGCCCTCCAGCCCCCAGCGCTGCAGGCAGTCCTCGACGCGCGCCTGGGCGACGATGAAGCGGCCGCGCGGCGTGGCCACCAGGGCGTAGCGCAGGCGCGGGTTCAGGTTGAGCGCCTGGTTGGCCGGCAGCGTCCAGGCGGTGGTGGTCCAGATCACCACGCTGGCCTGCAAGCCGCCGCTTTGCCCGAAGGCCTGGGCCAGCTTCTCGGGTTCGGCCGTCGGGAAGGCGACGTCCAGGGTCTGGCTCTTCTTGTCGGCGTATTCGATCTCGAACTCGGCCAGCGAACTTCGGCAGTCGAAGCACCAGTAGACGGGCTTGAGGCCGCGGTAGACGAAGCCGCGCTCGATCACCGCCTTGAACGCGCGGATCTGGCCGGCCTCGTTCTTCGGGTCCATGGTGGCGTAGCGGTGTTGCCAGTCGCCCAGCACGCCCAGGCGCTCGAAGCCGGCGCGCTGCAGCGCGATCTGCGTCGTGGCGTAGGCGCGGCTCTTGGCCTGCATGTCGTCGCGGCTCAGGTGGCGGCCATGCTCCTTCTCGATGGCGTTCTCGATCGGCAGGCCGTGGCAGTCCCAGCCCGGCACGTAGGCGGCGTCGAAGCCCATCAGCTGGCGGCTCTTGACCACCATGTCCTTGAGCACCTTGTTGACGGCGTGGCCGATGTGGATGGCGCCGTTGGCGTAGGGCGGGCCGTCGTGCAGCACGAACTTGGGCGCACCGGCCCGGGCCTGGCGCAGCTGTTCGTAACGTCCCTCCTGCTGCCATTGCGCAATCCAGCCCGGCTCGCGCTTGGGCAGGTCGCCCCGCATCGGGAAGGGCGTGTCGGGCAGATTCAGGGTGGCGCGGTAGTCCGGCAGGGTGCTCATGGCAGGCGCTGCGCGAGGGGCGCAGGGAGGGCAAATGAAGGGGGGGCGAATGCAGGAGGGCGAAACGGGCCGCTCAGCGGCGGCGACGGGCCCTCAAATTCGATCGCGCGTGGTCTGGCGTCGCTGTGCGGCGTGGCCGGCCGCAAACCAGGCGCGCGCCGCCTGCACATCGGCCTCGATGGCGGCCGCCAATGCGTCCAGGCCCTCGAATCGGGTCTCTTCACGCAGTTTGTGCAGCAATTCCACGCGCACGAGTTTAGCGTAGGCCCCCTCCGGACCGAGGGCTTGCGGCCAGTGCAGGCAGTGCACCTCCAGCAGCATGCGGCCGCTGTCGTCGACGGTCGGCCGGCTGCCCAGGCTGGCGACGGCGGGCAGGGGGGTATCGGTCAGGCCATGCACCTCGGCCACGTGGATGCCCCGAGCGGCGGGGCGCGGATGGGGGAAGCGCAGGTTCAGCGTCGGATAGCCCGGACCGAGGCGACGGCCGAGTTTCTGGCCATGCAGGACATGCCCGCTGACGCTGTACGGACGCCCCAGCAGGGTGCGGGTCAGTTCCATGTCGCCGGCGGCCAGCGCGGCGCGCACGCTGCTCGAGCTGACGCGCAGGCCGTGTACCTCGTAGCTCATCATGCGTGCCACATCGAAACCGAACTCGGCGCCCAGAGCGTCCAGGCTGGCGTAGTCGCCCTGACGCCGCGCGCCGAAACGGAAATCGTCGCCGACCAGCACATAGCGCGCGCCCAGACCCTCAACCAGCACCTGGCGAACGAAGTCGCGCGGCGCAAGAGCGGCCATGGCGGCGTCGAAGCGCGCCACCATCAAGCGCTGCATGCCGCAGCGCTGCAACTCGCCAACCTTGTCGCGCAGGGTGGCGATGCGCGAGGGGGCCTGATCGGGCTGGCCGCTGCGAGCGGCGAAGAAATCGCGCGGATGCGGCTCGAAGCTCAGCACGGTGGGCGTCAAGCCCCGGTGCTCGGCCTCGGACCGGAGCAGGGCGAGCATGGCCTGGTGGCCGCGATGCACACCGTCGAAATTGCCGATGGTCAGCGCCGTTGGGCTGGCGCTGCGTTGACTGCCGATACCGCGGACGATGTGCATGCGACCGGATTATCTTGGTCCAGCTCAGCGCCGCAGCAACTGCGACAGGCGTCCGCCCGATCCGAAATCCAGATCGTTCAGGCGCCATTGGCCCGCCTCGCGCACCAATTCGTAGGTGACGAGACGCTCGCCCCAGCCGTCGGCAAAGCGCACCACCACGCGGGCGCGTTGCCCGCGCACCCGGGCGGCCGCAACCGCGAAGCGGGTCGGCTGCTCCTGGCTGTCGGTGTAGGGGTCGCCGTTGATGGCCGGCGCCTCGTCGCGCACTCGAGCTCGAGCCATGTAGGCGGCCAGCCGTCGGTTCAAGGCGTCGGATTGGAAGCCGGCCTTGGCCTGAGCGCCGGCCAGATCGAAGTGCATGTCGCCGCCGAAGTGCTGCTCCAGCAGCGCTTGAACGCGTCCCGCCGGGCTGGACGCGTCGGCACGGGTGCCGGGTGCCCGCGACAGGAACCAGACCCGGTTGTCCAGAGCCAGCACCAGGGTGTCGGCGTCGGCCTGATGGAACTCGAACACGCCGGCGTCACAGCTCACCCGCAGCCCGGGCATGCGCTCCCGGCTCAGGCCCAGGCGCCGGGCCGACTGTTGGGCCGGGTCGGGCAGATTGCCCTGGAACAGCCCCTCGCTCGGCAGACGGGTCGGCTCCACGGTCGCCCTGGCGGTGCAATCCAGCGGGGCGGGGCCGCGCATTGCGCCGGGCCCGATGCGCAAGACCTGTCCGCCGAGTTCGGCGCCGCCGACCGGCGCTGCGCCCCATGGCGCTTCGAGCCAGTGGGTGAAGCGCCAAGCGCCGCCGAGCGTTTGCGGCGCGGCCCGACTCGCAGAGCCGGCCAGCAGGCAAAGCCCCAGCAGCAGGGTTCCAAGCGGCCGCAGCGGCGCGCCCTGCTTCACAGCGACGGGGTGCCAACTGGGCTGCGACGCCCGCGCGTGCCCGGTCGGCGCGGCAAGCTCGTCAAGCGCTGGTGGTGCGATGCTGCGGGCAAGCTTGCAGCGGAGGGACGTCGCGTGGGTCACAAACATCTACTGATCATCACATTGCCCCTCATGCTCGTCGCGGCCCTCGCGCTGCTCAAGGGCATCCCCCGGCTGGCCTCGGCAATGCAGGCCCAGGCCGAAACGGATGTGCCGCTGGCGGCGGACCACTTGGTGCAACTGTCCGCCGCCGGTGAATGGGTGCTGTCGCTGCGCGGGCGATTTGGCACGAACGATTTCGCCGACGCCCGCTTCACCCTGCGCGATGAAGCCGGCGCGGTGCTGCCGTCCAGTCCGATCCTGATGCGCGCGTCGCGCACGGGCATGGATGGCAGGACGACGCTGTCGCTGTGCCGCTTCACGGCGCCCGCGCCCGGTCGCTACCGGCTCGAGACGCGGGGCATCGATGCCAGCAGGGCGTCCGGCGACAGTCGGCTGGTACTGACACGACCGGCTGGTGCAGCGCTGTTTGGCTCCGTGGTCTGGGTGCTGGCCGCTGCCCTGGTGCTGTTGGGCAGCGTGGTCCTATCCAGTCTGGCGGCCTTTGCCCAAACGGCCTCTGCGGTCCATACCCCGGCCCAGGGCAGTCCGGTGCGCGTCTCGGTGGTGGACGTGCTGCGGCTTCACTTGGGCATCGACCCGGCCGGTGGCAGTCGATTCAAGGTCTTGCACCTGAAGACCGACGGTGTCTGGAGCTACTTCGAGGGCAACGAGGTGGTGCACGTCGAGGGCGACGAATGGCAGGAGACCGACCGAACGGTGAAGGCCTTGCTGCAGTTCGAGGGGCCGGTGCTGCGGGTGCGCGCCTTGTGGAGCCTGCCCGACAACGATCGCCTGTCGTTGCAGGAGTTCGAGCGCCAGCTATTGGCCTGGCGCAGCCGGGCTCGGCTGCCAGAGGCGCTGTTTCCCACGGAATCCGAGGCCGGCAGCATCGCGGCCGGCTTGGCGCGGCAAGCTGCCGTGGTGCGGCCGGCGGCGTCGGCCGACCAGCGCTCCGCCCGGCCGCAGTCGGCGCAGGCCGCCTTGCTCGCGGCGATCAAGGCGGCCGATCTCGCTGCGGCGCAGGCGGCGGTCGCCCAGGGCGCCAGTGTTCGTGCGCCGGGAGACTTCCAGCGCACGCCGCTCCACGAAGCGGTCCTGGGCGTGAAGGCGCCCCTGGTCGAATGGATGCTGGCGCAAGGCGCAGACCCGAATGCGATCGACGGGGACGGGCGAACGCCGCTGCACCGCAGCACGGACGTCCATCTGCCGGCCCTGCTGCGCCACGGCGCCGACTTGAAGCGACTCGATCGCCAGGGCAACACGGCGCTGCACGTGGTGGCTCAGCGGCGCTTCGGCGCACGCATGTGCGAATTGCTGGTGGACGCAGGGGTCGCGGTCAACGCCCGCAACCAAGCCGGTCTTACCGCGCTGCATTTCGCCGTTCTGGGCGCCTCCAGGGCCAATTTGGAGACCCTCGTGAGGCGCGGTGGGGAGCTCAATGCCAGAAGCACGGCGGAGCATTCGCACAAGGACTTCGAAATTGACTGGCAGGTGCAAGGCACCGAGCAAATCGTGCCCGCCGGCTCGACCCCGCTCTCGCTGGCGCGACTGCTAACCCAGCGCCACCGGTGGACGGCGGGAAGTCAGTATGACCGTCTGGCGGAGTTCCTGATCAGCAAGGGCGCGGTGGAGCGTCAATGGTGGCGGTTCGGCTCACCTTGAGTACCCCCACATCCGGGTCAGCCCGGCCTGTCCACAGCGGGGATTCAGGTGCCGGGCACCGTCCGTTCAGCTCAAGAGGCCTTGGGTTGACGCCTCCTGGAGGCGGGCCGTCTCGGGGCATGCCGCGATCCGCATCGCGCGGGCTCGGAACACCCTGCTCGGCCTGCACAAGGCAGGCGACGCGTGAGATCAGCGCCGATGCGTTAGCGTTTGACCCGCGAAACCCCGCGAAACCCCACGCATCTCGAACCGGGTCAAGGCCAGCGCCACGACCTTTCACCCCATGACCCGAAGCTCCATGCCGCCCCTGTTGCCCCGACCGTCCCGCCGCTCGATCCGCACGACTCTTTGCGCCTTGAGCTTGGCGCTGGGCGCGCTGACCTGGCCCGCAAGCGCCAACCCGGTGGCGGCCAGCCGCTCCTACGACGAGGCACTGAAATCTTTCGGCAAGGCAGATCACGCCGCCGCCGCAATCCACCTGAAGAACGCGCTGCAGGCGGACAACAAGATGCTCGCCGCGCACCTGTTGCTCGGCAAGGTGTTGTCCGCGATGGGGGAATACAAGGCCGCCGAGGCTTCGTTCGAAGAAGCTCTCAAGCTCGGAGTCAGTCGCGCCGAGGTGGCGCCCTTGCTGGGTCCGGTCTATCTGCAATTGGGCGAGCCGCGCAAGGTGCTGGAGTTGGTGACCGCCCAGGAGTCGCAGCCCGTTGCCAGGGCGCAGTCCCTGACGCTGCGGGGCGCGGCCCTGGCCATGAGCGGCAGCCTGACCCAGGCGGCCGAGCATTTCGCCGATGCGCGCCGTCTCGACCCGCAGTCCGCCGCCCCCTATCTGGCCGAGGCGCCGATCCTGCTGCGCTCGGGTGAAGTCGAGAAGGCGCGCCTGTCGGCCCTCAAGGCCACCGAGTTGGCGCCCGGCAACAGCTTTGCCTGGTTCCAACTGGCTTCCATCCAGCACGCACGCGGCGACCTGAACGGCGCGCTGGCCTCGCTCGACAAGGCCCTGGCGATTGCACCCAAGCACGTGGACTCGCTGGTGTCGCGCGCCATGGTGCTGGTGGCGTTGGGGCGCCGCGCTGAGGCCGAAAAGCTGCTCACCTTCCTGAAGACGGAGCGCGTCAAGGAGCCTCGGGCCTCGTGGGTGCGGGGCATGCTGGAGCGTGCGGACGGCCAGGCCGAACGGGCCAAGGGAGAGTTCGCCGACGCCGTCGGCATGATCGACGCCATGGGTCCGGCGCTGCGCAACGGCAGCGACCCGCTGCTGATGGCCGGAGCGCTGTCGCATTACCACCTGGGCAACACGGAAAAGGCACGCGAGTACCTCAGTGCGTTGCTGGGGCGCAACAGCAAGCACCTGGCCGCGCAGTTGCTGATGGCGTCCATCCTGGTGGACGCGGAGGACTTCTCGCGTGCCATGCCCTTGTTGGAGGGCTTGAACCGCAGCACGCCCGACAACCCGGAGATCCTGCATCTGCTCGGCAAGGTCTACATGGGGCGCGGACAGCTGACCCTGGCGGTCGAACTGCTTGAGAAGGCCACCCGGGCCAGCGGCGGCAACGCGGCCTTGCGGGACCTGTCCCTGACCCAACTGGCGCTGGGGCGGGCCCAGCAAGGTCAGTCCAACCTGGAAAAAGCCTACGCGCGCAACCCCAAGGATCTCGCGGCCGGCATGGAGCTGGCGGTGCACTACGCACGAACGGGGCAGGGCGCCAAAGCGGTTCAGGTGGCCGAAACGGTGCTCAAGACGGCGCCAGCCGACCCCAGCCTGCTGAACTTCGTGGGCAACATCAAGGGCCGCATCGGCGACCGCAAGGGTCAGCGTGCGGCCTACCAAGCGGCCTTGGACAAGTCGCCGGCCTTCCGGCCGGTGATCCTCAACATGGGCTGGCTGGACATGGACGAGGGGCGCTTCGACGCCGCGCGGCAGCGGCTCGAGGCCTATCTCAAGGGCGAAGCCAGGGACCATGAGGCGGTGATGCAACTCGGTGTCATCGAGCAGCGGGCCCGTCGGTCCGAAGTGGCCTTGCAGCACTTCCAGCGCGCCGACTCGATGCAGGCCAAGGATCCCCGTCCGGGCCTTGCCGTCATCGAGACCCTGCTGTCCTTGCGCCAAGCGGACCAGGCGCTGGCGGCGGCCAAGGGCCTCACGGCGCGCTTCCCCGACCGGCTCGATGTCCAGCTGCTGGCAGCACGCGCCTACGCGGCAGCGGGCAATCCGGCCTTGATGCGAGCCACGCTTTCGCAGGCCAGCAAGCTGGCGGGCTACGACGTCGACGCGCTCAATGAGGTGGCACGCAACCAGCTGCGTGCCGGCATCCTGGATGGTGCCTCCTACACGGTGGGCAAGGCGCTGCAGACGCGCCCCGACGATGTCGGCGCCCTGCTGCTGCAGGTGGAGGTGGCGGCGGCGCGCCGCGCTGCGCCGGCCGAGATCGACAAGGCCATGGCGCCCCTGCTGGCCAAGCACCCCAGCCACCCTGGGACGCAGACCACGGTGGGGCACATCGCCATGTCGCGTGGGCAATTCGCCAAGGCGATCGCGAGTTATCGCAGCGTGTTCGAGCGCGCGCCCAGCACGCACAACGCCTTGTTGCTGGCCCAGGCCCTGCTGGCTGCCAAGGACGCTGACAAGGCGCTGGCGCATCTGCAGGCCTGGGTGGCAAAGAACCCGGCCGACGGCGTTGCCCGTCGCGCGCTGGCGGATACCTTTGCTGCATCCGGCAAGGTTCAGCAGGCCAAGGCGAGCTACGGCGAACTGCTGAAGGCGGATCCCGGCAACGAGGAATTGATGGCGGCCTATGCCCAGGTGCTGCGGCGGCTCGACGACCCGGCGGCGGTGGCCATGGCCGAGAAGGCCTACAAGCTGGCCCCGCGCAACCTCACCCTTGCCGACGGCTATGGCTGGATGCTCGTCCAGACGGGGCAGGCGGAGGCCGGCATCCGCGTGCTGCGCGAGGCGCGTTTGCGCGACCCGAACCATCCGGCCGTCCGCTGGCATTTGGCGGCGGCGCTGGCCAAGGTCGGCCGACAGGGCGAGGCGAAGGATGAGCTTCAGGCGGCACTGGCGGCCGGCTTGGCCGTTCCACAAGACGTCGACGCGGCGCGGCTCCGTGCCGACCTCGGCCTTTAGTTCCAGGCGTCGGCGCTCTTGACAGTGCCGCGTTCGGGACCCCGTGAACGGTCGTGGAGTCCTTGTGAATCAATCACTTGCAGTGTTGGCATCGTTCTTGCAAATTCAGGGCAGGTAGCGCCGGATGCAGGCGATTCCGGGCCGGCAGGCAGGCGAGGCGTTCACAAACCACGCACCACCACCGAGTCGCGGGATTGTGTCGAGGAATGGTCCGGGTAAGCTTTGTACAAATCTGTTTCAAATCTAGAAAATCCACCATGAAGCGAACCGTTCTGTCAGTGGCAACCCTCGTGGCTGTGGGTTTCGTCGGCTCGGCTCAGGCCGTCAACCTGGTGAATGAGACCAATAGCGCGACGCCCACCTCGGGCGAGTTGCAGCCGGGTTCTTCTTCCTTCGTGAATACCTCGGGCGGCACGACCTACGTTTCGAGCCGCGGCGTGCAGATCCTGCGCGAATCGACCTCGGCCCAGATGTTCCAGGCCTACTGCATCGACCCGAAGACCGCTGCCAACATTTCGAGCAACGCCTACGCGACGACCGATCTGGATACCTTCTTCACGGGCGGCTCGGGCGGTTATTCGAGTTCGGGCTATCACAAGCAGTTGACGAACGGCAACTACGGCACCCTGGTGGCCAACGGCAAGGACAACCTGGCCGGTGGCACGGCGGTTCGCAACAACCTGAGCGAACTCTTCTCCTACGCTTATGCAGACAGCCTGCAAAACGGCACCAATGCCACGGCCTTCGGTCTGGCGGTGTGGGAGATCATCATGCAGGACGGCACTTCGGCCAGTTCGGGCTTCAGCGCGTCGGCGGGTCAATTCCGTGCCAGGGGCCTGACGAGCGCCAACGACAACGACGCCGTGCAGGCTCGCTTCAACACCTACTTGTCGGCTTTGAACTCCGCCAACGAGGCGGGCGGCTGGTCCAGCATCGGTCTGGGTTCGAAGACGAACTACTCCTACACGGTTTACTTTGACGCCGTGAGCCCCTACTCGCAAAACTTCATTCGCGCCAACCCGACGAGTTCGGTGCCGGTCCCCGGCAGCTTGGCGTTGGCGGGCATCGCGCTGATCGGTATGGTCAGGGTGCGCCGCAGCAAGGTCTGACGGCAGTCCGGGCTCCAAACAACAAAGCCGGCTCTTGCAGCCGGCTTTGTCCGTTTCGGGCAGCGATTCAAGCGCCGATGACGTCTCAATAGCGCCGCTCGAGGATCAAGGTCTCGTTCTCGCGCCGCATCTGGAAGCGCGACAGAAAGCTGTTGCCCAGCAGCACGAAGGGCAGGTCGCGCTCGGCCACGGTGGCGTCCACGCCGCCGATCTCGACGTCGCCGACGCGCACCCGGTCGAGCGTCATCAGGTAGCCGTTGACGACGCCGTTGGCCGTCTGCATCTGCACGGGGCGGCCGTTGCGGTAGTTGAGCCGCAAACGGTCGGCCTCGCGGCGGCTCATCGACACCGTGGTGGCACCGGTGTCGACCATGAAGCGCACGCTGCCGCCGTTGATGCTGCCCAGGGTCATGAAGTGGCCGCCCGAGCCGGCCTGCAGCACGATGCGCTGCCCCTTGCCGCCGTCCGCCGCGGGCGCCTGGGCCACCGGCGCCGCACCGAGTCGCAGGCTGCGCACTTTGCCGCCGATCTCGACCACCGCGTGGTCATCGCCCACCTCGATGAGCTTGACGCCGTTCAGGCTTTGACCGACACGCAGGGTCTGCACTTGTCCGTCGATGACCAGCAGCGCGGCACTGCGCCCCAGGCTGCCGTTCAGGCTGATGGCGGGCTCCGCGCGCACTGCACCCCACCCGCTCAGGCCAGCTGCCAAGGTGAACAGGCGGCGGCGCATCAGTCGCGGAAGTTGTTGAAGCTCAGCGGCGTGTCGCTGACGCTTTTCTTCAGGTGGGCGATGCAGGCCTGCAGTGCGTCGCGGTCCTTGCCGGTCACGCGCACCGCGTCGCCCTGGATGCCGGCCTGCACCTTGATCTTGCTCTCCTTGACCTGGGCGACGATCTTCTTGGCCAGCTCGGTCGGGATGCCGGCACGCACCTTCCAGGTCTTCCTGACCTTGTCGCCGCCGAGCTTCTCGACCTTCTCGTCGCGCTCGAAATAGCTCAGCTCGACCTTGCGCTTGCTCATCTTGTCGACCAGCACCGCCTCCAGCTGTTCGAGCTGGAAATCCGAATCGGCCGTCATCTCAATGCTGCTTTCCTTCTCCTTGCCCTTGAGTTCCACCTTGGCGCCGCTGCCCTTGAAGTCGAAGCGCGTGCCGACCTCCTTCGCGGCGTTGTCGACACCGTTGCGAATTTCGACGAAGTTGGGTTCGAGAACGGCATCAAACGAGGGCATGGCGTCGGGCGTGAGGGTGAGAGCAGAGACAATTCTCCGCGATGCCTTCCACTCCCGCCTCCGACGCCCCCTTGATCGAGCAGGACGTCGATCTGCGTCCCTACAACAGCTTCGGCTTGCCGGCGCGCGCCCGGCGCATGGTGCGCATCCGCTCCGAGGCCGATCTGCGCTGGGTCGTCAACCACCCCGACTGGGGTCGCGCCAGCAAGTTCATCCTGGGCGGCGGCTCCAATCTGGTGCTGACGCGCGACCTGCAGCCGCTGGTGCTGAAGGTGGAAGTGATGGGGCGCCGCACCATCGACGCCGGTGAGGACTGGATCGTCGAGGCCGGCGCCGGCGAGCGTTGGCACGCGTTCGTGATGTGGACTCTGGCGCAGGGCCTGCCGGGGCTGGAAAACCTGGCGCTGATTCCGGGCACCGTGGGCGCCGCGCCGGTGCAGAACATCGGCGCCTACGGGGTCGAGCTGAAGGACCGCTTCGACAGCCTGGACACCCTGGACCTGATGAGCGGGCGCGTCGTGAGCTTGAGCCGCGAGGCCTGTCGCTTCGGCTACCGCGACTCGATCTTCAAGCAGCATCTGGCCGGGCGCAGCGTGATCCTGCGCGTGCGCCTGCGCCTGCCCAAGGCCTGGCAGCCCGAGCTGGGCTATCTGGACCTGCAGCGCGCGCAAGCGGCTGCGGGGGTGTCGCAGCCCACGGCAGAGCAAATCGCCGAATGGGTGATCGCCATCCGCAGCGCCAAATTGCCCGACCCGGCCCAGATCGGCAACGCCGGCAGCTTCTTCAAGAACCCCATCGTCAGCGAGGCGCAGTGCCGTGAGGTCATCGCCCGCGAGCCCGGCATCGTCCACTACCCGCTTGAAGACGGCCGCTGCAAGCTGGCCGCCGGTTGGCTGATCGACGCCTGCGGCTGGAAGGGCAAGTCGGTCGGAGGCGCCAGCGTCTACGACAAGCAGGCCCTGGTGCTGGTCAACAAGGGCGAGGCGCGCGGCGCCGAGGTGCTGACCTTGGCGCAGGCCATCCAGGCCTCGGTGCTGGCGCGCTTCGGCGTGCTGCTGGAGCCTGAGCCGGTGGTGGTCTGATGGCTGAATTCGTGCGCGAGGACATTGGCCTGCTGTGGGCCTTCCAGCTCTTCCCCGAGGAGCCGGCGCGCCCGCTCGAGTCCGAGTCCGCGCGGGCTTGGCTGGCCAACCCCGAGGCCGAGGGCTTCGTCTGGCTGCACCTGAACCTCGCGAACAACGCCGCGTTGCCCTGGCTGAAGTCGGTCTTCGAACTGCCCGAGGCCTTTGATGAGGCGCTCGCCAGCGGCACGCGCTCCACGCGCATCGAGCGCGACGAGGACGCGCTGGTGGGCGTCGTCAACGACATCAGCTTTGATTTCTCGTTCGAACCCAGCGACACCTCGACGCTCTGGCTGCTCGCCGCGCCGCGCCTGCTGCTGACCTGCCGCCGCCAGCCGCTGCGTTCGGTTGACCGCCTGCGTGGCGCGGTGAAGAACGGGCAGAGCTTTCGCAGTTCGGTGGACCTGCTCGCGCACCTGATGCGCGACCAGGCCGACGTGCTGATCGAGGTGGTGCGCCAGGCCTCGGTGCGCGTCGACGACGTCGAGGACGAGTTGCTGGCCGACCGGCTGCAGACCAGGCGCGTGCGTCTGGGCAAGCTGCGCCGCATGCTGGTGCGCCTGCAGCGCCTTCTGGCGCCCGAGCCGGGCGCGCTGTTTCGCCTGCTGCAGCATCCGCCCGCCTGGATCGACGAGCTCGACGTGCAGGAGCTGCGTCAGGCCAGCGAGGAGTTCTCGGTGGCGCTGCGCGACATCAGCAGCCTGCAGGAGCGCATCAAGCTGCTGCAGGAGGAGATCGCCGCGCAGGTCGCCGAGATCAACAACCGCACGCTGTTCGTGCTGACCTCGGTGACGGTGCTGGCCCTGCCGGTGAACATGGTGGCGGGCATGTTCGGCATGAACGTCGGCGGCGTGCCGTTTGCCGAGGCGCGGCACGGCTTCGCCATCGTCGTCGGCCTGCTGGTGCTGCTGACCGCCGTGCTGGCCTGGCGGATGTTCAAGGATCGGGACTGAGGACGCGCGCGGGTCACATGCCCACGTAGTTCGGCCCGCCGCCGCCCTCGGGCGTGACCCAGACGATGTTCTGCGTCGGGTCCTTGATGTCGCAGGTCTTGCAGTGCACGCAGTTCTGCGCGTTGATCACCAACTGGCCCTCGACGAATTCGTAGACGCCGGCCGGGCAGTAGCGGCTCTCGGGGCCGCCGTACTTCGCCAGATTGACGCTCTGCGGCACGTCCGCGTTCTTCAAGGTCAGGTGGGCGGGCTGGTTTTCCTCGTGGTTGGTGTTGGAGATGAACACCGAGGACAGGCGGTCGAAGCTGATCTTGCCGTCGGGCTTGGGGTAGGCGATCGGCGCACATTCGGCGATCGGGCGCAGGGCCTCGTGGTCGGCCTTGTGGTTGTGCAGGGTCCAGGGCGGGCTCTGCACGCCGAGCTTGGGCAGCAGCCACTGCTCGATGCCCGTCATCAGTTGCCCGACGGTCTTGCCGCCCTTCTTGAACCAGAGCTTGAAGTTGCGCGTCTGCTGCAGTTCCTCGTGCAGCCAGCTGGCCTCGAAGGCTGTGGGGTAGTCAGCGAGCTCGTCCTGGGCGCGGCCGGCGGCCAGCGCCGGGGCGATGGCCTCGGCCACCAGCATGCCGCTCTTGATGGCCGCATGGCTGCCCTTGATGCGCGCCGCGTTCAGGAAACCGGCGTCGCAACCGACCAGCGCGCCGCCCGGGAAAATCAATTGGGGCAGGGCCTGCGGCGTGCCGTTGTTGATGGCGCGCGCGCCGTAGCCGATGCGCTTGCCGCCCTCCAGATGCGCGCGGATCGCCGGGTGGGTCTTCCAGCGCTGCATCTCCTCGAACGGGCTCATGTGCGGGTTCTGGTAGTCCAGCCCGATGACGAAGCCCAGCGTGACCTTGTTGTCCTCCAGGTGATAGAGGAAGCCGCCGCCAAAGCTGTCGTCGAGCATCGGCCAGCCGGCGGTGTGCACCACCTTGCCGGGCTGCGCCTTGTCGGCCGGCACCTCCCACAGCTCCTTGATGCCGATGGCGTAGGTTTGCGTGTCGCGGCCTTCGGTCAACTTGAACTGGGCCAGCAGCTGCTTGCCGAGGTGGCCGCGCGCGCCCTCGGCGAACACCGTGTACTTGCCGAGCAGCTCCATGCCGATCTGGAAACCGTCATGCGGTTCGCCGTCCTTGCCCACGCCCAGGTTGCCGGTGGCCACGCCGCGCACACGGCCCTGCTCGTCGTACAGCACTTCGGCGGCGGCGAAACCGGCGAACACCTCCACGCCGGCGGCCTCGGCCTGCTGGGCCAGCCACTTCGTGACGTTGGACAGGCTGACCACGTAACAGCCGTCGTTGTGGAAGTTGCGCGGCACCAGCCAGTCGGGGGTGCGGGTCTGAGCGCTTTCGCTCAAGAAGAGCACATCGTCGCTGCTCACGGGCTGCTTGAGCGGCGCGCCCAGCTCCTTCCAGTTCGGGAACAGCTCGGTGATGGCGCGCGGGTCCATCACCGCACCCGACAGGATGTGCGCACCGGCTTCCGAGCCCTTCTCGAGCACCACCACATTGATGTCGGCGTTGAGCTGCTTGAGGCGGATCGCCGTGGCCAGTCCGGCCGGTCCGCCGCCGACGATGACGACGTCGTACTCCATCGATTCGCGCGGACCGTACTGGGCGAGGATCTCTTGGTTCGTCATGGCAGGGCCTGGGGCTGGAAGCAATGGCGGCGGATTCTAGGGAGCGGTGCCGGCAAAAACGAACGATCGTGCTTTTTTGTAGAGTGCTGCGCCCAAAGCCTGTGCGGGGGAACCCTCTGCTAACGTGACCGCCATCACGAACCGGACCTTGCAGCCATGAGCTATTCCATCGATCTGTCGGGCCGCGTGGCCCTGGTGACCGGGGCCTCGAGCGGCCTGGGGGCGCAATTCGCCCGCACCCTGGCCGGCGCCGGCGCCGCCGTGGTGCTGGCCGGGCGCCGCGTCGAGCGGCTCAAGGACCTGTGCGCCGAAATCGAGGCCGACGGCGGCGACGCCCATGTGGTGAAGCTCGACGTCACCGATCTGGCGTCGATCCGCGCCGCCGTGGCGCACGCCGAGACCGAGGTCGGCACGCTCGACATCCTCGTCAACAACAGCGGCGTGAGCACCAGCCAGCGCCTGGTCGACGTGACCGCCGAGGACTGGGACTTCGTCATCAACACCAACCAGCGCGGCGCCTTCTTCGTCGCGCAGGAGGTCGGCAAGCGCATGCTGGCACGCGCCAAGGGCTCGGCGCCGGGCACCTTCACCGGCGGACGCATCGTCAACATCGCCTCGATGGCCGGGCTGCGCGTGCTCTCGCAGATCGGCATCTACGCCATGAGCAAGGCCGCCGTGGTGCACATGACGCGCGCCATGGCGCTCGAGTGGGGCAAGTACGGCATCAATGTGAACGCCATCTGCCCCGGCTACATCGACACCGAGATCAACCACCACCACTGGTCCACCGCGCATGGCAAGCAGCTCATCGACATGCTGCCCAGAAAGCGCGTCGGCAAGCCCCAAGACCTCGACACGGCGCTGCTGATGCTGTGCGCCAAGGAGAGCCACTTCATCAACGGCGCGGTGATCCAGGCGGACGATGGATTCGGTGTCTGATCCGGTCTCGGTCGAACTGCAGCCCGCCCGGTGCGGCGGCGTGGCGGTGCTCTCCGCCGAGGAGGGCCGGGTGCTGGCCGTGCTCGTCGAGAAGCAGCACACCGTCCCCGACACCTACCCGCTGAGCCTGAACGCGCTGGCCGCCGGCTGCAACCAGAAAACCGCGCGCGATCCGGTCATGGACCTGGCCGAGCCGGACCTGCTGCTGGCGCTCAACGGCTTGAAGGAGCGCAGCCTGGTGTTCGAGGTCAGCGGCAACCGCGTGACGCGCTTCGAGCACAACCTGCGGCGCGTCTACGGCGTGCCGGGCGCCGCCGAGGCCCTGCTCGCCGTGCTGCTGCTGCGCGGGCCGCAGACCACCGCCGAGCTGCGTCTGAACTGCGAGCGCCTGCACCGCTTTGCCGACCTGTCCTCGGCCGAGGGCTTCCTGGAGGAGTTGCAGACCAAGGGGCTGGTGACGCGCCTGGCGCGCTCCCCGGGGGCGCGCGAGCCGCGCTGGGCGCAGTTGCTGACCGGCGCCGTCGGCGGCGTCGAGGCCGCGGGTTCGGCTGGCGCGGCTTCGGCCGCCGATGCGGTGACTTGGCAGGCGCTGCGCGACGAGATCGAGGCCCTGAAGGCGCGCGTCGCCCTGCTCGAAGGCCGCTTGCCATGAGCGAACGTCGCTGGCTGGCCGACTGCGTGCGGCGCATCGAGGCCGATTTCCAACGCAGCGCCGACACCCACCTGATCCCGCTGCCCTGGCCCGAGTTCCCCGGCATCCAGCTCTACCTGAAGGACGAGTCCATCCACCCCAGCGGCAGCCTCAAGCACCGGCTGGCGCGCTCGCTCTTTCTCTACGCGCTGTGCAACGGCTGGCTGCGCGAGGGTCGGCCGGTGGTGGAAAGCTCAAGCGGCAGCACGGCGGTCAGCGAGGCCTATTTCGCGCGCCTGCTCGGCCTGCCCTTCATCGCGGTGATGCCCGCCACGGTGAGCGAGAGCAAGCAGGCCGCGATCGCCTTCCAGGGCGGGCGCTGCCATCTGGTCGACGACCCCACCACGGTCTACGCCGAGGCCGCGCGTCTGGCGCACGAGGGCGGCGGCCACTACCTGGACCAGTTCACCTACGCCGAGCGCGCCACCGACTGGCGCGGCAACAACAACATCGCCGAGTCCATCTTCAGCCAGCTGCGCCGCGAGCCGCATCCCATTCCGGCCTGGCTGGTGTGCAGCGCCGGCACCGGCGGCACATTGGCCACGCTGGGTCGTTTCGTGCGCTACGGCGGGCACGTCACGCGCATCTGCGGCGGCGACGCCGAGTTCTCGGTGTTCTTCGACCACTACCTGAGCGGTGACGCCAGCTTGAGCCTGAACTGCGGCTCGCGCATCGAGGGCATCGGCCGGCCGCGCGTCGAGGCCTCCTTCCTGCCGCGCGTGGTCGACGCCATGGTCAAGCTGCCCGACGCCGCCAGCGTGGCCGCCATGCGCTGGTTGAGCGAGCGGCTCGGCCGCACCGTCGGCCCCAGCACCGGCACCAATCTGCTGGCCAGCCTGGCCTGCGCGCGGCAGATGCGCGAGCGCGGCGAGCAGGGATCCATCGTCACCCTGCTGTGCGACAGCGGCGAGCGCTACCGCGACAGCTTCCACGACGCCGACTGGTGCGCCGCGCGCGGGCTGCACGACGCGGAAGTGGCGGCGGCGGTCAACGCAGCCCTGGCCGGCGCCGACGCAGCCCCACCCTGGCGTCTGGCGGGGGCGCTGGCCGCTCAGCAGGTCCGATGACGGCTTCGGGAATCTGGCGCCGTCGCGAGCTGGCTGTGGCGCTGGCGGCGGCTTCACTCCGTCCCGCCTGGGCACAGACACCGCGCCGGCTGCTGCTGGTCAATGCGCCCTATCCGCCCTTCGTCATGGAGGCCGGCGATCCGGAGGGCGAGGGCATGGACGTGGAGATCGCGCGCCAGGCGCTGGCGCCCGCGGGCTACGAGCTGGAGCTGCAGCTGTTTCCGTGGCGGCGCGCGCTGGCCATGCTCGAACAGGGCGCGGCCGACCTCAGCACCACCCTGAGTCTGAGCGGCGACCGCCAGCGCTTCCTGCGTTATTCAAACGGCTACCGGCATGAGGTGCGCTACCACTTCTACACCCGAGCCGGCAGCCCGCTGCTGCTGGAGAGCGCCGAGCAGCTCAAACGCCTGCGACTTGGGCTCACGGCAGGTTTCTTCTACCCGGCACCGCTCAAGGCCGCCGCGCGCATCGAGGAAGGCCGCGACCTGCGCACCAGCATCAACATGCTGCTGGCCGATCGCGTCGACCTGATCGCCGCCAACCACCTGGCCGGCGCCTACACCATCCGCAAGCTCGGCGTGGCCGAGCGCCTGCAGCGCCAGCCTTTCAGCTACAGCAGCGGCAGCCCCACCTATATGGCGCTGTCGCGGGCGAGGCACGGCGCCAACGACGCGCTGTTGGACGCGCTCGACCAAGGGCTGGCGCGCCTGGCCAAGGACGGCAGCCTGCGGCGCATCGAGCAGCGCTACGTCGAAGGGCTGCCGCGCTGAACGGGCGGCGGGTTCAGAACTTGTAGTTGACGCTCAGCGAGTACGAGCGGCCGCGCGGGTCGGTGTAGCTGGGGTCGTAGCCGCTCAGGAAGAAGTAGGCCTGGTTGGAGAAGGGCGGGGCGGTGTCCAGCAGGTTCCTCACGCCGGCGCGCAGGGTCAGCTGCGGGCTGAACTGCCAGCGGCCGCTCAGATCCCACAGCGAGTAGGCCTTGACCTCGTTGGGCTGGATGAAGGAGCCGGCGTCGGTGTCGATGGCCGAGTTCTGGTCGGTGTGGCCGCTGCGGTAGGTGTTGGACAGCGCCAGGCCGAAGGCGCCGAGTTCCCAGTCCAGCGTGATGCGGTGGCGCCAGCGCTGCACCACGCCGTCGGTGACGAAGCGCCCGAGGTTGCTGATGTAGGGGTCGCCGTTGCCGGTCTGCTTCTTCGAGCTGATGGCATAGGTGCCGGCCAGCTTGACGCCGAAGCGACCCAGTGCCGTGTCCAGGCCGCCGAACTCGGCCTGGATGTCCACGCCGCTGAGCTTCTGGCGGCCGCGGTTCTCCTTCTGCAACTCGATGAAGCAGATGGCGCTGTCGTCGGGGTCGTAGTCGCAGCCGTCCAGGCCCTCGTCCTCGTTGTAGCGGTGCACCAGGGGTTCGTACTTGGCCAGGTTGGCAAGGATCACGTCGTCGCCGAGGGTGCTGATGAGGTCGCGCTTGGTGATGGCCCAGTAGTCCACCGACAGGCTGCTATGGCGGGTGGGCTGAAACACCAGGCCGACCGACTGCTGGCGCGACTTCTCGGGCTTGAGATTCGGATTGGCGTAGGTGCGGGTGTCCCAGAAGTCGGCGCAGAAGCCCAGGTCGTTGTCGTTCTCGGCCATGCAGACGGGGTCGGGCAGCACGGCGGTCTGGCTGGTCTTGACCGGCCGGTAGAGGTCGTTCACCGAGGGCGCGCGGAAGCCCGTGCCGGCCGAGGCACGCACCAGCACGCTGGGCGCGAGGGTCCAGCGCAGGCCGAGCTTGGGCGTGGTCGAGCCGCCGACGGTCTGGTAGCGGTCGTGGCGCAGCGCGGCGCTCAGCTCCAGGGTCTTGCTGACGGGCGCCACCATCTCGGCGTAGACCGCCCACATGCGGCGGCCGCGGTCGGTGGTCTGCGCATCGCCGGGCGAGGGGTCGCCGACGATCTGGTCGGCGATCAACAGGTCCGAGGCCCAGCTCTTGGTGGTCTCGCGGCGCAGCTCGGCGCCGAAGGACAGGGCCAGTTCGCCCCCGTCGAGCTGCATCAGGCTGCGCCCCATGCTGCCCTGCAAGGACCGGGTGGTACCGCGTGCGCTGCGCACCTCCTCGTTGACCTGCGCATCGCGCAGGATCTGCAGGCCGGCGGCGCTGCTCGGTCCGAAGGGGTTGATGGCGCCGCTGTAGAAGCCGGCCAGCACCGGCGCTTCGCGCAGGTAGCCGCGCACGTCGCGCTCCGACACCGTGTTGGTGGCGGCCAGCAGGGCCACTTCGAAGTCCCAGCCGGCCGCCTGGCCGTTGACGCCCAGCACCGTGCGCGTGCCGGTGCTGGTCAGCTCGCTGCCGCGCTTGCCGGCTTCGAGCATGCGCGTGCGCGCCACCACGTCGGGCTCGTCGAGGTCGGGGTCGGTGCCCATGCCGGTGGCGGCCAGGGCCGGGATCAGCGACACCGGTACATCGGCGTCGATGCGGTTGCTGGTGCCGGTGTAAATCGTCTTGGCGCGCCCGCCGGAGAACTCGGCAAAGGCCTGCAGCCCGCCGCCGAGCGCGAGCACGCCGCGCGTCAGCAGACCCAGGCGGTCGGACTTCGGATAGAGCTCGACGTCGCGCATGAAGTCGTAGGTGCAGCCGTCCACACCGCCGATGCCGGCCGGCAGGTAGAGGGTGTGCGGCGGGTTGCAGTTGGGCACGCTGAGGTTGATCGTGCGGTTCTCGATCACCTTGCCGTTCACCATGAAATTGCGGTCCTGCAGGTAGTTGCGCTGCGCGCTGCTGAGGCGGATGTTGGCGGGGAAGCCGGCCGACGAGAGCAGGTGCGGCAGGCGCAGCGGGATCTGCAGGTCGCCGATGAATTGGCGTTGCGCGGTGTCGAGCGCGTCGCTGGCCTGCCAGTCCAGCACCGCCAGCAGGTTGAAGCGGTCGCGGGCGATGTCGCCGACGCCGAAGCTCAGCGAGGCGCCGCGCTTGCCGGCGCCGCCCTCGGCGGTCTTGCTGGCGAAGGCGTCGGCCTCCAGGCCCTGGTAGTCGCGGCGCGTGATGAAGTTCATCACGCCGCCGATGGCGTCCGAGCCGTAGGTGGCCGAGGCGCCGTCGAGCAGGATCTCGATGCGCTCGATGGCGGCGGCCGGGATGTTGTTCAGGTCCACGCCGACGTCGTCGCCGGGCGAGGCGAAGTTGGCCATGCGCCGGCCGTTGAGCAGCACCAGGGTGGAGGACACGCCCAGGCCGCGCAGGTTCACGGCGTTGAAGCCCATCTGGTCGCGATAGCCGCCGTTGGCCATGCTGATGCCGTCGGTCAGGTTGTTGGCCGAGGCCGCCAGCAGCGACACCAGCTCGGCCGCGGTGGTGGCGCCGCTCTTGCGGATGTCCTCCTTGCGGATCACCTGCACCGGCAGCGCGGTCTCGGCGTCGAGGCGCTTGATGGTCGAGCCGGTGACCTCGACGCGCTCGAGGCGCTGGGTGGTTTCCTGGGCTTGTGCCTGGGCTTGTGCCAACAGAGCGGGCAGGGCGGCAGCAAGGGCGAGGGCGAACGGGGCAAGACGCGGCATGGTCGACTCGGGTGGCTGGGGATGAGCGACTCTAGGAAGCCGCGGGCCACGCGAAGCTGACAGCGCGTTGAAAAGGGGACGGTTCGGCGCCTGAATGTGTCGCCAGCGCGACAGCGCCCGCTCGACGACGACGAAAAAGCCCGCCGGGCCGAAGCCGGGCGGGCCGAGCGAGGCTGGAGCGGGGGCTCAGAACTTGTAGTTCGCGCTCAGGTAGAACGAGCGGCCGCGCGGGTCGGTCGAACCCGGGTCGTAGGTCGACAGGAAGTAGTAGGCCTGGTTGGAGAACGGCGGCGCGGTGTCGGCCAGGTTCTGCACGCCGGCACGCAGGCGCAGCGCCTTGCTGACCTGCCAGGAGCCCGTCAGGTCCCACAGCGAGTAGGCCTTGACGCGGTTGTCGGCCAGCCGGTCGCCGTTCAGGTTGATGGCGATGTTGTGGTCCGCGTAGCTGCTCGAGGTGGTGTTGGCCAGGGTCAGGCCGAAGGCACCGAGGTCCCAATCGATGGCGGCACGGTGGCGCCAGCGCTGCACGGCCTGGTCCTGCAGGAAGCGGCCGGCGTTGTTCTCGAAGCCGTCCTTGCCGCCGAACTGGCGCTTGTACTGCGCCACCCAGGTGCCCGACAGGCCGAGGGTGAAGCGGCCCAGCTCGCCGGCGTCGTGGCGGTACTTCGCCTCGATGTCGATGCCCGAGGTCTTCAACTGGCCCTGGTTCTCCTTGCGCAGCAGGAGGGTGTCGATGTAGCCGTCGTTGTCGCGGCAGACGAAGTCACCGACCGGCGTGCCGCAGGTCAGGGTGTCGTCGTCGAAGGTGTTGGGCAGGTCGTACTTGTCGAGGTTCTCCAAGATGATCTGCTCGCCCAGCGTGCTGATCAGGTCCTTCATGGTGATGCGCCAGTAGTCGACGCTCAGCGAGATGCTGCGCGTCGGCTCGAAGACGATGCCGGCGCTCATCTGCGTGCTCTTCTCGGGCTTCAGGTTCGGGTTGGACTGTCGGTCGATGCGGAACTGGTCGGTGCAATCCACCGGGCTGTCGCCCAGGGCCACGCAGCCCGGGTCGGTCAGCACGGCGGGGCTGGAGCCGCGCGAGCTCGGCGCGTAGAGGTCGGTGAAGCTCGGCGCGCGGAAGCCGGTGCCGGCGCTGGCGCGCAGCACCATCTCGCGCATCGGCTGGAAGCGCAGGCCCACTTTGGGGTTCCAGGTGTCGCCCACGCCCTGGTAGCGGTCGTAGCGCAGCGCGGCGCTCAGCTCCAGTTGCTTGCTCAGCGGCGCGATCACCTCGGTGAAGACGCCGGCCACCGTACGGTCGCGGTCGCTGGCCTCGGGCAGGTCGCCGCGGCCGCTGCGGTCGCCGTAGATGTTGTTGGTGCGCAGCAGCGCCGAGGGCGTGAACTGCTGCGACTCGATACGGGCCTCGCCCCCGAAGGCCAAGGTCAGCGCGCCGCCGTCGAGCTCGGCCAGTTCGCTGGAGAGCTTGAAGTCCCAGCTGGTGGTCGCGCCCTTGCTGTTGCGCGTGGTGTCGGCCACCTTGATGCCGTCGATGACGGCCAGGCCGCCGGCGTCGTTGGGCGCGAAGGGGTTGATGCGACCGTCGCGCACCGCGGCCAGGAACTCGTTGTAGAGGAAGTAGCCGCTGACGATGCGGTCCTCGACCTGGTTCTCGGCGCGCACCAGGGCGGTCTCGGCCTCCCATCGGCCCAACTGGCCGCGCGCGCCCAGCACGAAGCGCGTGGCCTGCGACAGCACCTCATTCGTGCGGTTGCCGGCGTCGCTCATGCGAAAGCGCAGCGACAGGTCGGGCATGGCGTCGCCGTTGAGCAGGGTGCTCGGCAGCTTCTTGCCGGCCGGCAGCCAGGCGTTCAGGGTGCCCACCGAAATGTCGGTCACCTCGACCGGGTTGGGGCTGGAGACATAGGTGCTCTCGGCCTGCGCCAGCAGGGCCTCGCCGAAGCCCTCCCAGCCGCCACCGAGCTTGGCCACGCCGCGCACCAGGGCGCTGGCGCGCTGGCTCTCCGGGTAGACCTCGGTGTCGAGCATGTAGTCGTAGCTGCAGGCCTGGCTGAGGTTGTCGGGCGCGTAGACGCTGGCCGGGCCCAGGCAGCCGCTCTTGCCGAACAGGTTGAAGGCGCGCTCGGTGATCGGCGCGCCGTCGAAGTTCAGGCCGGCGGCGTTGATGGCCGCGAGCTGGTTGCGCCGCGAGCCGCTGCTGCCCTGCAGGCGGATGTTGCCGGGCAGCGGGCGCGTGCTCAGGTAGAAGGGCAGGGTGCTGGCCAGCGGGCGCTGCTGGATGAAGTCGCGCTGCGAGGAGCGCAGGCCGCCGAGCTTCTGCAGGTCGAGCACGGCCAGCACGTTATAGCCTTCCTGCGCCAGCGAGCCGGTGCCGGCACTCAGGGTCACGGTCTGCTTGCCGGCGCCGCCCTCCTGGGTGCCGAAGGCGTAGGCGTAGAGGTCGACGCCTCGGAAGTCCTTGCGCGTGATGAAGTTGATGACGCCGCCGATGGCATCGGTGCCATAGATGGCCGAGGCGCCGTCCTTGAGGATCTCGACGCGGTCGATGGCGCCGCTGGGAATGTTGTTCAGATCCACCCCGGCGTCGTCGCCGGGCGTGGCGAAGTTGGCCATGCGCCGGCCGTTGAGCAGCACCAGGGTGCCCGAGACGCCGATGCCGCGCAGGTTGGCGGCGTTCAGGCCGCGCTGGCCGCCGGTGTTGTCGCTGATCGACTGGCCGTCGGTCAGGCCGGCGGTGTTGGCGCTGATCGCCTTCATCAGCTCGGCGGCGGTGCTGGCACCGGTCTTGGCGATGTCCTCGCGCTTGAGCACCTGCACGGGCAGCGCGGTCTCGGCGTCGATGCGCTTGATGCTTGAGCCGGTGATCTCGATGCGCTCGAGCTGTTGCGGTGCGGCGGCGGGCTGGGTCTGCGCCTGCGCGGCGCCGCCGAGCAGGAGGAGGGCCTGGGCCAGCAGGCTCAGGCGGGGGAGGGCGCGGTGCTTCATGGGGGGACTCGCTGGGGTGGAATGGCGTCATTCTTGGAAGCGAGTCGGCCCAGGCGTGCGCGGGTCAACGCGCAGAAGTCGCTTGGCTGCAAGTGGGTGTCGCTGCCGGTGAAGTTGCGCCGGCCGCCTGTTGCAGCGCCCTGACGCAGCGCCGCGCCATTTGCGCGCTTGCGACACCGACTTGCGCCTTCGCTCCGAACCCAGGGCAAGCCGCAGCGCGCGCCGCGCCGCGCACCCAACAATCGCGACCCGCCGTTCACCCCCAGCGCCTCGGACCCGCCCATGCCCTGCCGCCGCCTCCTGCACCTGCTCGCCCCGTCGTTTGTTGCCCTGTCCTTGGCCGTGCTGTTGCTGGCCGCCCTGATGGGGCCCGCCTGGTCGCAGGCCGAGGGGCCGCGCGCGGGCACGGCGGTGGCCATCGGTGGCGCGCTCAAGCTCGACAACGCCGTGGTCTGGCGCCGTCTGGTGCAGGAGGCCGGCGGGCCGGGCGCCCGCTTTGCGGTGTTTGCCACCGCCTCCGAGAACCCGGAGCGCAGCGGCGCGCGCCTGGTGGGGGCGCTCAACGCGGCCGGGGCGCGGGCCGAGTTCATTGCGCTGGCGCCGCGTTTGCCCGGCAGCGATACGGCCCAGGCGCAGCAGCTCGCCGCCGACCCGCAGCTGGCCGCGCGGGTCGCCGCCATGCAGGGCGTGTTCTTCAGCGGCGGTGCGCAGGAGCTGATCACCGCCACCTTCGCGCCGCAGGGCCGTGAGAGCGCCTTGCTGGCCGCCGTGCGCCAGGTGCTGGCGCGTGGTGGCGTGGTGGCCGGCACCAGTGCCGGCGCGGCCATCATGAGCGAGTGGATGTTCCGCGACGCGCAGGACGCACTGGCGGTGCTCAAGGGCCGGCTGCGCGACGGGCTGGAGGTCGAGCGCGGCCTGGGCTTCGCCGGCCCGGGCCTGTTCATCGACCAGCACTTCCTCAAGCGCGGGCGCATCGCCCGCCTGTTGCCGGTGATGGTGGCCAAGGGCTACCCGATCGGACTGGGGGTCGAGGAGGACAGCGCCGCGTTCCTGCGCGGTGGCCGCGTCGAGGTGCTCGGCGCACGCGGCGCGCTGTTCGTCGACCTGCGCGAGGCCCAGGCCGGCGCGCCCGGCCAGCCCTTCCGGCTGCGCGGCGCGCGCCTGAGCTTCCTGGACCGCGGCGACCAGCTCGACCTGCGCACCCTGGTGGTGACGCCCTCGCGCGAGAAGCGCGAGGGCCGTGCGGTGCTGCCGCAGTCGCCCGATTTCAAGCCCTTCTTCAAGCGCGCCGGCTTCTTCGCCGACATGCTGGGCGACAACACCTTGGTGACGGCCATGGCACAGCTGCTCGACAGCCCGGACACCGAGTTGCGCGGCCTGGCCTTCAACGGCCGCGCGCTGCTTGAGGACCGAGCGCTGGCCGGCGACGGCGGACCCGACCCGGACCCGACCCTGGGTTTCGAGTTCAGGCTGTACAAAGACGCCCGCACGCAGGGCCAGTACACCGGAGCCTGGGGCGCCGAGGACTACAGCGTGCAGGACATGCGGCTCGACGTCATCCCGGTGCGGATGCGCCGCCCGCTCTACGAAGCCCTGCCCGAGAACGAAAAAAAGGACCGCTGATGCAGATCCACCACCACCCCCTGAGCGGCGCCGGCGTCGGCGTCACCCGGCAGGTCACGCGCCTGCATTTCGGCGCCAGCGGCGGCCGCCGCGCGCTGCTGCAGGCCAGCCTGCACGCCGACGAGATCCCGCCCATGCTGGTGGCGCAGCAGCTGCGCGGCCGGCTCACCGAGCTGGAGGCACAGGGCCGGCTGCGCGGCGAGATCGTGCTGCTGCCGGCCTGCAACCCGATCGGCCTGTCGCAGCAGGTCTGGGGCCGCATGCAGGGGCGCTACGAGCTGGCCTCGGGGCAGAACTTCAACCGCCTTTACGCCGACCTGGCGGCGCGCGCCGCCGAGCTGGTGAGCCTGGGCGACGCGCCGGCCGAGAACCTGGGGCGCCTGCGCGCGGCGCTGCACCAGGCGCTGGCCGAGCAGCCGCAGCGCAGCGAACTGCAGCAGCTGCGCGCCCACCTGCTGGGTCTGGCCATCGACGCCGACGTGGTGCTCGACCTGCACTGCGACAACGACGCCGTGATGCACCTCTACGCCACGCCGCAGCACGCCGACAGCGGTGCGCAGCTGGGCCGCTGCCTGCGCGCGCCGCTGGTCCTGCTGGCCGAGGAGAGCGGCGACTTTCCCTTCGACGAGGCCTGCTCGACGGTCTGGTTCAAGCTGCGCGAAAAGCTCGGCGAGCGCGTGCCGCTGGCCTGCTTCTCGGCCACCGTCGAGCACCGCGGCGAGACCGAGGTGGGCCATGCGCTGGCCGCCCAGGACGCCGAGGGCCTGCTGCGCTTCCTGGGTCTGCAGGGCTTCATCGACGGCATGGACGAGCCCGAGTCCTTCGAGGTCGCGCAGCGCCCGCTGGCCGGCTGCATGCACGTCCATGCACCGCATGCCGGCGTGGTGGTGTTCGCCGACACCCTGGGCCGCGAGGTGGCGGCCGGCGAACGCATCGCCGACCTGGTCGATCCGGTCAGCGGAGAATCGACGCCCCTGTGCAGCCCGGTCGACGGTCTGCACTTCGCCCGCGAGCTGCAGCGCTGGGCCCAGGCCGGCCAGAGCGTGGCGAAGGTGGCGGGCCGGCAGGCGCTGCGCAGCGGCAAGCTCCTGAGCGCCTGAACCCGGACCGAAGCCCACCATGCCCAGCCTGCGCGTAGACGACCTGCACAAGAAATACGGTGAGCGCGAGGTGCTCAAGGGCGTCTCGCTGGCCGCCCAGCGCGGCGACGTCATCACCCTGATCGGCTCCAGCGGCAGCGGCAAGAGCACCTTCCTGCGCTGCCTCAACCTGCTCGAGCAGCCGCACCAGGGCCGGCTGTTCCTCGGTGAGGAGGAGCTGCAGCTGACGCCCGACCGTGACGGCTCGCTGCGCGCCGCCGACGCCAAGCAGCTGCAGCGCTGGCGCGCCCGGCTGGCCATGGTGTTCCAGGGCTTCAATCTGTGGGCGCACCGCACGGTGCTGCAAAACGTCATTGAGGCCCCGGTGCATGTGCTCGGTCACGACGTGAAGAGCGCCACCGCCAAGGCCGAGGCGCTGCTGGCGCGCGTGGGCGTGTCGCACCGCAAGGACGTCTACCCGGCGCAGCTCTCGGGCGGCGAGCAGCAGCGCGTGGCCATCGCCCGCGCGCTGGCCATGGAGCCCGAGTTGATGCTGTTCGACGAACCGACCTCGGCGCTCGACCCCGAACTGGTGGGCGAGGTGCTGAAGGTGATGCAGGACCTGGCCGCCGAGGGCCGCACCATGATCGTGGTGACGCACGAGATGGGCTTCGCCCGCGAGGTCAGCAACCACACCCTGTTCCTGCACCAGGGCAAGGTCATTGAGGAGGGTCACCCCAAGGAGATCCTCGTCAAGCCGCAGAGCGAGCGCCTGAAGGCCTTCCTGTCGGGCGGGCTGAAGTAGTGCGCGGCTGATGCAGCGGATTGCCATCTGCCTGCTGCCCGGCGGCTCGAGGCTGGCCGCGCACGCGCTGGCCGAGTTGCTCGAGGGCGCCAATGCGTTGCTGGCCGAGCCGCGCTTCCAGGTCGAGTGGGTGGCGCCGGACACGCCGCTGCGCGACTGGTCGCAGTACTGGCTGGTGGCGCCCTGGCGCCTGCTGCTGGGCAGCGAGGCCCTGCAGGGGCTGCCCCTGCAGGCGCTGGCCGCGCAGGGCTGCCTGCTCGGCGCGGTGGAGGGCGGCTCGATGCTCTGGGCCGCGGCCGGCCTGCTGCAGGACCGCCGCGCCGCCTGCACCGACTGGCTGCTGGCACCGCTGCAGCAGCAGCACCCGGGCAGCGTGTGGAAGCGCGGCCTGTGGGAGATCGACGGCAGCCGCACGCCGCCGCTGCTGAGCTGCGCGCGTCCGCTGGCCCTGCCCGACCTGCTGCTGGCCTGGCTGGCGCGCACCGAGGGCGAGGCGCTGGCGCAGCAGCTGGCGGCGCGCATCGGCCTGTCGGCGTTGCGCGGCGACACCGAGCGCGTGCTGGGCGAGCAGCACAGCGACGCCCGCCACATGCCGCCGCGCCTGGCCGAGGCACTGGCGCTGATGCATGCCAATCTCGGCGAACCCTTGCCCACCGAGGACGTGGCGCGCCTGGTCGGCCTGTCGCGCCGCCAGCTCGAACGGCTGTTCAAGCAGCACCTCGACAGCCTGCCCTCGCGCCACTACCTCGAGCTGCGCCTGCAGCGCGCCCGCGAGCTGCTGCAGCGCAGCGGACAGTCCATCCTGCAGGTGGGCCTGTCCTGCGGCTTCAGCAGCGGTGCGCATTTCTCCAACGCCTACAAGGCGGCCTTCGGCCACACGCCGCGCGACGAGCGTGCGCGCCCGCTCAAGCCGGCCGTCACCCCCCAAGCCCATGTTCCTGCCCCGCCTGCGAGCCGCCACACCGGCTGACCTGCCCGAGCTGCTGCGCATGGCGGCCGCCGCCGGCCCCGGCATCGGCACCTTGCGGCCCGACCCCGAGTTGCTGGCGGCGCGCGTGCACGCCTCGCAGCAGGCCTTCGCCACCGCCGACGAGGAGGTCAGCGGCGAGGAGCGCTACCTCTTCGTGCTCGACGGCGGCCGCGGCGGTCTGCTCGGCTGCAGCGGCATCAGCGCCTGTGCCGGCTACGGCTCGCGCTTCTATGCCTACCGCAACGAGTTCGTCGTCGCCAGCAGCGCGCGCCTCGCCGTGCGCACGCGCAGCCACACCCTGCAGCTCACGCACGACCTGACCGGCGCGACCCTGCTGACCAGCTTTTACCTCGACCCTGCCGCGGCGCCGGTGCTGGGCGAACTGCTGTCGCGGGCACGCCTGCTCTTCATCCACCAGTTCGCCGCGCGCTTCGCCGAGCGCGTGGTGGCCGAGTTCCCCGGCCTGCTCGACGCCGAGGGCCGCAGCCCGTTCTGGGACGCCGTGGGCCGGGCCTTCTTCGCCATGGAGTACGCGCAGGCCGAGGCCCTGGTGAGCGGGCGCAGCAAGGAGTTCCTGGCCAGCCTGATGCCGCAGTCGCCGCTCTACGTGCCCTTGCTGCCCGAGGCCGCGCAGCGCGCCATCGGCCAGTTGCACCCGGACGGCGCGCTGCCCTTCGCCATCCTGCAGGCCGAGGGCTTCGACGGCGAGCGCTACATCGACATCCTCGACGGCGGCCCCACCATGGAGGCCACGCTGGCCGCGCTGCGCAGCGTGCGCCTGGCGCGGCCTCTGCCGGTGCCCACGGTCCCCACGTTGCCCGCGGCGCACGCGGCGCACGCCGAGCGCGCGGCAGGGCGCGATCCCGCTTCCCCCGGCATCGCCTGCATCGCCTGCAACACCGAACGCGAGGGTTTCGAGGCCCGCCTGCTGCCCGCCGCGACCGCAGCGCCCTGGACCGAAGGCCTGTGCGTACCCCTGGAGCCCAGCCCATGATCTGGACGCAATGGCAGGACCATGCCCCGTCGGGTGCCCAGCCACCCCATGAAGCGGAGGGCGGTCGTTGGTGCCTGGCCGGTCAGGGGCCGGTGCCGGGCGAGGCCGCTGCGCAGGCCTGGTTGCACTGGCAGCCGCAGGTCGGTCGCAGCCGGGTGCGGTACCACTTCGCGCTCGGCCGGGTGGTGCACGCCGCGCCGGAGCTGGGGCTGCACCATGTGCAGCAGCGCCTGCTGCTGGGCATGGACGGCACCGGCGAGAGCGAACTGAGCGCCCTGCACGCCAGCGCGCAGTGCCCGCCGCCGGTCTTGCGGGCCCTGCTCGAAGCGGCGCTGCAGGCCTGGCGGGCCGAGCCCGGCGCGGCGCAGTGTCTGCTCGTGGAACTGCCGGGCTGGCGGGACGAGCGGGGTCACAGCCCCTTCTGGGACGGCCTGGTGCGCGCCTTCCTGCCCGGCGAGCTGCAGCGTCAGCGCGAGGCGCTGGGACCGGCCTTCACCAGTGAACTGGGCTTGCTGCTGCCGCAGCAGCCGCTGCATGCGGTCTTCCTGCCCGAAGCGGCCCGTCAGGCCCTGGGTCGCGTGCGCGACGATGCCGGCGTCTGGCTGGCGGCGCTGCAGGCTTGCGGGTTCGCGCCCTGGGGGCGTTTGCGCATCGACGACGCGGGGCCGGTCTGGGCCTTTTCGCGCGGCGGCTCGCAGGCCGTCGCGTGAACAGGCCCTAAACCCGCGCGCCGCGCAGCAAGGCCACCAGGCCGGCGCCCAGCGCCAGCGCGAACAGCAGGCCGCTCCAGATCTCGTAAGGCAGGCCCAGCAGCCGGTAATGGGCCGCGTCCTGGCAACTGGCGGTGACCATGAAAACGGCCGGCCACTTGGCTTCGAGGTCGAGTGCGGTCAGCAGCCGATCGGCGGCCGTCATCGCGCAGCTCTCGCTCTGCGACGCCACCTCGTGTTGGTAGGTCGCGGCCACCAGACCCGAGAGCGCCAGCAGCAGCACCGGAATGGCGGCCAGGCGCGCCGTCAGGTGCGCCCGGTACAGGTGGCCGCGGTGCTTGAGTGCCCAGGCCAGCGCGCCGCCGGCCAGGGCCGCCACGCCCAGCAGCAGCACGATGCCGCGCTGCAGCACGCACCAGGGGCAGGGCCGCACGTCGAAGACATGCTGCGCCACCAGCACGGCACCGAGGCCGGCCAGGCAGATCAGGCCGAGCCAGACCAGCAGGCGTGGGGCGTGGGACATCCAGCGGTCGGCCATCAGGCGAGCTCGGCGATCAGTTCGATCTCCACGCAGGCACCCAGCGGGATCTGCGCCACGCCAAAGGCGCTGCGCGCATGCGCGCCGACCTCGGGGCCGAACACGTCGAGCATCAGCTGCGAGGCGCCGTTGGTGACGAGGTGCTGTTCGGTGAAGCTGGGCGTGCTGTTGACCAGGCTCATCAGCTTGACGATGCGGCGCACGCGGCCCAGGTCGCCGCCGCAGGCATGGGCCAGGGTGCCCAGCAGGTCGATGGCGATGGCGCGTGCGGCCTGCTGGCCTTGCGCCGTGTCGGTGTCGGCGCCGAGCTGGCCGACCCAGGGCTTGCCGTCGCGCTTGGCAATGTGGCCGGAGACGAAGACCAGCTGAGCGCTGCGCACATAGGGCAGGTAGGCGGCCGCCGGAATGGCCAGCGCGGGCAGTTCGATGCCGAGCGCCTGCAGGCGCTCTTGGGGGGTGTTGGCAGACATCTGGCGGGCCCCTTCGGTGGGGGCATGACGACGAAGGGCGGGCATCGTAGTGCAGCGAAGATCGGCGCGCCGTGATCGTTCCCACCGCCCCGGCGTCCACCTTGGCGCCCACCTCGGCCCCCACCCCGGCCCCTTCCCCAGGCCCCTGGCCGCTGGGCCTGCTGGCGGCCGCCTGCCTGCTGGCGCTGATGGCGCTGCAGAGGCAGGCCGAACTGCCGGCGCTGCCGCCGCTGCTGGCGGTGGCGGCGGCGCTGGGCCTGGGTTGGTGGCCGCTGAGGCGCCGTCGCGCGGCTTGGCTGCTGCTGGTGGCGGCGGCAGTGGCGGCCAGCCTGGCCTGGGGCAGCTGGCGCGCCGCGCAGCGCCTTGAGCCGGCGCTGCCGACCGCCTGGGAGGGCCGGACACTGGAGCTGGATGCCGTGGTGGACGAACTGCCGCAGCGTCTGCCGGGCTGGGGCGATGCGCCGCTGCTGCGCCTGACCCTGAGGCCGCTGACCACCGCGCGCGACGCCGAGGCGCCGCTCGGCCAGCCGCCACAGACGCTCGCATTGCCCGGGCGTCTGTCGCTCTGGTACGAGCTGAAGGCGGGGCGCGGGCCGCGCGCCGGCGAGGTCTGGCGCCTGCAGGTGCGGCTGCGCCGCGTGCATGGTTTGCAGAACCCCGGGCTGCCCGACGCCGAACTGTGGTTGCTGGAGCGCGGCGTGGTGGCGCAGGGCAGCGTGCGCTCGGGGCACAGGCTGTCGGCAGCGCCCGGGTGGAGCCTGCAGGCCCAGCGCGAGCGGCTGCGCGAGCGCATCGACGCCGCGGTGGACGCGCCGCGCGCGCGTGCGCTGCTGGCCGGTCTGCTGCTCGGCGACCAGGCGGCGCTCAGCAGCCGCGACTGGGCGTTGCTGCGCGACACCGGGGTGGTGCATCTTTTTTCCATCAGCGGCCTGCACATCACGGTGTTCGCCTGGCTGGCCATGCAGGGCGTGGCCGCACTGTGGCGGCGCCTGCCGCGCCTGTGCCGGTGCTTGCCGGCACCGCTGGCGGCGCGCTGGGCGGGGGTGGGGCTGGCCGCGGCCTACGCGCTGCTGGCCGGCTGGGGGGTGCCGGCGCAGCGCACCGTGGCGCTGCTGGCGCTGGTGGCGCTGCTGCAGAGCAGCGGCCGGCTCTGGCCCTGGCCGTTGGCCCTGCTGGCTTGTGCCTTGCCGATTGCGCTGGCCGACCCCTGGGCAACCGTTCAGCCGGGCTTCTGGCTCAGCTTCGTGGCCGTGGCCTTGCTGATGCAGCAGGGCGGCGAGCGCATGAATGCGCTGCGCGAGCTGCTGCGCACGCAGGCCGTGGTGACCCTGGGGCTGGCGCCGCTCTCGCTGCTGTTCTTCGGCCAGATCTCGCTGGTGGGCGTGCTGGCCAATCTGCTGGCGGTGCCGGTGGTGACCCTGCTGCTGGTGCCGCTGGCCCTGCTGGGCACGCTGCTGGCCCCGCTCTGGGTGCTGGCGGCCTGGGCCGGCGAACTGCTCTTCACGCTGCTGGCTCAACTTGCCGTCTGGCCCGGCGCCGTGTGGGCAGCGGCCACGCCACCCTGGCCCTGGCAGGCGGCGGCCTTGCTCGGCCTGCTGCTGGCCGCCCTGCGCCTGCCGCGCAGCCTGCGCGCGCTCGGCGGCTTGTGGGTGCTGCCCCTGCTGCTGTATGCACCCGAGCGCCCGTCGTCGGGCGAGTTCCGCTTGCTGGTGTTCGACGTCGGCCAGGGCAGCGCGGTGTGGCTGCAGACGGCGCGCCACGAGCTGCTGTACGACGTCGGCCCGCGCTGGGGACCGGGCGAGGGGCAGGACGCGGCGGCGCGCATCGTGGTGCCGGCGCTGCGGGCGGCGGGCGTGGCGCGGCTCGACCGCGTGGTCGTCAGCCACGGCGACGCCGACCACGCCGGCGGACTGGACAGCCTGCGGCGGGCCCTGCCGGTGGGCGATTGGCGCCTGGCGCCCGACCCGCGCCTGCCCGAAGCTGCGCCGCGCTGCGCGGCGGGTGAGGTCTGGGACTGGGACGGCGTGCGCTTCGAGTTCCTGCACCCGGCGGCCGACGCCCCGGCGCAGCCGGGCAACGCCAACGGCTGCGTGCTGCGCGTGCAGGCCGGGGCGGGGCAGGGGCGCGCCGTGCTGCTGGCCGCCGACATCGAACGGCCGCAGGAGCAGGCGCTGCTGCGCACCGCGACGCTGCGGCCGGTGGACCTGCTGCTGCTGCCCCACCATGGCAGCGCCAGCTCGTCGACGCCGGAGTTGCTGACCGCGCTGGCTCCCCAGCAGGCCTTCGCGCAGAGCGGCTACCGCAACCGCTTCGGCCACCCGGCCGCGGCGGTGCGCACGCGCCTGCGCGCGCTCGGCATTGCGCTGGCCACCAGCGGCGACTGTGGCGCCTTGCGCTGGGACAGTGGCGAGCCCGCCGGGGCCGCGCGTTGCCAGCGCGTCGAGCGCGCGCGCTACTGGCATCAGCGCTTCGATCGCCAGACCGGTGCGGCCCCGAGCCCGGACGAAGGCCCGCTCCCCGCAGAATGAGGCCATGAACCCCGGCGATCCGACCGACCCGCTGTCTGCCTCTGTCACCGGCGCTCCACCCGACACCCTGCACCAGGCCGACGCCCTGCTGCAGCACTGGCAGGCCGAGCGCGAGGCCCAGGCGCAGGCGCACGCCGTGGTCGACGCCGGCCTGGCCGCCGAGGCCGCACCGCTGCGCGAGCGGCTGCTGCTGGAGGTGGCGGCCCTGCCGGCGCTGCCCGGCGTCTACCGCTTCTTCGACGCCCGCGAGCAACTGCTCTATGTGGGCAAGGCCAAGCTGCTCAGGCGCCGCGTCAACTCCTACTTCCAGCGCGACCACGCTGGAACCCGCACCGGCATGATGGTGGCGCGCATCGCCCGGCTCGAAACCACGGTGGTGCGCACCGAGGCCGAGGCCCTGCTGCTCGAGAACACGCTGATCAAGACCCTGAACCCCCGGTTCAACATCCTGTTCCGCGACGACAAGAGCTATCCCTATCTGCGCTTTTCCGACCACGCCTTCCCGCGCGTCGTCTATTTCCGTGGCAGCGTCGACAAGAAGGGGCGCTACTTCGGCCCCTACCCGAACGGCGGCGCGGTGCGCCAGACCATCGAGCTGCTGCAGCGCGTGTTCCAGCTGCGCACCTGCGAGGACGCGGTGTACGCGCACCGCAGCCGGCCCTGCCTGCTGCACCAGATCCGCCGGTGCAGCGCGCCCTGCGTCGGCGCCATCGCACCCGCTGCCTACGCCGAGGACCTGCGCGCCGCCGAACGCTTCCTGCGCGGCCAGGCCGACGACGTGATGCGCGAACTGCAGCAGCGCATGGCCGGCCACGCCGAGCGCCTGGCGTACGAGCAGGCGGCGCTGGTGCGCGACCAGATCGCCGCGCTGGCCGCCGTGCTGCAGCAGCAGGCGGTGGAGGCCAGCAGCGGCAACAGCGTGGACGGCGACGCCGACATCGTCGCCGTGCTGGTCAAGGGCGGCCGGGCCTGCGTCAACCTGGCCATGGTGCGCGGCGGCCGGCATCTGGGCGACCGGGCGCTCTTTCCCAGCCAGGTGCAGGAGACGCTGGCGGTGGTGGATGCCGAGGAGGACGGCGCCGCCGTTCAGGACCCGCACCAGCAGGTGCTCGAGGCCTTCCTGGCCCAGCACTACCTGGACGCGGCGGTGCCCCCGCAGATCATCGTCAGCCACGCGCCCGGCGAGGGCTGGTCCGAGCTGCTGAGCCAGCAGGCCGGGCGCAAGGTGACGATCCAGCACGCTCCGCGCTCGGCGCGGCGCATCTGGCTCGACATGGCGGTGCAGGGCGCCGAGCTGGCGCTGCAGCGCCTGCTGGCCGAGGAGGGGTCCAAGGCCGCCCGCACGCAGGCCCTGGCGCAGGCGCTCGGCCTGGAGCTGGAGGACCTGGCGCAACTGCACATCGAGTGCTTCGACATCAGCCACACGGCGGGCGAGGCGACGGTGGCCTCCTGCGTGGTGTTCCGCGAGCACGCCATGCAGGCCACGCAGTACCGGCGCTTCAACATCGAGGGCATCACACCCGGCGACGACTACGCCGCCATGCGCGACGTGCTGACGCGCCGCTACACGCCGCTGGCCGAGAGCGAGACGGCGCAGCAGCGCGCCTGGCCCGACGTGGTGCTGATCGACGGCGGCAAGGGCCAGGTGGGCGTGGCGCGCGAGGTCTTCGAGGCGCTGGGTGCCGACCTGTCGCGTCTGGTCGGGGTGGAGAAGGGCGAGGGCCGCAAGGTCGGGCTGGAGGAACTGGTGTTCGCCGACGGGCGGCCCAAGCTGAGCCTGCCGGCGACCTCGGCGGCGCTGATGCTGGTGGCCGAGATCCGCGACGAGGCGCACCGCTTCGCCATCACCGGCATGCGGGCGCGGCGTGCGCGCAGCCGCCTGCAAAGCTCGCGCCTGGAGGATATTGCGGGGGTCGGGCCGCGCAAGCGCGCGCTGCTGCTGCAGCGCTTCGGCGGGGTGCGCGGCGTGGCGGCGGCCAGTGTGGAAGAACTGAGCAGTGTGAAGGGAGTCTCGCGTGAACTCGCGCAAAGCATCTACCGTTCGTTTCGTTAGCGCCGGGCTGCTGCTGGCCTTGCTGGGCGCCTGCACGCCGCCGCGCGCGCCGGCGCCACCCGCTGTGTCAACCGCGCCGGCGGCTCCGAGCGCGCCGGTTGCGGCGCCGCCGCCCGCCGCCCCGGCGCCGCAACCGGGCGCGACCGGTACGGCGGCGCGCCCCGACAAGCCCTCCGCCCGCACACCGCGCCGCGTCGCGCTGGGCCCCTCGCCACCGGCGCACAGCGTGGCGGCCTTGAAGCTGCAACTGGCCGAACGCCTGCTGGACATGCACCCCGAGGAGTCGTACCGCCAGAAGGCCGAATTCGTGGTGCTGGCCGCGCCGGTGCTGATGATCGAGCTGCGCGCCGACGGTCACATCCGCCGCATCGACGTGCTGCGCGTGCCCAAGCAGGCGAAGGACACCGTCCAGATGGCGATCGACGCCATTCGCCGCGTGGCGCCGCTGTCGATCGCCCGCGGCGTCAACGGCCCGCTGGTCTGGAGCGAGACCTTCCTGTTCGACGAGCAGCGCCGATTCAAGCCGCGAAGCCTGGAGTGACGGCGCACGGAACGCGCCCGCGGCACCGCCACAATGCCGCCATGTTCCTCACCATCCCGACCCTGCTGACCTGGGCGCGCATCGTCGCCATCCCGCTCATCGTCGGGGTGTTCTATCTGCCGGTGGATGAGGCACAGCGCAACCTCATCGCCACCGTGCTGTTCGTCGTGGTGGCGCTGACCGATTGGCTGGACGGCTATCTGGCGCGCAAGCTCAACCAGACTTCGGCCTTCGGCGCCTTCCTCGACCCGGTGGCCGACAAATTCCTGGTCTGCGCCTCGCTGCTGGTGCTGCTGGAACTCGGGCGCGTCGGGGCGCTCTTCGCGCTGGTCATCATCGGGCGCGAGATCGCCATCTCGGCGCTGCGCGAGTGGATGGCGCAGATCGGCGCCACGCGCTCGGTGGCGGTGCACATGCTGGGCAAGCTCAAGACCACGGCACAGATGGTCGCCATTCCCTTCCTGCTGTACGACGGTGTGCTGTTTGGCGTGTTGCCGACGCGCCTCTGGGGCACCGGCCTGCTGGCCGTCGCGGTGGTGCTGACGGTCTGGTCGATGGTGTACTACCTGCAGAAGGCGCTGCCGGAGATCCGCGCCAAGGCGCGCTGAACGCGGCGCGGCGCGACCTTGCGGACGCCCGCCTAGAATCCGCGCCCCGCCGTAGCCAGGGACCGGAAGGCTCCGAGCGAAACCATCACACGGAGAGACACAGGCATGAACAAGACCGAGTTGATCGAACACATCGCCAGCCAGGCCGAGTTGAGCAAAGCCGATGCGCAACGCGCGCTCGAGGCGGTCATCGCTGCGGTCAAGACCACCTTGAAGAAGGGCGGCAGCGTGTCGCTGGTGGGTTTCGGCAGCTTCAGCGTCAACAAGCGCGCCGCGCGCACCGGACGCAACCCGAAGACCGGCGCGACGATGAAGATCAAGGCCGCCAAGGTGCCGAAGTTCCGGCCCGGCAAGGCGCTCAAGGACGCCATCAAGTAATCGAGCGATCCGGCGTGGGTGCTTAGCTCAGTTGGCAGAGCGGCGCCCTTACAAGGCGTAGGTCGGCGGTTCGACCCCGTCAGCACCCACCACCACGCTCCATCTCAAGGCGGACCCCAGGGTTCGCCTTTTGCACGTTTCAAGGTTCCCCATGTTCGAGTTCGTTCGCAAGCACAACAAGTGGCTGATGGTCATTCTGCTGATCCTCATCCTGCCGTCCTTCGTGGCGCTCGGCGTACAGGGCTACGACAGTTTTCTGGACGGATCGTCGGCGGGTGTCGCCACGGTTGACGGGCAGAAGATCACGCAGGCCGAGTGGGACGCCGCGCACCGGCAGGCCAGCGACCGCATCCGCCAGCAGCAGCCCGACGTGGACGCCAAGCTGCTCGACAGCCCGCAGGCCCGGCAGCAGGCGCTGGACGTCCTCATCCAGCAGCGCATGTTCAGCGCTGCGGCGCGCACGCAGCACCTGGAGGTGGCCAACGAGCGTCTGAAGGCGCGTTTCGAACGCGACCCGCAGATCGATTTCCTGCGCACACCGGGCGGCGCGCTGAACAAGGCCGTGCTGCAGGCGCAGGGCATGAACGAAGCCATGTTCATCGAGCGTTACCGCGAGGACCTGCGCAACCGCCAGACTCTCGCGCCGGTGCAGCAGAACCCGGTTCGGCCGTCCAAGCTGGCGGCCGAGCTGGCCTTTGATGCCCTGTTGCAGCGGCGCGCCGTGCGCGTGCAACATCTGCAGCCGGCCGCCTTTGCCGCGCAGGTGCAACTCAGCGATGCCGACGTGGCCGCCCACTACCAGCGCGCGGAGATTCAGAAGCAATGGCTGCAGCCCGAGTCGGCGCAGATTGAGTACCTGGTGCTCGACGCCGCGGCGCTGAAGGCGGGCGTGAGCGTGTCCGAGTCGGACCTCAAGGGCTTCTACGAGCAGAACCTGTCGCGCTTCAGCCAGGCCGAGGAGCGGCGCGTGCGCCACATCCTGCTCAAGGTCGAGGAGAAGGCGCCCGAGTCCGAGCAGAAGGCGGCCAAGGCCAAGATCGACGAGCTGCTGGTCCAACTTCGCAAGGCCCCTGAAAAGTTTGCCGAGCTCGCCAAGCAGCATTCGCAGGACGAGGGTTCGGCCCTCAACGGCGGCGACCTGGACTTCTTTGCGCGCGGTGCCATGGTCAAGCCCTTTGAGGATGCCGCCTATGCGCTGAAGGTCGGCGAAATCAGCCCGGCGGTGCGCAGCGAGTTCGGATGGCACATCATCAAGCTCGACGCCGTCCGCGGGGGCGAGCAGCGCCCGTTCGAGTCGGTGCGTGCCGAGATCGAAGAAGAACAGCGCACCCAGCTGGCGCGCCAGAAATACCAGGAGATGGCCGAGACCTTCAGCACCCTGGTCTACGAGCAGTCCGATTCCCTGGCTCCGGCGGCCGAGAAGTTCGGTCTGCAGATCCAGCAGGCGCGGGTGCGTCGCCAACCCGGCGCCGACCAGACCGGACCGCTGGCCTCGGCCAAGCTGCTCGAGGTGGTGTTCTCCTCCGATTCGGTGCGCAAGAAGCAGAACACCGAGGCCGTGGAAACCGCCGCCGCCCAGATGGTCGCCGCGCGCGTGCTGCAGCATCAGCCGGCGGCGGCCCCGCCGCTGGAGACCGTGAAGGATGCGGTGCGCCAGCAACTGGTCCTGCAGAAGGCAGCCGAACTGGCCTCGAAGGCCGGTGCGGCGCGCCTGGCCAAGGGCGTGGAGGCGGGCGATGAAGGTCTTTCGCAGGTGCAGTGGGTGTCGCGCGCCAAGCCGGGCGGGCTGCCGCAGCCCGTGCTCGAGGCCGCGCTTCGCGCCAACGCCGCAAAGCTGCCGGTGCTGTTCGGTGTGGACCAGCAGGCTGCGGGCTACTGGTTGGTCCGTCTGGACGAGGTGGGTGGGCGCGAGGAGGCCGCGGTGCCCGCGGATGTCGCGGCACGCCAGTACACGCAGGCTTGGGCGATGGCCGAAGGCAACGCCTACCTGGGCGCGCTCAAGCGCAGCCTGAAGGTCACCCAGTCGGCGGCCAAACCGGCCGCGCAGGCAACGCCTCAGGCCACGCTCCAATCGGCCGGGGCCGCTTCGCAGCCCTGACGGTTCCAACAGCCGCGCTATACTGCGCGGCTCTTTCTGTGGTGGCTGTAGCTCAGTTGGTAGAGTCCAGGATTGTGATTCCTGTCGTCGTGGGTTCGAGTCCCATCAGCCACCCCA
>JAYRUQ010000003.1:0-144415 GCA_041919015.1 Inhella sp.
AAACGGGGTGATCGGGTCGTTGCAAAGCCGGGGAGATACCGCCGGGTATCTCCCCGGCTTCGCGCCTACCGCTCATCCCCGTTGCGACCCGTCGCAATGCCACGAATTCCCAACTCACCACACTAGAGTGGGCGGTATTTTCGGGAGCTTTGCATGCGCATTGGGGTACTGACCGGCGGCGGCGACTGCCCGGGTTTGAACGCGGTGATCCGCGCCGTCACGCTGAGCCTGCTGCCCGCGCACGAGCTGCTGGGCATCGAGCGCGGTTTCTGGGGGCTGATGGTCGACCGGCTGCGGCCGCTCGATGCGGCCGCCGTGCGCGATCGGCTCGACGAGGGCGGCACCCTGCTGGGCACGCACAACCGTGCCGACCCCTTCGCCTGGGAGGGCGCCGACCGGTCGGAGCTGGCCTGGCAGACCTGCCGGCGGCACGCGCTGGACGCGCTGGTGGCGATCGGCGGCGACGGCAGCCTGACGATTGCCGAGCGCTTCGGTCGCCAGTGCGGCCTGCCGGTGGTCGGCGTGCCCAAGACCATTGACAACGACATCGAGGGCAACGAACGCAGCTTCGGCTTCGACTCGGCGGTGGCGGTGGTGGCCGACGCGCTGACCCGCCTGCAGACCACCGCGCGCAGCCATGGCCGCGTGATGGTGGTCGAGACCATGGGCCGCGACGCGGGTTGGATCGCGCTGGAGGGTGGCCTGGCCGGCGGCGCCGACGCCATCCTGCTGCCCGAGCGGCCATTCGCGCTCGACGCGCTGACCGACTTCGTGCGCCTGCGTGTGGCCGAGCAGGGCTACGCGCTGGTCTGCGTGGCCGAGGGCGCGCGGCTGGCCGACGGGGCGCAGAGCTGGCAGCAATTGCCCGGTGGCGTGGCGCGCCTGGGCGGGGTGGGCAATGCGCTGGTGCAGGAACTGGGTCAGCGCCTGCCGCAGATCGAGGCGCGTGCCACCCTGCTGGGCCATCTGCAGCGCGGCGGTGCGCCGACCGCCTTCGACCGCGTGCTCTCGACTCGCTTCGGCGTGGCCGCCGCAAACTGCGTGCGCGAGGGCGCGTTCGGCGTCACCGTGGCGCTGCAGGGCGACCGCGTGGTGCGCGTGCCCCTCAGCCAGGTGGCCGGCAAGAACCGCCGCGTGCCGGCCGCTCACGAGCTGCTGCACTGCGCGGCGGCGCTGGGCGTGTTCGTCTGAGCTCGCGCTGCGCCCGCGCAGAGCCTTATTTGGCCGCCGGCAGCTTGACCCAGGCCACTTCCAGCCAGTTGTCGGGCCGGTGCGCCGCCACCAGACCCTTGCGCGCGGCCCAGGGGATGACCTGGCGGTGCAGCGGGATGACGTGCAGGCCCTCGCGGAATGCCTGCAGCGCGGCGCGCACCAGCGGTTCGCGCTTCTTGGGGTCGGGCTCGACGGCCTGCTGGGCGACCAGCGCGTCGAACTTGTCGTTCCTCCAGCGCCCGTAGTTGTTGGAGCCGATGCCCTTCTCGCCGAGGTTGCGCCAGACGGGCGTGAGGATGGAATCGGCGTCGGTGATGGCGCCGCCCCAGCCGTACAGGTAGAGGCTGGTCTCGAAGCGCTCCAGCTTGGGGAAGAACAGCACGCGCGGCATGGCGTTGACCTTGACGCTGATGCCGATCTGCGCCCACATGCCGGCCAGCGCGATGCACAGTTCCTCGTCGTTGATGTAGCGGTTGTTCGGGCAGTCCAGCGTCACCTCGAAGCCGGCGCCGTAGCCAGCCTCCTGCATCAGCTTCCTGGCGGCGGCCAGGTCGTAGGGCAGGCGGGTCTGCAGGCCGGCGTCGAACAGGCTCGCCACCTCGGAGGGGGTGACGCCGCCGGTGGGCTGGGCCAGGCCGGCCATGATCTTGTCGCGGATGGCGTCGACGTTGACCGCCTGGTACATGGCCTGGCGCACGCGGCGGTCCTTGAAGGGGTTCTTGCCGTCCGGGCTGCGGCCGTACTCCAGCTTGTCGCGGAACTGGTCGAAGGCGATGAAGATCAGGCGGTTCTCCGGGCCGTCGATGACCTGCACCTTGTCCTGCTGGCGCAGGCGCGGGATGTCGCGCGGCGAGGGGTCGAGCACCAGGTCCAGCTCGCCCGACAGCAGCGCGGCCAGGCGCGTGCCGTCACTGGCGATCGGCGTGAACACGATCTCCTGCACATTGCCCTCGAACCCGCCCCACCAGTGGGGGTTGCGCTTGAACACCACCTTGACCGCCGGCTGACGGCTCACCAGCACGAAGGGGCCGGTGCCGTTGGCGTTCAGGCTGGCGTGGCTCTCCTCCTTGTTCTTGAAGTCGAGCGGGCGTGTCACCTTGTGCTTCTCGCACCAGGCCTTGTTCATGATCCACAGCAGGTCGATGTGCTGCAGGAAGATGGGATTGGGCTTGTCGAGCTTGAACTCGACGGTCAGCGCGTCAATCTTGCGCGGTGTGCCGACCGGGAAGGCGTACTGGCGCACATTGCTGGTCTCGTGGCGCGCGCGCTCGATGCTGAACACCACGTCGTCGGCGCTGAAGGGCGCGCCGTCGTGGAACTTCACATTGGGGCGCAGCTTGAAGCGCCAGGTCAGCGGATCGGGGTTGCTCCACTCGGTGGCCAGGCCCGGGCCGATGGACAGGTCCTTGCCGCGCTTGACCAGTTTCTCGTAGACCTGACCGTTCATCATGTTGGTCATGGACTCGTTCTGCGAGTGCGGATCGGCGGTCTGCAGATCGCCCTGGCTGGCCCAGCGCAGGGTCTGCGCGTTGGCGCCGCCGGCCAGCAGGGCGGTCAAGAACAAGGCGGAGAGGATGCGTTTCATGCCGGGCGGTTCCAGAGCTCGTTGAGATGGGTGAAGCCCCACTGGGCGGGGTCCTCGCGGCCGACGATGCGGTCGCTGCCCTCGCTGGCCAGGTCGATTTCCTTGACGTCGATGGGCAGGTTCGACTTGGTCGAGAAGAAGACCTTGATCTTGGGGGCGGTGAGCTTGCCGGCGTTCTGGTCCACCACCACGGCCAGTCGGCCCGAGTGCAGGCGCACCAGCGTGCCCACCGGGTAGATGCCCAGCGACACCACGAAGGCCTGGAAGATGCGCGGGTCGAAGTGGCCCTTCCACTGCGCCATGCGGGCCAGCGAGGCGGCCGGGTCCCAGGCCTGCTTGTAGGGCCGGTTGGAGGTGATGGCGTCGTAGACGTCGCAGACCGCGCCCATGCGCGCCAGCAGGCTGATCTGGTCGCCAGCGAGCTTCCTCGGGTAGCCGCTGCCGTCGAGCTTCTCGTGGTGGTGCAGCACCACGTCGAGCACACCGTCGCTGAACGCACCGCTGGCCACCAGGGCCGCGTGGCCGCGCTCGGGGTGGCTCTTCATGACGGCGAACTCGTCGTCGGTCAGTGCGCCGGGCTTGTTCAGCACCTCCAGCGGCATCAGCATCTTGCCCACGTCGTGCAGCAGGCCGGCCTCGCCGGCCAGGCGCTGCTCGGCCTCCGTCATGCCGAGCTGGCGCGCCAGCGCGATCATCATGGCGCACACCGCCACCGAGTGCATGTAGGTGTAGTCGTCCTTGGTCTTGAGGCGCGCCAGGCTGATCAGCGTGGATGGGTTGCGCCATACCGAGGAGGCGATGTCGTCGACCACCAGGGCGGCCTCGTCGCGGCTCACGCTGCGGCCCAGGCGGGCCTCGTTGAGCATGCCCATCACGGCCTTGCGCGAGCGCTGCAATGCGGCCGTGGCCTGCTCCAGTTCGTCGGCCATGCTGGTGGACTGCGCCGCGCCGGTGCTGGCGGGCTTGGCGACTGCGGCTTGGGCCAGCTCGGCAGGCGTCGCGGCGCTGAGCGGCGCTGATGCTGGGGGCGCTTCGCCGCTGCTCACCAGATCGCGGCCCTTGGCCACGTCGATCCAGATGTAGGGCACGCCGGACTTCTTCAGCGCCGCCAGATCGGCCGGGTCGGCCAGCAGGAACTTGGTCTTCCAGAAGGGATGCGACAGCCACGAGCCCTCCATCGACTGGAGGAACATGCCCAGTTCGGCCTGCGGCGTCGGGATCTTCTTCAGCATGTTGGGGCGTTGGAGCGCACCGCAGTATGCGTTGCCCCATCCGTCCTCAGGCCGTGCCGGACCCACGGAGAAACGCCAAGGGCCGCACGCAGCGGCCCTCGGGTGCAAAGCACAGTCGGATCAGCGAAAGCGCGACTGCGGCACCGTCTGCAACTCGCCGGGCAGCGAGGCGATGTAGCCGGCCAGCTGCTTCAGCTCGGCGTTGCTGAAGTCCTTCACCTGTCCTTGCATGATGGCGTTGCCGCGGCCATGCGTGGCGGCCTGCGCCTTGTAGGACTTCAGCGCCACGTACAGGTAGTCGGCGTGCTGGCCGCCCAGTTTGGGGTAGCTCTCGGCCACCGGCTTGGAGAAGTTGGCGCCGTGGCAGCTGATGCAGGCGCCCTTCTCGAGCAGGGGCTTGACGGCGGCGGGCGCCTCGGCCACCTGCGCGGGTGCGGCTTGCTGGGCCTGCTGGCCGGCGTAGAAGGCGCCGAGGTCGGCCATGTCCTGCTCGCTGAGCGAGCTGGCGATGGCCTTCATGGTCGGGTGCCGGCGCTCGCCCTTGGCGTAGGCCTGCAGCGCCGCGACGACGTAACCCGCGCCCTGGCCCGAGATCATCGGCACCCGGTGCACCTCGGGGAAGCTCGCCTGGTAGCCGTGGATGCCGTGGCAGCCGATGCACATGGCGGCCTTGCCGGCGCCCTTGGCGGCATCGCCCGCCGCGAAGGACGGCAGTGCGGCGGTTCCGATCAACAGGGCGGTGAGGATGGTTTTCATGGACGTTGGACGCGATCAGGCCGAAACGGCGGCGGATTCTAGGGGCGCTTGATACAGATCAAGGCAGGGTCCTTCCTATACTGAGCCGATGCGATTCGAAGGCTCCCAACACTACGTCGCCACCGACGACCTGAAACTGGCGGTCAACGCCGCCATCGCGCTGCAGCGCCCGCTGCTGCTCAAGGGCGAGCCGGGCACCGGCAAGACCCTGCTGGCCGAGGAGGTGGCGGCCGCCCTGGGCCTGCCGCTGCTGCAATGGCACATCAAGAGCAGCACCAAGGCGCAGCAGGGCCTCTACGAATACGACGCCGTGAGCCGCCTGCGCGACTCGCAGCTGGGCGACGAAAAGGTCAAGCGCATCGAGAACTACATCGTCAAGGGTGTGCTCTGGCAGGCCTTCGAGGCCGAGACGCCGGTGGCGCTGCTGATCGACGAGATCGACAAGGCCGACATCGAGTTCCCCAACGACCTGCTGCGCGAACTCGACCGCATGGAGTTCTACTGCTACGAGACGCGCCAAACCATCAAGGCGCGCCAGCGGCCGCTGGTCTTCATCACCAGCAACAACGAGAAGGAGCTGCCCGACGCCTTCCTGCGCCGCTGCTTCTTCCACTACATCCGCTTCCCCGACGAGGCGACGATGCAGCGCATCGTCGACGTGCACTTCCCGAACCTGAAGAGCGAGCTGCTCGGCGCCGCGCTCAAGGCCTTCTACCAGGTGCGCAACCTGCCGGGCTTGAAGAAGAAGCCCAGTACCAGCGAGCTGCTCGACTGGCTGCGCCTGCTGCTGGCCGAGGACATCCGCGCCGACCAGCTCGGCGCCGGCGAGCAGGGCCCGAGCAAGGTGCCGCCGCTGGTCGGTGCGCTCTTGAAGAACGAGCAGGACCTGACCCTGTTCGAGAAGCTGCTGCAGATGCAGCGCCTGCACCGTTGAGGGCGCTGCAGGCGGTCGAGCTGGCGCTCGCTCCGGTGCGCCTGCTGCCGCTGCGCCCCGAGCACGCGGCGCCCCTGGAGGCGGCCGGCTGCGCCGATGGCCTGCACCTCTTGAGCGTCACCTGGGTGCCCGGACCGGGCGAGGGCCCGGCCTACGTGGACAAGGCGCTGGCCATGCAGGCGGCCGGCACCCGCTGGCCCTGGGTGGTGACCCTGGCCGACAGCGGCGAGGTGGTGGGCAGTACCAGCTTCCATGACATCGTGCCCGACATCGACCGGCTGGAGATCGGGCACACCTGGTACGCCAAGCGCGTGCAGCGCACGGCGGTCAACACCTGCTGCAAGCTGCTGCTGATGACCCATGCCTTCGAGGACCTGGGCGTGCAGCTGCTGGGCTGGCGCACCGGTGCCGAGAACCTGGCCAGCCAGGCCGCCATCGAGCGCCTGGGCGCCCGCAAGGATGGCGTGTTGCGCCACCACATGCGGCGCCGCGACGGGGTGGTGCGCGACACGGTGATGTACAGCATGACGGCGGCCGAGTGGCCGGCCGCCCGGCAGATCCTGCGGGAGCGCTTGGCGCAGCGCTGAGAGTCGGCAGGGTCCTTGATCCTGCGCAAGCCTGCACGCCGGCCGGGGCTGCACTGCCACATCGAGAATTTCCATGCTGGTTCTAAGCCCATTCGTGGGCCTGTGCTGCCGTCCCGCCTATGTCGGGCCGCCCATGCCGGCGCCATGCCTGCCGACCCTTCCCCGCCTCCGTTCCCGATGACCGCTGCCACCGCAACGCTGCAATTCCACCCCCAACGCCGTCCCATGGAGCCTGTCGCCGACCCCATCGTCGGTGACCGCGTCGAGCTGCAGTTGCTGACCACATTGAAGTGCAACCTCAAGTGCAGCTACTGCTCGCTGGGCGTCGGCGACGTGCTGGGTTCGCAGATCCATGTTGACTACGACATCGAGCAGCTCGCCACCTTCGCCGCGCGCTACCTGTCGGACAAGGAGGTCTACGTCACCTTCTACGGCGGCGAACCGACCCTCAACCGGCCGCTGCTGCTGGCGGTGATGGAGCGCTTCCCGCACTGGCGCTTCCAGCTGCAGACCAACGGCACCCTGCTCGACGACATGCCCGAATGGGCGTTGGGGCGCCTGTCCAACGTGCTGGTCAGCATCGACGGCGGCGAGGCCACCACCGATGGCTACCGCGGCAAGGGCATCTACCGCCAGGTGTGGCGCAATCTGTCGGCGGTGCGCGAGCAGATCGGCGGCAGCGTCACGGCGCGCGTCACCTGGGGCAACCCGGCCACCACCTTCGAGGAGCTCGACGCGCTGGTGGCCGAGGACTCGCCCTTCGACTATCTGTACTGGCAGTTCGTCGCCGACGAGATGTACGGCGGCGACTCGATCGAGCGCCGCAAGGCCGTGCTGCTGCGCCTCATCGAGCGCTTCTTCTCGCGCACCGATTCGATCTACCCGCTGATCCCGCTGATGGGCATCGTGCGCAACAAGCTGCTGCCCAACCGCGCGCAGGAGCTGTACGCCGGCCGCACCCAGTGCCGGGTGTCCTCGCACCTGATCAACGTCATGCCCAACGGCCAGATCTACCCCTGCCCGGACATGATGTACGCACCCGAGATGCAGATGGGTAGCGTGCAGGACAACTGGCTGCTGCCCAGCCCGCTGCAGCAGACCCCCGAGATGCCTTGCGCCGGCTGCGAGGCCTACGACTGGTGCCGTGGCAACTGCATGAAGAACCTCTACCTCGGCTATGTGCGCAAGGACCAGCGCTACCGCAGCAACGTCACCGACCCGATCTGCGGCCTGCTGCGCTTCATGGGCGAGGTCATCGACCGCCACGACCCGAAGGCCTGGTTCGCCAAACTCAGCCCGGCACTGCGCCGCCAGCTCACCGACTGCGAGGTCTACGAGTACGTCGAGGTGATGCCCTGAGCGCCGGCGCGCGCCTCAGGTCGCGACGCTGACCACGCAGTTGCGCCCCAGTGCCTTGGCGCGCAGCAGGGCGGCGTCGAGCACCGCGAAGTCGACCGCGCAGCGTCCATAGGCCGCCACCGCGAAGCTGGCGGTGATCGGCACGCTGTGCCCCTGCCAGCGCAGCGGCGTGCTTTCCAGCGCGGCGCGCAGCCGCTCGGCCACCAACCGGGCGTCGGACAGGCCCGCATCGGGCAGCAGCAGCAGGAACTCCTCTCCGCCCCAGCGGCCGATCAGGTCGATGTCGCGCAGGTCGGCACGCAGCAGCCGCACCAGGTGCAGCAAAGCGGCGTCGCCGGCGACATGACCGTGCTCGTCGTTGACGCGTTTGAAATGGTCGATGTCCAGCAGCACCGCCGCATAGGAGCCACGCTGCGCGTGATGGGCCAGTTGGGCGTCGAGCGCACGTCGGTTCAGGCAGCCGGTCAGCGGATCGTGCAGCGCCAGGTGGCGGATGCGCGCCAACAGGCGCGTCAGCAGCAGGGCGGCGAGCGCCAGGTTGATCAGCATCAGCTGCAGCAGCACCGACCACAGCAAGGGCACCGAGGCGCCGACGGCGGTCGCCTCGGCCGGCAGCGCCCAGTCCGGACGCAGCAGCAGCGCCAGCGCGCGGCCCCCCATGCTCAGGGCCACCGAACCGAAGACCAGCGCCGTCACCAGAGCCGCCAGACGCTCGGGTCGGCGGCGCAGCTGACGCCAGGTCTCGCTCACCATGCGCAGGCACAGCCAGGCGGCGGCCAGTCCGAACAGCGCGGCGCGCTCGCGCAGCGAGGCGGGCTCGAGCAGGGCCAGGCCGAGCGCCGCCAGCCCCAGCACGAGCAGCAGCTCGAGTCGTGGGACCGGTCGCTCGTGCAGGCGCAGTGCGGCGGCGCGCAGGGTCGCCAGCGCGCCCAACGCCATCAAATCGGCCAGCCAGAAATGCAGCCAGAAATGCAACGATGGGGGTAGCCAGAGCGACAGCGGCCAGCCGGAGGGCGGCGGCGAAGCTTGCGGTGCCAGCGCCTCGGCGCGGCCCAGTGTGAGGCCGACGCCGGCGGTCAGCAGCAGGTTGCCGAGCGCAAAGCCGAGCGCCGCGCCGCGCGCCTCGCGCCAGCTCCAGGCCAGCAGCAGCCAGCCGCCGACGGCCAATGCGGCCACCAGTGCAATCACCTCGGCCAGCGTGGTCGCGATCACCGCGGGGCCTTCTCGCGGGCGTGCAGGCAGCGCGGACGCCCCATGCACCCGCACCGCAGGCTTGCCGCTGATGCCCGGGTGGAGAAGCCTGACATGCGGTCCAGCATAGACCGGCTGCGATCCGGGCCAGGGTCGGGGACCGCACAATTCGCCCATGCTGTTGTCCTTCTTCGCCACCCTGCGGGCGGCCCGCTTGCCGGTCTCGCCCAAGGAGTTCCTCAGCCTGCTGGAGGCCTTGCGCGCCGGGGTCATCGAGCCCTCCATCGACCAGTTCTACAGCCTGGCGCGCACCGTGCTGGTGAAGGACGAGGCGCTCTACGACAAATTCGACCGCGCCTTCGCCGCCTTCGTGGGTGGTAGCGAACTGAAGCTGGCCGAACTGGCCCGCAGCCTGCCCGAGGACTGGTTGAAGCAGCAGCTGCAGATCCAGCTCAGCCCCGAGGAGCGCGCCAAGCTGGAGGCGCTGGGCTGGGACGAGCTGATGGAGACGCTCAAGAAGCGCCTCGAGGAGCAAAAGGAGCGCCACGAGGGCGGCAGCAAATGGATCGGCACGGGCGGCAGCAGTCCGTTCGGCAACGGCGGCGTGAACCCGGCCGGTGTGCGCATCGGCGGCAAGGGCGGCGGCAAGAGCGCCGTCAAGGTCTGGGAGCAGCGCGGCTACCGCGACTACGACGACGCCCGCGAGCTCGGCACGCGCAACATCAAGGTGGCGCTGCGCCGGCTGCGGCGCTTCGCCCGCGAGGGCGCCTTGGACGAGTTCGCGCTCGACGACACCATCCAGGCCACCGCGGCCAACGCCGGCCTGCTCGACATCCGCATGCGCGCCGAGCGCCACAACAAGGTCAAGGTGCTGCTGCTGATGGACGTCGGCGGCACCATGGACGAGCACATCCACCGCGTCGAGGAGCTGTTCTCCGCCGCCAAGGCGGAGTTCAAGCACATGGAGTTCTTCTACTTCCACAACTGCGTCTACGACCATGTGTGGAAGAACAACCGGCGCCGCCACGCCGAGCGCACGCCGACCTGGGACCTGATCCACAAGTTCAACCGCGACTACAAGCTGATCTTCGTCGGCGACGCCACCATGAGCCCCTACGAGATCCTGCAGCCGGGCGGCAGCGTCGAGTACATGAACGAGGAGGCCGGCGCGGTGTGGATGGACCGCCTCACCCAGCACTTCGGCAAGCATGTCTGGATCAACCCCGAGCCGCAGGGCGTGTGGGGCTACCGCCAGAGCATCGAGCTGATGCAGGGCCTGGTGCACGGTCGCATGCACGCCATGACGCTGGCCGGCCTGGAAGCGGCGATGCGCGAACTGAGCCGATGAGGGACTGGGTCGGTGCATTGCGCCGGGGGCTGTTGGCACTGTGGCTGCTGCCGGCGCTGGGCGGCCTGGCTTCGTTGCGGGCCGAGCCCCTGCGCGTCGAGGTCGACGACAAGGCCGCGCAGGTCCTGCTCGCGCAGCATCTGGACCTGGCGCGTGCGTTGACACGCGCCACGCCCGGCGAGCCGCTCGACGCGCAGGAGCGCGAGCGCCTGTGCCGGCTGACGGCCTCCCAAGCCGCCGAGCTGCTGCGCACGCTGGGCCGTTTTGCACCGGGCGAGCCTGAGTTGGACTGCGCAGCGGGCCGGCTGCGCCTGAGCGTGGGGCCGCAGGCACGCTGGCGCGGCATCGACTTCCAGCTCGGCGCCGGGGCGCCGGCCCCGCAGCACTGGCGCAGCTGGCTCACCTTGCGCGAAGGGCAGCCCTTCACGCAGACGGCCTGGAGCGAGGCCAAGCGCGAGGTGCTGGCGCGCGCGCGCGCCAGCGGGCATGCGCTGGCGCGCTGGGCCATCACGCGCGCCGAGATCGACGCCGAGGCCGCCGCCGTCGACGCGCAACTGCTGCTCGATGCCGGCCCCGAGATCCACCTCGGCCCCATCGCAATGGAGGGCCTGCAGCATCACGACGCGCAGCGCGTGGGCGAGCTGCTCGGCCTGGCGAGCGGCCAGCCCTACCGCGAGGCGCAGCTGCTGGACGCCCAGGAGCGCCTGCGCAAGAGCGGCCTGTTCGACAGCGTGCAGGTCGAGCTCGACCCCGGCGCCCGCGTGGAGGACCGCATGCCGGTGCGCGTGCGCCTGCGTGAGGCGCCACTGCAGCAACTCGGGCTGGGCCTGGGCTGGAGCAGCGAGGGCGGGCCGCGCAGCACTTTCGAGCACCAGCACCGCAAGCCCTTCGGCCAGGCCCTGCGCAGCCGGCTGCGCATGGCCTGGGCGCGCGACAGTCAGGCGCTCGATGCCGAGCTGTCCACCCACCCGCGCGCCGACCTGCGCCGGCTGCACGCCGCGCTGCGCTGGGAGCGCGAGCAGGGCATCGAAGCGCCTTACCGGCAGACCTCGCTGCGCTTTGGCCAGACTCTGGAGACGCCCGCCTACGACCGCAGCCTGCTGCTCGAAGCGCTGGCCTCGCACGCCGGCTTCGCTGCCAGCGGCAGCACAGCGAATTCCCTGGCCCTGCACTGGAACCCCACCTGGCGGCGCCTCGACAGCGTGCTGCTGCCGACCGACGGTCAGGTCGTGCAACTGCAGCTGGCGGCCGGTCGGGCGCGCTCGCAGCAGATCGGCGAGTCCGGTCAGCGGGGCGGCTTCGCGCGCCTGCAGGCGCGCTGGCAGGTCTACCGGCCGATGGGCCGGGGCCGGCTGCTGAGCGCACGCCTCGAGGCCGCGCAGATCGCCGCGCCCGACGCGCTGGACCTGCCCGAGTCGATGCGCTTTCGCGCCGGTGGCGACGAGTCGGTGCGCGGCTACACCCACCGCAGCCTGGGGCCGCAAAGCGATGGCGCCGAGGTCGGTGGCCGCGTGCTGTGGACCGCCAGCGCCGAGCTCGCCCAGCCGCTGCCCAAGGACTGGGTCGGCGGCCTGCAGGGCCTGGCGCTGGCCGCCTTCGTCGACGTCGGGCAGGCCGCGCGCAGTTGGTCGGATGCGCGCGCCGCCGGCGCTGCCCTGGGGGCCGGGTTGGGCCTGCGCTGGCGCAGCCCGATCGGCCTGCTGCGTGCCGACCTTGCGCGCGGCCAGGGCCGCTACGGCGGCGGCTGGCGGGTCCACGTCTCGGTGGGTCTGGCGCTGTGAGGCGTGCGCCGCTTCGCTGGCTGCTGCCGGCCGGCCTGCTGCTGGCGCTGGCCGCCGCGCTGTGGCTGGCCGGATCGGCCTGGCTGCTGCGCCAACTGCTGCCCGCCCAGGATCTGCAGGGCCATCTGCTGACCGAGTTGCGCGCGGCCAGCCTGCAGGCCGGCGCCGAAGCGGGCGGCGACGCCTCGGCAGCATCGCCTGCCTGGCGCGTCGAGGGCCTGCATTGGCAGTGGCAGGGGCTGCGTCAGGGCAGCCTGGTGGGGTCGCTGCAGGTGCGGCGCCTGGCTCTGCACAGCGCGGCGGGCGGGCCGCCGCCCACCGAGGCCGAGCTGCTGCGCCTGCTGCAGGGGCCGCTGGGCTTGCGGCTGGCGCCGCTGCGCATCGAGCGGCTGGAGTGGAATGGCCAGTGGCTGGGCGCCTTGCAGATCGATGCGCTCGGTCTGGCCGAGCCGGCGCAGGCCGTGCTGCTCGACGGCTTGCGCCTGGAGCGCGACCGGCTGCGGCTGCAGGCGCGTGCCCGCCTGGCCCACGACGGAGCGCTGCAGCTGCAGCTGCAGGCGCAGACAGAGATACAGACGGTGGGCGAGCGGGGTGGCGAGGGCGGTGTCGAAAGCGGTGTCGACAGCGGTGTCGAAAGCGCCGTCGAAAGCCTGCAGGCCGAAGGCAGCGGCAGCCTGCGCGAACTGTCGCTGGGCCTGCGCCTGCAGGGACGGGCGCAGGCGCGCGCCGAGCTGCGCCTGGCACCGCTGGCGCCCCAGCCGCTGCGCTCGGCCAGCGCCCGCTTCGAGCGCCTGGACCCGCGCGCCTGGGCCGCCGAGGCGCCACGCGGCGCCTGGAGCGGTCGGCTGCAGGTGGACGCACTCGACGATGGCCTGCTGCGCATCGAACTGGCCGCCCAGAACGCGCTGGCGCTGCGTCTCGACGAGGACGGTTGGCCGCTGCGCGCGCTGCAGCTGCAGCTGGCGCTGCGGCCCGCGCAGTGGCAGCAGCTCGAGCTGCAGCGGCTCGAGCTGGAATTGGGCAGCGCCGGGCAGTCGGCCGGTCGCCTGGCCCTCCAGCCGCAGCGCGGCCTGCCCCAGCCTGGCCAGCCCTGGCGGGCCGAGCTGGACCTGAGTGGCCTGCGCAGCGAGCGCCTGCACGCCGCCTGGCCGGCGCAGGCGCTCAGCGGGCGCCTCAGCCTGAGCCAGGCGCAATGGGGTGCGCCGCAGCAGCCGCTCTTGCTGACCCTGGCGCTGCGTGGTGCCGACTGGCGACTGGGCGCGCAGGCCGAAGTGCTCGGTCGTGCCGTGCGGGGCCTCGAGGCCCGGCTCGAGCGCGGTGCGACGCACCTGCAGGCCAGCGGCGGGTTCGACGCCGAACGCCGTGACGGTTGGCAGGCACAGCTGCAGGCGCAGGTGCGCAACCTGGCGCTGCCGGTCACGCTGGCCGGGCGCAGCGGCAGCGCGCTGCTGCACGGCGGCCTGAAGGCCGAGCTGACGCAGCGGGCGCGCGCCGCGCAGGGGCGCATCGAGCTGCAGCTGGACCCCGGCTCGCAACTGCTGGGCCTGGCGCTCAGCGGCCAGGCGCGGTGGCAGGACGGCGTCTGGCAGGCGCAGCTGCGCGCCGGCGACGGCGGCGTGGACGAGCTGGAGCTGCAGGGCGCGCGGCCGGTGGCGCGGCTGACCGAGCTGGGCCAGGTGCAGAGCTGGTGGCCGACGCAGGCGCGCTGGTCGGTGGCGGCGCTGCAGCGCCTGCAGCCGCTGCTGCCCGAATCCATCGTGGCGCTGCAGGGGGCCACGCAGGGCGAATGGCGCCAGGACGGTGCGCTGCGCGCCCGCGCCGACGACCTGCAGCTGCGGCTGCGCGGCGAGCAGGGCGCCTGGCGTCTTGGCCATCTGAGCTTGGGCTGGGACGGCCGGGAGGGGCGCATGGGCCTGCGCGAGGCCGCGGCGCGCGGCTGGCAGGCCCACAGCCTGCAGGCCCGCTGGGTGGGCGGGCGCCTGCAGCTGGACGGTCGCGGCGAGATGCCGCCCTGGCCGGGTCGCCGTCGCCCGCAGGACTGGCGCGTGCAGGGCGAGGCGCAACGCGCCGAGGACGGCCCGAACTGGCAGCTGGCCCACCTGCGCTTCGGTCCCGACGACGCCACCGAGACGCCGTGGCTGAACGTGCAGGGCGGCCGCCTGCGCTGGCAGGACGGTCAGCTCGACTGGCTGGGCGGCGAGGGCGCGCGCTGGGAGCTGCTGGGCGAGGCCTTGCAGCTGCAGCGCCTGCAGGCCTCGCGCACGGCGGCCAGCTTGAGCTTGACCGGCCGGCCGCGCCTGGCCGCCTGGATCGACGCCGTCGACCCGCGCGCGCGCTGGCGCGGCGACGCCCGCGCGGCCCTGGCGCTGGACCTCGAGTGGCGCGGCGGCCAGCCCGACCTCAGGCTGCGCGTGGCGGAGCTGCAGGGCGACCTGAGCCTCGACGGCGAGGCCATGCGCCTGAGCCGGCTCGAGCTCGATCTGCAGCGCCGCGCCGCACAGGGCACGCAGGCGCGCTTGTGGCTCGAAAGTGAGCTGCTCGGCCGGCTGCAGGCCGAACTGGGCAGCCAGGCCAGTGGCGGCGCCTTGCACGGGGAGCTGAACGCGCAGATGCCCCAGCTGCGCGCGTTGCAGGCCTGGTGGCCGCAGGTCGTCGCCGAGGGCGAGGCCAGCGTCAGCGCGCAGTTGTCCGGCAGCGTCGCGCAGCCGCGCGTGGACGGCGAACTGAGCCTGCAGCTGGCGCGCCTCAGCCACCCTGGCAGCGGCGTGGCGATGCAGGCGCTGCGCCTGCGCGCCGGATTCGATACCGACCGCGTGCGCATCCGCGAACTGCGCGCTGAGGGGGCCGGGGAAGGCGGCGGCCTGCTCACGGGTGAAGGGGAGGCGCAATGGGCGAAGCCCTGGCGCGCCGACCTGCGCCTGCGCGCCGAGCGCCTGCGATTGCTCAAGCGCTTCGACCGCCGGCTGACCCTGAGCGGGCAGGCCGCGCTGGCGGTGCAGGCGCAGCGGCTGCGCCTGCGCGGCGACTTCGCGGTCGACGAGGGTCAGTTCGAGCTGGGCGGCGGCGACGCCCCGGCGCTCGACGCCGACGTGACGCTGCGCGAACCCGACACCGAGGCCGTGTCGCGCGACGCCGATGCCACGCAGACGCAGCGCGACATCGAGCTCAAGCTCGAGCTGGGCGAGCGCTTGCGCGTGCAGGGCCGTGGCTTCGCCTCCCGGCTGACCGGCGGCCTGCAATACGTCGAGCAAGGGGGCCAACGGCCGCATTGGAGCGGACGCGTGACGACCCAGGGCGGGCGCTACAAGGCCTACGGCCAGACGCTCGATCTGGAGACCGGCGAGCTGCGCTTCAACGGCGCGCTGGACAACCCGGCCATCGCGCTGCTGGCCATCCGGCCCGGTGTCGAGCACCGCGTGGGCGTGCAGGTCAGCGGCAGCGCGCAGGCGCCGCGGGCGCGCCTGTTCAGCGAACCCGAGCTGCCCGACAACGATGTGCTGGCCTGGCTGCTGCTGGGCCGCGACCCGGCCGACCTGCCCAGCCGCGACACCGCCTTGCTGCAGCGCGCTGCGCTGGCACTGCTGGCCGGCGAGGGCGAGAACCCGGCCGCCCAGTTGATGGACAGCCTCGGACTCACCGAGCTCTCGCTCAGCCCCGACGAGCAGGACGGCACGGTGCTGCGCGTCGGCGCCCAGCTCGGGCGGCGCTGGAGCCTGGGCTACGAGCGCAGCCTGAATGCCGCCACCGGCAGCTGGCAGCTGATCTACCGGATCGGCCAGCGCTTTCGCCTGCGCGCGCAGTCGGGCGACGACAACGCCGTCGACCTGCTCTGGCTGTGGCGCTTTGACTGAAGGGACTCAGTCCAGCCCGTAGCGCGCGCGCAGGTTCGCCAGCACACCCTTGGCGTCGAGCGCCGCCATGCCGCGCGCGACCCGCGCGCGGGCCTCGGGCGCCAGTCCGGGCGCAAAGGCCACGCGCTGCTTCTGCACCTGGAACACCGCGTTGAGCACCACCAGCCGATCGCTCAGTCCGGCGGCGGCAATCTCGGCGCGCAGCGTCGAGCCGGCGTGATAGAAGAAGCGCGCCCGGCCGCGCAGCAGCATCTCGAGGTTCTGGCGGTTGCTGCGCGCCAGCGCCTGCAACTGGAAGCCGCCGACCTGCTGCAGCGCCTCGGCGTACACCGTGCCATGCGTGATCAGCACGCCATCGGGCCGGCTGGCCTCACGCAGCTCGGCGTAGTTGCCCGGGCGGGCCGGCTCCTCGCGCCGCACGGCGACCTGGTGGCGGCTCTCGTACAGCACCGGGGCGTCGAGAAAATCGACCTGCCGCAGGCGCTTCGGCGAGTCGATCAGGGAGAAAAAGACATCGATCTGGCGGTCGCGCAGCTCGAGGATGGCCCGCGCCAGGGGCAGCTCGCGCTGCAGACCGGTGAAGCGCAGGCCCGGATCGTTCTTCTCGAGCCAACGCACCAACTCGACGCAGAAGCCGGGCGGCCCCGCTCGGTTGAGGTTGAACTTGATGGCGATGCCGGCCTGGCTCGCGGTGCGCAGCAGCAGCTCGGGCGCTTGCGCCGCCGCGCCGCCGCCCGCGGCCCAGCAGGCCGCCGCTGCCACGCAGCGACGCCTCGTCCGGTCCGCCTCGATGCTGCTTGTCACCCGGTCCCCTTCGTCTGCGGCGCGCATCTTAGGCATGAGCTTCAGGGATGGACGAGCGCTTCGAGCGCCAAGAAAAAGGCCCGGCGATGCCGGGCCTTCGTCTTGCGCGGGTGAGGGCTTAGAAGCGGTGCACCAGGTTCATCGAGTAGGCACTGGCGTCGCGGCCCGGCTTGTCGGTGAAGCCGTAGAGCAGGCCCTGCGAGTAAGGCAGGATCTGCTGGCCGGTCTTGTTGTCGACCTTGCTGCCCGAGATCCAGACCGAGGTGCGCTTGGACAGGATGTGCTCCAGCGCAATGCCGGCGATGGCGGCCTCGCGCGCCTCAACCTTGTCGTCGTACTGGCCGTAGCTCACCACCAGCTTGTTGCGGTCGTTGATCATGTAGTGCACGCCCGCGTACGCCAGATGGCCGTCGAAACCGAGGTTGTTGGCGATCTGGGTGCCGTACTGCAGGAACAGCGGCTTGAGCGCGGCCGGAATGGCGGCGTTGGCATTGAGCTGCGCGCGCAACTGGGCGCCCAGGGTCGGGTGCTTGTCCTTGGCGGTGAGGTACATGCCCGTCACCTTGACAGGCCCCCAGGTGTAGGCGGCGCCCAGGATGGTGTTCTCGAGCGAGTCCAGACCTTCCGAGGTGGTGCGGCGCTGATGCGCGATGCCGATGTCGAAGGCCCCGGCGGCGTAGCCGGCGCTCACGCCCCAGAACTTGCCGTTGCCCACGCCCCCCTCACCCGCGCCGACCATGGCGTTGAGGCGGAAGCCATTCATTTCGGCCACGTACTGCACCGAGTTGTCGATGCGCACTTCCAGGCCCGTGGGCACCGTCAGCGTGGCGAAGGCATTGCCCACGTTGCCGGCCTGGTGCGGGTCGAAGCGGCCGAAGGTGGCGAAGGCCGGGCTGTACTGGCGACCGGCCAGCACCGCGCCAACCGGCGTGACCACGCCGACCCAGGCCTGGCGATGCCAGAACTTGTTGTTCAGCGAGTCGGCCAGCGATTGACCGAGTGCCGGCTCCAACTGGTTACGCACCGTGTTGGGCACGCCCACCAGGGCACGCACCGGGATGGCGAAGCCCGAGATCGGGCTCTGCTGGTTCTGCGAACCGGTGTCGGCGTAGAGCTGGTGCTCGAGGGTGAACATGGCCTTCCAGCCCGGGGAGATTTCCTCGGTGCCACGCACGCCCAGGCGCGAGCCGACCTGCGTGCCGCTGGAGACGAAGCGGCGCGTCTTGTCGCCGTAGCCGTCGATGGCCGTCACGCCGACATCGATGATGCCGTACAGGTTCAGGCTCGAGGGAGCCTGCTGCGCATTGGCGCACAGCGCGCTGGCAGCCAGCGCAACGAGGGTGATGTGTTTTTTCATGGTGTTTGCTCCGCTGGCGCTCACTTGACCCAAGCCTTGGCCTTCAACGCGTCATAGACCGCGTTGCCGAACTTGCCGTGTGCGGTCAGCGAGGGGTGCACGCCGTCGGCAAACATCGAGTTCTCCGGCGTCACGCCGGCCGGCAGCACGCTGGCGAAGGGGTTGAACTGCGTGCCCGCAGGCCCTGCCGTGATGAAGCAGAACGAGGAGCTGGACCCCGGCAGTGCGGCGAAGGAGCCGATGCCGCAGACCGGCAGGTCCTTGTTGACGAAGCCGTTGGCGGTCGGGTTGGTGTACCAGGCCGAGGACAGCGCGCCGGCGTCGAACAACAGCACGCCGCCCGGGTTGCTCAGGTCGAGTTCCTTCTTCACCTGGGCGTTGTAGGCGCCGGCCAGAGCCGTCAGCAGGCCGATGCGGCTGGCGCCACCCTGGGCGCCGAACGGCGTCTGCCCGGCGTTGGGGATGGTCATCAGCACCACGCGCTGGGCGCCGTTGGCCATCACGCGGCGCGTCTGCTCCAGCGCGTTGAGTGCCGCGGTTTCCATCGCGATCACGTACTTGCCGACAATGTTCTGCGTCTCGGCGCTGGTCAGCGGACGGCCGGCGGCGATGGTGGCCGCGGTGATGTCGTTGCCGGCCAGCGTGGCGTTGTAGAACACGTCGTTGGCGCCGGCCCAGACGATCACCAGGTCCTTGGCGTCAAAGCGGCCCTTGGCGACCGCGCGGTCGATCTGCGTCTTCACGGGCACGGCGGCCTGCGCGCTGCAGGGGCCGGTCTGCGGTGCGGGTGCCGGCAGGTAGCAGCCGACGCCCGGCTCCAGCGCCACGCGCGAGCCGCCTTGGGCGTAATTGGTGGCGTTGGGCGCCGGGTTGACGCCGTTGCTGGCGGCCACCGGGCTGGCCGAGCCCATCTCGAAACGCTCCGGCGCGATGGTCGTGCCGAGCTTCTTGGCCAGCACCTCGACCCAGTTGTCGCCGGGGCTGTTGGTGAACTTGCCGACCTGGTTGGCCAGCGCCGCCGGGATGCCGCCGCCCTGCGGGGGCGGGGCCTGCAGCAGCAGCGAGTTGCCGCGCGAGTAGGCGCCGCCGTCGGTCAGGCTGTCGCCGAAGGCGATGACGCGGGTGGTTTCGTTGGTGCTGGGGGCGGCCGGGCCTTCCGGGCCACCGCCGCCGCAACCGGCCAGGACAGCCAGCGCCAGGGCGCTGAGTGCGATACGGGTTTTCATTGGAGTCTCCTGTAAAAGCACGCCCTGTAACCGGGCGGTACTCAGCCAGCATGCCACAGCGGACTTGGGCTCCGGGTTGTGGGTTCTAGAGTTGTGGCTTGCGGTCCACGCCGCGCCTTGGGGGGATGGTTTGGAACGTCGTCGATTCGCGTCTTGGGCTCTGGAAAACCCGTATTGGCATCGCGGCTGCGCGCTCGGCCTTTACGCGCTGGTGACCGTGCTGGCGCTGTGGCCCAGGCCGCCTGAGGCGCTCGGCACCGGCTGGGACAAGCTCAACCACCTGCTGGCCTTCGCAGCACTGGCGCTGCTCACCCACCTTGCCTGGCCGCGCTGGCGCTGGCTCCGCTTGTGGGGGCTGCTGCTGGGCTACGGTGCGCTGTTGGAGCTGCTGCAGGGCCTGACGCCGACGCGCCAGGCCGAGGCGCGCGACCTGCTGGCCGACGCGCTGGGGGTGGCGCTGGCGCAGCTGCTCGGCTCAGCCTGGCAGGCCTGGCAGGGCGGGAAGCAGGCGCGCCACGCAGGCCCCGAAGCCGATTGAGCGCGCGCCGGCGCGTTCGGCGCGGCCGCTCAGGCCGAGCTCGTCGCCGTCCTCCAGGAAACGCCGGCTCAGCCCGCCCTCCAGCGCCAGGGCCTGACGCCCGCCCTGCGTGAGTTCGAGCAGCGAGCCGGCCTGTTCGGGGCGCGGGCCCGAGATGGTGCCGGTGCCCAGCAGGTCGCCGGGACGCAGATTGCAGCCGTTGCTGGCGTGGTGGGTCAGCAGCTGGGCCGGCGTCCAAACCAGGTGCTTGGCATTGCTCTGGCTCAGGGTCTGGGCGCGCTGCTGCCCGGCCGGTGCCAATAGCACCTCGAGCTGGATGTCGAGCGCGCCGCTGCTCATGTCGCCGGGGTCGTTCAGATAGGGCAGCGGCGCGGGGGCGTCAGCGGGGCGCTGCAGCGCGCAGCGGAACGGCGCCAGGGCCTCCCAGCTGACGATCCAGGGCGACAGGGTGGTGGCGAAGTTCTTGGCCAGGAAGGGCCCGAGCGGCTGGTACTCCCAGGGCTGGATGTCGCGCGCCGACCAGTCGTTGAGCAGCGAGACGCCGAACAGATGTTGCTGCGCCTCGCCGATGGCGATCGGCTGCCCCTGTTCATTGCCCTGCGCCACCCACAGACCGAGCTCCAGCTCCAGGTCGACGCGCTGGCTCGGCGCGAACTGCGGCGCGGCGTCGTCGGCGCCCTTGCGCTGGCCCCAGGGCCGGCGTACCGGCGTGCCGCTCACCACCAAACTGCTGGCGCGGCCGTGGTAGCCGATCGGCACCCACAGGTAGTTGGGCAGCAGCGGGTGGTCGGGGCGGAACAGCTTGCCCACCGCCATGGCGTGGTGCACGCCGGCGTAGAAGTCGGTGTAGTCGCCGACCTCGCAGGGCAGGCTGAACTCGAGCCCCGCGAGCGGGCGCAGCGCGCCCTCGAGCCGACCCTGCTGGGCGCTGCCGGACTGCAGCGCGGCGAAGAGCGCGTGGCGCAGCCCGCGCCGCTGCGCGACGGGCTGGGCCATCAACGCCTTCAGGTCGCCGCGCGCCAGCGGGTCGAGCAGGTCCGCCTCGGCCGCGCTCCAGCGCCCGCGCTGCAGCGCCTCGCGCAGGTCCAGCACCGCGTCGCCGATGGCCACGCCGATGCGCCAGTCCTCGCCCGCCCGGCGCAGGCGCGCCCAGGGCAGGTTCTGCAGCGGGAAGTCGCTCTGCTGCGCATTGGCCGAGGCCACCCAGCTCTGTGCCGCCGGGTCGTGCGTGAAGTCCAGTGCCCCGCTCACAGCGCCGCCTCCTTCAGGCCCGACCAGCAGCGTGCATAAGCGGTCTCGAGCAGGCCGCCCTCGAGCGCGAAGCGCGTCGGGCGCAGCCGGTGCCGGGTCTCGAACATGAAGGCCAGGGTGTTGTCGAGCTTGTGGGGGTGCAGCTCGGCGCTGCTTGCGGCCTCGAAGGCCTCGTGGTCCGGGCCATGCGGCACATGGGCGTTGTGCAGGCTGGCACCGCCCGGCTTGAAGCCCTCGGGCTTGGCGTCGTACTGTCCGTAGACCAGACCCATGAACTCGCTCATCACGTTGCGGTGGTACCAGGGGGGGCGGAAGGTGTCCTCGCCGACCATCCAGCGCGGCGGGAAGATCACGAAGTCCACATTGGCCCAGCCCGGCGTGTCGCTGGGGCTGGTGAGCACGGTGAAGATGCTCGGGTCCGGGTGGTCGAAGCTCACCGTGCCCAGGGTGTTGAAGCGCCGCGTGTCGTACTTCAGCGGGTAGAGCGTGCCGTGCCAGGCCAGCACGTTGAAGGGGCTGTGCGCCTGCGCTGCCGACCACAGCCGCCCGCCCTGCTTGCGCAGCAGCGTGAAGCCCGCATCCAGGGTGTCGAAGGCCGCCACCGGGGCGAGGAAATCGCGCGCGTTGGCCAGGCCGTTGGAACCGATCGGCCCCAGCTCCGGCAGGCGCAGCGCCGCACCGTGGTTTTCGCAGACATAGCCGCGCGCGGGGCCGTCGACCTCGACGCGGAAGGCCAGTCCGCGCGGGATCAGCGCGATCTCGCCGGGCTCGACGGCCAGCCAGCCGAGTTCGGTCTGGATGCGCAGCAGGCCCTGCTGCGGCACGATCAGCATCTCGCCGTCGGCGTTCTGCAGCGCGCGCTGCTGCATCGAGCGCGTGGCGGTGTAGAGCAGCGCGCTCATGCCGCTGTGGGCGTCGGGGTCGCCGCTCAATGCATAGGCCACCAGGCCGTCGACGAAGTCGTGCGCCTCGGCAGCGATCGGCAGCGGCGCCCAGCGCCAGGGGGCGGGGGCCACGACGGGTGTGTCCTGGCACCAGCGTGGCTGCGCGTAGGGCGCGAAGGCGCCCTCGGCCACCGAGGGCAGGCGGCGGTACATCCAGCTGCGCTGGTTCTGGGCACGCGGCGCGGTGAAGGCCGAACCCGACAGCAGCTCGGCGTAGAGCCCGTGTGCGCAGCGCTGCGGGCTGTTGCGGCCCTGCGGCAGGCTGCCGGGCAGGGCCTCGCTGGCCAGCAGGTTGCCGATGCCGGTCTGGTAGCTCAGGGGGGTCATGGACAGGCTCCGTTGGAACAGGTGCAGAATTCTGCCATTGCAAACGAATTTGGTTTAGGCAAATGACCGACAAGGCGCCGCGCGGTGTCCAGAGCATCGAGGTGGGCGGACAGCTGCTGCAGGCCCTGCTGCGCGCGGGGCGCCCGCTGGCGCTGAAGGACCTGGCGGCGGCGGCCGGCATGGTGCCGGCCAAGGCCCATCCCTATCTGGTCAGCTTCGGGCGCCTCGGCCTGGTGAGCGCCGAGGCGGGGCGCTATGGCCTGGGGCCGATGGCCATGCAGCTCGGCCTGATCAGCCTGCAGCAGCACGACCCGGTGCGCCTGGCCAGCGAGCCGCTGGAGGCCCTGGCGCAGGCCAGCGCCTGCACCGTGGCGCTGGCCGTCTGGGGCCAGCTCGGACCGACGGTGGTGCGGGTGGTCGAGGCGCCCAGCCCGGTGCACGTCAGCCTGCGCCACGGCACGGTGCTGAACCTGGCGCAGACCGCCACCGGACGCGTGATGGCGGCATTCCGCCCGGTCGCCGAGGTCGACGCGCTATGGCGGGCGCAGGGTGGGCGGCGCAGCGGCCATGCCGCCTGGCGCGCGCAGTTGTCGGAGGTGGCCGCGGCCGGCCATGCGCTGAGCGACGAGGCCCTGCTGCCCGGCGTGGCGGCGCTGGCGGTGGCGGGGCGCGATGCGGCGGGCTGCGCGCAGTGGGCCTATGTGGCGGTGGCGCCGCGTCAGCAGTTGCAGGGCAAGACCCGCAGGCAGCAGGTACTGGCCCTGCTGGATCAGGCCGCGCAGCAGGTCTGCGCGCGCCTGGGTTGGATCAGACTTCGGCCCTGAGCCGCTCGATCAGCAGCGGCTCCTCGCTGGGTGCGTGGAAGAAGGGGTAGAAGCTGCGCACCTCGTCGCCGAGCTCGGGCCGACCGCCGAATTTGCGGATCTGGTCCTGCGCAAAGGCCAGGTCCAGGCACATCAGCACCGATGGCGCCTCGACGGCAGCGTTGTCGCCCAGCTCCAGGCGCTTGGCGCCCAGCATGCGGCGGTAGAAGGGCGCGTGGCGCGGGTGCACTTCCATCACCAGCAGGTCGGCGCCCTTGACGCGGTGCGCCAACAGATGCGCCATGTGGAACAGGCCCGCCAGCGCCGGCTTGGACTGCTGGTTGGGCTCCAGGGCCAGGCGCGTGAACTCGCACAGGCGCCGGCCCTTGGCGCGCAGGCGCAGCAGTTCCTCGGGAAAGGTGGCGTCGGCGGCCAGACCGTCGGGGCCGTCCATGCGCACCGACAGGGTGCCCACCAGGCGGCGTCCGTCGTGCGCCTCGAGCGCCGTCAGGCCGGGCTCGGGTTGCCCGGCCATGCCGACGCGCAGGCCGCGCTGGCCATAGCGGCGCCCCACCAGGCTCTGGCTGCGACGCCAGCCGATGAGGTTGCGGATGCGCTCGATGGACGGGCGGTCGAAGCCGGTGCGACGGTCGCCGGTGGGCGGCAGGCTGGCGGGCACCCAGCCGGACATCAGCCAGGCGGCGGCACGTTTGGCGCCACCCACCCAACGGCTGTCCACGAACACACTGCTCATTGCGACCTCACGTCAAACCCCCTGGTTCAGGGGCTGCGCAGTCTAGCCAGCGACTTGCCGCGAATTCGTGTCGGAGCGTGCCCGGGGGCCCGCCGCAGCGCACAGAAGCGCAAGCAAGTGCAACAGACCGCTCCGGCGGCATCAGGGTTTTGCCGTAGCCGGGCTGCTGCGCTTCTGCGCCAGCCGGCCCATATTGCTGAGCGAGAGGCGGTGCATCTCCAGCAGCTGCAGCAGGCCGCTGCGGTGCAGCTCGAGCACCTTGGCGTCGGGCAGCTTCTGCAGCTTCTCGTGGTTGACGGCCAGGAAGCCCTCGACCTCGACCTTGGGCTGGCCTTCGATCTCGGCCTCGAAACGCATCGGCTCGAGCACGCCGGTCTCGTCCAGCAGCTGGCAGATCTGGCGCGTGCGCTCCACCTCGGCCTCGAAACTCTCGAGGAACTTCAAGAGGTTCTGCAGCAGCTCGGTGGGCTCACCCTTGTCGTCGAACAGCGGTTCGCCGTCCGGGGTGAAGGCCTCCCACTGCTCGTCGAAGCAGACCGCGGTCTGGTCGCTGCCTTCCTCGATGCGCGCCATGGCGAAGGGGTAGCGGCGCAGGTAGGCCGGCGCGTACTCGCCGGTCCAGCGGCCGTCCTGCAGGAACAGGTTCTCGCCACCGACCAGGCCCAGCACGGCCAGCGGTGCGATCGGCGCGGGCTTGCCGTCCTTGGCCTCGCCGGTGCGCACGAACACGATGGGGAACTGGCGGCAGCCGTCGGCGAACTCGACGGCGTTGAGGAACACCGAGTTCATGCCGGTCGCCTGACCGATCAGCTGGTGGTCGGTGCGCATGCGCAGGCCGCGGTGCTGCACGCGGTCCAGGGCCACCATGCTGCGGTACATCGGGGGGAATTTCATGGAGTCTGCTTTCAGAGACAGGCCGGATTCAGGACCTGCGTGCGACGGGGGTGACGAGCACCTTGTCGACGCGCTTGCCATCGAGGTCGACGACCTCGAAACGCCAGTCCTCCCACTCCACCGCGTCGGCCGTACGCGGTAGGCGGCCCAGCAGCAGCATGATCATGCCGGCCAGGGTGTTGTAGCGCCCGCGGTCTTCCTCGGGCAATTCCTTCAATTCCAGACGGTCCTTCAGCTCGGGCACCGGGATCAGGCCGTCCATCAGCCAGGAGCCGTCGCCGCGCGGCGTGGCCCAGGCCTCCTCGTCGGACGGCGCGCTGAACTCCCCGGCAATGGCCTCGAGCAGATCGCGCAGCGCGATCACGCCCTGCACCTCGCCGTACTCGTCGACCACGAAGACCAGCGGTGCGTCGCTGTGGCGGAAGTGCTCGAGCAGTTCCATGCCGGTCAGGGTCTCGGGCACGAACACCGGCGCCTCGATTCCTTCGGTCAGGTTCAGCGCCTCGCCGGTCAGCTGCCGCTGCAGCAGGCCCTGGGTGGACACCACGCCGACGATGTCCGACAGGCTGCCGCGGCACACCGGGTAGCGCGCGAAGCCGTACTCCTTCAGCGCCGCCACCACCTGCTCGGGCGTGGCCTCGGCGTCGAGCCAGGCGATCTCGGCGCGCGGGATCATCATCGAACCGACCTGGCGTTCGTCCAGGCGGAACACATTGCGCACCATCTGGTGCTCGGCCTCCTCGATCACGCCGGCGTCCCGGCCCTCTTCCAGGCTGGCGGCGATCTCCTCGGTGGTGACGTTGCGCTGCCCCTGGTCGCGCAGGCCCAGCAGGCGCAGCGTGGCCTCGGTGCAGAACATCAGGGTCTTGACGAAGGGCCGCGTCAGCGTCGAGACGGCGTTCATCGGCTTGGCCACTAGGCGCGCGATGAGCTCCGGGTAGAGCTGCCCGAGCCGCTTGGGCACCAGCTCGCCGAACACGATGGTCAGGAAGGTGATCGCCACCACCACCAGCGCGGTGGCCGTCAGGTTGGCGCTGCGCTCCTGGAACAGGCCGAAGCTGTGCTCCAGCCATTCCGACAGCGGGCCCGAGAACGCGGCCTCGCCGACGATGCCGTTGAGCACGCCGATCGAGGTGATGCCGATCTGGATGGTGGAGAGGAATTTGGTCGGGTTGTCGTGCAACTCCAGCGCCGCTGCGGCGCCGGTCTCGCCGGCCTCCACCATCACCTGCAGGCGCGCCTTGCGGCTCGCCGTCAGCGCCATCTCCGACATGGCAAACCAGCCGTTCAGCAGGATCAGGAACAGGAGAAGCGCGGTGTCCATCGGTGCAAGAAAAAGCCGCAGAGGCTGCGGCGCGAGGGCGCGCATTGTCTCTTAAGGTGAACGGGCTTTGCCCGGCACCTTAACCCCCGCCGGGGGCGGGCCGGGCTGGCCCGGACCTGGGGGGGGCTCAGGAAGGAATCGGCAAGAATCGCGACCCCATGAAATGGTTGATCGGTGATATCCAGGGTTGTCGGCCCGCGCTCGAGCGCCTACTGGCGCTCGTCGACTTCTCGCCCTCGCGCGACGAGCTGCACTGCCTGGGTGACCTGGTCAACCGCGGCCCCGACAGCGCCGGCACGCTGCGCCGGCTCATCGAGCTGGGCGCCAGCAATGTGCTGGGCAACCATGACCTGCACCTGCTGGCCGTGGCCGCCGGCGCGCGGCCCGCGCACCGCAGCGACACCCTGAGCGAGTTGCTGGCCGCGCCCGACGCCCCCCTGCTGCTGGACTGGCTGCGCGGCCAAAGCCTGACCCGGCAGGTCGAGGGCTGGCTGCTGGTGCACGCCGGCTTGCTGCCGGGCTGGGACGTGGCCGACGCCCTGCGCCTGGGCGCCGAGCTGCAGGCGCTGATGGGCGGCCCCGGCTGGCGCGACTTCCTGCCGCAGATGTACGGCAACAAGCCCGCCGCCTGGGACGAACGCCTGAAGGGCGCCGACCGCCTGCGCGTCGTCATCAATGCCTGCACCCGGCTGCGCTTCGTCGACGCTGCCGGGCGCATGGACTTCAAGGCCAAGGACGGTTCAGGCCCTGCGCCGCCCGGGCTGCGACCCTGGTTCGAGGCCAAGGGCCGGCGCAGCGCCGGCCAGCCGATCGCCTTCGGCCACTGGAGCACGCTGGGCCTCGTCGATCGCGCCGACCTGCTGGCACTGGACACCGGCTGCGTCTGGGGCGGCTGCCTGAGCGCCGCGCGCATCGACGGCGGCCGCCGCGAGATCGTGCAGGTGCGCTGTGAGGCCTCGCAGCGACCCGGCTCAATGTGAGAATGGCGGCCCGTCGTGGAAGCGTGGCCGAGCGGTTTAAGGCACTGGTCTTGAAAACCAGCGAGGGCTGACGCCCTCCGTGAGTTCTTATCCAGACCAAGAACCTGTGCATCTAATCAAGACCACCATCTCGGTGCGTCGTCATTGTGATACAGGTCCTCTCTGCGTAGTTGCACGGTGTGCATCTAATTGGTAGGCTGTCTACCAATGGCACTTCCTGCACGCACTTGGCCTTAAAGAACGTCATTCGCACTGAGACATCACGCCACGGTCGCATCTCCTGGCGGCTCAACGCGTTGAATGGCGAAGCCATCGAATCGTTCGATGTGTTCTGCGCGCAGATTGCGGACTTGTCAGAGCGCACACAAAAGCGATACGTCGAGGTGGTGTCTCGCTTCATCGACTACCTCTTTGAGGTCGGCGCACTCTCGTCGACTGGCGTCACTGCCCGGCGGCTGAACGAAGCAGTGGAGGCCTACCCCCAACTACTCCGCGATGGCTCCGAAGGCCTGGTCAAGCGGATTGAAGCCCGTGGGTCGCCGCCAGCTGACGCTTGGCTTGTAGACGTCGCACGCGGCCTAGCCTGGGAACGCCTGCAGCCGGGTAGCTTTTCGAACACGCTAGCGCCGGTCAACCGCTTTCTCGTCCTATCCGAAACGCTGGCTCGCCAGGAACTTGAGCGAGCCAAGGCCCTTGGGCTTCCAGCCGACCACATCGGTCAGCTGGTTCGAGCAGTCGATGGCAACGTTGAGCTGCCAACTCGTGAAGTTGCTCGCATGCGCCAGAACTCGATGCTCGGTAGCGTCGCAAAGTTTGCGCCTAAGGGAATCAGAAGGCCGAGGAAGCTGGCGCTGCCCGGCGACAAGCCGCAAGTCGACACACGGAACCTCGACTTCCCGCTCGCGTATGTCCCGAGTCTGCTTGAGGCAGCAACCAGTTGGCGAGATAAGGCCCTCTGGCTTCTTCTCGCAGCGTCAGGGATTCGCAGTAGCGAAGCAAAGAACCTGTTGCTTTCCGACGTTGATTTCGATGAGCAGCGCGTCTTCGTAGTTGACCCTGCCCGCCGACGCTTCGCTTTGCCGCTTCTCGTGCAAGGTCAGCCCCGTTTCAAGGGGCGAACCATGGCGGCGACCTATCTCTTCCCGCCGCTCAGGCAGCAATTCTTCTTCGCCCTTCGCAGGTACCTGGAGGACGAGTTCGTGCCCGCCTTCCAGCCTGGTCAGCCTCAGTTCCTCTTCCAGTACGTCGAGCACCACAGGCGTGGCCAACCGCTGGTCAATTGCAGTGACACCGCATTGAACAAGCCCTTCAAGGCTGCAGTTGCAAGGGCAAATGTGCCCCTCCCGCACGGAAAGGCCAACTGGACCCTTCATTCGCTCCGTCACCTGTATGGCGTCTACATGCACAACGACTATCCAGTGGACCCCGCTCGGGGGCGTTTCGGGCTAGACGTCGCCGACGTTCAGATGTTGATGGGCCATCAGAACGTCTCAACAACCGCCAAGTACGCCAGAAGGAAGGCGGACCGCCTCATGACCAAGCTTCAACAGTCTGACGAAGCGATGCTGGGTTTGGATGAATCTGAGCGCGCACTGTTGCCCCTAGCAGTGTTGAAGCACTTGGGGGTATCCGGTGATTAACACCACGGAACGCCCAATCGTCCTGCTGCAGGGTCAGGCGCTTGATGATGCCGTCCAGGCAGCGATTGCAACCGCCGTTCGCTTGATTGAAGCGCAGCTCGCCAAAGTCTCCACGTTCGACATTCAAAACTTCGCTTTCTATCGACTGCTGGGACGGCACAACCAGACGAGTGGGGTGAGGCTGGACGAAGAGTTCGTGGCAGCCTGCTTCGACGCGAACCAAGGCGACTCCCGAAACGTCGGGAATCGTGAAGCGCGGCAGGCGCTGATGAGATACCTGGTTGAGTCGACCGTCTCCGCTCACGGACTGCCATCACTCCGGCGAGGACTCAAGCTGATGCTGGTCGAGCTATGGAGACAGGGGGCCGTGCTGCTTCCAACGACATTCACGGTAGGCCCGCACTTCCCCGTCCAGCTTTTTGACCATCCTCTGCTTGATTGGCTCAAGAGCTATGACCCCACCAGCCAAGCCCCAGATGCTGGCGCAGCAGACTCGCGGCGCCTGTACTACTACGGCCCTCGGCTTCTGTGGACTACCGACTGGCGCGCCCCAGAAGACATCACCCTCATTGACCTTTCTGCTCTGCACCGGGCATCACGGCTCTACCAAAGTCAGAAGTCTTCAGTCGTGATTGCGGGTGGTGCGCAGCTCCCCTTCACCATCCTCGCCGCGCAAGCGATTCAAAAGTTTGGCTCCCATCTTCAATACGACTCCGCCGACCTCGCCAGGTACTCCCGGTGGTCGTTGTCGGGAGCATGCGTAGACACGGACTTCGCGAACTACTCGGAGCCCATACGCGAACGTCGCCCAAGGATAGGACGAGGCGGGCGCCACACAAGAGGAGAGGAAAAGCCTCGGCAATTGCCGGACCCCTCGGCAGAAGCCGGGCATGAAGGCCTGCGACTGAACTTCGTCGGCCTGCAGAAGGCACATCGAAAGATGGCTGACTGGTCCGACCGCGACAACTTGGTGTACGCGGGTCGAGAGCATGTCGACGTCTCCACAGCAGCGCCTCTTTGGATTGAGGCGATGCGGGCGTACATCCACCATCGAACTCATGTCAAAGGTTACAGAAGCGACGGCGAAGCACGGGCAGTCCTGAACCTTTTGGCGGACTACCTTTTCTTCTATCTGCCCTGGTGGCGAGAGCTCGCCCAACAGCCCAAGGTCGGGGTTCCCTCAAGCCCAAGGGAGCTAAGCCGCTTTGCGTTCGTCTCTAGGCACACTGACGAGTCCTTGGACGAGTTTCCGGCAACGCTCCTGGAAGTCATCAGTTGGCGCAGGGAAAGCAAAGAGAGTCAGGCCATTGCTGTTCACCAGCTCAGCCTCTTCTTCACCTTCCTGGAAACCCACTTTGCTGACGACGAGCGCATCGCTGGCGCAGGGTTCCGAAGCCCCCTGAACACGGACTTCGACGCCCCGCGCATCAAGGCTCGAAGCAAGACCAACAAAGAGGTCATCCCGAAGAACGTTTACAGCTACCTCCTGTTCTATTGCTACGCCGTTGAGGAGGTGGGCATGGAGCTAGAAAAGCTGGCCTGCGAGAACCGCCTGTCTGTAGGCGCACAGTCGCTGCTGGCGCGACCTTCGCTCTCCCTGGCGGAATTCGGCATCCGCGACGTGGCTGTCAAGCACCGTGCACAGAGAGTTCCACTTACCGAGGTTCCGAACGTCTTCGAATGGAGGGAACGGCAGCTCAAGACGAGTCCCGGCCAAGAGCCGAGGACGGTATTCGTGCCGCACTGCACAGCCCTCCGCCTGCTGCTCGTTTCAGTCGAAACCGGCCTTCGCGCTCAGTCCGTTCAGTGGCTCGATAGGCGTCAGTGGCGCCGAGAGGCCGGAAGGGTCTCAGGGGAGAGCTACACGTTCCCGCTGTTCGTCAACACCGACAAGACCAGGGAAGAACCATGGATTGCCTATGTGGTCTATCGCGTTCGCGACCTTCTTCAACGGCAAGAAAGGTTCCAAGACCTTTTCGCAGACGCAGACGCATTTGGCCCAGTGAACTATGAAGGGTCGCCTGACACCCCTTTCGCTCCTATCGAGCCACTGTTCCGGTCAACGACCGCCGGGGGTCCGATATCTGACACCGCATACGCCGACAAGTGGCGGCGTCTCATGGTTGGATTCGAAGCTTTCTATCGAGCCGTAACCGGGGAACGCCACGTTGCGCTTTACACGTTGGCCGCCACTAAGGCGCCGAACAATGAGCCTGCCGTCCGGCAGCGGCCGGACGGAACGCTCTACTGTCCGCTGAGTGTTCTGGCTGTACACACGCCTCACGCTTGCCGCGCAACGTTCGCGACGAACCGCAGAGGCATCCTGTCCCTCACCGATTCGGCGCAATTGCTTGGGCATAACAGCGAAGTCGTCACCGCCCACTACACCAAGCCATCCATTGAAGACTTGCAGGAACGCCTGAAAGAAAGCGACGTCGCGCAGAACCAAGACTTTCTCCAGTTCGACAAGGACTCTGAGGTCCACGTGCGGGCTGACATGCCGGACAGCGCTCTGGTTCGAAGCTTCACGAAGGACCGAACTGCCGCCATCAAGGTCTTCAAGTTCATGCCGGGCCTGAGGCTGTGGTCGACAGAAGACAGCCTGGGGCCAGACGAAGGCCTGCAGTTGCTTCGGGAGGGACCGATGTCGCGCATCAGGTTCCGCGAGACCCACGTCTGTCCTGTTGGAGAAGAGTGCCCCAGCGACATCATTGAGCGCGTTGGCGCGCCTCGCCGGTGTGGCTGCTGCCCACTCGCAATGAGGTGTGTTGACCATGCTCCCGCCATCGCTGCGAAGCGCAATCAGCTGCTTGAGCGAATCCGCTTCTTGCACGGTCGCTACAAGGCGATGGAAGCGAGTGGAGAACCCGTTGCAGCCCTTGACGCGCTCTGGGATGAGCTGGAACTTGACGCGAATGAGTATTTGGGCTGGCAGTTGAGTGAAGAGCTTCTGAGCAGCCTTCCCGCCCCTGCTGGCGATGCAGACGGTCCGGACCTGCTGGTTGAACAGCCAGAGGTCGTCAGGCGGCACCTGCTGCGCGTGTCGCGTTCCACCAATGTGGCGCATCTCATGCTCCAACGAATCGCTGACAGCAATGCCTATCCGAGCATGACCACCCCACAAGTGCAGTTGGCAGCCAGCCAGGTCAAGCGCAGGCTGCTTGCCGGGACCGGACAGCCTGCCATTGATTGGGACAGCGATATGTCGTCGGCGGTCTCTGACGCAGCCAAGATGCTCGCGGTAATGATGAAGGCGACAGGCCTGTCGCTGGAGGCTGCATCTAGGGCTGTCACTTCCGCGCAAGCTCCCACCCAAGAGCTTCTGCCTCCAGGAGATGTGGATGGGCTCTAAACGAGGTGCTGCGAACCTGGCCAAGTTCAATGATGAGCGTTCGGCGCACGTCCTGCCGCTGCTCACTCATGAGCTGCAGCTGTGTCGTAAGAGGAAGTTGGAGTTCAAAACGCCCGGCTTGCTGGCCGCTTACCTCTCGGACCGGCTTCAGGTCCATCGGACAACCCTTACCCGGAATGCGAAGTACAAGGCGCTCATCCTTGCCCACATTGCCGGCCAGCCGGGTGCGGTAGCGCGGGCACCGGACAGTACCGAGGACCCAGCGTTGCTGCAGGCGAAGCTCGCTGCGGCAAAGCTTGAGGCCTCAGAGCTCCGCGAGGAGCTCCGGGCTGTGGGCGCGCGAACGGCGCACGCCGAGGGCTCGGGGGAATCCAAATCATCTAGGGAAGGCGAACTTGCCTTCGCTGACTTGGCGGTTGTGATGGCAGCGCTACTCACCCGCCTCCAGGACTTCCTCCACCTCGACTTTGAGAAGCGAGAGCTGCACGACCTGGCCGCGCGGCCATCGGAGAGGCTGGTGGCAGGGCCGGACCGAGTCGGCCGTTTCTGTGCGTGGATAGAGCAGAACCAAGCGCTGCCCCACCTACAACAGCTCAAGCAACTGTCTTCAGCAAAGGGGAAGTCTCGTGGCTAACGGCAAGCAACTCTCGGAGACCAACTTTGCGACCTTTCAGGCCTGGGCCCAGTCCAAGACGGATGCCGACTTCAGGGAGATGGCGAACCGTGGTGTGCTCGCGCGGAAGGAGATTGCCATCGAGTGCGGCTTCGCCAAGTCCGTGCTGGACCAGAACCCGCGAGTCAAGGCGGCGCTCCGCGAGCTTGAGGACGGTCTGCGAAGTCGCGGCATCTTGCCGCCGGCCGCCTTACCGGAACCAGGCTCACCCCCAAAGCCATTGGTCCGTCAACCCGGCCAGGTGCGCGCTGCGCTGGACGCAGAACGTGTGCGGCGGCTTGAGCAAGAGAACGCGGGCCTGAAGGCTGAGTTGGCAGAGGTCAAGCGGCTACTGGAGAAGTTCACCCTCCTGCAAGACGCCTTGACGCACACAGGGAGACTGCCCCGTTGATAGTCGACCAGACCGTCAGGGTCACCGCAATTCGGAGCCAGAACCCTAAAGGGTTCGGCGGCTGCATCTTCACAGCTAAGCCCATTGGCGCTGATGGGCTGGCAGACGATGCGACGAGGTACTACGCCGTGGTGGCGAGCGCCTCAGTACTGAGCGGCCTGGTCGTGGAGCGTGGTCAATGGCTGCAGGTGAGCGGGGAAAGTTCAACGCGCAGCCTAGAGGTCAACGGCTTCGAGATATCTGAGATTCAAGTGGAGGCAACAAGCACGGTACAGGTGCGACCGTCCGGAGAGCACCTGGTTACCTTCATGGCTGAGAACCCGGCCTTCGCCGGCATAGGTCAGGTCAAGGCGCGGAAGCTGTGGAGCGCATTCGGCGAGCGGCTCTATCACTTGCTTGACCGGGGCGACACATCTGCCCTGGCGAAGGTCTTGACGCCCGAAAGTGCGGCTCAGGTGGTCGACGCGTGGGCTCGGGTAGGCAACAGCCGCACCTTGCAATGGCTCCAATCTCAAGGCTTCGACATCGCTATCGGTCGCAAGCTGCTCCAGTTCTTCGGCGCCGAAACGGCTGAGAAGCTTGAGGAAGACCCATATCGACTCCTCAGCTTCTGTGCTTCGTGGCGCCAGACTGACTCACTGGCACGACAGCACTTCGGGGTCGCACTGGACGACCCAAGACGGCTGCAAGGCGCCATCGAGGAAGCCTGTTACCGCATCTTCACCGCAGGGCACACCACTGCTCTTTCCTCCCGGCTAGAGGACTATTTGCGTGGTGTTCTGGGCTCTCAAACCAAAGCGCTGCGTTGGCGGCAGTTGATTCCGCAAGCCATCGAGCAAGGTCATGCCAGCGGCTGCTTTGTTGTGGGCCCCCACGGATTGCAACCCTTGGCTGCCATGGTCATGGAGCGCCAAGTTGCCCAAGCGGTCGTAGAGCGCGTTGTCGCAACGGCAGAGCCGCTCATGCCCGACGAGGCTCTTGAGCAGCTCCTTCTCGCCTATGAAAAGACGGAGGGGATAGAGCTGAACACGCCCCAGCGGCAAGCTATCCAGTTGGCCGCAGCAAAGCGCATAGCACTCATCACGGGTGGCGCTGGCGTGGGCAAAACGACCGTCTTGAAAGTGCTCTACGAGTTGTACGACCGTGTCGGAGTCCAGGTCGTGCAAGTCGCCCTGGCGGGTCGTGCCGCCAAGCGGATGCAAGAGGCAACCGGGCGCCCGGCGCTTACGCTTGCCAGCTTCCTCCGAACCTGGAAGAGCGACGACGCGAACGACCGTTGCGCAATCGTTGTTGATGAGGCCAGCATGGTCGACATCATCACCATGAGCCGGCTGTGCTCTTTGATTGGCAGCCTGCCTCGCTTGGTGCTGGTGGGTGACACGGCCCAACTCATGCCGGTTGGCCCTGGCCTCGTACTGCACGCCCTCGCCCAGGTGCCAGAGGTTCCCGTCGCTCGGCTGACCGTCGTCAAGCGTTACGGTGGCGACATCGCTGCCGCTGCAGCGCAAGTAAGGGAGGGGCGATGGCCGGCCATGTCGAGCGACCCCGCACAGCCGATTGCGTTCCTGCCTTGCACTGACGAGCTCATCCCCCAGAAGGTGCTTGAGCTTTACAGGCAAGAGCCCCTCAGTACCCAAATCCTCTGCGGCCGCAGAGGCGGGCCTGATGGAACAAAGTCCATCAATGCTCTTTGCCAAGTCGAGCTCAGCAACGGGGCCCTACCCATGTTGGTGTGGGATGACCAACATGGCGCCTACGCCCGCGTCGGCATCAACCTGGGAGACCCGGTTCTCTGCACCCGGAATCTTTGGGACCGTGGGCTGCAAAACGGCTCTCTCGGCGTCGTGACGGAAATCATTTCTGAGCCTGGCCCCTACACCAGCGCTGAAGGCGAGGAGACGGCCAAGACCTTGGCATGGGCTGACTGGGACGATGGTGTTCGCCGTCCCATCACACCCGAGATGCTGGACGACATCGAACTCGGCTACGCGATTACGGTGCACAAGGCGCAAGGCTCTCAGTGGCCCCGAATTGTTGTGCCCCTCACCGGCCACCGGCTGCTGGACCGGACTCTGGTCTATACCGCCATCACCCGCGCGCAGCGGCAGGTGCTGCTAGTTGGAGACGAGGTGGCAGCGAAGGCAGCGGTTCGGGCTCTGCCTCGTGCTCAGACGCGAGAGGTTGCTCTGGACCTGACCCTCGCGAACATGCTCTCCTCACCGCACCCTCAGCCCGCTTCCGACTAGGCGGCCAGGCTTTGCCCTCGCATGCTCGCTACCGGCGAGATAAACACACCTCATACACTGTGGTCTGGGAAGTTGGCCGAGTGGTTTAAGGCACTGGTCTTGAAAACCAGCGACGGCGCAAGTCGTCCGCGAGTTCGAATCTCGCACTTCCCGAATTTCTACTCGGCAGCGTCAACTCGCAACACCTCGTGCGACTCGGGGTGCCTGCAAGCCTGGTGTGTCTTCAAGCGCTGGAGCCCTGCCTAAACAAGCGCCTGCGACTCTGTTCCGCGCTTTCTGCGGCCGCATCCCGCACCTACGATGGAACCGCGCCAGATTGGGAGTCCAACTTGAAAAACCGCGTGCCTCTCTTAGCTTCGATGACGGTCTGCCTCGTCATCGCTGCCTGCTCTGACAAATCTGCGCCGCCCGCCAAGACGCTAGCGCTGCCCACCGAGTCGAAGGCCTCGGCAGAAGGTGCGGCCCTTGTTGCGCAGAAGTGGCCTGCGCTGCGAGCGGCATGTCCTGGGTTGGACAAGTTCTCTGCCGCCCTACAGCCCGCGACGGTTGAAGACAACTTCTCCTACGCTCCGGAGGATGCGCAGCGCGCTTCGGTGAGCTATCGGATTGCTGATAGCGACACCTCAATTCCAGCTAAGTACGGAGCTGCGGGCCACACCTGCTATTTCGAAGTCGCCCGTGACGGCTCGGAAGGCATCGTCAGCAAGTCGGCCTGCCAGGCCGTCTGCCTCGACCGAAAGGTTGAGTCGACTGAACTGCAGAGCGGAAATCTTCGGGTGGCGCTCAAATAGGCCATTGGTAAGGCGAAGCTAATGTGCCCACCCTGCAGTTCAAAACAAGTGGTGCAGGCGGTTGCGCCCACAGCACCAGCTCGTCGGTTCCAACTTGAGCGCTCGCAGTCCGCATGACGAGCGCTGCCCCTGAAGACCACCTGGAGGCTCTTGTCGGGAACAAGGTCGTCACTGTCAGCACTCTTCGTGTTGACGGTAAGAAGATGACCCTTCAGTTCTTCAAACAGATACCTCGGGACAAGTGGCTCGACGACGACCTTACTCCGCGTCCGAACATGACCGTATGGGGGCGAGTCCACTACCGGATTCCTGACGAAGGAATCGAGTGGCTTCTTGTCCAAGTGGACGGCCAGATGAAGCGTTGCAACATCGACCGCTCTTCTCCATTCAAGTACTTCCTTGAGAGCGCCCAGCGCAAGCTGGAATCGGCCTCGCAAGCCGTGCGGAGGCACGAACTGGATGTGGCGGAAACACAGCGCAAGATTGACTCTGCCGGTAACGCCGAGCTCAAAAAGGTTTTCGAGGACAGCCTTGCCAAGCAAAACGCGTGGCTCCAGAAGGCCCGCGCAGATGTCGCTGCCAGTCAGACGGAGATTCAGCAGGAGCTCGAAAGGCACGAGCGCAGCCGACGCGAGGCTGCTCGGCTAGACGGACTGGCAAATGTGCCGCAGCTCTACATCGGCTCGTAGGCCAGCACATCGAAGACCGCCTCATGCACTCCTGCCCCCTTCAGCAGGGCAAGCTCAAGGCACGAAATCGCTTGATGCACAAATGTGCAACATATAAATGACGTGACTTCACTCAGTCACATCGTGAGCAACTCGAACTTTTGGTTCAGATAAGAGTTCGAATCTCACCGCTTCCGCCACCGATTGAGTTCGGTCAGGACCGCGCAGCGGGTCTGGACGCGACAGCGTCGCGGCAATCTCACCGCTTGCGTCAAGGGCGTCGCATTCCGGGCCGGGGCGGGCCTGGCGCCTGATTGCGCCTGGATAGGCCGAGCGCCACAGCCCTGCCTCGGGCGTTTGCAGCGGCCCTTGCGCTTCAGCGGCCGGACAAACAGGACTTGGCTGTGCGTGGACCCCACACGACCTGGGTGAAGCGCTGAATCAGCGACCCCAGAACGCATCCTCCTGGGCCTGGTTGCTGGAGAACAGGCGGACTTCGACGACCTTGCCGCCCTCGATGCGGATGAGGTCCACACCCGGCTGATTGAGCTTGAGGCCATTGACTTCGCCGGCGAACTCCAGCGTGATGGCCACCCAATCGCCGTTGGCCATGAAGTGGTCGGCGCGGGTGATCGCAAACGTCCCCTTCGAGACTTCCATCATCCTGCCGAGCATCGGTCCGACAAGGGCCATGCCGCGATGCGTGCCAGAGAACTGATTGTTGCCAGGTTGGTGCCAGATCACGTCGGCCGCGATGAGGCTGCCGAGCGTGGCCTGGTCGCCGGTCTGTACCGCCTTGATGTACGCCTTGGCGATGTCGATGTTGTTCATGGATAGCTCCTCTTGGATGGGGGGGTGATGGAAATGGCGGGTTCGTGCACGGCTTGTCTGCCCGTCCGAGCGAGAGGCTCGTCCCGGCGAGCCAGCGGCTGTCTGCGGGCTCTACGGCCCGCAAAGCAAAAGTTCAAGGAGGATTATTTTGGGACAAAAAATTCAAAGTGAAAGGCCAAAGATGGACATAGGCTGGTAGAAACGGGACTTGATTGGTCTTCGATCCGCACGACGGTCCCGCAACGATGAGCACACCCATCAAGCGCCTGGGCTATCTGCCCCGGGCCATCTACCCTTTGGACCTCGAGGCCTTCTCGATGTCCGAACTGCGGCAGCGAGGCGGAAAAGAGGTGCTGACGACCCACCAATACGAGTTCCACACGCTGGTGCTCGTCACGCAGGGCTCTTGCACCCAGGTGCTTGATTTCGAACCGATCCAGTGCGCACCCGGGTCACTGCTCGTGTTGCGGCCGGGCCAGGCCCACAACTACGGCCACGAAGACGGTTGGGATGGCTGGAACGTGCTGTTTCGTCCCGAGTTCGTTCTGCCCGTCTCCAGCGCGATGCGCGGTCTCACGCTCGCGGTCGATCTGGAAAGGCTGCCGCATCACCTGGCTTTGAGCGGCAAGGATCTACGGACCGTGACGCGTGCGATCGAGCAGTTGAGCGCCGATGCACATCTCGAAGCCCCACTCGACGACGTGAATGCACTGCTGCGCCACCAATTGCACGCGCTGCTGACCCGTCTGTGCATCCTGCAAGGCCGGCAACAAGGTCAACAGCCCGTGATGTCGCCGGCGTTGCAACGTTTCCAGCGCTTTCAGCAACTGGTGGAGGAGCGCTTCGCGCAATGGCATCAGGTTGCCGACTATTGCGACCGACTCGGCTACACCGAAAAGAGCTTGACCCGTGCCGTGACGGCATCGACGGGCAAGACGGCCAAGTCGTTCATTGCGGCGCGCGTCGTTCTGGAAGCGAAACGCATGCTTGTGCACACGGACCTGTCCGTCGCAACGATTGCCGAAAAGCTGGGGTTCGACGAGGCCACCAATTTCGGCAAGTTCTTCCGGCGCGAAGCGGGTGGTACGCCTGCTGCGTTCCGGCGGCAGCAACGCTGCGCCACGTGAGGTGGTCGTCGATGCTCTTGGAACTTGGGGCCCGCGAGGGTTGACGCCTTCCCTGAGTTGGAATCTCCGCTTGCGCCACCGCATGGGTTCGGTCAGGACCGCGCAGCGGGCCTGGACGCGACAGCGTCGCGGCAAACCCACCGCTTGCGCCAGCGTTCGCTCTCAGAGCCCTGCGTCGTCGAACAAGGGCTCGGGCAGCGCCAGCGCGCCGGGCAGGCGCAGGCCGAACAGGCTGCCGGACTGCGGATGGGCCGCCAGCGCGGCGGCGTCGAGGTCCTGGCGTGCGCTGCTCACAAGCAGTTCGTTGCCGGCCGGCCCGCCCAGCGCCGGGCAGCTGGCGTGCGGCGCGGCCAGGGTGTGGCGGGCCAGCAGCCGGCCGTCGGGCGCGTAGCGGGCCACGCTGGCGCCGCCCCACTCGGCGTTCCACAGGCCGTCCTCGGCGTCGACCACCGCGCCGTCGGGCCAGCCGGCGCCGCCGGCCGGCTTGACGAAGTCGTGCGGCGTGCCGACGCGCGCGCTGTCGCTGTCGTAGTCGCACACGCGGATGCTGCGCTGCAGGGTGTCGGCGTGGAACATCCGGCGCCCGTCACGGCTGAAGCAGATGGCGTTGGCGATGGCCACGCCGCCCAGCGCCAGCCGGCGCAGGCCGTGCCGGGCGCTGTACTGGTAGAAGCTGCCGATCGGCTGGCGGGCAGCGGCCTCGTGCAGGGTGCCGAACACGAAGGCGCCGCTGCGGTCGCAGCGCCCGTCGTTGCAGCGCGTGTCGGGCCGCTCGGGCTCCAACTCGACCAGGGTGCGCGGCTGCAGATCGAGCCTGCCGCAGGCCCGCGCATCCGCCAGTTCCGCCAGCGCCAGGCGCTTGGCCAGGCCCAGCAGCAGACGGCCGCTGCGCGTGAAGGCGAAGCTGCCGCAGCGCTCGGGCAGGCGGCACACCAGCAGGCCGCTGTCGCCGGGCGTCCAGGCCTGCAGGCTGCGGCCCTCGATGTCGGTCCACCACCAGCGCCCGCTCGGGCCATGCCATTGCAGGCCCTCGCCGAGTTCGGCCTGCTGGACCAGGCGCAATTGCAGTTCGGCCATCGGCGGCTCCGGGCGGGGGTTCAGGCCCGCACGCCGAAGCGGTGCAGGGTGCTGCTGCGGTAGGTCTGGCCCGGTCGCAGCACGGTGGAGGGCCAGTCGGGAGCCGGCGCATGGTTGGGCGAGTCGGGGGCGTGCTGGGTCTCCAGGCACAGCCCGTCGCCCTGGCGGAACACGCGGCGTCCGTCGCTCAGGCTGCCGTCGAGGAAGTTGCCGGAATAGAACTGCAGGCAGGGCTCGCTGCTGTGCAGTTCCAGCGTGCGGCCGCTGGTCGGCTCGTGCACATGTGCGGCCAGGCGCAGGCTGCCGTCGGCCGGCGCGTCGAGCAGCCAGTTGTGGTCGTAGCCCTTGGCGCGCAGCAGTTGCGGGTGGGGCTGGCGCAGGCGCGTGCCGATGGCCGTGGGGCGGCGGAAGTCGAAGGGCGTGCCGTCCACCGCGGCATGGCCGAGCGGGATCAGCGACGCATCGACCTCGGTGTAGCGCGAGGCCGGCAGCATCAGCTCGTGCCCCTCGATGCTGCCCTGGCCGGCCAGATTGAAGTAGCCGTGGTGGCTGAGGTTGACGACGGTCGGCCGGTCGGTGTGGGCCTGGTAGTCGATGCGCCAGGCGTTCTCGGTGGCCGACAGCGCGTAGCGTGCGCTCACGTCCAGGGTGCCGGGGAAGCCCTGGTCGCCCTGCGGGCTGCGGTGGCGCAGCAGCAGGGCCACGGCCTCGCCCTCGCGCGGCGTGTCGGGCGCGGCGTTCCAGAGCTGGCAGCCGAAGCCCGCGGCCCCGCCGTGCAGGCAGTGGCCGCCGTCGTTGGCCGGCAGGGTGTGCGTCTGACCGTCGAGCCCGAAGCGGCCGCCGGCGATGCGGTTGGCGTAGCGGCCGACGATGACGCCGAAGTAGGGATTGCGCGCCAGGTAGTCGCCCAGCGCGTCGAAGCCCAGCACCAGGTTGGCGCTGCGCCCGGCGGCGTCGGGCGCCCACAGCTCGCGGACGATGCCGCCGTAGTCCAGCACGCGCAGGCACAGCCCCAGGCCGTTGTCGAGCACGTACTCGTGAACCGGGCGTCCGTCGCCGAGCCGACCGAACAGGCTATGGCTCAGCATGCTCAGACCCAGCCGGCGTCGACGATGAAGTCCTGGCCGGTGCACATCAGGCTGTCGTCGGCGGCCAGGAAGAGCGCGAGCTGCGCCACATGCTCGGGCATCAGCGGCTTGTTGATGCATTGGCCGCGCTCGATGTCCTGACGCGCCCGCTCGTCGATGCGCTCCTTGAGCTGCTTGTCGGTCATCACCCAGCCCGGCACCAGGGTGTTGACGCGGATGCCCCAGGGGCCGAGATCGCGCGCCATGCCGCGCGTCAGGCCCTGCACGGCCGCCTTGCTGGCGGTGTAGGCCGGCATGCCGCCTTGCTTGACGTACCAGCTCATCGAGCCGAAGTGGACGATGGAGCCGGCGCCGGCGGCCTTCATGTCGGGCAGCACCGCCTGGGCGGCGAAGAACTGGTGCTTGAGGTTGACGGCGATGCCGGCGTCCCAGGACGCCGGGGTGGTGTCCTCGATGGCGTGGCGGCGGTCGTTGGCGGCGTTGTTGAGCAGCGCCTCGATGGGCCCGATCTGCGCGCGCAGGGTGGCGATGGCGGCGCGCAGCGCGTCGATGTCGGTGAGGTCGGCGGCAACGAAGCGCGGTGCATGGCGCGCGCCGCTCAGGCGCTGCGCCAGTGCGTGGCCGGCGGCCTCGGCCAGGTCGATGAAGCCGACCCGCGCGCCTTGCGCGGCGAAGGTCTCGACCAGGGTGGCGCCGATGCCGGTGGCGCCGCCGCTGATCAGCACGGCGCGGTCCTGCAGGCTCGGGTAAGTGGCGTAGGCGGGCATGGTGGGTTCTCCGGGCGGCGAATTATTAGTCATACTATTTAGCGAATGTTGCCGATAAACGCCGGGTTTACCCGCGTGACGAGGCTGTAATAGTCATACTTTAATTCGATCCGTCGCGACCGAAGGCCGGTCGCCATCCTTCACGAGGCCGCGCCATGAGCATCGCATCCCGTCCCTATCAGGGGGTGTTTCCGGTCGTTCCGACCGTCTTCGACGCCGCGGGCGCCCTGGACCTGGACGGTCAGCGCCGCGTCATCGACTTCATGATCGACGCCGGCTCCAACGGCCTGTGCCTGCTGGCCAATTTCTCCGAGCAGTTCGTGCTCTCGGACGCCGAGCGCGAGACCCTGACCCGGGTGATGCTGGAGCAGGTGGCGGGTCGCGTGCCGGTGATCGTCACCACCACGCACTACAGCACGCAGATCTGCATCGAGCGCAGCCGCCAGGCCGAACAGCTCGGCGCGGCCATGGTGATGGTCATGCCGCCCTACCACGGTGCGACCTTCCGCGTGTCCGAGGCGCAGATCGAGGCCTTCTACCGCCGGCTGAACGACGCGATCTCGATTCCCATCATGGTGCAGGACGCGCCGGTGGCCGGCACGCCGCTGTCGGTGGCGCTGCTGGCGCGCCTGGCCCAGCAGTTGCAGAACCTGAAGTACTTCAAGCTCGAGATGCCGGGTGCGGCCAGCAAGATGCGCGAGCTGATCCGCGTCGGCGGTGCCGCCATCGAGGGGCCCTGGGACGGCGAGGAGGCCATCACCCTGCTGGCCGACCTGGACGCCGGCGCCACCGGTGCGATGACCGGCGGCGCCTATCCGGACGGCATCCGGCTGATCTTCGACGCCTTCCACCGTGGCGACCGCGAGGAGGCCGTGCGCCAGTACGGGCGCTGGCTGCCGCTGATCAATTACGAGAACCGCCAGGGCGGCATCCTCAGCGCCAAGGCCCTGATGAAGGAGGGCGGTGTGATCCGTTGCGACGCACCGCGCCACCCCTTCCCCGAGATGACGCCCGAGGTGCGCGCCGGCCTGCTGGATGCGGCGCGCCGGCTCGACCCGCTGGTGCTGCGCTGGGGCCGCTGATGAGCGCGCGCAGGGGCGCTGTTTGGACCGCTTGTTGGACCGCTCGGTGGGCCGCTTGCCTGGCCGTCCCGCTGCTCTGCCTGGCGCTCTGGCCGCGCGCTGCGCAGGCCATCGAGCCGCAGGGCGATACCGGGGCCCATGACCCGACCCTGCTGATCGACGGCCCGCGCTGGTTCGTGTTCACGACGGGGCCGGGGCTGCAACGCCTGGTCTCCGACGACGCCGGTCAATCCTGGAAGCGGCTCAAGCCGCTGTTCGAGCAGGCCCCCGCCTGGTGGCAGCAGGCCGTGCCCGAGCACAGGGCGCTCGACGTCTGGGCGCCCAAGCTGTTCCGCCATCGCGGCAGGGTGTGGGTGCTGTACTCGATCTCCAGCTTCGGCAAGAACCGGTCGGCCATCGGCCTGGCCAGCAGCGACGCGCCCGACGGCGTGTGGCGCGACGAGGGCCTGGTCGTGGCCAGCGGCGCGAGCGACAACTTCAACGCCATCGACGCCGATCTGCACGCCGAACCCGATGGCCGGCTGTGGCTGAGCTACGGTTCCTTCTGGGGCGGCATCCGCCTGAGCGAGCTCGACGCCGACACCTTGCGGCCGCGGGGCGAGCCGCGCTTCATCGCGCGGCGCAAGGGCGGCATCGAGGCGCCGACGATCGTGCGCCGCGGCGCCTGGGTCTACCTCTTCGTCTCCTACGACCTGTGCTGCCGCGGGGTGGACAGCACGTACAACATCCGCGTCGGCCGCGCCCGCTCCGTCGAGGGCCCGTTCTTCGACCGTGACGGCAAGGCCATGATGGAGGCCGGGGCCACGCTGCTGCTGGCCGGCGGCGCGCGCTGGAAGGGCCCCGGACACCAGGATGTGGTGGGCGACTGGATGGTCCACCACGCCTACGACGCCGAGCAGGGCGGCAAGCCCCACCTGCGCATGGCCCGGCTGCGCTGGTCCGACGAGGGCTGGCCCGAACTTGTGAACGATTGACCCATGGCCAGCCTGAAGCTCCAGAACATCAGCAAGCGCTACGGCGCCACCCAGGTCATCGCCGACCTGTCCCTGGACGTCGCCGAGGGTGAGTTCGTCGTCTTCCTCGGCCCCTCGGGCTGCGGCAAGACCAGCCTGCTGCGCATGGTCGCCGGGCTGGAGGAGGCGAGTGGCGGTCGCATCCTGATCGGCGGCCGGGACGTCACCCAGGCGCCGCCCGGCCAGCGCAACCTGGCCATGGTGTTCCAGCACTACGCGCTCTACCCGCACATGTCGGTGCGCGACAACCTCGCGTTCGGGCTGCGCAATATCGGTGTGAAGGAAGTCGAGATCGCGCGCCGCATCGCCGAGGCCGGCCGCATGCTGGAGCTCGATGCCCTGCTGGAGCGCAAGCCCACGCAGCTCAGCGGTGGCCAGCGCCAGCGCGTGGCGATCGGCCGTGCGGTGGTCAAGGAGCCGGGCATCTTCCTGTTCGACGAGCCACTGTCCAACCTCGACGCCGCCTTGCGCGGCCGCACCCGGCTGGAGCTGGCGCAGTTGCACCGGCGCCTGGGCGCAACCATGGTCTTCGTGACCCACGACCAGATCGAGGCCATGACCCTGGCGACGCGCATCGTCGTCATGAAGGGCGGCGCCATCGAACAGGTCGCCGCGCCGGCCGAGCTGTACCGGCGACCGGCCACGCGTTTCGTGGCCGGCTTCATCGGCACGCCGGGCATGGGCTTCGTTCCGGTGCAGCGCGCGGCGGATGAGGAGGGCTTTGCGGTCCTCGCCCTGCCCGGCGGTGGCCGGCTGCGCACCCGCGTGCCGGCGGTCGGTCTGCCGGCCGGAGCCTTGAGCCTGGGCCTGCGCCCCGAGACCCTGCACCCTGCGGCCGATGGCGCCATCCAGGGCAGCGTCGAGATGGTCGAGTTCCTCGGCGAGCGCACGCTGGCGCACCTGAAGCTGGCCGACGGCAGCGCGCTGATCGTGACCCTGGACGGGGTGCGGCCGGAGGTGGGCGAAAGCATCGGCGTGGCGGTCGACGTCAACGAGGCGCATCTGTTCGACGAAAGCGGCCGCGCGCACCATGCGCTGGAGCCATCCGCATGAGCGCCGTCGGCCTGCGCGCCTCGCGCCCGGCCTATGCGCTCTTCGTGCTGCCCTTCGTCGCGCTGTACGCCGCGCTGCTGATCTGGCCGCTGCTCAAGGGCGTGTTCATCAGCTTCCACGACCACGACCTGCTGTCCAACGAGAGCTTCTGGGTCGGCCTGGCGAACTACGCCGAGCTCTGGGACGACGAGGTGTTCCGCCAGGTGGTGGGGAACACGATCCGCTTCGTGGCGATCAGCACGCCCATCTTCGTCATCCTGTCGCTGTCGCTGGCGCTGGCCCTGAACCGCCCCGGCAAGCTGGCCTTCCTGCTGCGCGCCACCTTCTTCTGCGCCTCGGTGTTCTCGGTGACCCTGGTCACCCTGGTCTGGAAGCTGGCGCTGATGCCGGGCCGCGGCCTGCTGCCGCAGCTGCTGACGGCGCTGGGCCTGCCCGAGCTGCCGCTGCTCACCGACGAGAACCTGGCCCTGCTGACGGTCGCGCTGATCACCGTGTGGTGGATCATCGGCCTGCCGATGATCCTCTTCCTGTCGGCGCTGCAGCAGATCCCCGCCGAGCTCTACGAGGCCGCGGCGCTGGACAACGCCAGCCGCTGGCGCACGCTGACGCGCGTGACGCTGCCGAGTCTCAAACGCGCCATCGTGCTGGTCGCGCTGATCGAGCTGATCCGCCAATTCCAGGTCTTCCCGCAAATCCTGCTGATGACCAACGGCGGGCCGAACAACAGCACCCGGCCCATCGTGCAGTTCATCTACGAGCAGGCCTTCATGCAGCTGTCGCTGGGCTACGCCACCGCCGCCTCGCAGGTGCTGCTGGCGATCATGCTGGTCGGGGTGTCGGCGCAGATCTGGATCGAGCGCGATAAGAAGGGGGGCAGGGCATGAACCCCTTGCTGCGTCGCGGTTGGTTCGACCGCTTGCTGATGGCCGGGCTCTGCCTGCTGGCCCTGGCCTGGATGCTGCCCCTGCTCTGGGTGCTGGCGCTCTCCTTCAAGCCCAACGAGTTCCTGATGGCGCGCACCGACGTCTTCCTGGCGCCGCCCTACACGCTGGACAACTACCTGGACATCCTCGGCACCTCGGCGGTGTTCCGCTGGCTGGGCAATAGCGCGCTGGTGGCGCTCTTGCAGACGGCCGGCGTGCTGGTGCTCAGTTCACTGGCCGGCTACGGCTTCGCGCGCTGCGAGTTCCCGGGCCGGCGCTGGCTGTTCGCCTTCGTGCTCTTCGGCCTGGCGGTGCCGGCGCAGTCGGTCTTCATCCCGCTGCACCACCAGTTCACGAGCTGGGGCCTGCAGAACACGCACGCCGGCCTGATCCTGCCGGGCCTGGCCGCGCCCTTCGGCGTCTACCTGATGACGCAGTACTTCAAGGCCATCCCGCTGGAGCTGGAGGAGGCGGCGCTGCTGGACAACGCCTCGCGCCTGAAGACCTTCGTGCGCGTCATCCTGCCGCTCAGCCTGCCGGCGCAGGCGACGCTCGGCATCTTCACCTTCCTCGCCTGCTGGAACGACTACCTCTGGCCGCTGGTCATCGCCACGCAGCCGGACATGTACACCCTGACGCGCGGGCTGGCGTCCACACAGACCAACTTCGCGCAATCCGAGGGCCTGGGCTTTCTGATGGCGCAGGCGGTGTTCGCCGGCGCGCCGGTGCTGCTGCTCTATCTGTTCTTCCAGAAGCATCTGGTGAGCGCGGTGTCGTCGCGATGAAGAGACTGTTGCTCATCGCCGCGGCCTTGCTTGCCGCCTGCAGCCCGCCGCCCGACGACCCGTCGCGCACGGAGATCATCCTGATGCGCTTCTTCGGCAGCTGCGAATCCAAGTTCGGCGCCGTCAACGATGCGAGCCAGGGCGTCGGCGAGTGCGGGATCATCACCACGCTGGTCAACGAGTTCAACGCGACGAATGGCGAGGGCATCGTCGTGCGCACGCAGATCGGCGAGTGGGGCCCGTACTACGACCAACTGACCGCGCGCCTGGTCGCCAAGGACATCCCCACCGTCGCGGTGATGCACGAGTCGGCCCTCGGCGACTACGTGCGCCGCAAGCTGGTGCTGCCGCTGGACGATGACTTCACGCGCCTGGGCATCCCCGTCGATGACTTCACCGAGCACGCACGCCGCGGCGTTACCTTCGGTGGCGAGGTCCATGCCTTGCCCTTCGACACCTGGGCCTGGCTCTGGCATCTGAACACCGGCTTGTTCAAGCAGGCCGGGCTGGTGCAGGGCGGCAAGGCCAGGCTGCCGCGCTCGCCCGAGGAGCTGATCGCGCAGGCTCAGCAGTTCAAGCAGCGCACCGGCAAGCCCTACTTCGCCTGGGCGGTGGCCAACGAGACGGCAGCGAACTTCCGCAGCTTCCTGACCTTGGTCGCCCAGCAGGGCGCGCCGCTGTTTGCGAACGATGGCAAGTCCATAGCCATGAAGCAGCCGGCGGTGACGAACGCGCTGATGCTGATGCAGCGCCTGTACGCCGAGGGCCATGTGAAGCCCCACCTCGATTACGCGGCTGCCAACCAGGCCTTTCTGAACGGCGAGGCCGGCGTGCTGCTGGTGGGCACCTGGACCATCGACCAGTTCCTGCGCGAGTCCGAGAAGCCGGGCTCGGCGCTGGCCGGCGGCTACGAGGTCGTGCCGTTCCCGCAGCTGTATGCCAAGAAGGCGGTGTTCGCCGACGGCCATGCCTGGGCGCTGTTCAAGGGCGGGTCCAAGAGCGATCGCCATCACCAGGCCGCGCTGAAGTTCCTGAAGTTCATCTGGTCGCGCAGCGGCGAGTGGGCGCGCACCGGGCATCTGCCGGTCAGCCGCCAGGTGGCGGACAGCGCCGCCTTCAAACAGCTGCCGATGCGCGCCGGTCTGACCGAGATCACCGAGACCGGCGTCGGCATGCCCGGCAATGTGCCGACGCAGCGCGCGATTGAGCTGCTGATCGGCGAGGACGTCGCGAACCTGATGCTGTCGAGCAAACCGGTGGCCGAGGTGCAGGCCACGGTCGAGAAGCGGGTCAACACCGCGCTGAAGAAAGCCCGTCGATGAAGGCAAGTCTCAAAGTCGATCGCGATTTCCGCGTCGGCGAACTCGACCGCCGGATGTTCGGCGTCTTCGTCGAACACCTGGGCCGCTGCGTCTACACCGGCATCTACGAGCCCGGCCATCCGAGCGCCGACGCGCAGGGCTTCCGCCAGGATGTGCTGGAGCTGACCCGCGAACTCGGCGCCACCCTGGTGCGCTACCCCGGCGGCAACTTCATGTCGGGCTATCGATGGGAGGACGGCGTGGGGCCCAAGGCGCAGCGCCCGCGCCGGCTGGACCTGGCCTGGTGCTCGACCGAAACCAACCAGGTCGGCACGCATGAATTCATGGCCTGGTGCCGCGCACTGCAGATCGAACCGCTGTTCGGCGTCAACCTCGGCACGCGTGGCATGGACGAGGCCCGCCACTACCTGGAGTACTGCAACCACCCGGGCGGCACGGCGCTCTCGGACCTGCGCCACCAGCACGGCCACGCTGAGCCGCTCGGCATCAAGCTCTGGTGCCTGGGCAACGAGATGGACGGGCCCTGGCAGATCGGCCGCAAGACCCCGGCCGAATACGGCCGCCTGGCGCTGGAGACCGGCAAGCTGATGCGCCTGGTGGACCCCACGGTGCGCCTGGCGGTCTGCGGCTCCTCGGCCTATGACATGCCGAGCTACGGCGTCTGGGAAGACCAGGTGCTCGAGCAGTGCTACGAGGTCGCCGACTACCTGTCGCTGCACAGCTATTTCGTGAAGCCGCCAAGCGATACGAGCAGCGAGTCCTTCTTCGCGCAGATCGAGACCAACGCGCGCTACATCGAGGACACGATCGCCATTGCCGACGCGGTCGCGGCGCGCAAGCGTTCCAGCAAGAAGCTGATGCTGTCCTTCGACGAGTGGAACGTCTGGTACCGCGCCCGCCATGGCCAGCACATGAAGCAGGACGGCTGGCCCGAGGCGCCCCGCCTGCTGGAAGAGGTCTACACGGCGGAAGACGCGCTGCTCGTCGGCGGCATGCTGACGATGATGATGAACCACGCGGACCGGCTGAAGATCGCCTGCCTGGCCCAGCTGGTCAACGTCATCGCGCCCATCATGACCGAGCCCGGCGGCCTGGCCTGGCGGCAGACCATCTTCCACCCCTTCGCGCAGGCCGCCCGATATGCGCGCGGGCAGGTGCTGAAACCTGTCATCCAGTCGCCCGGTTACGCGAACGCGCGGCATGGCGAGCTGCCTTATCTGTGTGCCAGCGTCACGCACGACGAGGCCAGCGGGCGTTGCGTGCTCTTCCTCTTGAACCGCAATTTGCGCGACCCCCTGCAGCTGGAGGCGCAGCTGGCCGGCCTGGGCGCGCGCCGCCTCGTCGAGGCTTGGCAGCTGCGCCATGAGGACCTGGAGGCCACCAACACGATGGAGGCGCCGGATCGCGTGGCGCCTGTGCCTTTCGCCGGCGCCGTGATCGACGGCGAGCAGCTGAGCGCCAGCTTGGCCCCCGCCTCCTGGACCGTCATCGTCACCGAGCCGACCCCTTCATGAACTGGACCCACCCGCTGATCCCGCAACGCGCCGACCCGCATGTGTCGCTGGTCGATGGCCGCTACGGGTTCACCGCCTCCGTGCCCAGCTACGACGCGATCGAGCTGCGCGTGGCCGACGACATCGCCGGCCTGGCCACGGCCACGCCGGTCACGATCTGGCGCAAGCACGAAGCTGGCCCCATGAGCTGCCATGTCTGGGCGCCGGAGCTGCACCGCATCGATGGCCGCTGGATCGTCTACTTCGCCGCCAGCCGCAGCGATGACATCTGGGCGTTGCGCATCTACGCGCTCGAATGCCTGGGCAGCAATCCGCTCACCGACCCCTGGGTCGAGCGCGGCCCGATCCGCACGCACGAGGAAGGCTTCTCGCTCGACGCCACGACCTTCGAGCACCGCGGCCGCCGCTTCCTGTGCTGGGCGCAGAAGAGCCCGCCGACCGAGAGCAATCTCTACCTGGCCGAGCTGGCCGATCCGTTCACGCTCCAGGGCGCGCCGGTCTGCATCAGCCGCCCGAGCCTGGACTGGGAGCGCATCGGCTTCGCGGTCAACGAGGGCCCGGCTTTCCTGCGGCGCCACGGCCGCGTCTTCATCGCCTACTCGGCCAGCGCGACTGACGCGAACTACTGCATGGGCCTGCTTTGGGCCGCCGAGGACGCCGAGCTGCTGGACGCAGCCAGCTGGAACAAGTCGCCGCAGCCGGTGTTTGCCTCGGGCAACGGCCAGTACGGCCCCGGCCACAACAGCTTCACGACCACGCCCGATGGCAACACCGATCTGCTCGTCTACCACGCGCGGAACTACCGCGAGCTGATCGCCGACCCGCTGAACGACCCGAACCGCCACACGCGGGTGCAGGCCTTCGGCTGGACGGCGGACGGTTTTCCCGACTTCGGTGCGCCGGTGCCCGATGGACCCTATGCGTTGAGCCCCGCCGCCGATGCCCTTTGATAGCCTGTCGGCCATGCGAACCCGCGCCGACCATTCCACCTACAGCGCCGAGGGCAGCGGCGCGAAGAAGAGCCAGCACGGCCGCATCGTCAACGAGCTCGGCCTGGCGATCGTCGGCGGAGAGCTGCAACCCGGCGACAAGCTGCCGGCCGAGGCCCAGCTGCTGGAGCGCTACGAGATCAGCCGCCCGGTGCTGCGCGAGGCGGTGCGGGTGCTGGTGGCCAAGGGCCTGGTGGTGTCGCGTCAGCGCGCCGGGGCGCTGGTGCGCCCGCGCAATGAATGGCATCTGCTCGACCCCGATGTGCTCTATTGGCTGATCCAGTCCCAGCCGCAGCGCGAGTTCGTGGGCAGCTTGCTGGAGGTGCGGCGCATTTTCGAGCCGGCCGCCGCCGGCCTGGCGGCACGCGCCGCCAGCCCCGCGCAGCTCGAAGGCATTGCCACCGCCTATGCCGGCATGGAGGCGGCGCGCACCACCGAGGAGCTGCTGGAGCCCGACCTCGCCTTCCATCGCCGCATTGCCGAGGCCACGGGCAACGACCTGCTCGCCTACATCGGCAACATGCTGTCGCTGGCGCTGCGCGAGTCCATCATCCTGTCCAGCCAGCTGCCCAACACGCATGCGCTGTCGCTGCCGCGGCACAAGGCCATCCTCACCGCGCTGCAGAACCGCGACCCGCTGGGCGCGCGCCAGGCGACGCTGGTGCAACTGGAAGAGACCGGCGACGACCTGAGCGCCATCCTCGCCGCCGACGGCAGCGTCAATCTGGCCTGAACACGATGGATGACGAGCTCGACGAAGCGCTGCCCCCGGTTGCCCCCAAGTCCGGCCTTACCGACACCACGCCCAACCCCAACTGGTTCCTGCGCGCGCGCCTGAAGACGCGGCAGTTGCTGCTGCTGATCGCGCTCGACGAGCAGCGCAACATCCACCGCGCCTCCGAGGTGCTGTGCATGACGCAGCCGGCCGCCTCCAAGCAGCTGAAGGACCTGGAGGACATGCTGGAGGTACGGCTATTCGAGCGCCACCCGCGCGGCATGGAGCCCACGCTGTACGGCGAGACCATGATCCGCCACGCGCGCATGGCGCTGACCAGCCTGTCGCTGGCGCACGAGGACATCGTGGCGCTGAAAAGCGGCCTCAGCGGCCAGGTCGAGGTCGGCTGCATCATGACCCCGGCCATGGGCCTGCTGCCGCGCGCCATCTCGCGCATCAAGCTGGAGGCGCCGATGCTGCGCATCGGTGTGCACATGGAGGCCAGCAAGCTGCTCGTCGACATGCTGCAGAAGGGCACCCTGGACTTCATGATCGGCCGCATCGTCGACGAGGCCGATGCGAACAAGAACGCCGGCCTGCACTACGAGGAACTGGCCATCGAGCCGGTCTGCGCGGTCGGCCGCGTCGGCCATCCGCTGCTCAAGGAAGAGCGCCTGAGCCTGGCCGACCTGGCCACCCAGCCCTGGATCCTGCCGCCCCCCGGCAGCGTGCTGCGCCACCGCTGGGAGCTGATGTTCCGCCGCGCCGCGCTGGAGCCTCCCGCCAACGCGGTGGACACCACCTCGCTGCTGCTCATCACCGCGCTGATGGCGCAGACCGACTCGCTGCACGTGATGCCGGTCGAGGTGGCGCGCTACTACGCGTCGCTGAAGGTGTTATCCATCCTGCCCATCGAGCTGCCCTGCCGCATGGACGCCTTCGGCATCATCACCCGCGAGGGGCATCTGATGAGCCCAGGGGCGAGGCAGCTGCTGCAGCAGGTGAGGTTGGCGGCGAGGGATTTGTACTGACGCGGCGAATCACGCGGTCGCGCTGGTTGGCGCTACACCCGCCCGAAGTGAGGCGATTTCCTTGAAGTAGCGGAACGACAGGCGGGTGAACAATGTCGGGTCCGCGTGCTCTACGTAGGCTAGATGTCCTACTAGCTGTTGAATTTCCTCCGACGCTAAGGTGCTCTTGGCGAAGTGCTTCAACAACAGACGGACATGATCCCGATAGTTTGGATGGACGCGGACCATGCCCTGCTGGTTTATGCGAAGGCCGGTTACCAAGGTAGACCCGCCGGCGCGACTCATGTAGCGAGTCTTTTTGGCATTGATGTGAAGGCGAGGGCTCTTGGTTTCCCCGATCAAGCTAGTAATTTCTTTGACAAACTCCGCGCATGCACCTGACAGGTTTGTTGAGAAAACGAAATCGTCGGCATACCTTGTTAGCCGAGATTGCCCGAATCTTGCTGAGTCAAAGCGAATGCGAGCAAGAAGCGCGTCGTCGAAGTCTTTCATCACTGCGTTCGCTATCGCAGGCGAGGTCGGATATCCGATCGGAAGCTGGTCCTCTTTGTCGAAGCAGGCGCGTCTCAGAGTTTCGGTGAATTCCGTATCGCCAACGAATTTTGGCAATTTTTCATCGACGCGGCTGATCGCCAAAATGAGGTCAGCGGATGTTAAAGACGGAAAGAAATCCGATAAATCGACCCTCACCGAGTATTTCGACTCCCGATGAATGGCTGCATTGCAAACATTGGACGCCCCGAGTCTGAAGGCTGTCGCTATTTGGCTTACAGGCAGCTTTGATAGCACTTCCCGGAGAAGCCATCCATGAACTACTTTGAGCTCCGCGGATGGTTGAACGATTGTTCGGTGACCACCGGACTTCTTTGCTACCCGAATCTTTCTGAAACGAATATGCGCCAAGCGGAGTGCGTCTTCTATTAACTGCACTGGCAGCGTTAAGTCGGCCGATATTTGCGCAATGATGTTACGCATGGGCGAACCTGTTTGGGTCGGTCCGAAGATGGAAGCAACGAAACGACGCCATCAAAGAGCCAACGATCGAAGGGTAGCGAAGAAATGGCTTAGCTAGCGCTGACTTGTAAACCCATGTCCCAGAAATCTCGTAACAGTGGATAAGTCCTGCGGATCGCAATATCCCAAGTAGTTGCTTGAGGGCGTCGTAGTTGTTCTTGCCAAAGGCCACAATCAGAAAATCAATAAGCTCGGCGTGGGTAATTGGGCCTGCGAACAACACGAGATCATGAACGAAATACAAGCTAGCTTTGCCGGATGCCAAATTGACCAATCCCCGAACGCGAATTGCCTTCGAGGCTGAGCCAGAGGTGGCCCCTCCAGAAATTGCTTGAGTCAGCTGATTGAATGTGGCGCCGATGCCGTCGACCGTCTGGACACCATCTGACTTCATTGGGTACCAGATGACCGGTGCTTTAGCTTCTTCGGCAGCAGCGATCGGTCCGGTATTTATGAACGATTTCTCCGCGCGAAAGGCGGAGTTGTTGATAACTACAAGTTTTTTTCTAAAGCTTTGGTGAGCGAAGGCGCCAAGTTCGCAAAAGGCGCTTGGGCTTTCCAGTACGATGATGATTTTGTCGGCAATGTCTGAAATCTCGTGTTCGAGATCTAGAACATTCTTGCTGTTTCCGTACTTCGATAGCTCATTGAACACACTCTCTGCGTAGATTACTCTGTAATCTTGAGACTGGCTCTCAATGAATCGCTTGATTGATTCTCTGCGCGCAGATGGGACGCCGAGCGAACGATTTGCGCCGCAGAGAAATAAAAGCTGATTTGCTCGCGCTAAAAAAGGCGGGCTGGCGTTTAACGCCAGCCCGAATTTTTTGACCCGTGTGCTGATCGCACCGTTTTGATATTGAAGAGCGCGAGACAGCATGCCTACTTCAGCGTCGATGGAGTCCGCTTCGGAGTACTGCCGACTGGCAGGACTCCGAAGCGGACTCCATCGCCAGATGGGCAAAAATGAAAGGCGGATTGCAACCCGCAATCCGGTTCGGCCGAAGCCGAACTATCGCTAGGCACGGTTCATTGTGACCCACCAGCATGAGCGTTCAATAAGGGTTTCGAGCTAGAGAGCTAAGCAGCCGCTTGTAACTTGGGCTGCAGCCTGACAGGTGCGCTAGGCGGTTCGAGGAGAGTACGTCCTAGTGCTGCAGGGTCTGTCGGCGCAAGAGTCCAGCATGATTGACAACTATTGATAGTCCTCGGCATCATCCTGCCATGAGCACCAACACCATGAGCTTTGCCCTGCCGGAAGCCATGCGCAGCTATGTGGACCAGCGCGTGCGCTCGGGCCAGTACGGCAACACCAGCGAGTACCTGCGTGAGCTGATCCGCCGGGACCAGGAAGAGCAGGCCAAGAAGCGGCTGCGCGAACTGATCGCGGAAGGCCTGGACTCCGGCCCTGGCCGCGCGGTCACGCCGCAACGCGCGGCGCAGCTGAAGAAGCAGGCCCTGGGCAAGCTGCGTTGACGACCAGGAAAGAGGCCCGGCTGCGCCCGCAGGCCGAGGCCGATCTGGTGGAGGCGGCGCAGTACTACGCGCAGGAGGCCGGCATCGAGTTGGCCGAGCGCATGTTCGACGCCGCGCTTGCGGCCCTCGCGCCGATCGAGCGCATGCCGGCGATGGGCTCGCCCCGCCTGGGCCAGCTATGCGACATCCCCGGTCTGCGCTCTTGGCGCGTCGCCGACTTCCCCATGCAGTGGCTGTACTTCGAAGCGGAAGACCATCTGGATGTGGTTCGCCTGCTGGGTGACCGGCTGGACATCGTCGCCATCCTGAGCGCGGACGACTGAACGCGCCGCGGGGCAGGGCTCACTTCGCCGGCTTGCAGCCAGAACTCGGATTAGGCCGCGGACCAGTCACCGTCTGCGCCACCGGCCTGATCGCCCCCTCCGCCCCGTACTGCAACTCCTCCACCGCCACCGACCTCCGGTGCTCGCCCCCGCCCGCCAGCTTCGCGTTGTGATACGCGATATAGCCGCGCCCGTTGAAGTCGAAGATCGCCTGGTGGATGGTCTTGGTGCCTGCGTTTTTCTCCATGAACCGCCCGCGCGGCGTCCACGGGCCTTCTGGGCTGGGGGCGGTCAGGTAGGCGATCTCCTCGGGCCAGCCGCTGGCGTGGCTGAGGTAGTAAACGCCCTTGCGCTCGTGCACATAGGTCGCCTCGGTGAAGCGCTCGACCGGGATCACATTGATCGGTCCGTCCAGCTCGGTCAGGCTGGCCTTCAGCCGCGCGTGCTTGAGCACGGTATTGCCCCAGTACAGATGCGCCTGGCCGGTCTTGGCGTCGATGAAGACCGCGGGGTCGATGTCGTCCCAGGCGATGTCGGTCTGCTTCGTCATGTCGTTGGTGATCAGCGCACGGCCGATGGCGTCGACGAAGGGGCCCTCGGGCTTGTCGGCCACGGCCACGCCGACGGCGAAGCCGGGCACGGTCGCGTGCTCCACGGTGGAGAAGAAGTAGTAGCGCCCGTTGCCCGGGTGCTTGACCACGTGCGATGCCCAGGCGCGCCCCTTGGCCCAGGCGAAGGTCGTCGCCTTGAGTGGCACGCCATGGTCCTGCCAGCTCACCATGTCGCAGCTGGAGTAGACCCGCCACTCGTGCATCACATAGTCCTTGCCCTCGGGCGGCGCCTCGTCGCGGCCGACGAAGAGGTAGACGCGGCCGCCGTCCACCAGCGCGGCGGGGTCGGCGGTGTAGAGCGGCGCGAACAGGGGGTTGGGGGCAGCCTGGGTGCCCAGGGCAAAGGCGGCGGCAACGGCCGCCAAGGCAGAACGCAAACGCATTGAGAAAGCTCCGAAGAGGATCAAGCCCCGGCGCGCCGCGCCAGCAGGCGCTGCACCAGGCAGAACAGGAACAGCAGCGCGCCGATGACGATGCGCGTCCACCAGGAGCTGAGCGTGCCGTCGAAGGCGATCAGGGTCTGGATCAGGCCGAGCAGCAGCACGCCGGTCAGCGCACCGGCCACGAAGCCTTGGCCCCCGCTGAGCAGGGTGCCGCCGATGACCACGGCGGCGATCGCGTCCAGCTCGGCGCCCTGGCCATGCTGGCCATAGCCGGAGAGCATGTAGAGCGCGAACAGCAGGCCACCGAGCGCGGCGCAGAAGCCGCTCAAGCCATAGACCGCGACTTTGGTGCGCGCGACGGCCAGGCCCATCATCAGCGCCGAGGCCTCGTTGCCGCCGATCGCGTAGACCGTGCGGCCAAAGCTCGTGCGCTGCGCGACGAGCACGGCCAGGCCCAGCAGCACAAGCGCGAACACCGCCGCCGGCGACAGCCAGGCATCCAGCCCGGGCAGCGCCCATTGGGTTTGCGACAGCTGCACGAACAGCGGCGCGTCGATGGTGATCGAGTCCACGCTGATCAGAAAGCACAGCCCGCGCGCCAGGAACAGGCCGGCCAGCGTGACGATGAAGGCCTGCAGGCGGAAGGCGTGGATCAGCCAGCCTTGCAGTGCACCGAACAGTGCGCCGCCCGCCAGCACCAGCGCGATGACCAGTGGCGCGGGCCACTGCGCGACCTGCAGCAGCCAGGCGCAGACCATGGTGGCCAGGGCCATCACCGCGCCCACGCTGAGGTCGATGCCGCCGCTGAGGATGACAAAGCTCATGCCCACCGCGATGACCAGCAGGTAGGCGTTGTCGATCAGCAGGTTCAGCATCACCTGCGTGGAACCGAAGCCCGGGTAGGCGGCGGCGCCGGCGCCGGCCAGCAGGAGGGTGAGCAGCAGGCTCACGCCGCTGGCGGCCAGTCCGGGATTGGCGGCGAAGGACTGCCAGCGGTTGATGAGTACGTTCATCCTGCCGCCCCCTTGCGCGACGCCCACACCGGCGACTGCGCAATGCAGACCGCGAACACCACAAGCGCCTTGACCACCAGGGTCAGCTGCGGCGGCACGCCCAGGGTGTAGATCAGCGCGTTGAGGGTCTGAATGATCAGCGCGCCGACGAGGGTGCCGGCCAGGTTCAGGCTGCCGCCGCTGAGCTGGCCGCCGCCCAGGGTCACGGCGAGGATGGCGTCCAGCTCCAGCAGCTGGCCGGCGTTGTTGGCGTCGGCGCTCTTGATGTTGGAGGCGATCATCAGCCCGGCAAGCCCGGCACAGGCGGCGCAGGCGATGTAGCTGAGCGCGATGAGCAGGCTGCTGCGCAGGCCGGCGAGCCGTGCCGCCACGGGGTTGAGTCCCACGGCCTGGATGAAGAGCCCGAGCGCCGTGCGACGCAGCGCCAGCGCGACGAGGCCGTAAAGCCCGGCGACGACGAAGAGCGCCACCGGCAGGCCGAGCCAGTAGCCGGCACCGAGCGTGAAGAAGCTCGCCGGCTCGTAGACGGTGAGGATCTGCCCGTCGCTGATCAGCTGCGCCAGGCCGCGGCCGGCGACCATCAGGATCAAGGTGGCGACGATGGGCTGCAGGCCGAGCGCCGCCACGAGCAGGGCGTTCCAGGCGCCGCAGAGCAAGGCGATTCCTAGACCCGCGGCGAGTGCAAGCAGCGTGCCATGGCCCTTGAGCAGCAACCCGCAGGCCACGGTGCCGGCCAGCGCGACCACGGCGCCGACCGAGATGTCGATGCCGCGCATGGCGATCACCAGGCTCATGCCCAGGGCCGCGAGCATCAGCGGTGCGGCGCGCTGCGCGATGTCGACCAGGCTGCCGTAGAGCCGGCCGTCCTTGATCTCGAGCGTGAAGAAGCCGGGCACCAGGGCGAGTGCGGCGAGCAGCAGCAGGCCCAGCGCGGCGAGTGGCCGCGACAGCGGGTGTGCCAGCAGGCGTCGGGGTAGAGAGGGGGAGGGCATCGACAGGGCAGCGGTGCTCACGCGGCAACCTTTTGTTCTTCGCCGGCGATCACTGCGAGCAGACCCTCTTCGTCCAGCTCGCCGCGCCCGTACTCGCCGGCGGCGCGGCGGTCGCGCAGCACCAGCACCCGGTCGCTGCAATGCAGCACCTCGGCCAGCTCGGCGGAGATGAAGAGCACGGCCATGCCGTCGCCCTCTCGGCTGAGCGCCAGCACCTCGTCCATGATTTCTTCCTTGGCGCGCACGTCGATGCCGCGGGTCGGCTCGTCGAGGATCAGCAGCGCGGGCTTCGTCGCCAGCCAGCGCGCCAGCAAGGCCTTCTGCTGGTTGCCGCCGCTGAGCTGGCCGATGGGGGTGTCGGCGCTCGCGGTCTTGATGCCGAGCTGGCGGATGTAGTGATCGGAGAGCGCCTGCGCTTGCGGTCCGCTCATCACACGGCGCAGGCCGTGGCGCGCCTGCAGCGCCAGCAGGATGTTGTCGCGCACCGAGAGCGCGAGGATCGCGCCCTCCTGCTTGCGGTCCTCGGAGCAGAAGGCCAGGCCGGCGGCGATGGCCTCGCGCGGCGAGCGCCAGCGGCGTGCAGCGGCGTCGGGCGTGTGCAGCGCGCCGGCGTCGGCGGCGTCGGCGCCGAACAGCAGACGGGCGGTCTCGGTGCGACCCGAGCCCAAGAGGCCCGCCAGACCCAGCACCTCGCCGCGGCGCAGTTCCAAGTCCAGCGGCTGCAGCGCGCCGCGACGCGCGATGCCTTCGGCGCGCAGCACCGCCGCGCCGGGCGCGGCCTCGCGGGCCGCGGCGCGTTCGCCGCTTTGCACCGCGCCGACCATCTTGTTGACCAGGGCCGTGCGGCTCAGCTCGGCCGCCAGGTACTCGCCCTCGGTCTGGCCGTTGCGCAGCACCGTGATGCGGTCGGCGATCGCGTAGGTCTGCTCGAGGAAATGCGTGACGAAGAGGATGGCCACGCCTTGCGCGCGCAGGCGGCGCAGCACGGCGAAGAGCTGCTGCACCGCCGCCTCGTCGAGGCTGGAGGTCGGCTCGTCCAGGATCAGCACGCGCGCATCACCCACGCGCAGCGCGCGGGCGATGGCGACCATCTGCTGCAGGGCCAGCGGGTAATTCGCCAGGGGCAGGCTGACGTCGATGTGGACATCGAGCGCGGCGAGAGCGCGCCGCGCCTCTTCGCGCATCAGGCGCGGGCTGATCAACCCGAAGCGCCGCGGGTAGCGGCCGGCGCAGAGGTTCTCGGCCACCGACAGGTTCGGGCAGAGATTGACCTCCTGGTAGACCGTGCTGATGCCGAGCATCTGCGCCTGCTCGGTGGACCGCGACGCGATCGGCTGGCCTGCCAACGTCATCGTGCCGGCGTCGGGCGCGTAGAGCCCCGTCAGCACCTTGATCAGCGTGGACTTGCCGGCGCCGTTCTGACCCATCAGCGCGTGCACCTCGCCGGCGTAAAGGCGCAGGCTCACGCCTTGCAGCGCCTTCACGCTGGGACCGAAGCTTTTCTCGATGCCGGCGAGCTCCAGCAGGGGCGGATGGTTCATGGTTTCCGTGCATCAGCCCCGGCGCTTGCAGGCGCCGGGTCCTTCGTCGGGCGTCGGACAGGACGCAGGTCCTGTCCTCGGTCCCGACTCAGTACTTCCGGTTCGGCAGTTCCTTGGCCGCCTGGTCGGCCGTGTACACGCCTTCTTCCACGGTCACGCGCTTCGGCACCGCCTTGCCGGCCACCACATCCTTGGCCAGCTGCATCAGCTGCGGGCCGAGCAGCGGGTTGCACTCGACGGTGACGTTCAGCTTGCCGGCCTTCATGGCCTCAAACGCGCCGCGCACGCCGTCGATCGAGACGATCAGGATGTCCTTGCCCGGCTTCAGTCCCGCTTCTTCAATCGCCTGGATGGCGCCGATCGCCATGTCGTCGTTGTGGGCGTAGAGCAGGTCGATCTTCTTGCCGTCCTTGACCTTCAGGAAGGCCTCCATGACCTCCTTGCCCTTGGCGCGCGTGAACTCGCCCGACTGCGAGCGGATGATCTGCAGCTTGGCATTGGCCTTCAGGACTTCCTCGAAACCCTTCTTGCGGTCGATGGCCGGGGCCGAACCCACGGTGCCCTGCAACTCGGCGATGTTGAGCGCGCGGCCGTCCTTGGCCTGCTCCAGCACCCAGCGCGCCGCCTTGCGGCCTTCCTCGACGAAGTCGGAGCCGATGAAGGTCACGTAGAGCGAGGGATCGCTGACCTTGACCGCGCGGTCGGTCAGGATCACCGGGATCTTGGCCGCCTTGGCCTCGCGCAGCACCGTCTCGAAGCCCGACTCGACGACCGGCGAGAAGGCGATCACGTCGACCTTCTGCGCGATGAAGCTGCGGATCGCCTTGACCTGGTTTTCCTGCTTCTGCTGGGCGTCGGCGAACTTGAGCTGGATGCCGGCGGCCTGGGCGGCCGACTTCACCGAGGCGGTGTTGGCCGTTCGCCATTCGCTCTCGGCGCCCACCTGCGAGAAGCCCATCACCAGCGGCTTGCTGGCATGGGCCGAGTAGGCCAGCGCAAGGCCGGCGAGCAGCAGCGCGCGGCGCAGGACGGGGGGGGTCATCGGCGGTCTCCGGGGATGAGGGGGTTGTGGCGTGGATGCTAGGAATCCACGCGATGCAAGACCAATCACATTTCTGAGCGATCGGATGTCGGAATGCGTATAGGGCTCTCGGTGGATCGAAGCAGTCGCAGGCCGTACAGCCCGCCGGCAATGGAACCGGGCTGGGCCACGAAGCGCACCTCGATGCGACCGTCGTCGCGCCGCAGTGCCGGCGGGATGGCCAGGTCCAGTTCGTAGAAGGCCTCGGCCCTGTCGCCGCGCAGCGCCAGCGTGCGCAGCAACTGGCCATTGACGCGCACCTCGAAGTGTGGCGCCCGGCGTCGGCACGGGCCAGGCGCAGGCGCAGGGTCGTGGCCTCGTGCCGGGGGTCGTTCAGCGTGTAGGCGAACCACTGCCGTGCGTGGCGCCAGCGCGCCTCGCCGTTGAGCCCCGTCTCCACGCCCTCGCCCTGGAAGCCGTGGTCGCTCTCGGGCTGTTGTTCGCCGGGCGCCACCTGGTCGATGGTGAGCCGATCCAGCGCCAGGCGCTCGCCTTCCGCCTGGGCCAGGCGCTCGCGCAGGCTGGCGTGCGCGGCCGGCGTGCTGCGGGCCCAGTACAGCATGTAGCGGGCGTCGTGCAGGCGGAAGAAGGGAATCAGCTGCAAGGGCGCTCGGCTGCCGCGGATCAGCCCCGGCGCGCTGAAGGTCAGCGCCTGCCCTTTCACGGGGCGGATCCGCTTCGTGATGTCCACGCCGGCCGGTGCCACAAACATCGGCGCCTGCTCCTGGGCGCAGACCGGGCCGTGGGCGATGTGGCCCATGCGCGAGCCGTCGGCGACGAAGCTCAGGCCTTCGCCGGCGAAGGGGTCCGTCTTGGCCGCCAGCACGATGGGGCCGTGCAGCACGGCCACCTGATCGGGCCGGCCGGGCAGGGCCTCGAGCGTGGTGCGCATCGGCAAGAGGATGTCGACGCGGTCGCCGGCGCGCCAGTTGCGGCGCGGGATTGCCAGGTAGCCGTCGCGCGCCACCGCGGTCCGCAAGCGCTGGCCGTTCAGGCGCAGCTGCATGCCACGCGTCCAGCCCGGTTGGCGCACGCGCAGGCCGAAGCGGCCGCCCTGTTCGACGACGAGCCGGCTGCGGGCGGCGTCGGGGAAGCGAGTCTGCTGCTGCAGCTTCACGCCGCGCTCGGTCCAGTTCAGCGTGGAGGCGACGAACAGGTTCAGGTACAGCGTTTCCCCCTCGTGGGCGTAGACGAAGGCGCCATGCCGCGCATGGCTCTCCAGCCCCGAGCCGACGCAGCACCACATCGCCTCCTGCGTGGCCGAATAGACGCGGTAATGCTGCGGCCGCATCGGCGTGAAGTAGACGAAGCCGCCGTGCTGCGGGTGCTGCGAGGCCAGCAGGTGGTTGAACAGCGTGCGCTCGACGTAGTCGGCGTAGCGCGCCTGCGGGTCCTGGCGGAACAGGGCCTCGCTCAGGCGCACCATGTTCACGCTGTTGCAGGTCTCGGGGCCCTCGACCTCGTCGAGCATCGGCTGGAAGTTGGCGGCGTCGTGGAAATGCTCCTTCACGCTGTTGCCGCCGATGGCCACCGTGCGCCGTTCGACCACGGTCTGCCAGAAGCCTTGCGCGGCCGGCAGCCAGCCCGGCTCGGCGCCCAGCTCGGCCAGACGCGCGAAGCCGATCACCTTGGGAATCTGCGTGTTCGCGTGCAGGCCGGTGAGCGGGTCTTCGCCCTTGAGCAGCGGTTGCAGCAGGGCCTGGTGCGAGAAGCGGCGCGCCAGGCGCAGGTAGCGCGGTTCGTTGTTGCTGAGCGCGGCCAGGTCGGCGAACAGCTCGTTCATGCCGCCGTGCTCGCTCTTCAAGCTGGCCTGCATCTGCGCGTCGCTCAAGCCGGCGGTGACGCGCTCGGCCCAGTCGGCAAACGCGCGCAGCATGGGCAGGGCGTCCGGGTGGGCGGCGTGCACATGGGCGTCGCGCAGGCCGGCGGCGATCTTGTGCAGGTTGTACCAAGGCACCCAACGGCCGTTGAGCGAGAAGCTGTCGACCTGGATTTGTCCGGCGGCGAGCTGGGCCCAGGCCTGCTGGCCCTGCGGAATGCCGCCCAGGTAGCCCGAGCCGATCTGCCGCTGGGCCTGCTTGAGCCCGGCCATCACGAGGTCCAGGCGCTCACGGATCAGCGGGTCGTCGCTGGCCGCCGCCATCATGGACAGGGCGGACAGGTAGTGGCCGGCCATGTGGCCGTCCAGTCCGCTGGACTCCCAGTTGCCGTAGGGCGGCTCGGCGGCCGGCAGGCCGGCCTCGCGGCGGTAGGGCGCCAGCAGGCGCTGCGCATCCAGCGCCAGCAGGGTGTCGCGGTCGCGTTGCTGCGCGGCCAGCAGCGGACCGTCCTGCAGGCGCACGGCCGACAGCGGGAAGGCCTGCGGGCCGGCCGCCGCCGCTCCCGCGCCGACCCCCAGCCACGCCAGCAGCAGTGCGGCGGCGGCTGGCCTCATCAATCCCCCGTGCGGACGCCCCAGAGCGAGACGCCCTCGGCCGACACCGCGCTGAAACAGACCACGAAGGCGTTGGCGTTGGCATGCCATTGGCGCGAGAGCCGACCCTTGTAGATGGCGCCGCCCGCCGTCAGCGTGATGCGGTTGCCGCCGCCGTGGCTCCAGCTGCCGGTGAGCGCGCCACTCAGCCCGCCCCCGCTGGCCAGGCTCAGCGCGCTGGAGGCCTTGATGCTTGCGCTGATGTCCTTGCCGTGGTTGACGAGCTGCCAGCTGCCGGTGGCCTGTGCGGCGCTCACCTCGGGGCCTTGAGCCGGCGTGGCCAGGCTCAGCGGCGCGTAGCGCAGCGGCGCCACCACCGGCCAGCCGTCCTCGTTCAGATGGAACTCGTGCACGCGGATCTCGTGCTGCTCGCCGCGACCGGGGAAGCGCGCGTGAAAGATCAGGAAGTACTGCTGCGTCGCGGCGTCGTGGTAGGCCGAGTTGTGGCCGGGCGAGACATAGCCGGGCGCCGTGCCGCTCTGGCCGCTGGCCAGCGTGAACTGGTGGTTGCCCATCAGCTTGACGCCGTGCGGGGCGATGCTGGCGTCGTCGAACAGGGGCAGCGCGGGGTTGGACTTCACCGTGCTCATGTCCGTGCCCGCCGCGTCCAGATACGGGCCGTCGGGCTGGCGCGAGCGTGCGACGCGCAGGTTGTAGCCGCCCGCCGCGTCCAGGCCGCCGAAGGAGCAGAACAGGTAGTAGGTCTGCGTCTCGGGGCTGTAGAGCACATAGCCGCCTTCGATGCGCGCGTGGTTGCCGCCCATCAGGTGCTTGCCGTAGCCCTGGCCGGCCAAAGGCTCACCGCTCTGCCCATCCAGGCGCAGGATGAACAGGCCGCCCGAGTAGGAGCCGTAGAGCATCCACCACTGGCCGGCGGCGTCCTTGAAGGCCTGCGGGTCGACGACGTTGGGGTGACGGGTGGCGTCGTAGATCGTGCCGTCTTCGCTGGGCAGGCCCCATTGGCCCGACCTGAGCACCAGCTTCTGGTTGCGGTAGGGGCCGTCGACCTTGTCGGCCACCGCCACCCCCAGCGCCGAGCGCGGCGAGTCGCCCTTGCAGGCGTTGTAGAAGAAGCGGTAGCGGCCGTCGTCCAGGCGTGCCACATCGGCCGCCCACAGCGTGCTGGCCTGCGCCCAAGTCAGGGCCTCGGCGAGTTCGCTCGTGACATTGGCGAACAGCGGGTTGCTGGCGTTCACGCCGTCGGCGATCCGGGTCCAGGCCAGCAGGTCGGCGGAGCGCGCCGCCGCCAGGTGCGAGCCGAAGACGTAGAACTGCCCGTCGACGCGGATTACCGAGGGGTCGTGCACGCTGGCCTCGGTGAAGGCCACCGGGGTCTGGGGTGGCGAGGGGGTCGGTGCCGGCGTGGGGGGCGGTGTCGGGGTCGGGCTGGCGGACTCACCGCCCCCGCCGCCGCCGCAGGCCGACAGCGCCAGCAGGGCCGAGCCGGCGAGGAACCCTCGGCGCTTGGAGGGGTTCATGGTTCAGCCCTCGACGGCGACGACGACGAGGGACTTGGCCGGCAGGCGCAGCCTGAGCTGACCCTCGGCGGCCTGCGCCTCGAAGGGCTGCGGCTGCACCTGGGCCGGCTGGCCCAGTTCGTTCTGCGCATCCATGGCGGCGGCGGTCAACACATGCCCCTTGACCGAGCGCGGCGCCTGCGCTCCGACGCGCAGCGTCAGTTCGCTGCTCTGGCTGGCGTTGGCGTTGATCAGGCTCAGGTAGAGCTTGCCGTCCATGCCGCGCGCGGCGCTGGCCGACAGGCCCGGCATCTGGGTGCCGCCAAGTTGGTAGACCGGGTTGTGCTCCAGCGTGACCGGCAGCGCGGTGGCGTCCTGAAAGGGGATGTGCAGCGCGAAGGCGTGGTAGGTCGGGGTCAGCGCCAACTGGTCCTTGCTGGTGAGGATCATGGCCTGCAGCACGTTGACCATCTGCGCGATGTTGCTCATCTTCACGCGCTCGGCGTGGGCGTGGAAGACATGAAAGTGCAGGCCGGCCAGCAGCGCGTCGCGCAGGGTGTTGCGCTGCACCAGGAAGCCGGGGTTGCTGCCGGGCTCGGGGTCGTACCAGCTGCCCCACTCGTCGAAGTAGAGCGCGAGCCGCTTCTTCGGGTCGTTCTTGTCGAGGACGGCGCGGCTCTGCGTCAGCACCGCATCGATCTTGCCGACCTGCGACAGCAGGCCGATCCACTCGGCCTCTGGGAAACCGGCCGCCGCGCCCTTGCCCTCCCACTTGCCGCTGGGGAAGGTGTAGGCGTGGTGGGCGATGCCGTCGAAGTTGTGGCGGATGCTCTTGCTGAGCACCTCGGTCCAGGTGGTGTCGCGGTCGTTGCCGCCGCTGGCGATGAACTGCGGGCGGTTGTGCGCCGGCGTCTTGAGGAAGGTCGCCCAGTGGCGGTACAGGTCGGCGTAGTACTCCGGCCGCATATTGCCGCCGCAGCCCCAGGTCTCGTTGCCCAGCGCGTAGTAGTGCACGCGGAAGGGCTTGTCGCGACCGTTCATGCGGCGCTGCTGGACGATGGTGGCCTCACCCTCGCCGGTCATGTATTCGAGCCACTCGGCGGCTTCCTGCGGCGTGCCGGTGCCCACATTGGCGTTGACATAGGCCTCGGCGCCGAGCTGCTCGACGAGGTCGAAGAACTCGTGCGTGCCCACCGCGTTGTTCTCCGGCACGCCGCCCCAGTGGGTGTTGATCTTCACCGGTCGCTTGCTGCGCGGACCGATGCCGTCGCGCCAGTGGTACTCGTCGGCAAAGCAGCCGCCGGGCCAGCGCACCAGCGGCACCTTGAGGGCCTTGAGCGCGCCCACCACGTCCTTGCGCCAGCCGCGCACATTGGGGACCTTCGAGCCGGGTCCGACCCACAGCCCCTCGTAGATGCCGGTGCCCAGGTGCTCGGCGAACTGGCCGTAGATGTTGCGGTGGATGACGGGGCCGGGCTGGTCGGCGCGGATCGTCAGCGTGGGCTCGGCGGCCAGCGCGGCGCCGGCCAGCAGCAGGTGGGTCGCCAGGGTGGCCAGGGTGGCCAGGGCTCGTCTCGTCATCGTCGTCTCCGGGGTTTCGTTCGGGGCGGCTCAGTTGCGCGTCAGCAGACCGTCGCGGCGGCGCCAGACGCCGCGCTCGTTGGGGTCGCGCAGCACCGCGGGCAGCAGCGCGCGGGGCAGGTTCTGGTAGCAGACCGGGCGCAGGAAGCGCTGGATGGCGGCCGTGCCCACCGAGCTGCTGCGGCCGTCCGAGGTGGCCGGGAAGGGGCCGCCATGGACCATCGCATGGCTGACCTCGACGCCGGTCGGGAAGCCGTTGGCCAGGATGCGGCCGACCTTGCGCTCCAGCAGCGGCAGCAGCCGGCGTGCCAGCGCCAGATCGCTCTCGCGGTCGTCCTGCAATTGCAGCGTGGCGGTGAGCTGGCCTTCCAGACAGGCCAGCACGGCGGCCAGCTCGTCGGCGTCGGCGCAGGCCACCACCAGCGAGGCCGGGCCGAAGATCTCGGCCGACAGGGCGGTGTGGGCGGCCAGGAAGGCGGCGCCGTCGGTCTTGAACAGCGCCGCCGCGCCCTGGCAGGCCTGGGCCTCACCGCGCACCAGGGTCTGCACGCCGGGCTGCGCGGCCAAATGCTCGGTGCCGCGCTGGCAGGCCGCGGCGATGCCGGGGCTGAGCATGGTGGCCGCCGGCACGCTGCGCAGTGCCTCGGCGGCGGCGGCGGCAAAGCGCTCCAGGTCGGCGCCCGCCAGGCCCAGCACCAGGCCGGGGTTGGTGCAGAACTGTCCGACGCCCAGGGTCAGCGAGGCGGCAAAGCCGCTGGCGATCTCGGCGCCGCGCTGGCTGAGCGCTGCGGGCAGCAGGATCACCGGGTTGATGCTGCTCATCTCGGCGTAGACCGGGATCGGCTGCGGGCGGGCGGCGGCAACGGCCATCAGCGCCATGCCGCCGCCGCGCGAGCCGGTGAAGCCCACCGCCTGGATGGCCGGGTGGCCGACCAGGGCCTCGCCGATGCCGTGTCCGCTGCCGGCCAGCAAGGCGAACACGCCGGCCGGCAGGCCGCAGTGGCGGAGTGCTGCGACCACCGCGCGACCGACCAGCTCCGAAGTGCCGGGGTGGGCCGAGTGCGCCTTGACCACCACCGGGCAGCCGGCGGCCAGCGCGGCGGCGCTGTCGCCACCGGCCACCGAGAAGGCCAGCGGGAAGTTGCTGGCACCGAACACCGCCACCGGCCCGACGCCGATCAGGCGCAGGCGCAGGTCGGGGCGCGGCAGCGGTTGGCGCTGCGGCAGGGCTTCGTCCAAGCGGGCGTCCTGCCAGCTGCCTTCGCGCAACAGCTCGGCAAACAGCTTGAGCTGGCCCATGGTGCGGCCGCGCTCGCCCTCCAGGCGGGCGCGCGGCAGGCCGGTCTCGGCCATGGCGCGCTCGATCAGCGCGTCGCCCAGCAGCAGGATCTGCGCGGCGATCTGCTCCAGGAAGTCGGCGCGCTCGTGGTCGCTGGTGGCACGGAAGGCGTCGAAGGCCTGGCCGGCGAGTTCACAGGCCTGGGCGACCTGCGCCGGGCTGACGGCATGGAACTCGGGCGCCAGTGCTTCGCCGCGGCCGGGGTCGAAGGCGCGGAAGGCCGGGCCTTGGCCGCGCACCGCCTCGCCGTTGATGAGGGACAGGCCCTGGATGGCAGTGCTCATGGTGTCAGTGCGAGTGGCGCGGCACGTCGCAACCGCGGCAGCCGAGCAGGAAATCGAAATCGCAGCCCTCGTCGGCCTGCAGCACATGCTCGACGTAGAGGCGGCGGTAGCCCGAGGCATCGGCCGGGTCGGGCTTCTGCGTGGCCGCCCACTCGGTGAGGCGCTGCTGCAGCTCGGCCTCGGGGATGTCCAGCTGCAGGCGGTTGTTGCGGCAGTCCAGCTCGACCCAGTCGCCGTCGCGCACCACCGCCAGCGGTCCGCCGGCGCGCGCCTCCGGTGCGACGTGCAGCACCACGGTGCCGTAGGCGGTGCCGCTCATGCGTGCGTCGGAGATGCGCACCATGTCCTTGGTGCCGGCGGCCAGCAGCTTGGGCGGCAGACCCATATTGCCGACCTCGGCCATGCCGGGGTAGCCCTTGGGGCCGCAGTTCTTCATCACCAGCACCGAGTCGGCGTCGACCTGCAGCGCGGGGTCGTTGATGCGTTCCTTGTAGTGCTCGAAGTTCTCGAACACCACGGCGCGGCCGCGGTGCTGCATCAGCTCCGGCGTGGCTGCCGAGGGCTTGAGCACGGCGCCGCGCGGCGCCAGGTTGCCGCGCAGCACACAGATGCCGCCGTCGGCGATCAGCGGCTTGTCCAGGGTGCGAACCACCTCGTCGTCGTAGATCGGCGCGTCGTGGCAGTTGGCCCAAAGGCTCCTGCCGTTGACGGTCAGCGCATCGGGATGGGGAATGCGTCCGCCCTCGCCGAGGCGGCGGATCACCGCCGGCAGGCCGCCGGCGTAATAGAACTCCTCCATCAGGAAGCGGCCCGAGGGCTGCAGGTCGACGATGGTCGGGGTGCCGCGACCGATGCGCGTCCAGTCCTCCAGTTCGAGCGGCACGCCGACGCGGCCGGCGATCGCCTTGAGGTGGATCACCGCATTGGTCGAGCCGCCGATCGCGGCGTTGACGCGGATGGCGTTCTCGAAGGCCTGCCGGGTCAGCACCTTGGACAGGCGCAGGTCCTCCCAGACCATGTCGACGATGCGCATGCCCGACAGATGGGCCAGCACGTAGCGGCGCGCGTCGACGGCCGGGATGGCGGCGTTGTGCGGCAGCGAGGTGCCCAGGGATTCCGCCATGCAAGCCATGGTCGAGGCCGTGCCCATGGTGTTGCAGGTGCCGGCCGAGCGCGCATGACCGGCCTCGGCGGCCATGAAGTCGTGCATCGAAAGCTCGCCGGCCTTGACCTGCTCGTGCAATTGCCAGACGGCGGTGCCCGAGCCGATGTTGCGACCCTGGTGCTTGCCGTTGAGCATCGGCCCGCCGCTGACCACGATGGTCGGCAGGTCGACGCTGGCCGCGCCCATCAAGAGCGCCGGGGTGGTCTTGTCGCAGCCGACCAGCAGCACGACGGCGTCCACCGGGTTACCACGCAGCGACTCCTCGACGTCCATGCTGGCCAGGTTGCGCGTCAGCATGGCGGTCGGGCGCAGATTGCTCTCGCCGTTGGAGAACACCGGGAACTCCACCGGCCAGCCGCCGGCCTCCAGGATGCCCTTCTTGACATGCTCGGCAAGCTTGCGGAAGTGCGCGTTGCAGGGCGTCAGCTCGCTCCAGGTGTTGCAGATGCCGATGACGGGCTTGCCCTGGAACTCGTGGTCGGGGATGCCCTGGTTCTTCATCCAGCTTCGGTACATGAAGCCGTTCTTGTCCTGGGTGCCGAACCACTCGGCGGAGCGCAGCTTGACCTTGCTGCGTTTCGGGTCGTCAGTCGTCATGGAGTCCTTTCCTCGCTCGAAACGATGCTAGGCAGCGGGTGGATTGCAATCCAATCAATTTCCAGCGCCAGTCGATACCCGATCAGTTATCGAGCAACGCCGGGTTACCGAACACCGGCCAGCCGGCCTCGGTCCAGCCCAGGGCTTTGACGAAGCTGTGCCGGTCGGGGTTCCACAGCGGGTCGCCGACGATCTCGGTGTAGGTGCGCGCGTGGTAGACGAGCAGGGTGCGGCCGTCCTCGCCCTCGCAGAAGCTGTTGTGGCCGGGGCCGTAGATGCGATGTGCCGGGCTGCTGGCCATCACTGGTGTGGGCGATTTGTGCCAGCTCGTCGGGTCGAGCAGGTCGGCGTCCTCGCGCGCCCACAGCAGGCCCATGGCGTAGTTTTCGTCGGTGGCGCTGGCCGAGTAGCTGATGAAGATGCGGCCATGGCCCTTCAGGACCGACGGCCCCTCGTTGACCGAGAAGCCGCGGCACTCCCAGTCGAACTCGGGCACCGACAGGCGCACCGGCGGCCCGGCCAGGCGGGTGGCCGAGGCCAGCGGTGCGATGTAGAGGTTGGAGTTGCCCGGGATGTCCGGGTCCTTCTGCGCCCACAGATAGTGGTCGCGGCCCTGGTGCCGGAAATGCGTGGCATCGAGGCAGAAACTGTCCAGGCCGCTGTCGACCGCGCCGAGCAGCTGCCAGTCGCCGCGCATCGGGTCGGCGGCCGAGCTGGCGATGGCGTACATGCGGTGCTGGAACAGGCCGTCGCGGATCTCGCGGCTGGGCGCGGCGGCAAAGTAGATCACCCACTGCCCCTGCACGCGGTGCAGCTCCGGGGCCCAGATCAGCTCCGAGCAGGGGCCGCGGTCGGGCTTGCGCCAGAGCGTGACCGGGCGTGCATCGGGCAGTTCGGCCAGGCTGGCGGCACGACGCAGTTCGATGCGGTCGTACTGCGGCACCGAGGCGGTGAACAGGTACTGCCCGTGGTGGCGGGACAGGTGCGGGTCGGCGCGCTGCAGGATCAGCGGCGTGAGCAGTTCGGGCATGGCAGGCCGGGATCCGGGCGCTGCGCGCATGGGGGCAGAGCGACCGGTGCGGGGGGCTGGCGCCGCCGCCCCGTTCAAGTGGGCAAGGAAGGGGCCCGCGGGCCCCGGCGCGGCGCAGAAGCCGGCCGGGGCCCGCGGGGGATCGGCGTTGAGGCTCTTAAGGTGAACGGGCTTTGCCCGGCACCTTAACCCCCGCCGGGGGCGGGCCGGGCTGGCCCGGACCTGGGGGTGCTCAGAGCTTCATGCGAAAGCCGACCGAGACGGCCCGACCGGTCTGGACGGTGCCGAAGTTGGTCAGCTCCGGGCTGCCGGCATCGCCGAACTTGTAGTACTGCTGCTGCATCTCGTTGCTCAGATTGACCCCGCTGATGTCGATCGCCATGCTGTCGCTGAGGTTGTAGGTCAGCTGCAGGTCCACGCTCTTTTCCGGGTGGCGCCAGATGCCGATCGGGTTGGCGAACAGCGCGGCTTCGTTGGCGGCCAGGAATGCGGAGCGGCGCACATACGACAGACGCGCACCGATGGGGCCCTTTTCGTAGGCCAGCGTGGCGTTCCACGACAGCTTGGACACGCCGAAGAAGGGCGCCTCGAGCTGGGAAACGATCTCGCCGGCGCTGTTGGCGGTCGGCACGTTCTGCGAGGAGCTCAGGCGCGTCACGCTGCCCTGCAGCCCCAGGCCGTCGAGCAGGTCCGGCAAGCCCTTGGGGAAGTAGATGGCGCCGAGCTCGACGCCGCTGATCTTGCCGTTGGAGGCATTGACCGGCGAGCTGATGACGTAGTCATAGCCGTTGGAGTGGTCGCCGCCCGAGGTGGAGTTGGCGAAGGGGTCGTCGGCCCGATCGACGTGGACGCGGCGGCGCAGCGGCACCACGAGGCCGTCGATCTTGCGCTGGAACAGGGTGCCGTAGACCGCGCTGTCCTTCTTGAAGTACCACTCGCCCGTCAGGTCCATGTTCTTGGAGCGGGTCGGCTCCAGGCCCGGGTTGCCGCCGCTGCCGCCGCCGTAGCCGACGCGCGAGACGTCGTCGCTGAGCTGCAGCACCGGGTTGAGGTCGCCGAAGCCCGGGCGACGCAGGGTCTCGCCGTAGTTGAAGCGCAGCAGCACGTCGTTGACCGGCTCGTAGCGCAGCGTCAGGCTGGGCAGCAATTTGTTGGCCGTCTTCTCACCGTGGGTGAGCGTCACGGCCTTGGTCGTGGCATCGACCTTGTAGGCGGTCAAGCCGGTGTCGACCCGCACATAGCGCACGCCGAAATTCGCACGCAGCGGGCGGCCGAACAGCTCGTGCTCGGCGTCGGCCATCAGGAACAGATTGGCGGTGTCTTCCTGGACGTCGAAGGTCTTCTGCAGGTACAGCTTGTCGGTGGTCAGGAAGTTCGCGTCGGCACCGTTGTACAGGGTGCGCCAGGCGTCGATGTTGTCGCGGATGTAGTAGGCGTTGGGCTCCATCCAGGAACGCGGGACGTCCGAGATGTCGGCGGCGAAATTCGAGTTGACGTGGTAGTAGTTCGCGCCCAGCGTGGCCAGGTTGCGACCCAGGAAGGCCGACTGCGTGCGGTTGGCTTCGGAGGCCTTGCGGCTGTCCACGCGCAGGCCGAAGTTCAGGGTCTTCACCGGCCCCCAGTCGGCGTCGTACACGCCGTTCAAGCTGGCGGTCGCCGCGCTGCCCTCGTTGCGGTTGGCGTTGTCGTAGAACTGCGCCACGTTCCACTTGGCGGGGTCCACGAGATCGGCGTTGTCGTTGAACTTGAACGCCATATTGCCGCCGCCGGAATGGAAGTCGACGCTGATGGACGGGGCCACGCGGTCGATGCGGGTGGCGGTGAATTCCGAGTGGAACTTGCTGGTCTGGTAGGACAGGTCGCCCTCCAGGCGCAGCCGGTCACTCAGGGTCCACTTGCCGTTCAGCCCGTACACATAGGAGTCGGTGGCCGAGGTGAGGTAGTCGCCGCTGTTGAAGCCGTAGACGTCGTTGACGAGGCGCGTCTTGATGACGTTGGTGCCGGGGAAGGTGGTGATGGTGCCCGCGGGGTTGCTGCCCAGGCTGCCCCACCAGTCCACGAAGCTGAACAGCAGCTTGTTGAAGGTCTTGTCGCGATAGCCGTTGTACATCGCCTCGAGCGTGTACACGGACTCCGCGTCGGGCTGCCATTGCAGCGCGACGTTGGCGGCCGGGCGTTCGCGCTGGCCGGCCACGTCGCTTTGGAACACCGCATCGCGCGCCAGGTAGTAGGGCAGCGCGCTGCCGTTGAAGTTGAGCGTCGACCCGGCCTTCTGCGGCAGGCCGGTGTAGGTGCCGGGCGTCCAGATGTTGTTGTCGAAGATGCGCTGCAGCGGGGTGTAGCCGGCCGGCACTTCGGCGGCATTGGGGCTGGTGAAGGGCACCATCGCGCCCGGCGTCACGCTCTCGTTGCGGTAGTCCGTCTTGACCAGCGACAGATTGATCAGCGCGCCGAAATCACCGGCCGCGGTCTTCCAGCGCTTGCTGGCCATGCCGCTGAGCTGCGGATTCCATTGGTCGGCCGGGTCCAGATGGGTGCCGCGCGCCAGCAGCGAGAGCTTCGCGCCCTTGAAGTCGAAGGGGCGCAGCGACTTGACGTCGATCTGGCCGGCGATGCCGTTCTCCAGTTGGCTGGCGTCGCGGGTCTTGTAGACGTCGATCTGGCGCACCAGGGTCGACGGGATGTCCTGCAGCGCCACCTGCGTGCCGGAGGCGGTGAAGATGTTGCGACCGTTCCAGGTGGTCGCCACATCGGGCAGGCCGCGGATCGACAAGGCGCCGACTTCGCCGCCGGCGCGGTTGGTGACCTGGATGCCCGTCACGCGCTGCAGCGCCTCGACGACGTTGTTGTCGGGCAGCTTGCCGATGTCTTCGGCGACGACCGACTCCACCACCTGGTTGCTGTTGCGCTTGATTGCCAGGCTCTTGACCAGCGAGGCCTTGACGCCGGTGACGACCACCGTGTCCAACTGGGCGATATCTTTGGCGACATCTTTGGCGGCACCCTTGGCCGCTTCCTGAGCCAGCGCCCCGGTGGACAGCGCGGCCAGCGCCGCGGCGGCGGTCCAGCTCAGGGCAAAACGAGAGGGGGTGACGGCCTTGCGCGGCACCGTCTGGGCGGGTTGGTTCATCGTGTCTCCGGGAGGCGTTGTCTGGGGGCGGCCTACCTCGACCTTCTTCCGGGTCTCAAGGGCACCGGCGAAGCTGAGGGCTGAATTCATGCTAGGCGCCGGATCGATCCCGTACTAATCACATTTTTCCAACCTTCGATGCTGGTTCGGCAATCGCCTCCAGGGGTTTCTACCCAGGTTCTGGACGGCATGGCGCGCGCGCCACGCGGCCCCGCGCGGCGCGCAACCGGACGGGCGCAGCGGGGCGGTCGGCAGGGGGAACGAGGCCGGGCGGATCAGCGTCCGAACAGGCCCTTGAGCACGTCGCCGAAGCCGGGCTTCTTCGCCTCTTCCTTGGGGGCCTCGGTCTCGGAAGCGTCGGCGCCCGGCATGCCCAGCATGCCGAAGTAGCTGCTCTTGGTGCGCACGCGCGCCGACCAATCGGGCGCCCAAGTGACCTTCGGATCGGTCGGGCGCGGCGGGTGGGCGACCCACTGCTCGGGGCCGTAGGCCATCATGCGCAACATGCCGCCGCCCTCGCCGCGTTGGCCGTCGCCGAACACGCCGGCGGGCATCGCGCATTCGAGGATGTCGGGCGCCAGCAACACCTTGTCCTTGAGCAGGCGCTCGATGCCGCCGGGGCTCAGGTAATCGTGCAGCGCGAAGCCGGTGTCGGGCAGCTCGCTGCTGCTCCACATCACCATCTCGGCAGCGTCGTCACGCCCCGATTTGCCACCCATGGCGGAGATGAAGTAGGCCCGCGCCGGGCCCACGGCGCCCCAGCGCAGCAGGGTGGCACCGCTGGGCAGCGGGCCGCGCTGCAGGGCGATGGCGGGCATGAAGTCCACCTCGGGTCGGATCTGGAAGCGGAAGCCCTCGGGGATGCCCTGGCCGCTGAAACCGGTCTCGCCGGCCATGCGGCTGCCGGGGGGCACCTTGCGATCGTCCGGCTTGTTGGGCCAGGCCGGTACGCCGGGCTGGCTGCGCGCCCCCTTGGGGGTGCTGCCGCGCGCCACCATGATGGCCTGGACGTCGGCCAGGTTCATGTTGGCGAAGTCGAGCACGCGGGGCTGGCCTTCGCGCACCCGTTCGCCGCAGCCCCAGTAGAGCAGCAGCTTGCCCTTGGGCTTCTCGTAGCTGGGCTCGCGCGGGTCGTCCTCCTCGCGGTCGGGGATCGGTTCGGCGGGACGCTCCGGCGGCGGCGCCACGAGTTGCAGGCTGGGCGCCAGCAGCGAGCCGCCCGGTACCGCCTGCACGGCCTCGGCGAGCCCCTTGTTGGCGCGCGTGTAGACCGCGCTGTCCATGTACTGGCCGCTGCCGGCGAAGCCGAAGCCGCCCTGCGTCTGGCCGAAGACGTTGCCGCGCGTGTCGTCGCCCTTGCCGAACAGCTGGCCGAGGCTGGGCATGCCGCCGCCGCTCATCATCTGGCCCATGGCGCCGGCCATGCCGGGCAGGTCACTTTGGTGGGTCAGCAGGTCGATCCAGGCCTGCGCCACCGGCGGCTTGACCTGCTGCTGGATGGCGGGCTGGGCGGCGGACTTGGCGGCCGGCCGGGCAGCCGGCTTGGCGGCCGGTTTGCCCTGGGCGAGCACGGCGCCGGCGGCGAACAGCAGCAGGCTGAGGGTCAGGGGTGCGGGGCAGACGGGCATGGACGATCTCCGGTTGGCAGGCCCGTGGTGTAGCAAGGGTCGGGCGCTGACCGCAAGCCCCCGCTGCCCTGGCTGTGTCCCGGCCGCCGCAGCAGTGTGGAACCGGCGCGCCGGCCGACCCTCAGCGCTTCCTGGCCGGCGGCAGGTCGGTGCAGCTGCCGTGCGCCACCTCGGCCGCCATGCCGATGCTCTCGCCCAGCGTGGGGTGCGGGTGGATGGTCTTGCCGATGTCCACCGCGTCGGCGCCCATCTCGATGGCCAAAGCGATCTCGCCGATCATGTCGCCGGCATGCGTGCCGACGATGCCGCCGCCCAGGATGCGGTGGCCGCCGTCGGGGCGGGCGTCAAACAGCAGCTTGGTGAAGCCCTCGTCGCGTCCGTTGGCGATGGCGCGGCCGCTGGCGGCCCAGGGGAACAGGCCCTTCTCGACGGCGATGCCCTGCGCCTTGGCCTGCTCCTCGGTGAGGCCCACCCAGGCCACCTCGGGGTCGGTGTAGGCGACGCTGGGGATGACGCGGGCGTTGAAGGCGGACTTGGCCAGTTTCTCGTCGCCCAGCAACTCGCCGGCGATGACCTCGGCCGCCACATGCGCCTCGTGGACCGCCTTGTGCGCCAGCATGGGCTGGCCCACCAGATCGCCGATGGCGAAGATGTGGCGCTGGTTGGTGCGCATCTGCACATCCACCGGGATGAAGCCGCGCTCGCTGACCTCGACGCCGGCCTTGTCGGCGCCGATCTTGCGGCCGTTGGGGGTGCGGCCGACGGCCTGCAGCACGAGGTCGTAGAGGCCCTCGCTGCGCGTGCCGTCGAGGCCCTCGAACTGCACGCGGATGCCCTCGGGCGTGGCCTCGGCGCCGACCGTCTTGGTTTTCAGCATCACGCGGTCGAAGCGTTGCTTGTTCATCTTGTCCCAGACCTTGACGAGGTCGCGATCGGCACCCTGCATCAGGCCGTCGAGCATCTCCACCACGTCAAGCCGCGCGCCGAGCGTGGAGTAGACCGTGCCCATCTCCAGGCCGATGATGCCGCCGCCGATCACCAGCATCTTCTTCGGCACGCTCTTGAGCGCCAGCGCACCGGTGCTGTCGACTATTGCGGAGTCGTCCGGCAGGAAGGGCAGGCGCACGGCCTGCGAGCCGGCGGCGATGATGGCCGCCTTGAAGCGCACGGTCTGGCGGCCGCCGGTCTTGTCCTGCGCGGGGCCGCTGGTTTCCTCCACCACCACATGCTGCGCGTCGGCAAAGCTGCCGTAGCCGCGCACGACGGTGACCTTGCGCAGCTTGGCCATCTGCGTCAGGCCACCGGTCAGCTTGCCGATCACCTTTTCCTTGTGGCCGCGCAGTTTGTCGATGTCGACCTGTGGCGCGCCGAAGTCGACGCCCAGCGCGGCCATGTGCGACACCTCGTCCATCACCGCCGCCACGTGCAGCAGGGCCTTGGAGGGGATGCAGCCGACGTTCAGGCAGACGCCACCCAGGCTGGCGTAGCGCTCCACGAGCACGACCTTGAGCCCGAGGTCGGCGGCGCGGAAGGCGGCCGAGTAGCCGCCCGGTCCGGCGCCCAGCACCAGCAGGTCGCAGTCCAGATCGGCCGCGCCGCTGTAGCTCACGGCGCCGGCGCCGGCCGGGGTGGCGATCAGTTCGGCCACCGGTTTGGCGGCCGGCGCTGCGGCCGGGGATGTGGCCGGTGCGGCCGCTTGGCCCCCCTCGGCGCCCACCTCGGCGTGGGCGATCAGGTCGCCGATGTTGAGCTTGTCGCCGATCTTGACCGCCAACGAGAGGATGCGCCCGGCCAGCGGCGAGGGGATCTCCATGCTGGCCTTGTCGCTCTCGACGGTGATCAGGCTCTGCTCGGGCTGGACCGTGTCGCCGGCCTGAACCAGCAGCTCGATGACGCCGACGTCCTTGAAGTCGCCGATGTCGGGTACGCGGATTTCAATGCTTGCCATTCATCAATCCTCAGTTAGCGCGCGCTGCGGCGCCGGGCCGCCCCAAGCCGCAGCGAACCCCCTCGGGGGGTGCGTCCCCCGCCAACGAGCGGGGGGGCGGGGGCTCACAACATCACACGGCGGAAGTCGGCCAGCACGGCGGCCAGATAGGCGTTGAAGCGCGCGGCGCTGGCGCCGTCGATCACGCGGTGGTCCCAGCTCAAGGACAGCGGCAAGGTCAGGCGCGGCTCGAAGCCGCTGCCGTTCCACACCGGTTTCATGAAGCCCTTGCAGACGCCCAGGATGGCCACTTCGGGCGCGTTGATGATGGGCGTGAAGTAGGTGCCGCCGATGCCGCCCAGCGATGAAATGCTGAAGCAGCCGCCGCTCATCTCGGCCGGGCTGAGCTTGCCGTCGCGCGCCTTGGCCGCAAGTTCGCCCATCTCCTTGGCGATCTGGATGATGCCCTTGCGGTCGGCGTCCTTGACCACCGGCACCACCAGGCCGTTGGGCGTGTCGGCCGCGAAGCCGATGTGGAAGTATTTCTTCAGCACCAGCTGGGCCTCATCGCCCTGGCCTTCAAGGCTGGCGTTGAACTCGGGGAACTTCTGCAGCGCGGCCACGCAGGCCTTGATGAGGAAGGCCAGCAGGGTGAACTTCACGCCGGCCTTCTCGTGTTCCTTGTTCATCGCCACGCGGAAGGCTTCCAGCTCGGTGATGTCGGCCTCGTCGTGGTTCGTCACATGCGGGATGACGACCCAGTTGCGGTGCAGGTTGGCGCCGCTGATGCGCTTGATGCGCGACAGCGGCTTCTTCTCCACCGCGCCGAATTTCGCGAAGTCGACCTGCGGCCAGGCCAGCACGGACAGGCCCTGACCCGAGCCGGAGCCGCCCGCAGGGGCGGCGGCCGGTGCCTTGGCGGCCTGCGCCTGTGTGCGCTGCTCGCCCTTCATGACGGCGGCCACGAAGCCCTGCACATCGTCCTGCGTGATGCGGCCCTTGCTGCCGCTGCCACGGATCTCGGCCAGCGGCACACCCAGCTCGCGGGCGAACTTGCGCACGCTCGGGCTGGCGTGGGGCAGCGCACCGGTGGCGGCGCCGGGTGCGTGCGCGGGCAGGGCCGGGGCGGGCGCGGCGGCGGTTGCCGGGGTGGCTGGAGCGGCCGGAGTCACGGGGGCCGCAGCACCCTGCGCGAGCGCCGCTGCCGCGGCGCTGGGCGCATCCCCCGCTGCCGCGCCGGCCACGGCCAGGGTCAGCAGCGCGTCGCCGATATTGACCTTGTCGCCCAGCTGGACCTGGATGGCCTGCACCACGCCGGCGTGGCTGGAGGGGATCTCCATGCTGGCCTTGTCGCTCTCGACGCTCAGCAGGCCCTGGTCGACGCGCACCGTGTCGCCGGGCTTGACCAGCAGTTCGATGACGGCGACGTCCTTGAAGTCGCCGATGTCGGGCACCACGACGACGACGCTGCCGCTGGCGGCGGCGGTCGGTGCGGTCGGTGCGGCCGTTGTGACCGGTGTGGCCGGTGCGGCGGGTGCCGCGGCAGGCACTGCGGCAGCTGGCGCCGCTGCGGGCGCCGCAGCCGGCTCGGCGCTGCCGGCGGTCTCGAGCTCGAGGATCAGGTCGCCGATGTTGACCTTGTCGCCCAGCTTGAGCTTGAGCGAGCGCACCACGCCGCCGTGGCTGCTGGGGATCTCCATCGAGGCCTTGTCACTCTCGACGGTGAGCAGGCTCTGCTCAGGGCGGATGGTGTCGCCCTCCTTGACCAGCATCTCGATGACGGCGACATCCTTGAAGTCCCCGATGTCGGGGACCTTGACTTGAACCAGGGCCATGGTGCGCGCTTTCCTCAGGCGTACAGCGGGTTGATCTTGTCGGCGTCGATGCCGTACCGGGCGATCGCCTCGGCGACCTTGGCGGCCGGCAGCCGGCCCTCGTCGGCCAGGGACTTGAGCGCGGCCACCACGATGTAGTGGCGGTTCACCTCGAAGTGCTGGCGCAGGCGCGCGCGGAAATCGCTGCGGCCGAAGCCGTCGGTGCCCAGCACGCGGTAGCCGCGTCCGGCCGGGATGAAGGCGCGGATCTGCTCGGCATAGCTCTTCATGTAGTCGGTGCTGGCCACCACCGGGCCCTGCGTGCGCCCGAGTTGCCGGGCCACGAAGCTCTCGCGCCGGGGCTCCAGCGGGTGCAGCAGGTTCCAGCGCTCGGCGTCCTGGCCCTCGCGCGCCAGTTCGTTGAAGCTCGGGCAGCTCCACAGATTGGCGCCGACGCCCCAGTCGGCCTCCAGCAGTTCCTTGGCCGCCACCGACTCGCGCAGGATGGTGCCGCTGCCCAGCAGGTTGACCTGCAGGGCCCCCGGCGCGGCCGGCTGCAGCAGGTACATGCCCTGGAGGATCTCGGCCTCGGTGCCGGGCTGCAGGCCGGGCATCGAATAGTTCTCGTTGAGCAGGGTCAGGTAGAAGAACACGTTCTCCTGGTTGCCGACCATGCGCTGCAGGCCGCTGTGCATGATCACCGCCACCTCGTGCGCGAAGCTCGGGTCGTAGGAAATGCAGTTCGGGATGGTGCCGGCCAGGATGTGGCTGTGCCCGTCCTCGTGCTGCAGGCCCTCGCCATTGAGCGTGGTGCGCCCGCTGGTGCCGCCGAGCAGGAAGCCGCGTGCCTGCATGTCGCCGGCCGCCCAGGCCAGGTCACCGATGCGCTGGAAACCGAACATCGAGTAGTAGATGTAGAACGGGATCATCACGCGGTTGTTCGTCGAGTACGAGGTCGCCGCGGCGATCCAGCTGGCCATGCCGCCGGCCTCGTTGATGCCCTCCTGCAGGATCTGCCCGGCCTTGTCCTCGCGGTAGTACATCACCTGGTCCTTGTCGACCGGGGTGTAGAGCTGGCCCTTGGGGTTGTAGATGCCGATCTGGCGGAACAGGCCCTCCATGCCGAAGGTGCGCGCCTCGTCCACGAGGATGGGCACGACACGGGGCCCCAGCGCCTTGTCGCGCAGCAACTGCGTCAGGAAGCGCACATAGGCCTGGGTGGTGGAGATCTCGCGGCCCTCGGGCGTCGGCTCCAGCACCGCCTTGAAGGTGTCGAGCGGCGGGATGCTGAACTGCTCGTCGGCCTTCACGCGGCGCTTGGGCAGATAGCCGCCGAGAAGCTGACGGCGCTCGTGCAAATAGCGCATCTCCGGCGTGTCCTCGGCCGGCTTGTAGTAGGGCAGCTGCGCCAGCTCGCTGTCGGGGATCGGGATGCCGAAGCGGTCGCGGATGTACTTGATGTCGACGTCGGTCAGCTTCTTGGTCTGGTGGACGGTGTTCTTGCCCTCACCGGCCTTGCCCATGCCGTAGCCCTTGACGGTCTTGACCAGCAGCACGGTGGGTTGTCCCGTGGCGTTGTGATGGGCCTTGTGGAAGGCCGCGTAGACCTTCTCGGGCTGGTGGCCGCCCCGCCGCAAGTCGAAGATCTCCTCGTCGCTCATGTGCTCGACGAGCTTGGCGGTCTCCGGGTAGCGCCCGAAGAAATGCTTGCGGACGAAGGCGCCGTCGTTGGCCTTCATGGCCTGGTAATCGCCGTCCAGGGTCTCCATCATGAGCTGCTTCAACTTGCCGCTCTTGTCGCGCGCCAGCAGCTCGTCCCAGCCCTTGCCCCAGACCAGCTTGATGACGCTCCAGCCGCTGCCGCGGAACTCGCCCTCGAGCTCCTGGATGATCTTGCCGTTGCCGCGCACCGGACCGTCGAGGCGCTGCAGATTGCAGTTGACGACGAACACCAGGTTGTCCAGGCCCTCGCGCGCCGCCAGACCGATGGCGCCCAGCGATTCCGGCTCGTCCATCTCGCCGTCGCCCATGAAGGCCCAGACCTTGCGCTGCGCGGTGTCGGCAATGCCGCGCGCGTGCAGGTACTTCAGGAAGCGCGCCTGGTAGATCGCCATCAGCGGGCCCAGACCCATGCTGACGGTGGGGAACTGCCAGAAGCCCGGCATCAGCTTGGGGTGCGGATAGCTCGACAGGCCCTTGCCGCCGACCTCCTGGCGGAAGCTGTCGAGCTGTTGCTCGGTCAGCCGGCCTTCCAGGAAGGCGCGCGCATAGATGCCGGGTGCGCTATGGCCCTGGATGTAGAGCAGGTCGCCGCCATGGCTGGCGTCCTCGGCGTGCCAGAAGTGGTTGAAGCCGGCGCCGAGCATCGAGGCCAGCGAGGCGAAGGAGCCGATGTGACCGCCCAGGTCGCCGCCGTCGGCCGGGTTGAGGCGGTTGGCGCGCACCACCATGGCCATGGCGTTCCAGCGCATGTAGGCGCGCAGGCGCTTCTCGATCTCGATATTGCCCGGGCACTTCGCCTCCTGGTCGACCGGGATGGTGTTCAGGTAGGCGGTGGTGGCGCTGAAGGGCACGTCGATGCCGCTCTGCCGTGCGTCCTCGATCAGGGCGTCGAGGATGAAGTGCGCGCGCTGGTCGCCCTCCTCGCCGATGACGGCGCGCAGCGCGTCCAGCCACTCCTGGGTTTCCTGTGGATCCTGGTCGTCGGCACGTGCGCCGAGGAACGCATGGGGCTGAGCAGACATGGGGGTCTCCAGATCGAATTAGAGGGGGCACTCGAATGCCGGGCGGAGTGTCGCACAGGCCGATGTAATTTCAAATTGCGGCCATACATACCGCAATATGAAATTGCAGTGCTTTGGATAATGGGCCGATGCCCTACCGAATTCCCGAGTCCTGGGGTGCCAAGGGCGGCTTCCTGCGACCCCTGCTGGCCGCTGTGGCCCGCTGGTGGCGCCGGCAGTCGCCCTCGCGCCAGGACCGTTACGCCACGCTCGGCCCGCTGCTGTCGGTGCTGCTGTTCCTGGCCAGCATCGTGCTGGCGTTCTGGTACCTGCGCAACGAGGAGATCGAGCGCGAGGCCGAGGCGGTCAAGCGCGACACCGAGATCGCCCAGCAGCAGATCCGCCTGCGACTGATCGAGAACCAGGAGCAGCTGGCGCGCATCGCGCGAGAGGTGGTGACGCGTCAGGTCGACGCAGCGGATTTCGCCGCCCAGGCGGCCGGCTTTGCGCGCGATCGGCCCGAGATCACCCACATCAGCTGGCTGGGCCGGCAGCTCGAGCGGCGCGCCAGCGTCAGCGCCACGGGCTTTCAGGACGACAGCCTGATGCGACCGGGCTCGGGCGACCCGTCCATGCCCTCGGGCCTGAACCCGGCCGCCCAGGCCTTCGTGCAGGCGCGCGAGCGCCGTCAGCCGGTCTACTCGGACGCCTTCCGCGACGCCATCGGCTCGCGCGTGTTCCAGCTCCAGGTGCCGCTGATCGACCGCAGCGGCTTCCACGGGGTGCTGATCGCCGAGTACGGCGTCGAGGCCCTGTTGCGCTACTACGTGCCGCCCGAGGTGAGCACGCGCCACGCGGTGGCCGTGATCGACGCCAACGACGCCCCCGACACGCCGGTGGCCAGCACCGGCGAGGTCGGCACCGGGCGCAATCCCATCATCCACGAGGTGGGTCTGGCGCCGGCCATGAACGGCCTGCAGCTGCGCGGCACCGGCTACCGCACTTCGGTGGGCCTGATCTCCAACACCCTGTTCTGGATGGTCACCGCGCTGGCCGTGCTGACGGTGTGGATGCTGCTGGGCACCTGGCGCCACATGCGCCGGCGCCTGCACATCCAGAACGCGCTGCTGGCCGAGACCAATTTCCGCCGCGCCATGGAGAACTCCATGCTCACCGGCATGCGCGCGCTCGACATGGACAGCCGCATCACCTATGTGAACCCGGCCTTCTGCGCGATGACGGGCTTCGGCGAGGCCGAGCTGCTGGGCTGCCGGCCGCCCTATCCGCATTGGCCGCGCGACCGCATCGAGGAGAACCAGCGCCTGCTCGACCAGGAGATGCAGGGCCGCAGCCCGAGCGGCGGCATCGAGGTCAAGGTCGCCCGCAAGGACGGCTCGGTGTTCGACGCCCGCATGTACGTCTCGCCGCTGGTGGACGCCAAGGGCAAGCAGACTGGCTGGATGGCCTCGATGACCAACATCACCGAGGCCAAGCGCGTGCGCGACCAGCTCTCGGCCAGCCACGAGCGCTTCACCACCGTGCTGGAGGGTCTGGACGCAGCGGTCTCGGTGCTGTCGGTGCCGGGGCAGGAGCTGCTGTTCGCCAACCGCAGCTACCGGCTGTGGTTCGGCGCCGAGCCGCAGGGCCATCTGCAGCTGGCCGAGGAGCCGGCGCGCAACGCGCCGCCGGGCGACGACGCCTTGGAGGCCGTGGACGACTTCGGCGGGCTGCCGGCCCAGCCACTGACCGAGACGACCAACGCCACGCCACGCGAGGTCTACGTCACCGAGGTCGAGCGCTGGTTCGACGTGCGCACGCGCTATCTGCAGTGGACCGACGGCCGGCTGGCGCAGATGCTGATCGCCACCGACATCACCACGCGCCGCCAAGCCGAGCAGCAGGCGCAGGCGCAGGCCGAGCGGGCCCAGATGACCAGCCGCCTGATGACGATGGGCGAGATGGCGTCCAGCGTGGCGCACGAGCTCAACCAGCCGCTGACCGCCATCACCAACTACTGCAACGGCATGATGAGCCGCGTGCGCGGCGACAACATCGCCAAGGACGATCTGCTGGCGGCCCTGGAGAAGACCGGCAAGCAGGCGCAGCGCGCCGCCCAGGTGATCCAGCGCATCCGCGCCTTCGTCAAGCGCAGCGAACCGCGGCGCGTGCTGTCGCAGGCGGCCGAGATCGTCGAGGACGCGGTGGACCTGGCGTCCATCGAGATGCGGCGCCGCAACGTGCAGCTGCACGTCTACGTGGCGCACCACCTGCCGGCCATCGCGGTCGACCCGATCCTGATCGAGCAGGTGCTGCTCAACCTGCTGAAGAACGGCGCCGAGGCCATCGATGGCGCCAAGCTGCCGCCGTCGCGCCGGCACATCGAACTGCGGGTGATGCCGCGCCACATGCCCGACCAGGGCGGCACCATCGAGTTCAGCGTGCAGGACAGTGGTCCGGGTTTGCCCGAGGAAGTGTTGTCCCGGATGTTCGAGGCGTTTTACTCGACCAAGGTCGACGGCATGGGCATCGGACTAGGGCTTTGCCGGAGCATCATCGAGTCGCATCAGGGTCGGTTGCGTGCCGAGAATCTCTACAATCTCGAGCTTCTTTCGGGTTGCCGCTTCTCGTTCACGATCCCCGTGGACCTGAGAACTCCCGAGGCAACTCCCGCCCCCTTTCCAGCGATCCCCTCATGAGCTTGATTCCCAAGAAGGGCAATGTCTTCGTGGTCGATGACGACGAGGCCGTGCGCGATTCCCTGCAATGGTTGCTGGAAGGCAAGGACTACCGGGTCAAGTGCTACGACTCGGCCGAGACCTTCCTGGCGCGCTTCGATCCGCGCGAGGTGGCCTGCCTGATCTGCGACATCCGCATGGAGGGCATGAGCGGGCTGGAGCTGCAGGACAAGCTGATCGAGCGCAAGAGCCCGTTGCCGATCGCCTTCATCACCGGCCATGGTGACGTGCCGATGGCCGTCGAAACCATGAAGAAGGGCGCGGTCGACTTCATCGAGAAGCCCTTCAAGGAAGACCTGCTGGTCTCGCTCGTGGAGAAGATGCTCGACGCTGCGCGCCTGTCCTTCACCAGCCACCAGGAGGCGGCCAGCCGCGACGCGCTGCTCAGCCGCCTGACCACGCGCGAGGCCCAGGTGCTGGAGCGCATCGTGGCCGGGCGGCTCAACAAGCAGATCGCCGACGACCTGGGCATTTCCATCAAGACCGTCGAGGCGCACCGCGCCAACATCATGGAAAAGCTCAACGCCAACACGGTGGCCGACCTGCTGAAGATCGCGTTGGGCGCCAACACCGCCAAGGCTTGAGATTCCCCATCCCCGAAGGCCGCTCCGCACGAGCGGCCTTTTTCATTGCGAGGTTCCGATGACGGCTCAATCGATCGATGGCAACGCACTGGCCCAGCAACTGCGCGAGGGCATGAAGGCGCAGGTGGAGCGCCTGGCCGCCGCCGGCTGCCGGCCCGGCCTGGCCGTGCTGCTGGTCGGCGAGGACCCGGCCAGCCAGGTCTATGTGCGCAACAAGGTCAAGGCCTGCGAGAGCGTGGGCATGCACTCCTTGCTCGAACGTCTGCCTGCCACGCTCGGCGAGGCGGAACTGTTGGCGCGCATCGACCAGCTCAACGCCGACCCGGCCGTGCACGGCATCCTGGTACAGTTGCCGCTGCCCCGGCACCTGGACGCGGAGCTCGTCATCGAGCGCATCGCACCCGAGAAGGATGTCGACGGCTTCCACGTCGCCAGCGCCGGCGCGCTGATGGTCGGTCGCCCCGGGTTCAAGCCCTGCACGCCCTACGGTTGCATGAAGATGCTGGAGTCGATCGGCTGCAATCCGCGCGGCAAGCATGCGGTGGTGATCGGGCGCAGCAACATCGTCGGCAAGCCGATGGCCCTGCTGCTGTTGCAGGCTTCCGCCACGGTCACCATCTGCCACTCGGCCACGCCCAATCTGGCCGAGATCTGCCGGCAGGCCGACATCCTGGTGGCCGCCGTGGGCCGGCCGCGCTTCGTCAGCGCCGACATGGTCAAGCCCGGCGCCGTGGTGCTCGACGTCGGCATCAACCGCCTCGCCGACGGCAAGCTGTGCGGCGATGTCGACTTCGATGCGGTGCGCGAGGTGGCCAGCTGGATCACCCCCGTGCCGGGTGGGGTCGGGCCGATGACCATCACCATGCTGCTGCAGAACACGCTGGAGTCTGCTGAAAGGTCGGCGAGCGCGCTGCCTCCCCCTGCTCGGATTTGATCGATTCCATGAACGCCCTGCCCAACCCCCTGCTGAATCCGCCGCACCTGCCGGACTTCGCGGCCATCGAGCCCTCGCACATCGAACCCGCCGTCACCCGGCTGCTGGAAGCGGCCCGGGCCGCGCAGCAGCGCGTCACCGCTGCGGACTTTCCGGCCGATCTGGACGCCATCGAGAAGGAGCTCGACGTGGCCAGCGAGGCGCTCGGGCTGGCCTGGGGCATGGTCGGACACCTCAACGCGGTGGCCGACACGCCTCTGCTCCGCGAGGCCTACAACGCCATGCTGCCGGCCGTCAGCGGCTTCTATTCCGAGCTGGGAGCGGACGAAGCGCTCTACGCGAAGTACAAGGCCGTACCCGAGCCGAAGGATTCCGCCGCCGCACGGGCCTTGCGGCTCAGCCTGCAGGGCTTCGAGCTCTCGGGGGCCGAACTGCAGGGCGCCGACAAGGAGCGTTTCACCGCCATCCAGAACCGGGCCGCCGAGCTCAGCCAGGCCTTCAGCGAGCATGTGATGGACGCCACCGACGCCTTCAGGCTCAGCGTGCCCCTGGCGCGGCTGGTCGGTGTGCCGGACGACGTGCTGGCCCATGCACGCTCGCTGAGCGAGGTCGACGGCGAGGCCGTGCTGAGCCTGCACGCACCCTGCTACGGGCCGCTGATGCAGTACGCGCACGACCGGCCGCTGCGCGAGCAGCTCTACCGGGCCTACGTCACGCGCGCGAGCGAGCTGGGCGATGCGGCGCTGGACAACAGCGCCACCCTGCGCGAGCTGTTGCGCCTGCGTGCCGAGGAGGCCCGGCTGCTGGGCTTCCCCGACTTCGCCGCGGTGTCGCTCAAGCCCAAGATGGCGCGCTCGGCCGACGAGGTGCTGGGTTTCCTGCGCGAGCTGGCGGCGCGCGCCCGAGCGGCCGCCGAGACCGACCTGGCGGACCTGCGCGTGCACGCCGCCGGCATGGGCATCGAGACGCTCGAGGCCTGGGACCTGGCCTACGTCAGCGAGGCGCTGAAGACCGCGCGCTACAGCTACAGCGAACAGGCATTGCGCGAGTACTTCACGCTGCCGCAGGTGCTGGAGGGCTGGTTTGCGCTGCTGCACGATTGGTTCGGCCTGCGCTTCGAGGCCGTGCAGGCGCCGGTCTGGCACGACAGCGTGCGCGTCTACGCGCTGCACCGCGAGGGCGCTCTGGTCGGCCATGTCTACCTGGACCTGCTGGCACGCCCGGCCAAGCGCCCCGGGGCCTGGATGGACGATGTGCGCGGGCGCTGGCGCCGCCCCGACACGGGCGCGCTGCAGACGCCGGTGGCGCATCTGGTGTGCAACTTCGCACCGGGCGTGAACGGCGAGCCCAGCCTGCTGACCCACGACGACGTGCAGACCCTGTTTCACGAGTGGGGCCATGGCCTGCACCATCTGCTCACCGAGGTCGAGGTGGGCGGGGTGTCCGGCATCGACGGCGTGGAGTGGGACGCCGTCGAGCTGCCCAGCCAGTTCTTCGAGAACCTGGCCTGGGAGTGGCCGGTGCTGCAGCGCTGCACCCGGCATGTGAAGACCGGTGCGGTGATCGAGCGCGCGCTCTACGACAAGTTGCTGGCCGCCAAGCACTTCCAGGCCGGCCTGCAAATGCTGCGCCAGGTCGAGTTCGCGCTGTTCGACATGCGCCTGCACCACGAGCAGCGCGAGGACGTGCTGGCCCTGATCGACGCGGTGCGCGCCGAGGTCTCGGTGTTCCCCCCGCCGGCCTTCAACCGCATGCCGCACAGCTTCAGCCATGTGTTTGCCGGCGGCTACGCGGCCGGCTACTACAGCTACAAATGGGCCGAGGTGCTGAGCGCCGATTGCTGGGCAGCGTTCGAGGAGGAGGGGGTGGACAACCCCGCCACCGGCCGGCGCTTCCTGGCCGAGATCCTGGCGCGCGGAGGATCGCGCCCGGCGCTGGAGAGCTTCGTGGCCTTCCGCGGCCGCGAGCCGCGCATCGACGCCCTGCTGCGCCACAGCGGGCTGATGTGAGCCCCCAGTCTCCCTTCGGTCGCCAACCCCCCGAGGGGGCGCAGCGCCCTTGGGGCGGCCCTGCGGGCGCTGATGTGAGCCCCCAGTCTCCCTTCGGTCGCCAACCCCCCGAGGGGGCTCAGCGCCCTTGGGGCGGCCCTGCGGGCGCTGATGCGAGCGCCCTCGGTGGCACCCTGGTCTGGCTGCGCCGCGACCTGCGCCTCAGCGATCACGCGGCGCTGCACGCCGCAACGCGCGAGGGCGGCGGGCCGGTCTGGTTGGCCTTCGTGTTCGACACCGCCATCCTCGATGCACTGCCGCGCCAGGACCGACGCGTCGAACTGATCCTCGAGGCCCTGCAGGACATCGAGCGGCGGCTGCGCGCGCGCGCGCCGGGCCTCGGGCTGATCGTGCGCCACGGCGACGCCGCGCAGCAGTTGCCGCGCCTGGTGCGCGAGCTGGGGGCGACGCGCCTGGTCTTCGCCCACGACGAGGAGCCCTACGCCCTGCGCCGCGACGCGGCGGTGCGCCAGGCGCTGCCGGGCGTGCGCGTCGACTCGGTTCAGGACGTCACGGTCTTCGAGCGCCGGCAATTGCTGACCGGCGCCGGCAAGCCCTACACGGTGTTCACGCCCTACAAGAACGCCTGGCTCAAGGCCCTGCAGGACGCGCAGCTGGCGCCACGCGAACCCGATCTGGAGCGTCTGACCGCCACGCCCCTGGCCACCGGCCTGCCCCGCCTCGGCGAGATCGGCTTCGAGCCCACCGACCTGCACGCCTTCTGGCGCGGCGGCGAGAGCACGGCGCGCCAGCACCTGCAGCGCTTCGTCGCGCAGCGCCTCCACGACTACCGTTCGCAGCGCGATTTGCCGGCGCTGCCGGGCACCAGCGGCCTGTCGCCCAGCTTGCGCTTCGGCCTGCTGGCAGTGCGCGAGCTGGCGCGTTCGGCATGCGAGCGCGGAGCCAGCGAGGGCGCGCAGACCTGGTTGTCGGAACTCATCTGGCGCGACTTCTACCACCAGGTGCTGCACCACCATCCGGGTGTGGTCGATGGTCCCTTGAAGCCCGAGTACGCGCGCATCCGCTGGCTCGAGGGCCCCGAGGCGGACGCACGGTTCGCCGCCTGGTGCGAGGGCCGTACCGGCTACCCGCTGGTCGACGCCGGCATGCGCCAGTTGCGCCGGACCGGCTTCATGCACAACCGCCTGCGCATGCTGACGGCGAGTTTTCTCTGCAAGGACCTGGGCCTGGACTGGCGGCGCGGCGAGGCCTGGTTTGCCCAATGGCTGCTCGACTTCGACCTGGCCTCCAACAGCGGCGGCTGGCAGTGGGCGGCCAGCTGTGGTTGCGACGCGCAGCCCTGGTTTCGCATCTTCAACCCGGTCACGCAGAGCCAGAAGTTCGACGCCCAGGCGCAGTTCATCCTGCGCTGGCTGCCCGAACTGGCGCCGCTGGACCGCGCGGCGCTTCACGCGCCCTGGCTGGCCGCGCCGCTGCAACTCGGCGGTCTGCGCCTCGGGGTGGACTACCCGATGCCGGTGGTGGACCACGCGCAGGCGCGTCAACAGACGCTGGCGCGCTACGCCGTCATCAAGTGATCTCGTCGAGCAAGGGCTCGAGCTGATCGGCCCATTCCTGCACGGTGGTGTGGTCCAGCTGCAGCCAGGCCAGCACCGCCTCGCCGTGCTGCTGCCAGTCGGCGTCGGGCGCCACGCGTTCGTGCAGGCGCATCAGCTGCTCGGCCACCAGGCCGCAGGCCACCAACAGGGCCACGTCGGGCTCGATGCCGCGGTCATGGATGACGCTGAAGTCGTGGTGCAGGCGCACCGAGGCCATCAGCGTGCGTGGCAATCCCCAGACGCGCACCGTCAGGGCGCCCACCACCGCGTGGTTGCTGCGGTGGTTGGCGTCCTCGGTGGCGACGAAGGGGCGGTCGATACGCGCCGCCGCCTCCACCAGCGTCGCGCCGTAGCCGCGCAACTGCTGCAGCATGACCGGCATGCCGACGTGGCAGAACAGGCCATGGCTGCCGGCCAGGTCGGCGGGCAGACCGGGTACACGCTGGGCCAGGAACTGCATGGCCAGCGCGCGCTTCTGGCTGCGTTCCCAGAAGCGCTGCAGGGCGCTGTTGCGCACCGGCAGCGCATGGCGCAGCAGGAAAAAGCGCATCAGCTGTACCGAGTGCTGCAGGCCCAGGCGCGTCAGCGCCTGACCCACGCTCACGCAAGGCGCGCCGTCGCCCAGATGCACGGGGCTGTTGGCACTGCGCAGCAGGGTCGCCCCCATGGCCACATCGGCCGAGGCGATGGCCTGCACCTCGGCCAGGTCGGGCTCGCGGGCCTCCATGACCTTGCGCAGACGGGTCAGCAACTCCGGACAGGGTGGGATCTTGACCTCCCGCAACGGGCCCGATTCGCGGACGCGCGTCAGCTCGCTGTCGATGGCTTCGGTACGCATCGGTCCATCATAGGGAGCGCTGCAAGGCCCAGGCCGCGGATGCCCGCTCGCCAACGCAATCGAAGTCACGCCGCCAGGGTAAGCCTGCCGCGGTGCGGCGGCGGGCAATGGCTACAGTGCCGCGGCGATGCGCTTCCTCCTGCTTGCCCTGTGCCTGAGCGCGATCCCGGCCTGGGCCTGGGACGCCCCACGCATCCAGCAGCAGGCCGCCACATTGCCCACCGCGGCGCAGCTGAAGGCGCGGGCGCTGCTGCAACTGGTGGCGCAGCAGCGCGAGGCGGCGGTCGAGCGGCAGCTGGCGGCCGTCAACGACTTCTTCAATGCCCAGGTGGCCTGGCGCGACGACCGCGAGGTCTGGGGTCAGGTGGACTACTGGGCCAGTCCGCTGGAGATGCTGGCCAAGGGCGCCGGGGACTGCGAGGACCTGGCGATGGGCAAGTACTTCGCGTTGCTGGGCCTGGGCCTGCCCGAGGCCAGCCTGCGCCTGGTCTATGTGCGGGCGCAGTACCAGGGCCGGGTGCAGGCGCACATGGTGCTGGCCTGGTATGCGCAGCCGGACGCCCAGCCGCTGATCCTCGACAACCTGGACCCGGCGCTGCGCCGCGCCAGCGAGCGCAGCGATCTGGCGCCCGTGTTCAGCTTCAACGCCCAGGGTCTTTGGCAGGGTGGTAGCGCCGGGGGTGGCGCGATGCAGGCAGCGGGCAATCCGCTGACACGATTGACGATCTGGCGCGACGCCCTGGCCCGGGCGCGTGCGGAGGGGTTCTGAATGAGCTTGATGCGACGGATTGCCTGGTTGCTGGTGCTGATGCTGACGCTGGCGCTCGGAGGTGCGCTGCTGGTCAGCGGCGGTGCGCTGCGCGAGCTGCTGGCGCAGCAGGCCTCGATCAAGAACGCCGACAACGCGCAGGCGCTGGCGCTGGCGGCCAGCCAGCAAGGCGGTGACGCGGCCCTCATCGAGCTGCTGATGAGCGCGCAGTTCGACACCGGGCACTACCAGATGCTGCGCTGGACGCGCGCCGACGGCCGCGTGGCCTTCGAACGCCAGTCCGCGCAGCAGGGCGGCCGGCATCCGGCCTGGTTGCCGCGCTGGGTGCCGATCCAGGCCGAGCCCGGTCTGGCCCAGCTTTCCAGCGGCTGGCAGCAACTGGGCAAGGTCGAACTGGCGTCCCAGCTCTCCTACGCCTACGACGCGCTGTGGACCAGCCTGCTGCGCGTGGCCGCCTGGGCGGCCGTGCTGGCGCTGGCCGCGCTGCTCGCGGCCTGGGCGCTGCTGCAGCGCATCCGCCGTCCGCTCGACGACCTGGCCCGCCAGGCCCATGCGCTGGCCGACGGGCAGTTCCTGCAAGTCCAACCCAGCGGTGTGCGCGAGCTGCAGCCGCTGACGCGCGCGCTCAACGGCATGGTGGTGCGCATCGAGCATCTGTTTGCCGCGCACACCGAGCAACTCGGCCTGCTGCGCCAGCAGGCGCACTGCGACGCGCTGACCGGTCTGTTCCTGCGCCAGCATTTCCAGGCCGAACTGGCCTCGGCGCTGGCGCGCGACGAGGGCCCGGAGCGCGCCAGCCTGCTGCTGGTGCGCCTGCGCGACCTGGCGGGGGTCAACCGCCTGCTCGGGCGGACCGCCACCGACCAGGCGCTGGCCTTGCTCGGCGAGACCCTGCGCTTGCACGCCGAGCAGACGCCGGGCAGCCTGGCCGGCCGCTTGAACGGCTCCGATTTCGCGCTCTGGCTGCCAGCCCGGGGCGAGGAGCTGACCCGCGACCTGCACGAGGCCCTGCATCTGGCCGTGCAGCGCGCGGCCGCCAGCGGCGGCGGCGGCGTCTTGCATCTGGCGGCCGGCGGCACCGAGATGGCGCGCTGCCGACCACTGAGCCAGTGGCTGGCTGCGGCCGACGAGGCGCTGGCCGAGGCCGAACTGCGCGGCGGGCCCGAGGCGGGCCTGCCGCTGGTATGGCGCCGCGACGACGAGCTGCCGACCGCCACCCTGCCGCAGGGCGAGGGGGCGTGGCGCGCCCAGATCGAGGCGGCGCTGGCGCTGTCGCGCTTGCACCTGCAGCAGTTTCCGGTGCTCGACCGCGAGGGCCGATTGCTGCACTGGGAATGCCCGCTGCAGCTTGGGTTGGCCGCGCAGCCCGATGCGGCGCCCGAACTGGTGCATGCCAAGTTCTGGCTGCCGCTGGCGCAGCGCACCGGCCTGAGCGCCGAGGTCGATCTGGCGGCGGTGGCGGCGGCCTTGGCCCGGGTGGCGATGGACGGGCAGCTGCGCGCCGTCAACCTGGCGCCGGCCAGCCTGCTGGTCGGCGACTTCCTGCCGCGCCTGCGCGCCTTGCTCAAGGCGCAGCCGCAGGCGGCCCGTCAATTGGCGCTGGAGTTCGACGTCAGCGCCGCGCAGCGCCAGTTCGGCCTGCTGCAGGAGCTCGGACGCAGCATCAAGCCCTTCGGCGTGCGGCTCGGCCTGGAGCACGCCGGCGCGCAATTGCAGCACATCGACAAGCTGTTCCAACTCGGGCTGGACTACGTGAAGCTGGATCGCTCGGTGCTGCTGGGCGTCGCCGACGACGCCGGCCGGGCCGGCTTCGTGCGCAGCCTGGTGATTCTGCTCAACGGCCTGTCGCTGCAGGTGATGGGGGAGGGCGTCGAGGAGGAGCGAGAGGTGGCCCGGCTCTGGGACTGCGGGCTGGTCGGCATGACCGGCCCCTGGGCCACCTCAAGACTGGGGGGCTGAGTCCGTCGGCAGTTCGCGCGGGCGGCTGCGGCGCTCGCCACCGGCGGCCAGCCATTGGCCGAAGCAGGATTCCTGCACCTCCAGGCCTTCGAGCGTGGCGCGTGTCGGGGCGGGGTTGGGGCGTGCCGCGCTGTGCAGCAGGGTGTGGCCGTGGCGGGCAGGGGGCAGGGACTTGGCGTTCATGGCGCGCATGGTGCTGTGCGCCCGGCCCTGCCGATATCCCCCTTTGGTGGGAAGCGCGCGCTGCGCGACACCCGCCGGCTTGATGCCGGCGGCTACGCGCGCTCGATGCGCGCGTAGGCGGAATGGTTGTGAATCGACTCGAAGTTCTCGACCTCGACTTGGTAGCGCCCGACCCGGGGGTCGGCGTTCAGGCGCAGCGCCACGTCACGGATCAGGTCCTCGACGAACTTCGGGTTCTCGTAGGCGCGCTCGGTCACCCACTTCTCGTCGGCGCGCTTGAGCAGCGGCCAGATCTCGCAGCTGGCGGCGTCCTCGGCAAAACGCATCTGCGCCGAGAAGGGCAGCGGCCGCTCGGCCAGCCACTCCACGCAGATCGTCACCAGCGAACGCTGGTTGTGCGCGCCGTAGTCGCTGATCTCCTTCGAGCAGGGGCACAGGGACTTGACCGGTACCGCCACCTCCTGCCAGAGCGTGGTGAGGCCGTCACGCGTCTCGACCTTCCAGCGCGCCTGCAGGTCGAGCCGGCTCTCGATGCCGCTGACCGGTGCGCGCTTGCGCTCGAACAGGGTGAAGGCCACCTCGGTGACGCCGTCGACGGCGTGCAGGCGTTCGAGCATCTGCAGATGGCGCTGGCGCAGGGTGGCGGCGTCGAGCGTCGTCTCGGCGCCCTCTTCCAGCCAGGCCACGAAGCGCGACATGTGCGTGCCCTTCTGCGACTCGGGCAGCGCGACGTCGAGCGTCCATTCGCCGACGCTGGGCTGCACGCCGCGCTCGGTGCGCACCTGCAGCGGAAAGCGCACGCGCTTGACGCCGACGCGCTGGATGGGCAGATGGCGCTCGTCGCGCTCGCTCTGCGTGTCGGGGATCGGTGAGTGGGGCAGGGAGGGGCTCATTGGAGGACTTGGCGCCATCGGCGCGAGGGACGCCATGGGCGTTTCAGGCCGCAGCATCCCATGGCTGAACCGCGCTGTCGCTGCAAGGGCTTGAACGCAGGGTTCAATCGTTGACCACGGCGCGCAGTGGGGTGGCCGGCGCGCCCAGGCGCTGGCGGATGCTGCGCTCGATGCCTTCGGCGTCCAGCCCGACCTCGGCCATCAGCTTGACCGGGTCGCCGTGCTGGATGAAGCGGTCGGGCAGGCCCAGCTGCAGCACGGGCAGGGTCAGGCCGGCGGCATGCAGATGCTCGGCCACCGCGCTGCCGGCGCCGCCCATCACGCAGCCGTCTTCGAGCGTCACCAGCAGCGTGTGGCTGCGCGCCAGGCGCTCCAGCAGTTCCGTGTCGAGCGGCTTGACGAAGCGCATGTTGGCGACCGTGGCGCCGAGGCGCTCGGCGGCCTGCAGTGCCGGCTGCAGCAGGCAGCCGAAGGCCAGGATGGCGACGCCCTGGCCCTCGCGGCGCAGCTCGCCCCGACCCCAGGGCAGGGTGCTGAGGTCCTTGCCGGTGTCGACGCCGGCGCCCGCGCCGCGCGGGTAGCGCACGGTGGCCGGTCCGCGGTGCGCATAGGCGGTGCTCAAGAGCTGGCGGCACTCGCGCTCGTCGGCGGGGGTCAGCACCGCCATATTGGGAATGCAGCGCGTGAAGGCGATGTCGTAGTTGCCGGCGTGCGTGGCACCGTCGGCGCCCACCAGGCCAGCGCGATCCAGCGCGAAAGTGACGTTGAGGTTTTGCAGCGCCACGTCGTGGATCAGCTGGTCGTAGGCGCGCTGCAGGAAGGTGCTGTAGATGGCGACCACCGGCTTCAGACCCTCGCAGGCCAGACCGGCGGCGAAGGTGACGCTGTGCTGCTCGGCGATGCCGACGTCGTAGTAGCGCTGCGGGAAGCGCTTGTGGAACTCCACCATGCCGGAGCCTTCGCGCATCGCCGGGGTGATGCCGACCAGCTTCTGGTCGGCCTCGGCCTGGTCGCAGAGCCAGTCGCCGAACACCTGGGTGAAGCTCTTCTTGGCCGGTTTGCCGGAGGGCACGATGCCCTGGGCCGGATCGAAGGGCGTGGGGCCGTGGTACTTGACCGGGTCGGCCTCGGCCAGCTTGTAGCCCTGGCCCTTCCTGGTGACGACGTGCAGGAACTGCGGCCCCTTCTTGTCGCGCAGGTTCTCGAGCGTCGGGATCAGCGCATCGAGGTCGTGCCCGTCGATCGGCCCGACGTAGTTGAAGCCGAACTCCTCGAAGATCGTGCCGGGCACGAACATGCCCTTGGTGTGCTCCTCGAAGCGGCGCGCGAACTCGTACAGCGGCGTGTGCTTGAGCAGGCCCTTGGCGCCTTCGCGAGCCTGGCTGTAGAAGTTGCCGCTCATCAGGCGGGTGAAGTAGTTGTTGAGCGCCCCGACCGGCGGGCTGATCGACATGTCGTTGTCGTTCAGGATCACCAGCAGGTCGCCCAACAGGCCGCCATGCGCCACGCCGGCGTTGTTGAGCGCCTCGAAGGCCATGCCGGCGGTCATCGCGCCGTCGCCGATGATGGCCACCGCGCGCCGGCTCTCGCCCTTGAGCTTGGCGGCCATCGCGAAACCATGCGCGGCCGAGATGCTGGTACTGGAGTGCGCGGTGCCGAAGGTGTCGTACTCGCTCTCGTCGCGGCGCGGAAAGCCCGAAATGCCGCCTTGCTGGCGCAGGCCCGGCATGGCGTCGCGCCGACCGGTGAGGATCTTGTGCGGATAGGTCTGGTGACCGACGTCCCACACCAGGCGGTCACGCGGCGTGTCGTAGACGTAGTGCAGGGCGATCGTCAGCTCCACCGTGCCGAGATTGCTCGACAGGTGGCCGCCGGTCTTGGACACCGAATCCAGCACGTACTGGCGCAGCTCGCCGGCCAGCTGATGCAGCTGCGTGCGCGGCAGCTTCTTCAGGTCGGCCGGACTGTTGAGGGTCGGGAGCAATGGCATCGCCTGGATTCCGGTTCAGTTGTCGCGGGCGACCACGCGGTCGGCCAGTTCGCGCAGACGCTGGCTGCGCAGCTGGGGTGCGCCGTCCAGCGCGGCGAGGGCCTCGTCGCGCAGCCTGGCGGCGTAGTGCCGCGAAGCCTCCAGGCCCATCAGGCTGACGAAGGTCGGCTTGTTGGCCTCCTCGTCCTTGCCGGCGGTCTTGCCCAGGGTCTCCGAGTCCTGCGTCACGTCGAGGATGTCGTCGACGACCTGGAAGGCCAGCCCGATGGCCGAGCCGTAGGCGTGCAGGGCCGCCTCGGCGCGGGCGTCGGTGTGGCCACAGGCGGCACCCATCAGCACGCTGGCGCGCAGCAGCAGCCCGGTCTTGCGCTCGTGCATGTCGCACAGCTGCTGCTCGCTCATCGGCCGACCGATGGCGGCCAGATCGATGGCCTGGCCGCCGGCCATGCCGGCGTGCCCGGCAGCGCGCGCCAGCAGCTGGCACAGGCGGGCCTGTAACGCGGGCGCCACGCCGTGGTCGGGCGTCAGCACGTCGAAAGCCAGGGCCTGCATGGCGTCCCCGGCCAGCATGGCCTGGGCCTCGCCAAAGGCCACATGCACCGTGGGCTTGCCGCGGCGCAGCACGTCGTTGTCCATGCAGGGCATGTCGTCGTGCACCAGCGAGTAGGCGTGGATCAGTTCCACCGCCACGGCGGCGCGACCGGCCGCCTCGGCCTGGCCCGACACCGCCTCGCTGGTGGCCAGCACCAGCAGCGGGCGCAGGCGCTTGCCGCCGCCCAGCACCGCGTAGCGCATGGCCTCGCCCAGGCCGGCCGGTGCGTCGGCGGGCACCCATTCGTCGAGCAGGGCCTCGACCCGTGCCAGCGCGGCCTCGCTCCAGACCTCGAAGGGCATGTCGTGCGCGGCGTTCATCGGTCCTCCCATGCCTTCAGCGTGCCTTCCTCCAGCACCTTGACCTGCTGTTCAACGGCCTGCAGCTGGGCGCGGCAGTAGCCGAGCAACTCGGCGCCACGCTGATAGGCCTGCAGCAGCTGGTCGAGCGGCAGCTGGCCGTTCTCCATCGCGGCCACCCGTTGCTCCAACTCGGCCAGGGCAGCTTCGTAGCTTGCGGGCGGGCTGGGCTTGGCGGTACGGGGCATGGAAAAGCGCCCGCTGCGGGGGCGGGCGCTGATGAAAAAGGGCCGCGATTGTAGGCGCCGCCCCTCTGCGGGCGCAGGGTGTTGTAAGGAGCCGAAACGGGTCGGCGCCAGGGTTCCCAAACGCGCCGGGACCCCCGCAGCTAGAATCCGCGCCCCCCGTTCACCCGATCGGGCTCACCGCACCCGGCGCCGGCATCCCTGCTGTCCGGGTGTTTTCTTGCGGCACCGAACCCTGCCGGTTCGCCCGCGGGTGCTTTGGAGGATTGCTTGGACCATGTCGGATCTGAGTCTTGCCGTCGGGGCGCTTGAAGGCAGCAAGCGCACGACGCAACTCCCCGTTTCTGCTTACTTCGACGAGGCGCTGTTCCAGCGCGAGCAGGAGCGCATCATCCGGCCCGGTCCGCGCTACGTCGGTCACCGCCTGGCGGTGCCCGAACGCGGCGATTACTTCGCGCTCAAGCACGAGAACGAGGGCCGGGCACTGGTGCATGGGGCCGACGGCATCCAGCTGGTCTCCAACGTCTGCCGGCATCGCCAGGCCGTGATGCTCAAGGGGCGCGGGCAGACCGGCAGCAACATCGTCTGCCCGCTGCACCGCTGGACCTACGGGCTCGACGGCGTGCTGCTGGGCGCACCGCATTTCAAGCAGGATCCCTGCCTGCACCTGAACCGCTGGAACCTGCGCGAGTGGAACGGCCTGCTGTTCGAGGACAACGGCCGCGACATCGCCGCCGAGCTCTCGCGCCTGGAGGTGGCCCAGGACCTGAACTTCGACGGCTATGTGCTCGACAAGGTCGAGCTCCATGAGTGCAACTACAACTGGAAGACCTTCATCGAGGTCTATCTGGAGGACTACCACGTCGGTCCCTTCCACCCGGGCCTGGGTCATTTCGTCACCTGCGACGACCTGGCCTGGCAATGGGGCGCCGAGCACTCGGTGCAGACGGTGGGCGTGAACGCCGACCTGGCGCCCGGGCGCAAGGCCGGCTCCAAGGTGTATCAGCGCTGGCACGAGCAGTTGCTGGCCTATCGTGGGGGCGAGCCGCCCAAGCAGGGGGCCATCTGGCTGACCTATTACCCGACGCTGATGGTCGAGTGGTATCCGCATGTGCTGGTGGTCAGCAACCTGCACCCGATCAGCACCGGCCGGACGCTCAACGTCGTCGAGTTCTACTACCCCGAGGAGATCGCCGCCTTCGAGCGCGAGTTCGTCGAGGCGCAGCAGGCGGCGTACATGGAAACCTGCATCGAGGACGACGAGATCGGCGAGCGCATGGACGCCGGCCGGCGCGCGCTGCATGAGCGCGGCGACAACGAGGTCGGCCCCTACCAGCACCCGATGGAGGACGGCATGCAGCACTTCCACCAGTGGTACCGGCGCAAGATGGCGCTGTGAGTGCGCCCCCAGGCCCGAGCGGCCCGGCCCCCGGCCCGGCCGCTTTTTCGTGGCCGGCGCCGCTGCTGATGCTGGGTGCGACCTTGTTGTTCGCGCTGATGGCGATGGGCGTGAAGTTCGCCAGCCGCGAGTTCAGCGCAGCGCAGACCGTGATGGTGCGCGGACTGATCGGTCTCGTGACCCTGGGTCTGCTGGCGCGTGCCCAGGGGCTGAGTCTGCGCACCGCGCTGCCCGGCATGCATCTGTGGCGCTCGGCGGTCGGGGTCAGCTCGCTGGTGCTCTGGTACGGCGCGCTGGGCGGCCTGCCGCTGGCCACCGCCATGACGCTCAACTACACCAGTTCGGTGTGGATGGCCTGTTTCCTGATGGGGGGCGCGGTGCTGACGGCATCGGCGCGCATCGACGCCCGGCTGTTCGCCGCCGTGCTCGCGGGCTTCGCCGGTGTCGGCCTGGTGTTGCAACCCACCTTCGCGCAGGAGCAGTTGCCCTGGGCGCTGGCCGGACTGGTTTCCGGGGTGATCGCGGCGCTGGCCTATCTGCAGGTGACGGCGCTGGGGCGCGCCGGTGAGCCGGAGCTGCGCACGGTGTTCTGGTTCAGCTGCGCCTGCGCCGCCGTCGGGCTGCTGGGCAGCCTGCTCTTCCCGGCGCCGCTGGCGCGGGCGTCCTGGCAGGGCTGGGGCTGGCTGGTGGCAGCCGGTCTGTTCGGCACCGCCGCGCAACTGCTGATGACGGCCGCCTACGCACGCGGCAAGACCCTGGTGAACGCCAGCCTGCACTACTCGGGCATCGTTTTCGCCACCTTGCTGGGCTGGATGGCCTTCGGCGAGCGGCCCGGCGGCCTGGCGTTGGCCGGCATGGCGCTGATCGTGGCGGCCGGGCTGGCGGCCACGCGCCTGCGTGCCACAGTGGCGGCCGATGTGAAGGAGTCCCAAGAATGAACGCACTGATTTCCGTGAGCGGCCTGCACGGCCTGCTGGCCAGCGAGCCGCCGCCGCTGCTGCTGGACCTGCGTTTCGACCTCGTCGACGCCGAGGCCGGGCGGCGGGCCTTTGCAGCGGGCCACCTGCCCGGCGCGCACTACCTGCACCTCGACGAGGACCTGTGCGGCAGCAAGCGCAGCGCGGATGGCGTGTTCCACGGCCGCCACCCGCTGCCCGATCGAGAGGTCTTCGCCGAGCGGCTGCGGCGGCTCGGCTGGACCTACGCACGCTCGGTGGTCTGCATGGATGCCGGCAACGCCATGTTTGCCGCGCGCGCCTGGTGGATGCTGCGCTGGCTCGGACACGAGGCGGTGGCCGTGCTCGACGGCGGCGTGGCGGCCTGGCAGGCACAGGGCCTGCCGCTCACCGAACTGGCCACGCTCCCAGCGGAGCCCGCCGCACCCTTCCCGCTGCGTGAGCCCGCGGTGCGGACCATTGACAAGTCGGGCTTGCGGGCAAGGCTTGGTCGTGGCCGCCTGGTGGACGCCCGGGCGGGCGAGCGCTTTCGCGGGGAGGTCGAGCCGCTTGACACCCAGGCCGGTCACATCCCTGGTGCGCGCAATCGGCCTTTCGCCGACAACCTCGGGGCCGACGGCCGTTTCAAGCCGGCGGCGCAGCTGCGCGATGAATGGTCGGCGCTGGGGGTCGACGCGCACGCTGTGCACGCTTGTGGTTCCGGCGTCAGCGCCTGCCACAACCTGCTGGCGCTGAGCCTCGCCGGCTTGCCGATCGGGACGCTCTATCCGGGTTCCTGGAGCGAGTGGTCGGCCGACCCCACGCTGCCGATGGCCAAGGGTTGAGGCACGGAATTGACCGGCGACAAGGCCGTCGCCGAGCGGCCGGCCGACGATGCGACACAGGAGGTTCCCGACCATGTACACGCACATCCTGGTTCCCACCGACGGCTCCGAGCTGAGCGACAAGGCCACGCAGGCGGCCATCGAACTGGCCAAGCGGCTGGGCGCGCGCTTGCACGCCTTCACCGTCACCGAGCCCTACCCCTACAGCCCGCTGGCCGAGGCGCAGCCCATCCTGCCGCAGGAATTCCTCGACGCTGCGCGCAGCCAGGCCGAGCATTTCCTCAAGCGCGTCCGCGAGTCCGCTGGCGCCGCCGGTGTGGCTTGCGAGGGCAGCCATGTCGAGGCGGCGCAGCCCTGGCGGGCCATCTGTGAGCGCGCCGCTGAGTTGGGCTGTGACTGCATCGTCATGGCCAGCCACGGCCGCAGCGGCTTGGCCGGCCTGCTGCTCGGCAGCGAAACCCAGAAGGTGCTGACGCACTGCCAGATGCCGGTGCTGGTGGTGCGCTGAGGCTTCAGCTCGGCGTGCCCATCTGCGCCTGCAGGTAGTTCGGCACGCCGACCTGATCGACCAGCCCGAGCTCGGTCTCGAGGTGGTCGATGTGCTCCTCGGTGTCCTCGAGGATGTGGGCGAACAGGTCGCGGCTGACGTAGTCGCGCACCGCCTCGCAGTGGGCGATGGCCTCCTTCAGGTGCGCCTGTCCGGCCAGTTCGATCTGCAGGTCGCAGCGCATCGTCTCCACCGCGTCCTCGCCGATCAGCAGCTTGCCCAGGTCCTGCAGATTGGGCAGGCCGTCGAGCATCAGCACGCGCTCGATCAACTGGTCGGCGTGCTTCATCTCCTCGATCGACTCCTCGTACTCGTGCTTGGCCATCTTGGCCAAGCCCCAGTTCTTCAGCATGCGGGCGTGCAGGAAGTACTGGTTGATGGCGGTGAGTTCGAGCTTGAGTTGCTGGTTCAGGTGCTGGATGACCTTGGCGTCGCCTTGCATGGGCTGCTCCGGGGGAAGGGGAATGGCGCGGGAGTATGGCGGCGCGCGCGGTGGGATCGGTCGATCCCGCACATTGCGGTACAGCTTGCCAATAGGAATGATTCGCATTAGAGTTCAGGCATCATGATCGTCTGCCTCTGCCACCGGGTCTCCGACCGCGACATCGCCGCCGCGCAGCGCGATGGCTGCACGAACTTCGAGGACCTGCAGGACACGCTCCGGGTGGGTACCGCCTGCGGCGCCTGCCACGATTGCGCGCAAGCGCTGTTCGCCGGCTTCGAGGGCATCCTTCCCGATCGACCGGAGCGCCGCACGTGGACCCTGCAAGCCGCCTGACGCCGCCGCCGAAATCTGAGGTGGGCGCCGCGCAGCGCGTGGACCTGCAGCGGCACCGCGAGGTGCTGGCCGAGCACCGCTCCTTGCTGCGCGAGTACGGCGAGGTGCAACAGCGTGTCACACGCTGGATGGAAGGGCGTCAGCGCGAACAAGCGGCCTGGGAGGCCGAGCGCGTGCGCAGTCGCGGGCGCGAAATGGCCCTGCAGGCGCAATTGCTGCAGGCCCAGGATCAGCTGGCGCAGTGGCAGCAGCAGGTGCCGCAATTGGCCGAGCGTCAAGTGCTGCAACGTCGTCTGGCCGAGCAACTCGAGCGCAACCGTGAACTGCAGCGCGAGGTGAACCGGCGCCAGGACGAATCGGCGCGCGCTGCGGTCCCGTCGGTCCCGCACCCCCAAGACGCCTCGCAGGCCCGAATGCCGAGGGACTTCGCCGCACCTTCGGACCCCGCCGCCGCTGCGCTGGCCGGTGTGGTGCTTTGCGTCGGCGGCCGCAGCGGCCAGGTGCCGATCTACCGCCGCGCCGTCGAGGACGCGGGTGCGCGCTTCCTGCACCACGATGGCGGTGCCGAACACCGGCCCGAGCGCCTCGATCCGCAGTTGGCGGCCGCCGACCTGGTGATCTGCCAGACCGGCTGCATCAGCCACGACGCCTACTGGCGCGTCAAGGACCACTGCAAGCGCCACGGCAAGCGCTGCCTGTTCGTCGAGACTCCCAGCCGCAGCGCCTTCCAGCGCGCGCTGGCCGAGGCGGCGCAACAGGCCCCATCCTCCTGCCCCACGGCCACCGAATGAACCCAGCCAACAACCGGCTGGCGCTGCAGCGCTGGCAGCGCATCGCGCTGGGCCTGCGCCTCGCCTACAACCCCTGGAAGCCCTCGGTCATCGCGCTGTGGCTGCGCCTGGGCCGGCGGCTGTGCGGTGCCGGCCTGCTGGACGAGCGCGACATGCTGCAGCGCAGCCTGCGCCTGCTGTGGCAGTGCGCCGAGGACCCGGCGTTGCCCTGGGAATGGCGCCGTGAACGCTGGGAGCATGCGGTGCGCCCGATGGCGCGCTACGCCGTCCTGCATGCCGGCCAGGACCCCTTGGGCGTACTGCTGTGGGAGAGGCGGCTGGCATTGACGGGCGAGCGGCTCTGCACGGCCCCCAGCGGGTCCTTCGCTGGGCCGCTGCGAACGGACACGCGGGCGCGGCGCTGAATGCAGGGGCACGCGCCGACAACCCGCCATCAAGCCCTTCGCGGCTGCAGCGGCGCGCCCGCTCCGGCCGAGGCCGGCTTGATGCCCGGCAAGGCGAATGCGAACGCTTATTAACAAAATATCCGAATGGCGTCTCGCCACCCGAACGAAGCCCCTGGAAACCGCCGATGTCGCAAGCCCTGGACGAATTGCCGCTGCAACAAGCCGCCCGCGTGACCCGCCTGCAACTCGACGGTCAGCCGGCCGAGTGGGCGCGCCAGCTCGCCGACATCGGCTTCACGCCGGGCGAGTCCGTGCAAGTGCTGCGCCGTGCGCCCTTCGGTGGCGACCCGCTGGTGGTGCGCGTCGGCGACAGCCGCTTTGCGCTGCGCCGCGCCGAGGCGCGCTGCGTGCGCGTCCAGGCCGCCTGAGGTGCAGACCGCCCCCATCCACGTCCACCCGCCGGGTGCGCTGCTGGCGCTGCTGGGCAACCCGAACTGCGGCAAGACGGCGCTCTTCAACCGGCTGACCGGCAGCCGCCAGAAGGTGGCCAACTACGCCGGCGTGACCGTCGAGCGCAAGGAGGGGCGGCTGCAGACGCCGCAGGGGCGCAGGCTGCGCCTGCTGGACCTGCCCGGCGCCTACAGCCTGGCGCCGCGCAGCCCCGACGAGCGCATCACCCGCGACGTGCTGGCCGGCACGGCCGTCGGCGAGAAGCGCCCCGATCTGATCGTCGCCGTGGTCGACGCCAGCCGCCTGCGCCGCCAACTGCGCCTGGTGCTGGCCGCGCAGCGCCTCGGACTGCCCATGCTGGTGGTGCTGAACATGGCCGACCGTGCCGAGCAGCTCGGCCGCACGGTGGACCCGCAGCGGCTCGCCGAACGCCTGGGCGTACCGGTGCTCGGCACGGTGGCCACCAGCGGGCGTGGTGTGCAGGCGCTGCAGGCGGCGCTCGACGACCCGCGCACCTGGGCGCCGCCGGCGCCGCGACCCGTCGAGGCCGAGGACCCGGCGGCCGACGCCCGGCGCGTGCACGAGTTGCTGGTCGATCTGGGCCTCGACGACGACGCGGGCATCGAGGCCAGCGACCGCCTGGACCACTGGGTGCTGCACCCGGTGCTGGGCCCGCTGCTGCTGGCGGCGCTGTTGTTCCTGATGTTCCAGGCCGTGTTCGCCTGGGCCGAGGCGCCGATGGGCTGGATCGAGGCCGGCACGGCCTGGGTCGGCGAGCAGCTCGGCGCGCAACTCGGCGCGCGGGCCAGCGAGGGCTGGCTGCGCAGCCTGCTGGTTGACGGCGTGGTGGCCGGCGTCGGCGGCGTGCTGGTCTTCCTGCCGCAGATCCTGATCCTGTTCGCCTTCATCCTGGTGCTGGAGGACAGCGGCTACCTGCCGCGCGCGGCCTACCTGCTGGACCGCCTGATGGGCGGACTGGGCCTGTCGGGGCGCAGCTTCATCCCGCTGCTGTCGAGCTACGCCTGTGCGATTCCCGGCATCCTGGCCACGCGCTCCATCACCAACCCGCGCGACCGCTGGGTGACGATGGCGTTGACGCCGCTGATGACCTGCTCGGCGCGCCTGCCGGTCTACGCGCTGCTGATCGCTGCCTTCGTGCCGCCACGCCAGTTGGCGGGTTTCAGCCTGCAGGGTCTGGTGATGTTCGCGCTCTATGCCGCCGGCCTGCTCGGCGCCATGGCCGTGGCCTGGCTGCTCAAGCACTTCAGCGGCGCCGGCGCGGTGCGCACGCTGATGATGGAGCTGCCGGCCTGGAACTGGCCGCATGCCCCCAATGTGCTGCTCGGCCTGTGGCAGCGCACCCTGATCTTCCTGCGCCGGGTCGGCGGCATCATCCTGCTGCTGACCATCGCCATCTGGCTGCTGTCGAGCTTTCCGGCGCCGCCGCAGGGTGCCGGCGGGCCGGCCATCCAGTACAGCCTGGCCGGTCAGCTGGGCCGGCTGCTCGAACCGCTGTTCGCCCCGATCGGCTTCAACTGGCAGATCTGTGTGGCCCTGGTGCCGGGGCTGGCCGCCCGCGAGGTGGCGGTGAGCGCGTTGGCCACGGTCTACGCGCTGTCGGGTGGCGAGGCCGCCGCGGACCAACTCGGCGGTCTGATCGCCGGCCAATGGAGCCTGGCCACCGCCATGGCGCTGCTGGCCTGGTATGTGTTCGCCCCGCAGTGCATCAGCACCCTGGCCACGCTGCGCCGCGAGAGCGGCGGCTGGCGCCTGCCCCTGGGGCTGGCTGCCGGGTATTTCGCGCTGGCCTACGCGGCGGCCTGGCTGACTTACCGCCTGACGCTCGCCCTGCTCGGGTAAGCCTGGCGCAAGGCATGCGCCGGCACACTGGCTCCGTGCTGACCGCCTACATCACCCACCCCAGCTGCGAGCGCCACGACATGGGCGAAGGGCACCCCGAGTGCCCCGAGCGCCTGCACGCGCTGTCCGACCACCTGCTCATCAAGGGCCTGATGGACTGCGTGCAGCCGCACGACGCGCCACCGGCCACCCGCGAACAGCTGCTGCGCGTACACGGCGCGCCGTGGCTCGACCAGCTCGAGCGTCTGGCGCCGCCGCGCGGCGCGGTCGACGAGGCCGGCCGACCGCTGCACGTGCGCCTGGACGCCGACACCCAGCTCAACGCCTGGACGCTCGAGGCCGCGCGCCACGCCGCCGGCGCCGCCGTGCTGGCCGTCGACCTGGTGATGGGCGGCGCGGCGCCCAACGCCTTCTGTGCGGTGCGGCCGCCCGGCCACCACGCCAAGCGCGCGCAGGGCGCGGGTTTCTGCTTCTTCAACAACGCCAGCGTGGCGGTGGCGCACGCGCTGGCGGCGCATGGCCTGTCGCGGGTCGCGCTGGTCGATTTCGACGTCCACCACGGCGACGGCAGCGAGGACATCTGGGCCGGCGACGCGCGCGTGCTGCTGTGCTCGAGCTTCCAGCGCGACCTTTACCCCTTCCGGGGCGATGCGCCGGCGGCGCCCAATGTGGTGCTGGCGCCGCTGCCGGCGCGCAGCGGCGGCCAACCGATGCGCGAGGCCATCCAGACCCATTGGCTGCCCGCGCTGGCGGCCTTTGCGCCGCAGCTCATCGTGGTCAGTGCCGGCTTCGACGCGCACCGCGAGGACGAAATGGGCAATCTCGGCTGGGTCGAGGCGGACTACGCCTGGCTGACCCAGCGCATCCTCGAGCAGGCGCGCGCCAGCGCCCAGGGCCGCGTGGTCTCGCTGCTGGAGGGCGGCTATGCGCTGAGCGCACTGGCGCGCAGCGCTGCGGCGCACTTGCGCGAGCTGGTTCAATAGGCCCACCATGGACGCCCACCCGCTCAAGCCGCTGCTCGCCCCCCGCTCGCTGATCGTCCTGACCGACCCCCCCGGGCAGCGCAGCAGCGAGGCCGAGCGCCTGCTCGAGACCCTCAAGGCGCAGCGCTTCCACGGCGAGTTCGCGGTCGCCGACGTGCAGCGCAGCGGCACGCTGGCCGAGCTGGCGGCCACGCGCGCCGACCTGGCGGTGCTGGCGCTGGCGGCGCCGGCGCTGCGCGAGGGCGTGGAACTGGCCGGCCGTATGGGCTGCCGTGCCGTGCTGGCGCTGGGCAGCGGCGTGCCGCTGACCGAGGTGGCCGTGCTGCGCGAACTGGCACAACGCGAGCGCCTGCACCTGCTGGGCCCCAACACCCTGGGCCTGCAGAACCCGGCCCTGGGCCTGAACGCCAGCCTGCTCGGTCCGCTGGCCGAGCCGGGGCCCTTGGCCCTGGTCTCGCAGTCGGGTGCGCTGGCGGCCGCCATGCTCGACTGGGGGTTGGGCAACGGTCTGGGCTTTTCGCAGCTGGTGGCGGTCGGGCCGCATTCGCCGGTCGACGTGGCCGAGCTGCTGCTCTATCTGGCCAGCTGCGGCCGCACCCAGGCCATCCTGCTGCACGTCGAGCACATCGCCGACGCGCGCAGCTTCATGAGCGCGCTGCGCCTGGCCGCCGCCGCCAAGCCGGTGTTGGTGCTCAAGAGCGGCCGGCAGACGCGCCCGGCGGCCGACGCCAGCGACACCGTGCGCACCCACAGCGCCCTTCTGGCGCAGCGCGAGGCGGTGTTCGACGCCGCGCTGCGCCGTGCCGGCGCGGTGCGCGTGCACAGCGTGGTGGAACTGGTGGCCGCCGCCAAATGCCTGGGCAGTGCGCGCCACCGTGGGCGCGTGCAGGGCTCGCGCCTTGCGCTGCTGGGCAACGGCGGCGGACCGCTGGTGTTGGCGGCCGACGCGGCCGACCGGCTCGGGCTCGAGATCACCGCTCGCCAGGAACTCGACGACCCGCGCCAGCAACTCGCCGACGCGGTGCTGGCGCTGCAGTCGCGCAAGGACGTCGACGCCGTGCTGGCGCTGCACGCCCCCTTGCCGCCCAGCGAACCGCAGGCGGTGGCCGAGGCCTTGGCCGGTGCCGCGGCCCGCCTCAGCAAGCCCCTGCTGGCCTGCTGGATGGGCGAACGCAGCAATGCCAGCGCGCGCCTCGGCCTGGCCGAGGCCGGCGTGCCGACCTTTCGCACCCCCGAGGCGGCGGTGGGCGCCTTCGCCGTCATGGCGCAATGGCACGCCCACCAGCAGCAGTTGCAGCAGACGCCCTATCCGCTCGCGCTGGCCCGCCCGCCCGACCTGGCCGGCGCGCGCCTGCTGGTGGACGCCGTGCTGGCACAGCGCCGCAGCCTGCTCAGCGAGATGGAGAGCAAGGCGCTGCTGGCGGCCTTCCAGGTGCCGGTGACGCAGACCCTGCGCGCCCGTTCCGCCCACGAGGCCATGCTGATCGCCACCCAGCTCGGTTTTCCGGTGGCGCTCAAGATCGACGCCGACAGCATCACGCACAAGAGCGAGGTGGACGGCGTGCTGCTCAATCTGCCCGACGCCGCCAGCGTGCGCGACGCCTACGGCCAACTGCTGGCCAGCGTGCGCCGCGCGCTGCCGCAGGTCGGCGAGTTGGGCGTGACCGTGCAGCCGATGGCGCGCCAGGGCAGCGGGGCGGCGCGGCCGCGCGAGCTGCTGGTGGGGCTCAAGCGCGTCGAGCCCTTCGGCCCGGTGCTGCTGTTCGGTGCCGGCGGCACCCAGGTCGAGCTGCTGGCCGACGTGGCGGTGGAGCTGCCGCCGCTCAACCGCTTCCTCGCACAGCGCCTGATGCAGCGGGCGCGCGCGGCCCGTTTGCTCAAGGGCCTGGGCGAGACGGCGCTCGAGCAGCTCGAGGCGCTGCTGCTGCGCGTCAGCGAGATGGCCTGCGAGCTGCCGCAGCTGCGCGAGATGGACATCAACCCGGTGCTGATCGACGCCCAGGGCGTGGTGGCGGTGGACGCGCGCATCGTGCTGGCGCCCGAGCTGCAGGTGCCCGGCAGCTCGAGCTACCGCCACCTGGCCATCGCACCCTATCCCACGCAGCTGACGCAGGAGCTGCACCTGCGCGACGGCCAGCTCTGCACCCTGCGTGCCATCCGCCCCGACGACGCCAGCATGCTGCAGCAGTTGGTCGCCAGCCTGAGCCCGGAGAGCCGCTACAACCGCTTCGCCGCCACGCTGACCGAGCTGCCGCCGGCGTTGCTGGCGCGCTTCACGCAGATCGACTACGAGCGCGAGATGGCCCTGGTGGCGGTGCGCGCCGCCAGTGCCGACGGCAGCGAGCCCGAGCGCATCGTCGGCGTGGCGCGCTACAGCCTGCACCCGGGCGGCCAGGGCGCCGAGTACGCGCTGCTGGTCAGCGACGCCTTCAGCGGCCAGGGCCTGGGCCGGCGCCTGATGGAATGCCTGATGGCGGTGGCCCGCGAGCAGGGCCTCAAGCAGCTCGACGGGCTGGTGCTGGTGAAGAACCACGCCATGCTGCGCCTGATGCGGGCCCTGGGCTTCAGCGTTCAGGCCTTCGAGGACGACGAGGACTTCAAGCTGGTCAGCCGGGCGCTCAATCCATGAGACGAGGCGCATGGGCGGTAGTGGCGCTGCAGCTCATGGCGTCGACCCTGGTGCAGGCGGAGGTGCAGGTGCCGGCAAGCGGTGGCGGTGACTGGCTGCTGGCCGTCACGGCCAGCTATTCGGCCGTGCTGCTGGGAGCGGCTGCCGGCGTGCTGGGCGCTTGGCAGCCGGCGCTGGGTCTCGGGCGCTGGGTGCTGATCTACGGCCTGGGTATGGGCACGCTGGCGCTGTTGTGGCAACCGGGCGATCCTGTCATGGCCGTGGTGGTGCTGGCGTTTTCCTGCATCTTGACGGCGGGCGCCTTCGGGGTGCTGCGCTGGCTGGCGCGGCGACTGCGCCGTTGAACAGCGACGGCCGGGTCGCCCTCAGAGCTGTTTGAAGCGGTGCGCGAAGCTTTCGCTCACTTCGAGGGTTTCGCTGCGCTGCTTGATCTGGATGACGAGCTTGCCGGTCAGCGAACGCACCACCGCCTTGATGGCATGCACATTGACGATGCTGCTGCGGTGCACCTGCCAAAACAGTTCGCCGTCGAGCCGCTGCACCAGCTCCTTGAGCGGCATCGAGATCAGCGCCTCGCTGTGGGCGGTGACCACGGCGACGTACTTGTGATCGGCGCGGAAGTAGCAAACGTCGTCCACGGTGATGAGCTGCAACTCTCGGCCGCGTTGCACGGTGATCCAGCGCAGCGGCCCGGCCGCCTGCCCTCCCTGCAGCCGCGTTACCAGGCCGGCCAGGTTGGCCGGCGGGCTGGACAGACGTTCCTTGACACGCTGCACCGTGCGCGCCAAGCGGGCGCGATCGAGCGGCTTCAGCAGGTAGCCCACGGCGCCTTCGTCAAAAGCCTGGATGGCGTACTGATCGAAGGCGGTGAGGAACACCACATGGGCTCGGCCGCCTGCCAGGCGCGCCACCTCGAGTCCAGTCAGCCCGGGCATCTGCACGTCCAGGAAGCAAACCTCCGGTCGCTCACGGTCGAGCAGGCGCAGGGCCTCGTGGCCGTCGTGCGCAAGCGGCAGCACCTCGGCTTCGGGCCACAAGCGCATCAATTCCTCGCGGATCTCGACGGCCAGCAAGGCCTCGTCTTCGGCAATCAGGATGCGGGCCATGAAAGTTCGAGGCAGGGCATGGGGACGGGGTGGAGTTCCAGGCGCGCAGCCTCGCCCAACACCGCACGCAGCCTGGCGCACAGGTCGGTCAGCGGCAAGGCCTGCGCGGCCGGCAAGGTGGCTGGGGCATCGGGGCCTTGCGCTTCCAGGCGCACGAACAGCCGACCTTCCGGACTTGTTTCCGCGCGCACGCTCCACACCGTGCCTGTAGATCCCAGCAGGCCGCGCAACAGGGGTAGCAGCACCGCGGGGGCTATGGCCTGGGCACGAAGCGCTTTCGGCAGATGCAGGTGCAAGCGTTCCGGACCCAGCACCTCGCGGCCCAGCACCTGGTCCAGCAAGGCGGCGGCATCAAATTCGCGTCCCAGCGTGCTCAGGCGCTGATCCTGATGCGGCCGAAGGGTGCGCAGCAGCTCGATGAGCGCGTCGAGCCGCCGCTGGGCCAGGGCCGGAACATCCTGCAACTCGGTGTCGATGCGCCGCAAGCGCTCGAACAACAGTTCAGGGTCGACGCGGGCCTGCAGCGCCAGCAACTGTGCGGCAGCCAGCTCGCGCTGGCGCTCGGCATGCTGCCGTTCTTGCGCGTCGAGCAGGACGCTGGCGCGGAGTTGGCTGCGCCTCTGTGCGTAAAGCCCCGTACCCAGAAGCAGCCAGCCAAAGGAGGTGCCGGCCAGGACGAGGTCGGCCGCCTCCGACCACCAGGACTCGGCTCCCAGCACGATCGCCAGGGCCGGTCCGATGCACCACACGCCCAGCAAGACCGTGAGTGCAACTGCGCCGAGGTAGGCCAGAGCGTCGGGTAACTGACCGGCGTCCACCAACCGGTCGGCCGTGCCCACCAGCCAGACCAGCGGAAAGCCGAACTGCAGCACGTTGTAGCAAAGGCCGCGCAGCTCATCGGCCTGCAGCTCGGTGCTGGCCAGCGGCGTGCCGTTGCAAAAGAAATTGGCGGCACCGGCGAAGCAGGCCCACAGGCTGTGCCGCCAGGTCCAGGCCCGCAGCGCCAGCACTGGGCTCCGCAGGTATTCAGGCAGCTCGCCTCTCATGTCAGCGGCAGGCACACGCGTGCCACCAGGCCTCGGGGTTCGTTGAGGTGCAGGCTCAGTTCCGCGGCGTCGCCGTGCAGCGCCTTGAGCCGCGCGCGTAAATTAGCCAGACCGGTGCCGTGCCCTCCCCCGGCGCCCATGCCCCGGCCTGTGTCAGCTACCTCGAGCAGCAGCCGCCCCTCCCGGGCTTCGGCCCGAACGGCAATTTCGCCCCCTTCCACCAACGGTGCCAGTCCGTGCTTGACGGCGTTCTCCACCAGCGTGAGCAAGGTGGTTGAGGGGAGCAGGGCGGCATCGAGCCCCGGCGCCACCTCGAAGCGCTGGTGCAAGCGCGATTCGCCCATGCGGCGCTGGTGCAGGCCCAGGTAGGCGCGCACCAGTTGCAGCTCACGGCTCAGCGGGGTCTGTGCCTCGCGCATCGAGGGCAGGGCCTCGGCAAGTACCTGCAACAACTCGCCCAGCATGGCGCGGGCTTCGGCCACATCCGTGCTGGCGAGCCGGCGCAGATGCGCCAGGGTGTTGAAAAGAAAATGGGGTTCAACCTGGGCCTGCAGCAACTGCAGGTGTGCCGCGTCGACCTCCCGGGCCAGCAAGCGCTCGCTCAGCTGCAGGGCATGGCTTTCACGGCGTGCTTTGCGGGTGCGCAGCAGGTATTCGTAAGCTCCCACCACGCAAAGGGTCTGCAGCAAAACCAGTTGCAGCAGGTAGGGGCCGATCCGGAAGGGCTGATTCAGGACCGCGGCCAACGCAAACCAGGCGGCAAACACCAGCACCACTACCCCCAGCACCTCCAGCGCCAGACCGGTGCGCCGGGCGGCCGATGGCGCCTTGGGCAGCCAGCGGTGCAACAGCCAGGTGGCCAGCCAGATCAGCGCCAGCCAGGGCGTAGCCGCAAGCAGGAACAGCAGGGCCAATCCGATGGCGGGTCCCTGCAGGGTGCCCAGGTTGGGATGGAAGGAGCGCTTCACCGCGAGGCGTAGTGGGAGGGTGTCGTTGCCGAGAGAGGGTCCTCGAACCGGATGGTAAGAACCTGGCGCTGCGCTTCGGGCAACTCGTCGGCGCAGCGCAGGCCCACCAGGGCGCGGCGTACCGCGCTGGCATAGCGGCGGTCGCCGTCGATGGTCTCGATCCGCAGGCGGCCTCCGGTATCGATCTGCAGGCTCACGCGCAGCTGAGCCTCGCGGCGAATCTCTTGCTTGGCGCCGGCGAGCAATTCGGGCAACTCGTTGGCGAGCCGCGGGCATTGGGCGACCAGGTCGTGACGGGGTGTCTGGGCTTGCGCGTGGGTGGTGGGGCCGACCACGGCGGTGAGGACGGCCAAGATGACCGGGCTCGACAAGGACTTGCGGACGACGGGGCGATCGGACATGGCGGGCTCCAGAAGGGGTTGGGGTGCATGGCATGGTGGCCAGGCGTGGCTTGCAGTGCACGAGAAAGCCGACGAAACCGCCAATGGAGCGCCTCAACCCCGCCGCCGGCGCCACCCGGTCAGAAGTCACCCTCCCTGTAGAGTGCCGGAATGCTCGCCTACCGTCATGCCTTCCACGCCGGCAACCACGCCGACGTGCTCAAACACCTGGTGCTGGTCCAACTGCTGCAACACCTGAACCAGAAGGAGAAGGGCTATCGCGTCATCGACACCCATGCCGGTGCCGGGGCCTACCGGGTGGGGGGTGCGAGCCAGCAGCAGGAATGGGTCGACGGCGTGGGCCGGCTGTGGCCGGCCCCGGCCGATGCGCCGCCTGGCGTGGCCGCCTACCTGGAGCAGGTCAAGGCGGTGAATGGCGCAGGGGCACTCAGGATGCTGCCGGGCTCACCGCTGATCGTTCAGCACCAGATGCGCGCCCAGGACGAGTTGCACGCCTTCGAGCTGCACCCCACCGACCTGCGCCAGCTGGAGAAGCTGATGGACGGGCTCAAGGGCATCCATGTGCACCTGGGCGACGGCTACCCGGGCCTGCCACCGCTGCTGCCGCCGCCGACGCGCCGCGGTCTCATCCTCATCGACCCGCCCTACGAGCTGAAGGCCGACTACGCCCGCGTGCTGGCCACCGTGCGCACGGTGCTGCAGAAGTTCCCCGACGCCGTGCTGGCCGTGTGGGTGCCGCAGCTGCAGCGCCTGGAGGCGCAGCAGCTGCCCCAGCGCCTGGTCAACGCCATGAAGGGCGTGGCCAAGAAGGGCTGGCTCGATGCCTCGCTGCAGGTGGCGCCGGGTCAGGACCGCGGCATCGGCCTGCTGGGCAGCCATATGGTGGTGGCCAACCCGCCGCACACCCTGGGTCCGATGCTGGCCGCCGAACTGCCCTGGCTGGCCGAGAAGCTCGGCCAGTACGCGGGCGCCAAGGGCGAGTTAAGGGCGGGGGCCTGAGGCGGCACCCGAGGCCGGCGTCGCCGCGCTCTCGGGCACCGGGGGCAGCGCCCGCGTGACGCGCGCGCTGCGGCCGCTGGTGATGATCATGACCGGATCGCCGAGGCGGAACTTCTCGTCGCCCTGGCGCTGCACGATGGCGACACGCTCGCCGTTGCGCAGTTGGATGATCAACTCCAGCGCTTCCTCCTGGCCGGCGCCGCGCTCGATGGCGTGGCCGAGCACGCCGCCGAGCACCGCGCCGAGCGTGGCGAAGACGACCGAATCGCGCCGCCCCCCGACGCTGCCGCCGGCCACGCCGCCGGCCACCGAGCCCACCGTCGCGCCCAGGCCGGTCTGCGAGCCGTCCAGACGCACCTTGCGCACCGCCACCACGGTGCCGTCGCGCACCTGCGCCATCTGCATGGCTTCATGGCGCGGACGGGTGTCGGGGTCCACCGACGCGCAGCCGGTGAGCGTGGCGGCGCACAAGAGCGCCAGGATCGGACGGGGCATGGACAACTCCGCAAACAATGGAAAGTGATGGGCAACGAGGCCGCCGTGAGGCCGGTTGACCGCAGTGTCAGCCGTGCAGGCGGCTGGAGCTGGGCACGCTGGCCAGCAGGAACTCCATCTGGTCGGCCAGGATGCGCCGACCGCGCAGGATCATGTCCTCGTGCAGGCTGGGCACATAGGGCAGGTAGAGCAGGTGCATGTGCGCCTCTTCGGGCAGGCGGTTGCCCTTGTGGTGGTTGCAGCTGCGGCAGGCGGTGATGCAGTTCATCCAGTGGTCGCGGCCACCGCGGCTGGTGGGGTGGATGTGCTCGCGGGTCAGGTCGGCCTCGTGGCAGTGCGCTCCGCAGTAGGCGCAGATCCAGCGGTCGCGGGCGAACAGCTTGCTGTTGGACAGCGCCGGCTCGTGACGCCAGGCGCGCGCCGGAATGGCACCGCGCGCCGCCACGATGGCATGCACCTCGATGCGCGACTGGCGTCCGGTGACGCGGTTCCAGCCGCCGCGCAGCACCAGCACCGGCTCACCGATCGTCCAGGCGATGGCGTCGCAGGCCACCATCACCGCCGCCTCGCGCGCGCTGATCCACGCCTGCGGCCGGCCTGAAATGTCGAGTTGCAGCACGTCCAAGGGCAAGACCCCCTTTCGAGACGCGAGCTTACCGCGCCCCGTTGAAGGGGCTGTGACGGTGCCGGGCGCGGGTTAACCGGGGGGCGAATTAGTCGGCGGGCTCTAGGGCTTTGTGCTGAATTGCCTTGCAGCGCGGGGTGCAATGCGCAAAAAATAGAACGACCGTTCGTTTTATTCCAGACCACCGAGCACCATGGCCAGCCGCCCCGTCACCGTCCTTGCCGCCGCCAGCGCGCCGCGCCGCGCCGCGCGGGCGCTCGCGCCCCTTCAAAAGGGCTTGCAGACGCGTGCGGTGATCCTGGCTGCGGCGCTGGCGCAGGCCTCGCGCACCGGTCTGGAAGGCCTGTCGATCGGCGCGCTGGCCGACATGACGGGCATGAGCAAGTCCGGTGTGTTCGCGCACTTCGGCTCCCGCGAGGAGTTGCAGATTGCCGTGGTGGCCGAATACCACGCACGCTTCGAACAGGACGTGTTCTTCCCGGCGCTGCGCGAGCCGCGCGGCCTGCCGCGCCTGCGCGCGCTGTTCGAGCGCTGGGTGCGCCAGGTCTCGGTGGAGCTGGAGAGCGGCTGCATCTACATCAGCGGCGCGGTCGAATTCGACGACCGGCCGGGACAGGTGCGCGACGCCCTGGTCACCATGGTCAAGGCCTGGCATGCCGCGCTGCAGCGCGCCATCGAGCTGGCGCGCGAGGTCGGGCACCTGACCCCCGAGACCGACGTGCAGCAGCTGCTCTTTGAACTGCACGGCCTGATCCTGTCCCTGCACCACGACGCCCGCTTCCTGCGCTCCAGCGGCGCCATGGAGCGCGTGCGCACCGGTTTCGAACGCGTGCTGCGCCCCTCGATCACCCCACTCGGCGCCGAGCTTGCCAGCCCGGCGCCGCTTCCGACCCGTTCGCGCCGCAAGGTGCGCTGATCCACCCGCCGTACCAGGAGATATCCCCATGCCCAGCTACACCCCGCCCTTGCGCGACATGCAGTTCGTGTTGCACGAACTGCTGAACGTGGTGGACGAGCTGAAGATGCTCCCCGCCCACGCGGACATCGACGCCGACACCATCAACGCGGTGCTTGAAGAGGGCGGCAAGTTCTGCGCCGAGGTGATCGCCCCGATCAACCTGAGCGGCGACAAGGAAGGTTGCCAGCTCGACCAGGGCAGCCACGAGGTCACCACGCCCAAGGGCTTCAAAGAGGCCTACAAGACCTATGTGGAAGGCGGCTGGCCGGCGCTCAGCTGTGACCCGGCCTACGGCGGCCAGGGCCTGCCCTTCACCGTGAACCAGTTCTTCTACGAGATGCTCAACAGCGCCAACCAGGCCTGGACCATGTATCCGGGCCTGAGCCACGGCGCCTACGAGTGCCTGCACGCGCACGGCACCGAGGAGCAGAAGAAGCTGTACCTCACCAAGCTGACCAGCGGCGAGTGGACCGGCACCATGTGCCTGACCGAGCCGCACTGCGGCACCGATCTGGGCATGCTGCGCACCAAGGCCGAACCGCAGGCAGATGGCACGTACAAGCTCACCGGCGGCAAGATCTTCATCAGCGCCGGCGAGCACCAGCTGGCCGAAAACATCGTCCACCTGGTGCTGGCCCGCCTGCCCGACGCACCGGCCGGCACCAAGGGCATCTCGCTGTTCCTGGTGTCGAAGTTCAAGGTCAATGCCGACGGCTCCTTGGGCGAGCGCAACCCGATCTTCTGCTCGGGCCTCGAGCACAAGATGGGCATCCACGGCAACAGCACCTGCCAGATGACGCTGGACGGCGCGGTGGGCACCCTGGTGGGTGAGCCCAACCGCGGCCTGGCCGCCATGTTCGTGATGATGAACACCGCCCGCCTGGGCGTGGGCAACCAGTCGCTCGGCCTGACCGAGGTGGCCTACCAGAACGCCGTGGCCTACGCCAAGGATCGCCTGCAGATGCGTTCGCTGTCGGGCCCGAAGGCGCCGGACAAGCCGGCCGATCCGATCATCGTGCACCCCGACGTGCGCAAGATGCTGCTGACCGCCCGCGCCTTTGCCGAGGGCGCCCGCATGCTGCAGGGCTACACCGTGCTGCAGGCCGACAAGGCGATCGCCAGCGACGACGAGGACGAGAAGAAGGACGCCGAGGCCGAGTTGGCGCTGCTGACGCCCATCATCAAGGCCTTCATCACCGACAACGCCTGGCTGGCCACCAGCCACTGCATGCAGGTCTACGGCGGCCACGGCTACATCCACGAGTGGGGCATGGAGCAGTTCGTGCGCGACGCGCGCATCAACATGCTCTACGAGGGCACCAACACCATCCAGTCGCTCGACCTGCTGGGCCGCAAGGTGCTGCAGAACAACGGCGCCACGCTGAAGAAGTTCGGCAAGAAGATCGCCCAGTTCATCGAGGACGAGGGCACCAATGAGGCGATGCAGGAGTTCGTCAACCCGCTGGCCGACATCGGCGACAAGGTCACGAAGCTGACGCAGGAGCTCGGCATGAAGGCCTTCGGCAACCCCGACGAGGTGGGGGCCGCAGCGGTCGACTATCTGCGCGTGGTCGGCCACATGGTGTTCGCCTACTTCTTCGCCCGCGCCGCCAAGATCGCGCTGGCCAAGCAGGGTGACGGCGACCCCTTCTACCGTGCCAAACTGGCCACGGCCCGCTTCTACTTTGCGAAGCTGCTGCCGGAGACGGCGAGCCTGATCCGCACCGCGCGTGCCGGTCTGCAACCGTTGATGGAGATGGACGAAGCCTTGTTCTGATCAACCTCCCCACTTACAGGAGATGCCATGAAGTCGTTGATTGCTGCTGCGGTACTGGGTCTGATGGCGCTCGGCGCGCAAGCGCAGATGGTGCCGACGGGCCTTTGGAAGACCATCGATGACGAGACCAAGCAGCCCAAGGCCCTGGTGCGCATCTCCGAGAGTGGCGGGGTGGTCGGCGGCAAGATCGAGAAGTTGTTCGACCCGGCCAAGCAGGACTCGGTGTGCGATCTGTGCACCGACGAGCGCAAGAACCAGAAGGTGATCGGCCTGACCATCATCCGCAACGTCCGCCAGGACAGCGACGACAAGGGCTTGTGGACCGGCGGCGAGATCCTCGACGCCGGCAAGGGCAAGACCTACAAGACGCGCCTCAAGCCGGTGGACGGCGGCAAGAAGATGGAAGTGCGCGGCTACATCGGTTTCTTCTACCGAACCCAAGTCTGGGAGCGCGTCGAGTAAGGCGCGCGCCCTCCCTCATGGCCCGGCCCTGCTCAGCCGCCGGGCCTTTTCCTCCGACAGGAGTTATGCAGTGAGTCGATTCCAAGTTCGTAAGGTGGCCGTGCTCGGCGCCGGTGTGATGGGCGCGCAGATCGCCGCCCATCTGGTCAACGTCAAGGTGCCGGTGGTGCTGTTCGACCTGCCGGCCAAGGAAGGGCCGAAGAACGGCATCGTCACCAAGGCCGTCGAGGGCCTGAAGAAGCTCAAGCCCGCGCCGCTGGGCGACGCCTCGGAGGCCGCGCTGATCCAGCAGGCCAACTACGAGGAGCACCTCGAGTTGCTCAAGGGCTGCGACCTCATCATCGAGGCCATCGCCGAGCGCATGGACTGGAAGCTCGACCTGTACACCAGGATCGCGCCCTATGTGGCCGAGCACGCCATCGTGGCGAGCAACACCTCGGGCCTGTCGATCACCAAGCTGGCCGAGGTGCTGCCGGAGTCGATCAAGCCGCGCTTTTGCGGCATCCACTTCTTCAACCCGCCGCGCTACATGTACCTGGTGGAGTTGATCAACACGCCGACCACGCGGCCGGAGGTGATCGACCAGCTCGAAGCCTTCGTCACCACCGCCGTGGGCAAGGGCGTGGTGCGCGCCAAGGACACGCCGAACTTCGTCGCCAACCGCGTCGGCATCGCCGGCATGATGGCCACCATGATCGAGGCCGAGAAGTTCGGCCTGTCGGTCGACGTGGTCGACGACCTGACCGGCAAGAAGCTCGGTCGCGCCAGCTCCGGCACCTTCCGCACCGCCGACGTGGTGGGTCTGGACACCATGGCCCATGTCGTCAAGACCATGCAGGACAACCTGAAGGACGATCCCTTCTACGCCACCTACGCCACCCCCAAGGTGCTGGCCGGGCTGATCGAGAAGGGCGCCCTGGGCCAGAAGGCCGGCGGCGGCTTCTACAAGAAGGTGGGCAAGGACATCCTGCGCCTGGACTTCACGAGCGGGGAGTACGTGGCCGGCGGCAAGAAGGCCGACGAAATCGTCGCCCGCATGCTCAAGAAGGCGCCGGCCGAGCGCATCAAGCTGCTGCGCGAGTCCACCAACCCGCAGGCCCAGTTCCTCTGGAGCATCCTGCGCGACAGCTTCCACTACTGCGCCGTGCACCTGGACACGGTGGCCGACACCGCCCGCGAGATCGACTTCGCGATGCGCTGGGGCTTTGGCTCGCAGCAGGGCCCGTTCGAGCTCTGGCAGGCCGCCGGCTGGACCCAGGTGGCCGGCTGGATCGCCGAGGACATCGCCGCCGGCAAGACGCTCGCAAGCAGCCCGCTGCCGGCCTGGGTGACCAGCGGCCCGGTGGCCGAGGCCGGTGGCGTGCACACGCCGGCCGGCTCCTGGAGCGCCGCCGAAGGCGTGTTCAAGCCGCGTTCCAGCCTGCCCGTCTACGCCCGCCAGCCCTTCCCCGAGAGCCTGCTGGGCAGCGGTGCGGCCGAGCCGCTCAAGAGCGGCACCGAACTGTTCAAGAACGACGAGGTGCGCGTCTGGACGCTCGACGGCCAGGTCGTCATCGCCTCCATCACCGCCAAGCTGCACCTGATCAGCCCGGCCGTCACCGAGGGCCTGCTGAAGGCCGTCGAGATCGCCGAGGCCGGCTACCAGGGTCTGGTGATCTGGAGCCCCGACGACGTGTTCTCGGCCGGTGCCAACCTCGAGAGCCTGATGCCCGTCTTCATGAAGATGGGCAGCAAGGGCATCGCGCCGGAGGAGAAGAAGCTGCAGGACGCCATGCTGGCGCTGCGCTACGCCAACGTGCCGGTGGTGGCCGCCATGCGCGGTCTGGCGCTGGGCGGCGGCTGCGAGCTGGCCGTCCATTGCGCGCGCCGCGTCGCCCATGTGGAGAGCTATGTCGGCCTGGTCGAAGTCGGCGTGGGCCTGATCCCCGGTGCCGGCGGCCTGACCTACATCGCCCGCCGCGCCGCCGAGATGGCGGCGGCCGGCAACTCCGGCAGCGACATCCTGGCCTTCCTGAAGGACGGCTTCCTGACGGCCGCCACCGCCAAGGTGGCCACCTCGGCCCATGAGGCCAAGAAGAACGGCTTCCTGCTGGACAGCGACCTGATCGTGCCGAACAAGGACGAACTGCTGCACGTGGCAAGCAGCCAGGTCAGGGCCATGGCCGAGTCGGGCTACCGCCCGCCACACAAGGCCGTGTTCCCGGTGGCCGGCCGCAGCGGCATCGCCAGCATCAAGGGTCAGGTGGCCAATATGCGCGACGGCGGCTTCGTCAGCGAGCACGACTACCACCTGGCCTGCTGCATTGCCGATGTGGTCTGCGGCGGCGAGGTCGAGGCCGGCTCGCTGGTCACCGAGGAGTACCTGATGGCGCTCGAGCGCAAGCACTTCTGCGCGCTGCTCGACAACCCGAAGACCCAGGAACGCATCATGGGCATGCTGCAAAACGGCAAGCCGGTGCGCAACTGAGCCTGATGACGTGAGCAACCGGCTTCAACGCACCCTGGCCAAGCTGGACGGCCTGCCCGGTCCGCTGCGCAGCGCGGCGCGCAACTTCGCGTTGCGCCGCGCCGTGCCGCTGACCGGCACCGCGGGGCTGGACTTCGTGGACTTGAGCTGCGAGCGCAGCGAGATCCACATCGCCAACCAGCGCAGGGTGCAGAACCACATCCAGGGCGTGCATGCGGCCGCCATGACCCTGGTGGCGGAAACCGCCACCGGCATGGTGGTCGGCATGAACGTGCGCGACGACTGCCTGCCCCTGTGCAAGTCGCTGCAAGTGGCCTTCAGGAAGCGCGCCACCGGCGCTCTGAAGGCCGAGGCCCGCCTGAGCCCCGAACAACGTGCGCTGATGGCGCGCGAGGTCAAGGGTGAGGTGCGCGTGCCCGTCACGGTGACCGACGAAGCCGGCATCGAGCCGATCGAGTGTGAATTCGTCTGGGCCTGGATTCCCAAAGAGAAACAGGCCTGACCCCAAAGGAACCATCATGAGCAAGCAAGTTCAAGACGCCTACGTCGTTGCCGCCACCCGCCTCCCCATCGGCAAGAGCGGCCGCGGCTACTACAAGAACACCCGCCCCGACGAGATGCTCGTCAAGGTGATGCAGGCCGCGCTGGCGCAGGCCCAGGGCCTGGATCCGGCCGCCATCGAGGACGCCATCGTCGGCTGCTCCTTCCCCGAGGGCGAGCAGGGCATGAACATCGCCCGTGTGGCCGCCGTGCTGTCCGGCTATCCCAACACGGTGGGCGGCGTCACCATCAACCGCTACTGCGCCAGCGGCATCACCGCGGTGCAGATGGCGGCCGACCGCATCCGCGTCGGCGAGGCCGATGTGATGTTCGCCGGTGGCGTCGAGTCGATGTCGATGATCCCCATGGGCGGCAACAAGCCGTCCCTGAGCCCGCTGATCTTCGAGCGCGACGAGAACCTCGGCGTGGCCTACGGCATGGGCCTGACCGCCGAACTGGTGGCCAAGCAGTGGGCCATCAGCCGCGAGGCGCAGGACGCCTTCGCCGTGCAGTCGCACCAGCGCGCCGTGGCCGCCATGCAGGCCGGGCACTTCGCCGCCGAGATGACGCCCTTCGAGATCGTCGAACGCACGCCCAATCTGGCCGATGGCTCGGTGAACCTGAAGCGCCGCACCGTCGAACTGGACGAGGGCGCCCGCCCCGACACCAGCCTGGAAGGTCTGGCCCGCTTGAAGCCCGTGTTCGCCGCGCCCAAGGACTCGACCGGCAAGCCCACCGGCATGGGTTCGGTGACGGCCGGCAACAGCTCGCAGACCTCGGACGGCTCGGGCGGCCTGCTGATCGTCAGCGAGGCGGCGCTCAAGCGCTACAACCTGACGCCGCTGGCGCGCTTCGTGTCCTTCGCCATCAAGGGCGTGCCGCCCGAGATCATGGGCATCGGCCCGATCGCCGCCATCCCGGCCGCGCTGCAAAAGGCCGGCCTGAAGGCCAGCGACATGGACTGGGTGGAACTCAACGAGGCCTTCGCCGCGCAGTCGCTGGCGGTGCTCAACGACCTCGACAGCAAGGGTTTCGAGCTGGACCGCGCCAAGGTCAACCCGAACGGCGGCGCCATCGCGCTGGGTCACCCGCTGGGCGCCACCGGCGCCATCCGCTCGGCCTCGGTGATCCACGGCCTGCGCCGCACCGGCGGCAAGTACGGCATGGTGACCATGTGCGTGGGCGCCGGCCAGGGCGCGGCAGGCATCTTCGAGCGCCTCTGAGCATGGACCGCCGCGCCTTCGTGCTGAGCGGCGCGGTGGGGCTGGCCGGCTGTGCCGGCCGGCTCGATCGCTTCGCCACCCTGAAGGAGGCGCGCCAGCGCGTGCTCGACCTGCGCTTCAACGAGCCCGCGCACGACAGCCCCTGGCGCCTCAGCGAACTGCTGCAGCATCTGGCGCAGAGCGTCGAGTACTCGATGCAGGGCTACCCCGAGATGAAATCGGCGCTGTTCCGTGCGCTGCTGGGCAACGCCGCGTTCGCGTTCTTCAACGCCCGCGGCGCCATGTCGCACGGCCTGACCGAACCCATTCCGGGCGCCCCGGCGCTCGATGCCGGCGTGGCGCTCAAGGACAGCGTGCAGCGCCTTTTGGACGCACTGGCCGCCTTCGACGCCTGGGGCGGGCCGCTGAAGCTTCACTTCGCCTATGGCGAGTTGGACAAGGCGCAGTACACCCGCGCCCACCTGATGCACCTGGCCGACCATTGGACGCTGCTGAAGTTCCCGCCCAGGAAGTCCTGAGCGCGCGCGACGGCGCACGCCTGGCCTGCCGCCACTTCCGCCCGGCGGCCACGCCCTGGGCGGCGGTGCTGATCGCGCCGGCCATGGGCATGGAGGCACGCCATTACGAGGCCTTTGCGCAGTGGCTGGCGGGGCAGGGCGCTGCGGTGCTGTGCTTCGACTACCGCGGCATGGGCGCCTCGCGCTTCGACCGGCCGCTGCGCGGCTTTCAGGCCGACGTCGACGACTGGCTGCTCGACCAGGACGCCGCACTGAATGCGCTGGCGCAGCGCCACCCCGGCGTGCCGCTGCTGCTGCTCGGGCATTCGCTGGGCGCGCAGCTGGCCGCGGCACTGCCCTCGGCGGCGCGGCTCGACGGGTTGTTGGGCGTGTCGATGGGCAGCGGCTACATCGGCGACCAGCGTGCCGATTTCCGGCCCCGCTCGCGGCTCTTCCTGTACGCCATCGCGCCGCTGGCGCTGCGCCTGTGCGGGCATTTCCCGGGGCAGCGCCTGGGCATCATCGGCGACGTGCCGGCGCCCGCCATGCGCCAATGGCTGCGCTGGTGCCGTACGCCCGGCTACCTGCTCGACGCCGAGCAACGCCGGCCGCTGTACCGGGCGGCGCGCTTCCCCGTCATCAGCCTGCAGCTGGCCGACGACGAGATGCTCGCCGACTCGGGCTTTCGCCTGATGTTCGAAGCCTTCGGCAATCCGAGGCGCCGGCAAACCGTGCAACCCGCGGCCGGCGAGCGCGTCGGCCACACGGGTATCTTTCGCGCGCGCCACCGCGACACGCAGTGGCCGCTGCTGCGCGACAACCTGAAAGAGCTTTGTTCCCCATGAGCATCAAGACTGCCACCCTGAATGGCGTCGCGACGATCGAGATCGCGCGCCCCGAGAAGAAGAATGCCCTGACCGCCGCCATGTACGAGGCGATGGCCGAGGCGCTGCGCGCCGCCAACAGCGAACCCAAGGTGCGCGCCGTGCTGATCACCGGCCAGCCCGGCGTGTTCACCTCGGGCAACGACCTGGAGGACTTCATGGCCCGGCCGCCGCGCGACGCCGACGCCCCGGTGTTCCAGTTCATGCAGGCGCTGCTGGCTTGCGAGAAGCCGGTGGTGGCGGCCGTGACCGGTGCGGCCATCGGCATCGGCACCACGCTGCTGGCGCATTGCGACCTGGTCTACGTGGCCGACGACGCCCGCCTGGCCATGCCCTTCGTGGCGCTCGGCCTGGTGCCCGAGTTCGGCTCCAGCCTCGTCATGCCCCAGCTGATGGGCAAGGCCAAGGCCTCGGCCAAGCTGCTGCTGGGCGACCCGATGACGGGCGACGAGGCGGTGGAGCTGGGACTGGCCAACGCCGTGCTGCCGGCCGCCGAGGTGCTCAACCACGCGCGCCGCATGGCCGAACGCTTCAACGGCCTGCCACCGAGTGCCGTGCGCGCCAGCAAGAAGCTGATGCGCGGCCCCGGGCTGGCCGAGTTGCAGCGTGTCATTGCCGAGGAGGCCGAACTGTTTGGCCAGCGTTTGCGCTCGCCCGAGGCCATCGAGGCCTTCCAGGCCTTCTTCCAGAAGCGTGCGCCGGACTTCTCCAAGTTCGACTGATGCTCGCCCAACCCGCCCTCCAGGCCCGCGCGCTCACCGTCGCCAAGCTGGCGCTGTTCCCGCTGCTGGCCGCGCAGGGCCTGCGCGTGCGCCTCAAGGCGCTCGAACTGCCCGAGGCCGACGGCCCGCGCATGGGCGAGGTGCTGCCGACCCGTGCTCGGCGGACGCAGCCCCTGCGCCTGCTGGTGGTGGGGGATTCCTCCGCCGCCGGCGTGGGCGTGGCGCAGCAGCGCGAGGCCCTGGCCGAGCCGCTCGCCCGCCTGCTGGCCGAGGAACTGGGTCGGCCCGTGCAGTGGCAGCTGCAGGCGCGTACCGGCCACAGCGCGCTCGAGGCGCTGGCGGCGCTGCGTGAGACTGCGCTGGCGCCGGCCGACATCCTCGTCACCGTGCTGGGCGTGAACGATGTGGTGCGACAGGTGCCGGCCCGGCGCACCCGCGAACAGCTCGATGCCTTGCATGAACATGTACGCGAGCACGCCGGCGTGCGCTACTGGCTGCATTGCGGCGTGCCGCCCATGCAGCGCTTTCCGCTGTTGCCGGCGCCGCTGCGCTGGTTGCTCGGGGCGCAGGCCGAATTGCTGAACCGCGAGTTGCACGCGCATCTGGGCGACCAGCGCGACCGCGCGCTGCGCCGCCTGCCGGTGCGTCTGATGGGCCGCGGGCCGGGCCTGATGGCCGCCGACGGCTTCCACCCCGGACCGCGCGGCTACGCGCTGTGGGCCGAGTCGCTGGCGCCCTTCATCGCCCGGCGCTGGGCCCGCGTCGAGCGGGAGTGAGGGGCGGGGCCCGGCGACCGGCTCGTGTCTCAGGCCGCCCGATCGGCGGTGCCCGGATTGCGCAGCTTGCGACGCCGAGCAAGCTGACCCAACAACCCGCAGCCCGCGATCATCAGCGCCCAGCCCGCGGGCTCAGGGACCACGGCGGCCGGCCCAACGATGATGCCGCAGACGGCACCGGTGTCGCACAGAGCGAGGGGCCCCGGCCCCAGCACGTAGGAGGCGGAGCTGTCCGCAGCGCTGATGCCCTCGACCGCCAGGGTGGTGCCATCTCCGAGCGGGCCGCCATTCAGGTCGTAGACCAGGCCGAAGAGGTCTGCAAATCCGAGCCCGAAGGCCGCCACGATGGTCCCGCCGGAGTAGGACATGGTGAATCCGGTCACCTCGCCGGCAAACGACGACAACTGGCCGTCGGCGTCGATGTCGCTGCCCATGAAGGTGCCGGTGACCATACCCCCGCCTCCCCACCCGCCGGACATGAAGGTCCAGCTTCCGATACCCGCTGGCGCCACGAAGGCACTCAGCGGGGTGACGTCACTGGCGGCCTGGGCCGAACCGGCCAGCGCAGCCACGGCAAGAGGCAGAAAGGCCAACACAGCTTTTGCTTTCATCGCACGCTCCAATGGGCTGACATGTCGGCCGCACCCTGCAGCCGGCTGGCGTCAGATGTAGCACGACACGCGGCTTGCAGGTTCGTGATTCCGTGCTCTCCCCCCAGAATGAAGAGCAGGCGGTGTCGGTCGCCGGGTTACCGCTGACGTCAGAGCGAGAGCCCAGAAAAGCCAAGGGCGCTGTCCAGAGGACAGCGCCCTTGAGCCGCAAAGAAAGCCTGAGTGACCTGCTCCCCTTCCTTGATGCCACTCATTCCGAGATGCCTCAGCGTGGTGAGACCAGTCCGTCCGGCAGGTAGATCAGATCAGCCGAAGTGATGCCACCTGTCTATACAAGCGGATCCTCCTCGTCCCCCAGGCCCAGCTCCTGAATCTTGCGCGTGATGGTGTTGCGGCCGATGCCGAGCAGGCGGGCGGCCTCGATGCGGCGGCCGCGGGTCTGGGTCAGGGCGGCCTGGATGAGGGTGGATTCGAAGCGCTGGCTGAGCAGGTCCCAGACCCGGCCGGGCTCGCTGCCGAAGCGCTGCAGGGCCTCGGTGGCCACGAGCTGGGTCCAGTCGCCGCCGGGGCTGCCGACCGGTTGCAGGCCGGCGCCCGCGGCGTTGCCGCTTCTTGCGTCCCAGGCGGCGCCGCTGCGGGCCTCCGAGGCTGCGACGGCGAGGCTGCCCTGCACGCCGGCACCGGTCACCGCGCTGACGCCGGACAGCGTGCCCCCGGTCGCAGAGGCCGTGGCTGCCAACGCGGCCGCGCCCTGCGCCTCGGGTGCGGCAGCCTCCAGCACCTCGGGGGGCAGGTCCTTGGGCTCCACCACCTGGGTCGGGGCCATCACGCTGAGCCAGTGACAGAGGTTCTGCAGCTGGCGCACGTTGCCGGGGAAGTCGAAGCGCTGCAGGCGCTCCAGCGCGGCGTCCGAGAGGCGCTTGGGTTCCATGCCCAATTCCTGGGCGCTCTGCACCAGAAAGTTGCGCGCCAGCAGGGCCACGTCCTCGCGTCGTTCGCGCAGCGGCGGGATGCGCAGGCGGATGACGTTCAAGCGGTGGAACAGGTCTTCGCGGAAGGCGCCGTCGCGCACGCGCTGTTCGAGGTTCTGGTGCGTCGCGGCGATGACGCGCACCTGGCTGCGGATCGGGCTGTGTCCGCCGACGCGGTAGTACTGCCCGTCGGAGAGCACGCGCAGCAGGCGCGTTTGCAGCTCCAGCGGCATGTCGCCGATCTCGTCGAGGAACAGGGTGCCGCCCTCGGCCTGCTCGAAGCGGCCGCGGCGCTGCGCCTGCGCGCCGGTGAAGGCACCGCGCTCGTGGCCGAACAGCTCGCTTTCCAGCAAGTCCTTGGGGATGGCGGCGGTGTTGATGGCGACGAAAGGCCCGCCGGCGCGCGGGCTGTGCTTGTGCAGCGCGCGCGCCACCAGCTCCTTGCCGGCGCCGCTCTCGCCGGTGATGAGCACCGTGACCTGGCTCTGGCTGAGCCGGCCGATGGCGCGGAACAGCTCCTGCATGGCGGGGGCCTGGCCGAGCATCTCGGGGGTCAGGGCCTGGGCCTGCAGCGCGGCGTCCTCGCTGGCGCTCTGCTCCATGGCGCGGCGGATGAGCTCGACGGCGCGCTGCAGGTCGAAGGGCTTGGCCAGATAGTCGAAGGCGCCGCCCTGGAAGGCCTGCACGGCGCTGTCGAGGTCGCTGAAGGCGGTCATGACGATGACCGGCAGGCCGGGGTGCTGGGCCTTGAGCTCGGCCAGCAGGTCCAGACCGCTGCCGCCGGGCATGCGGATGTCGGACACCAGCACCTGCGGCGGGCCCTCGTCGGCCAGCGCGGCGCGCACCTCGCGGGTGCTGGCGAAGCTGCGCACCGGCAAGCCCTCACGCGCCAGTGCCTTCTCCAGCACGAAGCGGATGGCGTGGTCGTCGTCGACGACCCAGATCATGTCGGGCGGGCCAGGAGCAGGTGGCGGTTCGGCAGGTTCATGGCAGCGGGATGGTCAGGCAGAAGTCGGTCCGCCCCGGCTGGCTGTCGCAGTCGATCGTGCCCTGGTGGGCCTGCACGATGGTCTGCGCCAGGTGCAGGCCGAGCCCCGTGCCGCCTTCGCGCCCGCTGACGAGCGGGAAGAACAGGCGATCACGGATCTCGGGCGGCACACCGGGACCGTTGTCCTCCACGTGCAATTCCAGTGCCAGGCGCCAGCGCTGCTTGCCCACCGTCACCTGGCGCGCCACGCGGGTGCGCAGACGGATGCGGGCGTCGCCGGCCTGGATGCGCGGGCCGAGCGCCTGGGCGGCGTTCTGCGCCAGGTTCAGCACCGCCTGGATGAGCTGCTCGCGGTCGCCGCGGAAGTCGGGCAGCGAGATGTCGTAGTCGCGCTGGATCGAGAGCCCCTTGGGGTGCTCGATGAGCAGCAGCGCGCGCACGCGCTCGCAGACCTCGTGGATGTTGACGTCGCCCACCTGCGGGGCGTGGCGGTGCGGCGCCAGCAGCCGGTCCACCAGGGACTGCAGGCGGTCGGCCTCGCCGACGATGACCTGGGTGTACTCGAGCAGCTCGGACTGCGGACCTAGCTCCAGCGCCAGCAGTTGCGCAGCGCCGCGCAGTCCACCGAGCGGGTTCTTGATCTCGTGCGCGAGGTTGCGGATCAGGTCCTTGGACGAGCGCAGTTGGTCGGCGTGGCGCTCGTCGCGCTCCTGGCGCGCCTGCGCGGTGGCCTCCATCATCTCCACCAGCAGCTCGTGCGGGGCGTCGGACTGCGAGACCGAGACCCAGACGGCCAACGCCGCCTCGCCGGGCTGGCGCAGCAACTGGGCCTCGAAGCGCGAGACGTCGACCCGGCGCTGCGCCACCGCCTCCAGCGCCTCGTGCACGCGGCCGCGGTCCTCGAACCAGTCGAAAAGCATGCCGCGCTGGGCGGCGCGGCGCGACAGGCGCATCTGGTCTTCGAAGGCGGTGTTGGCGAACAGCACCGCGCCGTCGGGCTGCACCACCAGCGTCAGGGTGGTGAGCAGGTCGAAGGCGGCGAAGCGCGGATCGCTCAATTGAGCTTGGCCAGCTCGCGCTTGAGCGCCGCCACGTCGGCCTCCTGGCGCGACAGCGCGGCCTTCAGTTCGGACACGCGTTCCTGGTAGCGGGCGTAGTTGCGCTCGCTGCCGAGGCGCTCGGGGTTGCCGTCGGCGTACTCGCGCCGCAACTCGGCCAGGCGGCTCTCGGCCTGGCGCAGTTCGGTCTCCAGCACGCTGCGGCGATCGTTGTCGCGCTGCTTCTGCACGCCGGGGTCGATGCGACCGTTCTCGCTGGCGCGCGGTGATTCGCTGCGCAGCGGCGCCGCAGGGGCTGCTGCGCGCCGCGGCGCCTGCACCACCGACACCGGCGCGCCCTCGACCGGCTTGCAGCCCTTGCTCTCGGCCTCCTTGGCGCTGATGGCGTCGGTGTAGAGCACCGGCGGTCCGGGGCATTTGTAGACCACGGACTGGGCCTGGGCCAGCAGCGGCAGCAACAGCAAGGCGAGGGCGGGCTTCATGAACTCATTGTCGGCAAGAAAAAAGGGCAGCTTGCGCTGCCCTTCAGGTTGCGATCCGCGTGGCGGATTACAGCGAGTAGTACATGTCGAACTCGACCGGGTGCGGCGCCATGCGGAAGCGCGTCACTTCCTGCATCTTCAGCTCGATGTAGGCGTCCAGGTAGGCGTCGGTGAACACGCCGCCCTTGGTCAGGAAGGCGCGATCCTTGTCCAGGTACTCCAGCGCCTGGTCGAGGCTGTGGCAGACGGTCGGGATCTTCGCGTCTTCCTCGGGCGGCAGGTGGTAGAGGTCCTTGGTGGCGGCCTCGCCCGGGTGGATCTTGTTCTCCACGCCGTCCAGACCCGCCATCAGCAGGGCCGAGAAGCCCAGGTAGGGGTTGCACAGGGGATCGGGGAAGCGCGCCTCGATGCGACGGCCCTTGGGGTTGGCCACGAACGGGATGCGGATCGAGGCCGAACGGTTGCGCGCCGAGTAGGCCAGCTTGACCGGGGCCTCGAAGCCGGGCACCAGGCGCTTGTAGCTGTTGGTGCCGGGGTTGGTGATGGCGTTCAGCGCCCGGGCGTGCTTGATGATGCCGCCGATGTAGTACAGCGCGAACTCGGACAGGCCGCCGTAGCCGTCGCCGGCAAACAGGTTCTTGCCGTCCTTCCAGACCGACTGGTGCACGTGCATGCCGCTGCCGTTGTCGCCGGCCATGGGCTTGGGCATGAAGGTGGCGGTCTTGCCGTAGGCGTGGGCCACGTTGTGGATCACGTACTTCTGCAGTTGCAGCCAGTCGGCGCGCTGCACCAGGGTGCTGAAGCGGGTGCCGATCTCGTTCTGGCCGGCACCGGCCACCTCGTGGTGGTGCACCTCGACGGGGATGCCCAGCTGTTCGAGGATCAGGCACATCTCGCTGCGCATGTCCTGGAAGCTGTCGACCGGCGGCACCGGGAAGTAGCCGCCCTTGACGGTCGGACGGTGGCCCATATTGCCGCCTTCCATCTTCTCGCCCGTCATCCACGCGGCCTCTTCGGACTCGATCTTGACGAAGCTGCCCGACATGTCGTTGGCCCAGCGGATGCCGTCGAAGATGAAGAACTCGGGCTCCGGACCGAAGTAGGCGGTGTCGCCCAGGCCGCTGCTCTTCAAATAGGCCTCGGCGCGCTTGGCCAGCGAACGCGGATCGCGCTCGTAGGCCTTGCCGTCGCCCGGCTCGATCACGTCGCAGCTCAGGAACAGCGTCGGCTCTTCGAAGAAGGGGTCGATGTTGGCGGTATTGGGGTCCGGCATCAGCAGCATGTCGGAGGCCTCGATGCCCTTCCAGCCGGCGATCGACGAGCCGTCGAAGGCATGACCGCTGGTGAACTTGTCCTCATCGAAGTGGGACACCGGCACGGACACATGCTGTTCCTTGCCGCGGGTATCGGTGAAGCGGAAGTCGACGAATTTGACTTCGTTTTCCTTCACCATCTTCATCACGTCGGCGACGGTCTTGGCCATCGAGAGCTCCAATCTGCAAACGGGGGGTTGGGGGCGCGCACCGTCGGGGACGGGCGCAGGCACAAAAGGGGAGCAGCAACCATGCCAGCTCCGTCCTGCGGCGCGCTGCATGATAGGCGCGCCAGGGTCGTCGTCAGCGCACCAGGTCGGTGCGAACAGCGGCCCCAAGTTGGTGCAATCCGGCCCGCAAGGCGGCAAAGGCGCCCTGTCTTTGGGCGTCGTCGCGACCGGCCTTCACGCCCAGTTCGATGCAGCGCCCCCATTGCGGGTGATCGACCGAAGGCAGGCTGAAGACCTTGATGCCGGGGTGCTCGGCCTCGATCTGCTCCATCAGGGGTGTGAGGCGGGCCTCCAGGTCGTTGGCGACGATGCAGGAGCGCTCGCGCACGCCGGCCGGCTGCTCAGCCAGGCCGTACTCGTTCTCCAGCACCCAGGCCATCATCGGGTGGGCCATGACCGGGAAGCCCGGCACGAAGTGCAATCGCCCGAGCGAGAAGCCGGCGATGCGGTTGTAGGGGTTGGGGATGAGCCGGCAGCCGGCCGGCAGCACGCCCATCTCGAGACGGCGCCGCATGTCGGGCTGCGCTTCGTCGGGTGGCGGCTCGCCGCGCTCGTGGGCCATTTCGGCGACACGCTCGCGGATCAGCTGCTGCGCCTCGGCGTGCGGCTGCAGCGGCAGGCCCAGGGCCAGCGCCGCAGCCTGACGCGTGTGGTCGTCGGGGGTGGCGCCGATGCCGCCGCAGCACAGCACCGCGTCGCCCGAGGCGGCGGCGGCGCGCAGCGCCGAGGCCTGCGCGGCGCGCTCGTCGCGCACGTAGCGCGCCCAGTCCAGTTCGGCGCCGCGCGCCGCCAGCAGCTCGATGAACTTGGGCGCATGGGCATCCTGGCGTCTGCCGGACAGCAGTTCGTCGCCGAAGACGATGAGCCCGAAGCGCGGCGCCGTCATGGCGTCTTGGGCGGCTGCAGCGGCCGGACGGCACCGCAATCGGCGCCCAGCCAGCGCGCCTCGACGCGACTTTGCATGACCTGGGTCTTGCCGCCGCGCTGTGCCGTCATCTTCACCTCGGAGAGGTAGGCAGTGTCGCCATTGAAGCGCGTGCTGCCCTGCATCTGGCCGGGTGGTTGCTGGCAACGGCCCTGCCAGCGCCAGGTATTGCCCTCGTGCGACTGCGTGCTGATCTGGCAGCCGCCCTGCGCCTGCCCCCAGTCCTGGCGCTTCAGCATGTCCGCGCTGATGCAGTGCTTGACGCTGCCGCCGGCGCCCAGCTCGATGCCCTGCGCCTGCATCTGCTTCTGCATCTGCGCGCGCACCTGCGGCGGCAACTGCTGGAGATCGATCGGCGGCGCCTTGGGCAGGGGCTGACCGTCCATCAGGGTCTCGATGGGGCGGCTTTCCCAGAGGCCGATGCGGATCGGTGGGGCGGGATCGGCAGCAGCGGCCGTGACGGCGCCGGCCAGCAACAAGAGAACGAAGGTGCGCATGGAGGCTCCTCGGGAGGTTTGACCGGAAGACCGGCCGTCACCTCGCTTTGTACCCTCGGACCGGTCTCTTAAGGTGAACGGGCTTTGCCCGGCACCTTAACCCCCGCCGGGGGCGGGCCGGGCTGGCCCGGACCTGGGGGTGCTCAGAAGCGACAAGGCGCCCGATCGGGCGCCTTGTGCGAGGGGGCGCGGGCTCAGATGCGACGCAGCCGGCGCCAAGCCAGGAAACCCAGGCCGGCCGCCAGCAGCAGTCCGGTCTGCGGCTCGGGGATCGCCTGCAGGTTCATGATGCCGGCCTCGAAGAAGGACACCGGGGGCGGGTCGTTGGGGTTGCCCAGCAGGCGCGCCACGCTGTTGCCGCCACCGGTCAGGCCGGCGAACACCCCGGTGCCACCGGTCACCGTGTACACGATGTCGAAGCCGGCGCCCTGGGCGATGACGCTGCCCGAAGAACTGAGGGTGCCCGTCAGGCTGTCGGCCCCTTGCAAGAAGCTGAAGCTGCCGCTGCCCAGATTGCTGTTGACGTTGTAGACGAAGTTGGCCAGCAGGGTCCAACTGCCCGCGTAGCCTTCGAAGCTGTAGGCCGCGCCGTTGGCTTGCAGACCCCAGTCCCCCATGGCATCGGGCGGTGAGGTCTCGCTGAGCGCGCCGGCGCCCGTGAAGATGAAGGTTTGCGCGAAGGCCGCCGGTACCCACAGGGCGGCGAGCAACAACAGTCTGGAGATCCAACGGTGCATGGCGTCACTCCTCGGGCAATGCCGCCGGACTCTAGCCATCGCAGGCGGATGCGTCGACCCGGCGACACCCCCTTGTTGCCGAGCTTTACGTTTCGAGACGCGTCAAGGGCATGGGCTTGGCGCTGCGCAACTGCTGCAGGGCCGCCAGCGCGTAATGCGTGAACCACAGGGCCGTGAAGGCGAACACCAGCATGTAGAGGAACAAGGCCAGCGGCAGCAGCAGGGGCGCCAGGATCAGCCCCAGCGCGCCAAAGGCGAACAGCAGCGAGGGGGCTGCGCCCAGGTAGCCACAGACCACTCCGATCAGCAGCAGCGGCACGCGGTGGCGGCGCAGCAGGGCCTCGCGCTCGGCGCGGCTGGCGTGCTCGGCCAGCACGTCGTAGCTGAACACGCGGTAGCTCAGCCAACCCCAGATGAGCGGCGGCAGCAACAGCACCACGCCGGGGATCAACCAAAGCGGCAGGCTCAGCACGGTCAGCGCCAGGGCCAGCAGCGTGGCGCCCAGCGAGCCCAGCAGTCCACCCCAGAAGCTGCCGCCGTGGCGGCGTTCGAGTTCAGGGAAGCGCCGCTGGGCCACCAGCTTGGCCATGGCCGGCGTCATCAGCGCCGCCACCAGCAGCAGCGCCACGGCCATCACCACCGGCAGCATCAGCGCGAGCAGCAGGCCGTTGGCGATCACGCTGCGCCACTGCTCGGCGCGGTGCGCATCGAGCCAGTTGAGCAGCACGTCGGCCAGGCGCCAGTGGTCGATGAAGGCGCGCACCGCGGCCACCATCGGCTCCCAGGCAAACCACATCAGCACGACGCTGCCCAGCGCGGCCAGCAGCAGCGGCGCCAGCGACCAGCCGATGACGCGTGGGTGCGCGCAATAGGCGGCGGCGCGCCAGGCGGCGTCCAGCCAGGGTGTGGCGCTCAGCGGGCGGGCGTCTTCAAGGCTTTGCATCGGGGCGCAGACGGTGAACGGGCGACGGAAGCGGGCGCAAGCGCGCCAGAGGGGCGACGGCAGGGGGGGGGCCTGCGGCCGCCCCACACAGCGCGGTTTACTCGTCGTCGCCGCCCAGGATGCCGCCCAGCAGGCCGCCGGCCGCCAGGCCGCCGAAGCCGGCCTGCTCGGTGCGGCCACCGCCGGTCTGCGGCGCTGCGGCAAAGATGCGCGAGGCCAGGCGGCTGAAGGGCAGGCTCTGCAGCCACACGTCGCCGGGGCCGGTGAGCTTGGCCAGGAACAGGCCCTCGCCGCCGAACAGCGCGGTCTTTATCTTTCCGACGTACTGGATCTCGAAGTTCACGTTGGGCGTGTGCGCCACCAGGCAACCGGTATCCACCAGCAGGGTCTGACCGGGCAGCAGCGTGCGCTTGAGCACCGTGCCGCCGCTGTGCACGAAGGCCAGGCCGTCGCCTTCCAGCTTCTGCATGATGAAGCCCTCACCGCCGAAGAATCCGACGCCGAGCTTCTGCTGGAAGTGGATGCCGATCGACACGCCACGCGCCGCACACAGGAAGCTGTCGCGCTGGCAGATGACCATGCCCCCCATCTGCTTGAGGTCCATGGCAATGATCTTGCCCGGGTAGGGCGCGCCGAAGGCCACGCGGGCCTTGCTGCTGCCCTTGTTGCTGTACACCGTGGTGAAGAGCGACTCGCCGGTGATCAGGCGCTTGCCGGCGCCCAGCAGCTTGCCGAAGAAGCCGCCACCGCCGCCGCTGCTGCCGTCACCGAACACCGCATCCATGTCGATGCTGCCGTCCATGAAGAACAGGCTGCCAGCCTCGCCGATGGCCGCTTCGCCGGGGTCGAGTTCGACCTCCACGAACTGCATCTCGGCGCCCTTGATCTCGTAGTCGACAACGTCCATGCCCATGGGAATGCTCTCTGCGGGTTTTTGCGGGGAGCGGGATGGTAGCGAAGCGGCGCGGCGGGTGCGGTTGGTGAGGGGGTTGGGGGCGGACCGAGTTTTGCGTTGGGGAGGCTTTGATGAGGCTCTGGCAGTTCCCCAGCCTGTGCCCACGGGACGGGCGAACCGAGGTTGGCGCAGAGGCGGCTTCGAAGCGGCTCTGGCAGCTCCCCAGCCTGTGCCCGCGGGACGGGCTGGACCGAGTGCAGCGGGGAGGAGGCTTCGAAGTGGCTCTGGCAGCTCCCCAGCCTGTGCCCGCGGGACGGGCACAGTCCTTCGCAAGGCGTCGGGCCGTCCTCAGGACGGCCCTCGGTCCTTGCTCAGCCCAGCCTGTGCCCGCGGGACGGGCGAACCGAGGTTGGCGCAGAGGCGGCTTCGAAGCGGTTCTGGCAGCTCCCCAGCCTGTGCCCGCGGGACGGGCACAGTCCTTCGCAAGGCGTCGGGCCGTCCTCAGGACGGCCCTCGGTTCTTGCTCAGCCCAGCCTGCGCCCGCAAGACGGGCGCAGTCGTTCGCAGCGCGTCAGACAGCCCTCAGGGCTGTCCTCGGTCGCTGCTCACCCCATGTGAAGCCCGCCGTTGCAGGAGAAATCGGCACCGGTGGTGAAGCCGCTCTCGTCGCCGGCCAGCCAGGCGACGATGGAACCGATCTCCTCGGGCGTGCCCAGGCGCTTGACCGGAATGGTGGCGACGATCTTCTCCAGCACCTCGGGCTTGATGGCCTTGACCATGTCGGTGCCGATGTAGCCCGGGCTCACGGTGTTGACCGTCACGCCCTTGCTGGCCAGTTCCTGCGCCAGCGCCATGGTGAAGCCGTGCATGCCGGCCTTGGCGGCGCTGTAATTGGTCTGTCCGGCCTGGCCCTTCTCGCCGTTGACGGAGCTGATCTGGATGATGCGGCCCCAGCCCTTCTCCACCATGCCCGGCACCACCTGCTTGGTGACGTTGAACATCGAGTTCAGGTTGGTGTCGATGACGGCACGCCAGTCCTCGGGCGTCATCTTCAGGAACATGCGGTCGCGCGTGATGCCGGCGTTGTTCACCAGCACGTCGATGGGGCCATGCTCCTGCACGGCCTTGGTGAAGGCCTCCACCGTGCTGTCCCAGTCGGCCACATTGCCCACGCTGGCATAGAAGGTGTAGCCGAGCGCCGTCTGCTCGTTCAGCCACTTGGTGAAGTCGCGGCTCGGACCACAGCCGGCGATCACCTTGAAGCCCTTCTTGTGCAGTTGATGGCAGATGGCAGTGCCGATGCCGCCCATGCCGCCCGTGACGTATGCAACTTTCTGCTGGCTCATTGGGGTGTCTCCAGTTGGGTGAGAAGTTGGCTGCAATGAGCCGATGCATCAAGGGGCCGCCGTGGAACCGGCTTTGCCGGGCCACCAGCGGCGCCCCCTTGAGGGGGAGCGCGAAGCGCAACGGGGGTGGTCATCGTTCCACGCACAGGGCGACGCCCATGCCGCCGCCGATGCACAGCGAGGCAATGCCCTTCTTGGCGTCGCGTCGCTGCATCTCGTGCAGCAGGGTGACGAGGATGCGCGCGCCACTGGCTCCGATCGGGTGGCCCAGCGCGATGGCGCCGCCGTTGACGTTGACCTTGCTGAGGTCCCAGCCTATCTGCGCGTGCACCGCGCAGGCCTGGGCGGCAAAGGCCTCGTTGATCTCCAGCAGATCGAGGTCGGCGGCCTTCCAGCCGGCACGCTGGAGCGCGCGCTGGCTGGCGGGAACCGGGCCCATGCCCATCACGGCCGGGTCGAGGCCGGCGCTGGCGTAGGAGGCAATGCGCGCCAGCGGGGTGAGGCCCAACTGGGCGGCCTTGGCGGCGCTCATCAGCACCAGCGCGGCGGCGCCGTCGTTGAGGCCCGAGGCGTTGCCGGCCGTCACGCTGCCGGCCTTGTCGAAGGCGGGCTTGAGGCCGGCCAGGGCCTCGGCGCTGGTCTTGCGGTTGAGGTACTCGTCGGCTTCGAACACCAGCGCGTCACCCTTGCGCTGCGGGATCAGCACCGGGCAGATTTCGTCCTTGAAGCGGCCGGCGTCCTGCGCCGCGGCGGCCTTGAGCTGGCTGGCCAGCGCCAGTTCATCCTGCTGCGCGCGGCTCACGCCGTGGGCCTTGGCCACGTTCTCGGCCGTGATGCCCATGTGGTACTGGTTGTAGACGTCCCACAGACCGTCGCTGATCATCGAGTCGACCATGTTCCAGGCACCCATGCGCTGGCCGTCGCGGCTGCCCAGCAGCACATGCGGGCTGGCGCTCATGTTCTCCTGGCCGCCGGCCACCACGATCTCGCTGTCGCCGTCGCGGATGGCCTGGGTGGCCAGCATCACGGCCTTGAGGCCCGAGCCGCACACCTTGTTGATCGTCATGCCGGGCACGGCGTGCGGCAGGCCGGCCTTGATGAGCGCCTGGCGCGCCGGGTTCTGACCGCTGCCGGCCGTCAGCACCTGGCCCAGGATGACCTCGCCGACCTGCTCGGGCGCGAGCCGGGCGCGCTCCAGCGCAGCCTTGATGGCGGTGGCGCCGAGCTCCGGCGCCGGCACCTTGGCGAGCGAGCCGCCGAACTTGCCGATGGCGGTGCGGGCCGCCGAGACGATGACGACATCCATGGGGAGTTTCCTTTCAAGCCTTTTGTTTGACGTAACGACCGGGAGCGGGTTCTACCGGACGATGCTTGCGGCTGCCTTGCGCGCGCGGCGCGGCCTGCATCGTGCCGGCCTGCGATGACAGCCATTGCGACCACGGCGTCCACCAACTGCCCGGCACTTCCTGTGCCGAGGCCAGCCAGGCCTGGGGATCGACCGGAAACTGGTTCGGCCCGACCCAGTGGCTGCGCTTGCCCTTGCTGGCGGGGTTGATGACACCGGCGATGTGGCCGCTGGCGCCGAGCACGAAGCGCACGTCGCCCTTCTTGCGGCCCTTGAGCAGCTGGGTGCTGGCGTAGGCCGCCGGCCAGGGCACGATGTGGTCCTCGCGGCTGCCGTAGAGGAACACCGGGCAGCGGATGGCGCCCAGGTCGATGCGCTCGCCGCAAACGCTCAGCCGGCCGGGTTGCTTCAGCTCGTTTTGCAGGTAGGTGTGGCGCAGGTACCAGCAGTACTGCGGCCCGGCCATGTTGGTGCTGTCGCCGTTCCAGTACAGCAGGTCGAAAGCCGGCGGGGCCTCGCCCTTGAGGTAGTTGCCGACGACATAGTTCCACACCAGATCGTTGGGGCGCAGCAAGGAAAAGGTCTGCGCCAGCTCGCTGCCCTTGAGCAGGCCGGGCCGCTCGGCGTTGCCGATGCTGGCTTCGCGCAGGCGCACGCTGGCCTCGTCGATGAAGATGTCGAGCACCCCGGTGTCGCTGAAGTCGAGCAGGGTGGTCAGCAGGGTCAGGCTGGCGGCCGGTTGCTCGCCCCGGGCGGCCAGCACCGCCAGCGCCATGGCCAGGATGGTGCCGCCAACGCAGAAGCCCAGCAGGTTGAGCTTCTCGGCGGCGCAGATTTCCTGCACCACGCGGATGGCGGTGAGCGGGGCGCCCTCCATCATCTGGTCCCAGGTCCAGTGGGCGCAGCGTTCGTCGGGGTTGCGCCACGAGACGACGAAGGTGCGGTGCCCTTGCGCAACCGCGTAGCGCAGCAGCGAGTTGTCGGGCTGCAGGTCGAGGATGTAGTACTTGTTGATCGACGGGGGCACCACCAGCAGCGGCAGCGCGTGCACCTCAGGCGTCAGCGGCGCGTACTCGATGAGCTGGAAGAAGTCGTTCTCGAACACCACGCTGCCGGCGGTGGTGGCGACGTTGCGGCCGACTTCGAAGGCCTCGTCGTCGGTCTGGCTGAGCTTGCCCTTGCGCAGATCGCCCCACAGCAGCTGCAGGCCCTTGGCGATGCTGGCGCCGCCGCTGTCCAGCGCCAGACGCTGCACCTCGGGGTTGAGTGCCAGGTAGTTGCTGGGCGCCGCGGCGTCGATGCACTGCTGCACCGCGAACTCGATGCGTGCCTTGGCCTTGGCGTCCCCTTGCACGGCCTGCGCCAACTCGGCCAGGGTGCGCGCGTTGAGCAGGTAGAGCTTGGCCAGGAAGGAGGCGCCGGGCGCCTGGCTCCAGGCCGGGGCGGCGAAGCGTCGGTCCTTGGGCGGCGTGGTGTCACGCTGCAAGGCCTCATTCCACAGGGCCTTGGCCTCGTCCAGGTATCGTTGCTGGATGCTGCCCAGCGCGCCGGGGGGCAGGCTGACGCCGGCCAGTTGTTGCAGCGCACGCAGCGCGTCTTCGGGGTCTGCTAGGGTGGGGCTCGGCGTCGGCATCGGAATCAAGCTCAGAGATCGCAAGCAATGTATCTGGTCGCCATCGGCTGGCTGTACGTGGCCTTCATGATGGCGCTCGTCGAGGCGACGAGCGCCCAGGGTTCGCTGCTGGGAGCGGCCTTCACCTTCATGCTGTACGGGGTGGGACCGGTGGCGCTCTTGATGTACCTGCTGGGCACGCCGGGGCGCAAGCGGCGCCTACGCCAGCAGGCCGTCGCCCAGGCGGATGCAGGCCACGAGGCGCCCGCTGCGACTGCCGTCGCGGCGGAACGAGTGAAACCTTGACGCCTCGCTGAAGGTGCAGGCGGACTCGCGCAGGATCGTGTGGATGCCCAGCCGTTCCAACCGGGCAAGGGCCAGTCCCTGCAGGTCGGCGAGCCATCGCGGGTCGCCGTCAGCGCGCGGTGCGAAGCGCAGCAGCGCCGCGTCGTCGGCAAAGGCCTCGTGCACCTCGGCGCCCACTTCGAAGGCCAGCGGACCGATGCAGGGCCCCAGCCAGGCGCGCAACTCGGCGCCTGGGGCCATCTCGCGCAGTTGCTCCACGCAGTTCTCCAGCACGCCCGCGGCCAGGCCGCGCCAACCGGCGTGGGCGCCACCCACGGCGAGCGCCCGGCCCTGGGGATCCAGCGCGGCCAGCAGCACGGGCAGGCAGTCCGCCACCTGGATGGCCAGCGTCAGGTTCGGCTGCCGGGTCACGGCCGCGTCGGCCGTCTCCAGGCCCGCGCCCGACTCGACCCGCACACAGCGCGTGCCGTGCACCTGGTGCAACCAGACCAGCCGGGCGCCCATCTGGCGCTCGACGCGTGCGCGGTTCTCGGCCACGGCGGCCGGGTCGTCGCCGCTGCTCCGGCCGACGTTCAGGCTGTCGAAGGGCGCTGCGCTGACGCCACCCTGGCGCGTGCTCATCCAGGCGCGCAGGCCCTCGCCCAGGCCCTGCACCAGGATGCCGGGTAGGTGGCCAGACAAGTGGCCGGGCAAATTACTCGGCATCGGGCACGCGGTCGGGGTGGGTGCTGGCAAAGGCCGGGTGCGCCAGGCAGCGCTGGTTGATGCGCAGCACCTCGGTCAGTGCCTCGATGCGTGCGCCCCAGCGCTCGGCGTTGTAGACCTGCGGGACCAGCAGACAGTCGACCAGGCCGGGCGTGTCGCCCAGCGCAAAGCGGTGGCTGCCGGCCTCCCTCCGCAGGCGCTGCTCGACGAGCGCCAGACCCTGCTCCATCCAGTGCCGCATCCAGTCCTGCTTGGCGGCGTCGTCGGCGCCGAACTGCGCCACCAGCCGGCGCAGCACCGCGAGGTTGTTCAGCGGATGAATCTCGCAGGCGATGTCCAGCGCCAGCGAGCGCGCCAGCGCGCGCTGCAGGGCATCGGTGGGCAGCAGGGCGGGCTCGGGGTGCACCTCGTCCAGGTACTCCAGGATGGCGAGCGACTGAGTCAAGGTCCTGCCGTCCGCCAGCTGCAGGGCCGGCACGCGTTGCGCGGCGCCCAGGCCGGCATGGCCGAAGTTCTCTTTGCGCACCAGATGCACGCCGCGGTAGTCCGCAGGCAGGCCCTTGAGCGCCAGCGCGATGCGCACGCGCCAGCTCGCCGAAGACCTGAAATAGCTGTACAGGGTGTAGGGCATGCGAGGATTGTCCGGTGATGTTTCCCCGCCAGCGCCTCCTTCACTGCAACCGCTGCGGCCACGCGCTGCAGTACCACGTGCCGCCCGACGACAACCGCGAACGCGCGGTCTGTACGGCCTGCGAACACATTCAGTACGAGAACCCGCTCAATGTGGTGGGCACCGTGACCTTCGCCGCCGATGGCCGCGTGCTGCTGTGCCGGCGCGCCATCGAGCCGCGGCGTGGTTTGTGGACCCTGCCGGCCGGCTTCATGGAGCTGGGCGAGACGGCCGACGAAGGGGCGCTGCGCGAGACCCTGGAGGAGGCGGGTGCACGCGTGCGCCTGGGGCCCTTGGTGGCGCTGCTCAACGTCGTCAGCGTCGGGCAGGTCCATCTGTTCTGGCGCGCCGAGTTGCTTCACGAGGATTTCGAACCCGGTCCCGAGAGTCTGGAGGCCCGGCTGTTCGCGGCCGAGGAAATTCCCTGGGACGAGCTGGCCTTTCGCACCGTGCGGCGCGCGCTGGAGCACTGCCTGGGCGGTTCGACGGCGCTCCTCAGCGAGCGCGTAGGCTAGCGATCAGCGCGCCGATGGGCGTGCCGCGCCAGGGCAGCAGGCGCAACTCGAGCGCATCGGCGAGCTGCGGCGGCAGGCCCTCGCGCAGACGCTGGGCGACCCGTTCGCCGGCTTGCTCATCGACGTCGTGCAGCAGCAGCGCGAGGCGGTCCTCGCCCACCTGGGCCAGCAGGTCGGCGCCGCGCGTCAGGCGCAACCCGGCGGCGCCCAGGGTGCGCATCGAGTCGGCGCTCGCCGGGCGCGCGGGTAGGCCGTAGACCAGCAGGCACAGCCGCGGCGGCAAGGCTTCCTGCGCCGCCTGGCGCAGTCGCTCCACAAGGTGCGCCTCGCTGGCTGCGCCGGTCAGGGGGTCCAGCCAGTCGCTGCTGGCGCGCCGGGGCGGCATCGGGACGGCGACGGGTCGGGCTTCGAGGTAGGCATTGGACTGCTCCAGGCGCCGCACGCGATCGCGCAGCCGCCAAACCCGGGCGTCCTCGGGTTCCCCGAGCGCCCAGGCCACCCGCGCGCGGTTGGTGTCGCTGACGAAGCGCAGTTCGAAGCGTTGCTGTGCCTCAATCCAGCGCACGTCGCTGTACAGCAGATCACCGGGTGCATCGAGGGCGCCCTGGATCAGGCCGCGCTCCCACTCGCGGCAGAACGGGGTGCTGGACTGCACGTGGCCGATGCCGTGGGCCTCGTCGAGGTCCAGCAGCTCGAAGCGGCCGGCTCCCTCGCCGCGCACCGACTGGCCGAAGCTGCCCTGCTGCACGTGCAGGCGCAGCACGTCCATGGCCTGCTGGCAGACGGCGTAGCCGCCCGCCTGCTGGTACCAGTCGTCGATGACGCGCGCGCCGACGAAGCTGCGCACCGCCGGTGCCAGCGGCTCACCGCCGGCGTCGCGAAGAAAGGCCAGGGCGTCACTGAATGGGGTCCAGCCGGTCGCACGCAGGCGACGCAAGGCGGCGGGCAAGGGCAGTTGCAGTTGCTCGTAGACCGCGCGGATGCGGTTGAGAAGGAGGTTGCTGAGCTGAAGATTCATCAGGCTTGGGATTGCGGCAATCCTAAGTTTCTGCTCAGGTGCACTGCCTGCATTCCACTTCAAAGCACGCCCTCAGTCGCTCAACGCTCCCGCATCCCGGGGCCCGGCTCGCCGAGCAATCGAGACATTTCGTGAACCTGTGCACGCAGCGCCTCGGCCAGCGCGTCGGCCGCGCGCGCGCTGGCACGCTGCAGGGGCCGCAGCAGCACCAGCTCGTAGGGGATGCGCCAGGACAGCGGGCGCCAGTGCAGCCGTGGCCCGGCCGAGGCCAGCGCCGTCAGCGGGTTGACGATGGCGATGCCGAGGCCCTGCGCCACCAGCGCGCACACGGCCACGCTGCTGGCGGTCTGCAGGCGCAGGGCGCGTGTCACCCCAGCCTGCTCGAACGCGGCGTCGATGGCCGCTCGGTAGGGGTCGTCGTCGGCCAGGCTGATGAAGTCCTGCGCGCTGAAATCGGCCGGTACGAGCTGCGTCTTGGCCAGCAGCGCGTGACCGGCGGGCAACACCGCCACTTCCGCCAGCGTCGGCAGTGCCTCGACGCGGCAGCCGCTGACGGGCCCGCGCTGTTCGGCCACCGCCAGGTCGTGCCCTTGCTCGGCCATCTCGCGTTCGAGTTGCGGGCTTTCGAGCGGCGTGATGGTCAGTGCGGGGCAGGGCGTCAGCGTGGCCAGTGCGGCAGGCAGCAGCGCATGCGCGAGCGCCGGCAGCGTGGCAACTCGAAGCCGGCCGGCATCCTGCCGCGCCAGTGCCCGGGCCGCGGCCTGCACTTCGCCGAGCCCGCGGTAATGTTGGGTCACCACCTCGTAGAGCTGCAGCGCCGCCGCCGTCGGCCGCAGCCGGCTGCCGGCACGCCGGTCGAACAGGCGGTAGCCCAGGCGCTGCTCCAGCAGCGCGAGGTCGCGGCTCAGGGTGGGTTGGCTGGTGTGCAGCGCCACGGCAGCCGCCACCAGGCTGCCGCCCTGCATGACGGCGCGAAAGATTTCGACCTGGCGGTGGCTGATATTCATATCAAAAGCAGATTGCCAACAGACAAGATGGTAGTTGCTGATATGGGATGGCTGGGCCATGCTGCTGCGCATGAATGCCTGCCACGACGACGCGCGCCTGATTCAGCTGGCGCAACAGCACGGCACCCCGCTGTGGGTGATGGACGCGCCGACGGTGCGGCGACAGCTCGACACGCTGCGCGCCTTCGACACCGTGCGTTATGCGCAGAAGGCCAACCCCAACCTGCACCTGCTGCGCCTGCTGCGCCAAGCGGGTGCCAAGGTGGACGCTGTGAGCCGCGGCGAGGCCTTGCGCGCGCTGGCGGCCGGCTACCGGGGGGGGGCCGCGCGGGCACCGTTGGACGAGGCGCTGCGCTCCGAGATCGTCTACACCGCCGACCTGCTGGACCGCGAGAGCCTGGCCTTCGTGGCGCAGCAGAGCCTGGTGGTGAATGCGGGCTCGATCGACATGCTGCGCCAGCTCGGCCAGGCCAGCCCGGGTCATGCGGTGTGGTTGCGCCTGAACCCCGGCTTCGGCCACGGTCACAGCCGCAAGACCAACACCGGCGGCGAGCACAGCAAGCACGGCATCTGGCACGAGGACCTGGGTGAGGCGCTGGCGGTACTCAGGCAGGGCTCGCTGCGCCTGGTGGGTCTGCACCTGCACATCGGCTCCGGCGTGGACTACGAGCACCTGTCGTCGGTTTGCGGCGCCATGCTGGACCTGGCGCGCCAGGTGCACGCGGCGGGCTTCGACCTGCAGGCGCTCAGCGCCGGCGGTGGGCTGTCCATTCCCTACCGCGCGGGCCAGCCGGTGGTGGATGTGGCGCACTACTTCTCCTTGTGGGACGCGGCACGGCGCGAGGCCGAGCAGGTCTTCGGCCACGCCTTGCAGCTGGAGATCGAACCGGGGCGCTATCTGGTGGCCGAGGCCGGCTGCCTGCTCACCGAGGTGCGCGCCGTCAAGCGCCAGGGCAGCAACCGCTTCGTGTTGGTGGACGCGGGCTTCAACGAGCTGATGCGCCCCGCCATGTACGGCGCCCACCATGGCATCCGCGCCATCGGGCCCCGTGGCGCCCTTCACCCCACGGTGGTGGCCGGGCCGCTGTGCGAGAGCGGCGACGTGTTCACGCAGGGCGAGGGCGGCGAGGTGCTGGCGCGCGATTTGCCGCAGTTGTCGGTCGGCGATCTGCTGGTGATCGAGAACACCGGTGCCTACGGCAGCAGCATGAGCAGCAACTACAACAGCCGGCCCCTGACTGCCGAGGTGCTGGTGGACGGCGACGCGGTGACGACGATCCGGCGCCGCCAGACGGTGGAGGAACTTCTGGCGCTCGAACAGTCATAGCCTGGCTCAATGGCAGCGATTCGATTAAACAAAACTAAC
>JAYRUQ010000004.1:0-124706 GCA_041919015.1 Inhella sp.
GGCTGTGCCCCAGCCGGCGCATGGCGGACAGGGCGATGCGCTCTTCAGGCTGCAACTGCTGGAATCTTCGGGTCATCTCGACACCTTACAGGGTGGCGAGGTGTTGCATTTCAAACTTGAGCCGGCCGGGCTATAAATTAAAGGCCTGACCCCGTTGCCGGACCCCGTTGCCGGATTGAGTTCCAGTGTGCCCGTTGCTTCGTTCGCAAGAAACGCCTCCGCCGCCATCTGAAGGTCGACGTACTTCAAGAGGTCCGAGTAGGCGATGGGGGTCTTTTCGGTGGTCATGATCAGGGCTCCCTACGATTGGTTTTGAGAACGAGTTCAACGAAGTCGAGTGTTTGACCAGCTTGTGCGGCGGACGAGTTCCGTCCGCGCACAGGAAAGCGATCAAAGAAGTCCGGACATGCGTTGTCGGCTGCGAAGAGCCAGGGCCTGCGCCCACCTGCCCGACTACCTTGCGCCCAATCCAGCATGTAGCCCACGCGCTCAGCCAGCACTTCTTGCGTCTCCAGGTCGATCACCTTGAGTGAGCTGCCGGCAATCCATAGTTCGCGCTCTTCGCGCGTGGAGATGTCTTCGAACTTCACGCCGTAGCGTGTGGTGCGCTTGGCGATGGGGCTGCGGTCGAGCACGAACTGCGTGTAGCCCTTGAGGTGGCGTTCGTTGTCTCGCTGCCAAGGCTCGTCAATTCGCCCGGTGTACCGCGTGAGCTTGCCGTCTTTGGGGTCAACGGCCTCCACAAAGCGGTAGCCGATGCGCGGTGGGTAACCGGGCGGAAGCGGGACCGTCACAGGACGTTGGTGGTAGGCCCCCTGAAGGAAGTTCAGGATGTACTCGTCCCCGTCTCCGTCTCTGCCATAGGGATCGGATAACTTGAATTGATCCTCAGGTGCCTCGCCGTGGTTGAAATTCTCCGGGTGCGCCCGAACGTTGATCAGATAAATCCCATCCACGTTCTCCACGGTCTTGTGAATGAACACCCCCGCCCTCTTGCACCGCTCCTGCCACATGGCGTAGGCGCGTTGCTGCCTTTCCGTGGGCTCCCGGCGAGCGCTGCTGCCACACGCGCTGAGCAATGCCGTGACAGACAGGATGGCCGCCCACCAAACCCCTCGAACGAATGGAGCGGGCGGCTTGAAAAGACTGAGAAGTGAGCTCATGCGAAGGCTCCGACGAGAGACGGTTGCTCGTTCAAAGATACGGCTGCGGCGGCGTCGCAGCTAGCCGCGCTGCTGACTTGCCCTGCTGCGGATGCGGGCACCAGCAAACCGGCGAAACGGATGAGGCCTCGCCGCCGCGACAAGCCCAGGGCACTGCGCCTGGCGGCTTCGCGCAAAGGCGCATTGGCGCGCTGATTGTCTAAATCGGCAAGGAGCAGCCTAGAGACTTGCTGGTGTCTTTCAGCAGGGGTTAGGCGTGCATTCAGGCCATCCTTCAGCACCTCTCGCACGGGGGCCGTATCCCCGGCCACCATGGAGCAGCCCGTGGCCATCGCTTCCAGGCAAGACCAGCTCAGCACGAACGGATAGGTCAGGTACGCATGCGCTGAGCTCACCTGCAGCACCCGCTTGTAGTCCTGGTAAGGCACCTTGCCCAAGAAATGCATCCGCGTCGGGTCCAACTGGCTGCCCACCTCCGCCAGCATCTTTTCCCGCCAGTTCTTCGCATCCTTGGGCCGTGACCCGTAGCTGGCATCGTCCCCACCGACGATGACCACATGCGCGTTCCTGTGCTCCCGCTGCACGGCAGGCAACGCCCGCATGAAGGTGTGGAAGCCCCGGTACGGCTCGAGGTTGCGCGCCACATACGTGATGACCGGCTTGTCCGGGTCGTTGGCCCGCAGCACCTCGCCGCTCGGCGTCTTGATCACCGCATTCGGATCCGGCCCCAGGTTTTCGGTATCGATCCCCTCGTGCGTCACAACGATCTTGTCGAGGAACTCCTTGGGGTGCTGCGCCTTCTGCCATTGCGTCGGGCTGATGCCCACATCGCAGTTGGCGAGGTTCAGCAGATGCAGCGCGTTCCACGAGCGGATGCGCGCCAGGTCGTCGAAGGTGGTGGGGAACTCGGGGTCGAAGCCAATATCCGCATACGGCCACGCAGTTCTGTCCAAAACACCGCGGTCGATCTCCCCCCGACCCTCGATCACATCCAGCGGTGGCGCGTTGTAGAACCACTCGCAGTAGTGCACCAGCCGGGCGTCGGGGAACACGTCCTTGGCGTAGAGCGTTTCGCCCCAGCCCGCGTGGCTTGGGGGTCAGGCCTTGAATCTTTACCCCCCTCAGACAGGACGCTCCACCCCCCCCCTCACTCCACCCCCCCCTCACTCCTCTCCGGCGCCACGCAGGGCAGGCGCAGCAGCATCAGCGCGCCCTGGTCGGGTTCGCTGTGCACCTCGATCTGACCGCCCAGCAGCTGGGTGACGATGCTGTGCACGATGTGCATGCCCAGGCCTGAGCCGCCGCGGCCCAGCTTGGTCGTGAAGAAGGGGTCGAAGATGCGGCGGCGCACGGTCTCGTCCATGCCGCAGCCGTCGTCGCGCACGCACAGTTCCACCCAGCCGGGTTGGCGTTCACTGGCGTGGCAGTCGATGAACACGGTGCCGCTGGGCCGTTCGTGCAGGCCGTGCACCAGGCTGTTGATGACCAGATTGGTCAGCACCTGCCCGAGCGAGCCGGGGTAGGAGTCCATGCGCAGGCCGCGCTGCAGCTCGGTGTGGATGTTGTAGGGCGTGGCCTTGAAGCGCGGCTCCACCATCACCAGCACGTCTTCCACCACCTTGTCGAGGTCGAAGACGCGGCGCGCGTCGGAGGTCTGGTCCACCGCCACCTGCTTGAAGTCGCGCACCAGCTCGGCGGCCTTCTGCACGTTGCGGTGCAGGATGTCCTGACCACGCTTGGTGTCGGTCACCAGGCCTTCGAGCTGGCTGCGGCGCAGCGGCTGGCCCGAGCGCATCGCCTCGTCGAGCTCGGTCCAGCGGTCCTCGAGCGCGGTCACCACGGTCATGGCGTTGCCCAGCGGGGTGTTGAGCTCGTGCGCCACGCCGGCCACCAGGCGGCCCAGCGAGGCCAGCTTCTCCGACTCCACCAGCTCGCGCTGCGCGGTGCGCAACTGCCCCAGCGTGGTGCTGAGCTCGCGGTTGCTGGTGGTCAGCTCGGCGGTGCGCTGCGCCACCTGCTCCTCCAGGGTGGCGGCGTGGCCGCGCAGGCGGTCGAAGGCCTCCAGCAGGGCCTGGCGCATGCCCTCCATGGCCTGGCCGACGCGGCCGATCTCGTCGTCGCTGTTGACCTGCAGGGGCTTGCCGAGCTGGCCGGCGCCCAGCTCGGCGGCGGCCTTGGCCAGCGCCTCCATGGGCGAGAGCACGCGGCGCCGCAGCAGCCACAGGATGAGCAGGCCCGACATGCCGGCCATGGCCAGCAGGCGCAGGCCGTCGAGCCACATGTCGCGGTAGGCGCGCTGCAGCTGCGGGGCGCCGCTCATGGTGACCTTGACGCGGCCGATCTCGCGGCCCTCGCGCAGGATCGGCATCTCGTGCGAGAGCGCCAGCGCCGGGTCGGGGTTGGCGCGCTCGTTGGGCAGCGAGATCTGCGTGTTGTTGGCGGTCTCGGTGACGACGATGGAGACGACGCGCTCGTCCTCGGCCTGGGCGTCGATCATGGGCTGACCCAGCTCGGGCGAGACCTGCCAGATCGGCTCCACGAGGCTGAGCGCCAGGCTTTGCGTGGCACGCCGCAGGTCGACGCGCAGGTCCTCCATGACGGTCTCGCGCGTCACCTGCAGGTTGTAGAACATCAGCGCCGCGCCGGGCAGCAGCAGGCCGATGGCCAGCACCAGCACGACGGCCCAGCGCAGCGGCGTGGTGCGGAGGGTGGAGGGGCCGTTCATGCCTGCATCTTCCTAGCTTTTCGAGGCCCAGACGATGCCCGTGGCGATCAGCACAAACGCCAATGCGTGAAAGGCCTGGGGCGCTTCGGCCAGCCACACGGCGGCCAGCAGGGCGGCAAACAGCGGCGTCAGGTTGGCGAACACGCCGGCCAAGGTCGGGCCGGCCTGCGCCACCGCCAGCTGCCAGCAGCGGTAGGCCAGCAGGCTGGGGCCGACGGCGATGTAGAGCAGGGCGGCGAGCAGGCCGGCGTCGAGGCGCAGCGGCACCGCCGTCCACTGGGTTTCGGCCAGCGCCAGCGGCAGCGCGGGCGCCAGGCCGAACAGCATCTGCGTGGCCAGCAGGCGCTGCCAGGGCCAGTCGGCCAGCGCCGGCGGGCGGCGCGTCAGCAGCCAGGAGTAGCCGGCCCAGCACAGGGTGGCCAGCAGCATCAGCAGGTCGCCCAGCACGAAGTGCAGGCCGGCCAGCGCGGCCGGCTCGCCGCGCGTCACCACCACCAGCACGCCGGCCAGCGCCAGCAGCGCGCCGCCGACCTGGTGGCCGCGCGGGTGGGCGCCGAAGGCCAGGCGCCCGACCAGCAGCATGGCCAGCGGCAGGCTGGCGGCGATCAGGGTCACGTTCAGCGCGCTGGAGCTCTGCAGGGCCTGGTACTGCAGCGCGTTGTAGCTGCTCATGCCCAGCAGGCCGCTGCCGGCCCACCAGCGCCAGTGCTGGCGCCAGGCGCGGCGCGCCTCGGCACCCAACAGGCCGTGCGTGAAGGGCAGCAGCAGCGCCAAAGCCAGCAGCCAGCGCAGCAGGTTGAGCAGCACCGGCGGGCAGCTGTCGATGAGGGCGCGACCCACCACCGCGTTGCCGGCCCACAGCAGCGGCGGCAGGCTCAGCAGCAGCAGGAGCAGGGGGTCGAGGCGGACGGCGGCACGCATGGGCCGCCGCAGGCTACACCAGGCGCTCGACGCGCACGCCCCAGGCCGGCAGGGTGTCGGCCGGCGCCTGCGGGGCGGCCCACAGCGGCCGGCCGCCCCGCGCGGGCAGGGCGCGCGCATCGGGGCCGTAGTTCAGGCAGACGCGCAGGCGCTCGGCGTCGGCCACGCGCTCGAAGCACAAGAGCGAGCCGTCGACCTGCACCGCTTCGTAGCGCCCGCTGTGCAGCGCGGCGTGCTGGCGGCGCAGGGCCACCAGCTGGCGGTAGTGGTGGAACAGCGAGCCGGGGTCGGCGCGCTGCGCCTCGGCGTTGTGGGTGGCGGCGTTCGGGCTGGTGGGGCGAAAGGGCTGCGCGCTGGTGCTGAAGCCGCCGCCGGCGTTCCAGCTCATCGGTCCGCGGATCGGTCCGTCGCCCTTGAGCTGCGGCAGGCCGGCCTGGCCGATTTCCTCGCCGTAGTAGAGGAAGGGGATGCCGGGCAGCAGCAGCAGGCTGGCGGCCGCCAGGCGGTAGCGTGCTTCGTCGCCCTGCACCTGGTCCCAGATGCGCTGGCCGGCAAAGATGTCGTGGTTGGCCAGCATGGTGGCCATGCGCTGCGGGCGGGTCTTGAAGTAGTCGGCCAGTTCCTGCACGGCGCCGGCACGCCCGCCCACCGCGCCCATGATGGCGCGCTCCAGCCCGAAGCCGAAGGCGCTGCCGCAGACCTCGGGGGCGGCGTAGTCGGCCGGCTTGGCGGTGGCCTCGCAGACCACGAAGCGGTTCGGGTAGGCCAGGATCTGGTCCTGCAGGCGCTTGGTGAGCCGGCGGCTCTCGGGCTGGTCGTTCCAGTCCTTGGCGTCGCGCTCCACCAGGTGCGGCACGGCGTCGAGCCGCAAGCCGTCAAGGCCGCGGTTGAGCCAGAAGCGCAGGTTGTCGAGGTGCCAGTCGAAGACCTCGGGCTTGGCGAGGTTGAAGTCGGGCATGTGCGGTCCGAAGGTGCCGAAGTAGTGCAGGCCCGGTGCCTGCGGCAGGTCCTTCCACTCGCCCTGCCAGTTCCAGGGCTGCTGCGACACCGCGTACCAGGGGTTCTTGCCCCAGATGTCCCAGCCCTGCGGCGCGACCTCGCTCCACACGAACCAGTCGCGCCAGGGGTTGCCGGGGCCCTGCAGCGCCTGCTGGAACATCGGGTGCTGCCAGGAGGCGTGGTTGACCACGTAATCGATGACGACGCCGATGCCGCGCGCATGGGCCTGGCGCAGCAGCTCGTCGAAGTCGGCCAGGCTGCCGTAGTCGCGTTCGATGGCGCGGTAGTCCTGCGTGGCGTAGCCGTGGTCGCGGTCGGCGCTTTGCTGCACCGGCATCAGCCACAGGCCGGTGACGCCCAGCAGCCGAAGGTGGTCGAGGCGCTGGATGAGGCCGCGCAGGTCGCCCTGGCCGTCGCCGTCGCTGTCCTGGTAGGCGCGCACGAAGACCTCCATGAAGGGGCCACGCTGCCAGCCCTCGGGCAGCGCGCTGGGGCTGGGCCGGGCCGCCACGGCGCCGTGGTCGGTGACGCGCGGGCCGCTGGCGCAGGCGCTCAGCAGCAGGGCCAGCAAGGAGGTGCTCAGGGCGATCTTCATGGCAGGATCTCGAGAACTTGGAGGGTTGGCGCCGGCCGCAGATGTTGCAAAACTACATGACGGCATCCAGTATCTCGCCGGACATGATGGTTTAAAAGCTGGGTATCCCTGGAGTGGCTTGTTGACCGCTTCGGGCATCATGTAGTTTTATTTCCCGTTGGGGCGGCCATCATGAGGCTTGGGCTTTGGGCGATGGGTTGGCTGGCGCTGGGCGGCGTGCCGGGCGCGGGGGCGGTTTCGGGTGATCGGGCGGTCGACCTGGCGGCCTGCGACGAGCAGCGCACGCCCTGGGCGCAGGCGCTCGACGACGCCGCGCCGGCATCGTCCGCAACGCCTGCCGCCTTGGCGCCGGCCCAGGCCCTCTGGCTCGATGCGCAGCGCCTGCAGTGGCCGGGTCAACCGGCCGACGGGCGCTACCGCCTGGTGCGCGGCGCCGCGCCCGTCGTCGGAGACACCCTGGCCGAAGGGCGCGCCATGAGCGGGCTGCTGCGCCCGGCCGCACCGCTGGCCCCCGAAACCGCTGCGCGCTGGCGCCACGTGGCGCCGGGCGCGCTCTTGATCTGGCCCGACGCGCCGACGACGCCGCAGGACTGGCGCGGCTGGTTGCAGGACGGGGCCCAGCGCGTGCACCTGGTGCGCCTGGACGCGCAGGAGCGCGTGCTGGCCGCCACGCGCCTGCAGCAGGCCGGCCTGCTGGACGCGCTGTTCGCGCGCGCCGCCGAGCCGCTGGCCTTGGGCGTGCAGGTCGGTGCGGCGGCGAGCGCCGGCCGGCTTTGGGCGCCCACCGCGCGCAAGGTCGAGGTCTGCCTCTACCCGGGCGCGACGGCCGCGCCGACGCAGCGTTTTGCCGCCGAGTGGGAGCCCGCCAGCGGCAGCTGGCGCTGGCAGCAGCCGGGCGATCTGCGCGGCCGGCTCTACAGCTACCTGGTGGAGCTGCAGGTGCCCGGCCTGGGCTGGGTGCGCCAGCGCGTGAGCGACCCCTACGCGCTCAGCCTGAGCGCGAATTCGCAGCGCGCCGCGCTGCTCGACCTTGACGACGCGGCGCTCAAGCCCGAGGGCTGGGATCGCCAGCCGCGCCCGCGCCCCGGTCTGCGCCTGCACGAGATGGTGGTCTACGAGCTGCACGTGCGCGACTTCTCGCTGCAGGACCCCGGCGTGCGGCCGGCCTGGCGCGGGCGTTACCCGGCCTTCACCGAAGCCCGCAGCGCCGGCATGGCGCATCTGCGCAGTCTGGCGCGGGCCGGCGTGACCGATCTGCACTTCCTGCCGATCTTCGACCTGGCCAGCGTGCCCGAGCAGGGCTGCATCGAGCCGCAGGTTCCCAAGGCCGCGCCCGACAGCGAGGCACAGCAGGCCGCGGTGATGCGCCACGCCGGCCAGGACTGCTTCAACTGGGGCTACGACCCGCTGCACTTCAACGCCCCCGAGGGCAGCTTCGCCACCGACGCCATGGACCCCGCGGTGCGCGTGCGCGAACTGCGCCAGATGGTGCTGGCGCTGCACCGCGCCGGGCTGCGCGTGGGCATGGACGTGGTCTACAACCACACCAGCGCGGCCGGACAGCAGGCGCAGGCCGTGCTCGACCGCATCGTGCCCGGCTACTACCAGCGCCTGAACGCCGACGGCGCGGTGGAGCGCAGCACCTGCTGCGACAACACCGCCACCGAGCACGCCATGATGGCCAAGCTGATGAGCGACTCCGTGCTGCTGTGGGCGCGCCATTACGCGATGGACTCGTTCCGCTTCGACCTGATGGGCCATCAACCGCGCGCGGCCATGCTGGCCATGCAGCGGCGGCTCAAGCAGGAACTGGGGCGCGACATCCTCTTCATCGGCGAGGGCTGGAACTTCGGCGAGGTGATGGATGGCGCGCGCTTCCGCCAGGCCATCCAGACCGAGCTGTCGGGCGACGGCATCGGCACCTTCAGCGACCGGGCGCGCGATGCCTTGCGCGGCGGCAGTTTCGGATCGGTGCCCGAGCTGCAGGCCGCCAAGGGCTGGAGCAACGGCCTGCTGGAGAGCGGCACGCGCGCGCAGCAGCTGCAGGCCGCCGACCTGGCGCGCCTGGGGCTGGCCGGCAGCTTGCGCGAGTTCCGCTTCGAGAACGCCGACGGCCAGCTGCGCAGCGGCGCCGAGATGACTTACGCCGGCCGGCCGCTGGCCGGCTATGCGGGGCAGCCGGGCGAGGCGGTGGCCTATGTGGAGAACCACGACAACCACACCCTCTTCGACGCCAACGTGCTGAAGATGCCGCCGGCGGCCAGCGCGCTGGAACGAGCGCAGGCGCAGACCGTGGCCAGCGCCGCGGTGCTGTTCAGCCAGGGCGTGGCCTATGTGCACGCCGGGCAGGAGCTGCTGCGCAGCAAGAGCCTGGACCGCAACAGCTACGACAGCGGCGACTGGTTCAACCGCCTGGACTTCACGCTGCGCGACAACGGCTTTGCCGCAGGCCTGCCACCGGCCGGCGACAACGGCCGCGACTTCGAGGCGCTCAAGCCCCTGCTGCGTTTGGCGCACGCCAAGCCGACGCCGGCGCAGATCCGCCAGGCGCGCCAGGCCTTCCTCGACCTGCTGACGATTCGCGCCGGCTCCAGCCTGTGGCGCCTGCCCTCCAGCGCCGAGGTGCAGCGCCGCCTGCGCTTTCACAACACCGGTCCGGACCAGGACCCGGCGCTGCTGATCGCCGAGCTGGACGGCGCCGGCTGGCCGGGCGCCGGCGCGCGCCGCCTGCTGCTGGCCCTCAACGGCGCCGCCACGCCGCGCAGCCTGGCGCTGCCGGCGCTGGCCGGCGCCGCCTGGCGCCTGCACCCGCAGCTGTCGCGCGCCGGCGCCGGCGACCCGCGACTGCGCCGCCAGGCCCGCCTGGCGCGCGACGGCCGGCTGGCGCTGCCCGCGCGTTCGGCGGCGGTGTTCGTGGTGGAGTGAAGGCGGGGCCGCTGGCAGGGAAGCGCCGACGCGACTAAGCTGATGTTCGCGGCCCTGCCGACCGGGCCACCGGGAGATCCGAATGAACCTCGCGCTCCCCACTGGCCTGCACCGTGCCCTGGCGCTGGCCCTCCTGCTCAGCCTGGGAGCCTGCGCGCACCGCGCGCCACCCCAGGTCCCGCCGCTCGACACGCTGTGGGACGACGCGCATTTCGGCGCGCCGCCCATTCCGAGTGCCGAGCCGCTGTTCGCGCTCAGCGCGGACATGCAGCGCTTCCTGGCCACCGAAATGCGCGCGGCCACCCGCGTGCACGGCGCCCAGGCTGGCCTCTTCCACGCGCTGCAGCAGGACGGGCGCCTGCGCCTGGAGTACGACGCCAGCCGGACCCGCACGGCGGCCGAGGCCTTTGAGGCGCGCGCCGGCAACTGCCTCTCGCTGGTGCTGATGACGGCGGCGCTGGCGCGCGAGCTCGGGCTGTCGGTGCAGTACCAGCTGGTCGAGGTGCCGGAGCTGTGGACGCGCAGCGAGCGCTTCGTGCTGCTCAACGCCCATGTCAACCTGAGCCTCGGGAGCGGCCCGCTGGGCCATGCCTCGGGGCGCAGCTGGGACGCCGGCCGCCTGATCATCGACTTCCAGCCCTTCGAGGACCCGCGCCTGGTGCGCATGCAGCCGCTCGCCGAGGAGGCGCTGGTGGCGATGTACTTCAACAACCGTGCGGTCGAGCACATGGAGCGCGGCGATCCGGGCGCGGCCTACGCCGCCCTGCGCGCGGCGCTGCGTGCCGACCCGGCCCACCTCAACGCGCTCAACACCCTGGCCGTGCTGTACCGCCATGCCGGCCTGGTGCCACGCGCCGAGCAGGTGCTGCGCCGCCTGCTGGCGCTGGAGCCGCACAACGGCCACGCGGCGGCCAATCTGGCGCTGCTGCTCAGGGGCAGCGGGCGTGCGGCCGAGGCCGAACAGCTCGAAGCGAACCTGCCGCCGCCGCCGTTCGCCGATTTCGAGCGCGGCCTGCAACTCGCCGGGCAGGCCCAATGGCCGGAGGCGCTGCAGGCCTTCGAGCGCCAGTTGCGCCGCACCAGCGACTTTCACGGCCTGCATTTCCAGCTGGCCCGCGTGCACCTGCAGCTTGGCCACTGGAAACAGGCGCGCCGCCACCTCGAGGAGGCTGCCGAGCAGGCCGACACCACGCGGCTGCGCAGCCGCTACGAGGCCAAGCTCAAGGCGCTGCGCGCTCTGGGTTCAGCCGGATAGCATGCGCCCGATTCAACCGACACGGAGCACGCGCATGCGTCAGGTCTTGTGGAGTCTGGGCTGGGGCCTGCTGGCCTTGGGGGCGGCGCAGGCTGCGGAGGTGGAGGTGCTGGTGCTGGACCGCGATGGCCGGCCGCTGCCCGAGGCCGTGGTGCTGCTGCACACCAGCGCGCCGGGGCCCCGACCCACACCGCCGGCCGAGTTGGTGATCAGCCAGGAAAAAATGAAGTTCCAGCCCGCCATGGCGGTGGCCCACCTCAGCACCAAGGTGCGCTTCAGCAATCTGGACCGCTGGGACCACCATGTGCGCGGCGGCCTGGTCGGTCCGGGCGGCGTGTACGTCGAACCGGCCAAGGGCTATTCGTTCCGCATTGCCGGCCGCAAGGCCGGGCAGACGCCCGCCAGCGCCGTGCAGAGCTACGCGCAGACCGGGCCGCAGATGCTGGGCTGCCATCTGCATGGGTCGATGCGCGGCCACCTCTACCTGACCGACTCGCCCTGGGCCGGTGTGACCGACGCGGACGGGCGCATCAGGCTCTCCGGCGTGCCCAATGGCGCCGCGCGCCTGCAGATCTGGCATGCCGATGAACTGATCGAGACGCCGGCCGCCAGCGCCCAGGTGCAGGACGGCATGGCGCCGGTGCGCGTCGGCACGCAGATCGTGCCGCGCAAGCCCAAGCCGGCCGCTGCGCAAGAGCTGAAGATGCCCGGCTACTAGGTCCGGCAAGTACCGGCAAGTACCGGCAAGTACCGGCGCCGCGATGGTCACCTTGCGCACCCCCGGCGTCTACGGGGCCGAGGCCGGCGCCGGGCCGCGCGCCATCGAGCCGGCGGAAGGGTCGGTGGCCGCCTTCGTGGGCTATACCGAACGGGCCGGCGAGCCGGGCCGCAGCCTGCACCTGAAGCCGCAGCGCATCGTCTCGCTGCAGGGCTTCGAGCGCCTTTTCGGCGCAGCGGCGGGCCAGCGTTTGCAGATCGGCAACGGGCCGCAGGGCGCGCTCGAGCTGCGCAATCGGGCGGTGCACTGGCGCCTCTACCTGGGCTTGCGGCTCTTTTTCCTGAACGGCGGCGGACCTTGCTGGGTGGTGTCGGTCGGGGGCTACGACGAGGCACCGCAGGCCGAGGCATTGCTGGCCGGCCTGGCCGCCTTGGACGCCGAACCCGAGTCGGCCTTGCTGGTGGTGCCGGACGCCGTGCTGCTGCCCGGGCACGCGGTGCGGGCCGTGCACGACGCCTTGCTGGCGCTGTGCGCGGCACCGCAGTGGCCGCGCTTTGCGCTGCTCGACCTGCCCGGCGGCGATCGCGCGCCGGGCGGCGCCGACGATCCGGTGGCGGTCTTCCGCCAGGGGTTGGGCCTGCACGGACGCGGCTTCGGCGCGGCCTACTACCCCGATCTCGACACCACCGTGCTGGACGAGGCCGAGGTGGACTGGCGCCAGGTCGACGCGGACTCGCTGGGCGCGTTGGCGGCTCGCGTGCGGGCCGACCCGGCCTGCGCGCCGGCCGTCCGGGCGCAGCTGGCCGGGCCCGACATCGACTGGACCGCCCTGCACCCGACGCTGCTGGCGCTGTCGCCGGTCTACCGGTCGCTGATGCAGGCGCTGCGCCGCCGGCTGAACCGCCTGGCACCGTCGGCCGCGCTGGCCGGCGTCTATGCGCAGGTGGACGGCGCGCGCGGCGTGTGGAAGGCGCCAGCCAACGTCGCGCTGGCGGCGGTGGTGGCGCCGGCGGTGGCGATCACCACCGCGCAGCAGCAGGACCTCCATCTGTCGCCAACGGGCATTTCGGTGAACGCGCTGCGCAGCTTCGTGGGGGAAGGGGTGCTGGTCTGGGGGGCCCGCACGCTCGATGGCAACAGCCTGGATGGGCGCTACGTGAACGTGCGCCGCACGCTGACGATGATCGAGCGCAGCGCACGGCAGGCGATGCAGGCGCTGGCGTTCGAGCGCAACGACGCGGCCACCTGGGCCCTGCTCAAGGCGCAGAGGGGCGACTTCCTGACCCGCCTGTGGCGCCTTGGGGGTCTGGCCGGCGCCCAGCCCGAGGAGGCCTTCGCGGTGCACTGCGGGCTGGGCGAGACCCTGACCGAGCAGGACCTGCGCGACGGCGTGCTGCGGGTCAGCCTGCTGGTGGCGCTGAGCCGTCCGGCCGAGTTCATCGAGATCACGCTCCAGCAGCGCATGGCGGCAGCCTGAGGCCGGCCCAGCCACCCGGCAGCAAGGGCCGCGACGGCCGGGGGCTTTGTCGGCTGGGCATGATGGCGCCATGGCCGATCTGCACATCGTCGACGACCTGCGTCAACTGCCGGCCGCGTGGGACGAACTGCTGGCGCAGCAAGAGGGCGCCACCCCCTTCATGCGCCGCGCCTACCTGCAGGCCCTGCAGGCCGGCGGCAGCGCCGTGGCCGCCACCGGCTGGCAGGCCGCTTTTGCGCTGCTGATGCAGGGGCAGGTGCTGCTCGCTGCGGCGCCGCTGTGGATCAAGGGCCATTCCTGGGGCGAGTACGTGTTCGACCAGGCCTGGGCGCGCGCCTACGCCGCGCTGGGGCTGCGCTACTACCCCAAGGGCGTGCTGGCCGTGCCCTTCGCGCCGGTGCCGGGCGCGCGTCTGCTGGCGCGCGACGCGGCGGCGCGCCGCCTGCTGCTGCAGGGCCTGACGCGGTTTGCCGAGCAGGCCGGCTTGAGCGGTCTGCACCTGCTGTTCGGTGACGCCGCCGACGCCCGCGCCGCCCGCGAGCAGGGCTGGGTGGCGCGTGAGCAGCCGCAGTTCCACTGGCAGCGCGACCCGAACTGGCGGGGCTACGAAGACTTCCTGGCCAGCCTGCGGCGCGACAAGCGCAAGAAGCTGCTGCAGGAGCGCCGCCAGGTGCGCGACGCCGGGGTCACGGTGCGCGTGCTGCAGGGCGAGGCGATCGGCGCGGCCGACTGGGCCTTCTTCGAGCGCTGCTACGCCAACACCTATGCGGTGCGCGGCCAGCAGGCCTATCTGGCGCCGGGCTTCTTCGCCGAATGCGGCGTGGACTGGCTGCTCTTCATCGCCGAGCAGGGCGGCGAGCCGATCGCCGCCAGCCTGCTGGCCGGCGACGGCAGTGCCGGCGCCGCGGCTGCGAACGGCGCGCGCACACGTGTGCTCTGGGGCCGCCACTGGGGCTGCGTGCGCGAGCTGCCCTTCGTGCACTTCGAGCTCTGCTACCACGCGCCCATCGAGTGGGCGATGGCGCAGGGCATCGAGCGCTTCGAAGGCGGGGCGCAGGGCGAGCACAAGATGGCGCGCGGCCTGCTGCCGGTGGCCACGCAGAGCTGGCATTGGCTGGCCGACGCCGGCTTTGCCGACGCCCTGCAGCGCTTCGGCGAGCAGGAGCAGGCCGCGGTGGCGGCCTACGAGGCCGAGCTGGCGGCGCGCAGCCCGTTCCGTTGAGGTTCGGCGGGGGCTGCCAGGGGCTACCAAAGCCCCCCTGAACGAGGTGCGAAGCGCTGTCCCATGAAAACGGGACGGCCGCTGCGCCGGCCGGCGATGGCTTCCTAGAGTGGCTTCAAGCGAGCGGCCAAGGCCATTGGCAGTCCTTCGCGGCGGCGTCGGCCGGCGCTTGCGCATCGTCCCAGCGCATCGACCCAGGGCCGACGCTCTCTCTCTCTCTCTCTCTCTCTCTCTCTCTCTGTCCAAGCCTCGAAGGAGCTTGCATGCGCCCCCTCTCGACACGATTTCGCCGCCCCGCGGTGGCCCTGGCCGCCGCCCTCCTGCTGACCCCGGCCGGTGCCGCCGACATTGCCTGGCTGGGCGACGACGGTGACTTCTTTGATCCAGGGGCCTGGCAGGGCGGGCGGGTGCCCTCGGAGTTCGATCGGGCAGTGTTCAACGCGGCGGTCGGCTCGTTTGTCTATGTGTCGAGTCGCGCCTACACGGCTGGGCTCGCCGTGCTGGCCGGCAACACCACGGTGAACCTGGAGTTCAACGACTGGTTCGTCAACGGCGATGTGGACGTGCAGACCGGCCGCATCGAGTTGCAGCAGGGCCTGATGCAGTCCTCGGGGCGGGTCTGGGTGAACGATGCGGGCACCCTGCACCTGGGCGCGGGCTCGGAGCTGTCGGCGCCGACGCTCGATGTGGCCGGCGCCCGGCTGGCCACTCTGCGCGTGGCGGATGACGGGCGTCTGTCGGTGCAGCAGATCCAGGTCGGCACGAGCTACAGCGGACTGCTGGACATCGACGGCGGCGCCGCCTCGGCCCAGCGCAGTGTCATCGGCGAATCGTTCGGCGAAGGCGCACTGACCGTGCGCAACGGCGGCTATTTCGACGCCGGTCAGCTGTCGCTGGCGCGCAGCGGTCACGCCACGGTGGACATCCGCTCCGGTGGGGTGTTGCAGGCCAGCACGATCACCATGACGGAGCAGAACCAGTCTGCCCGCCTGACGGTGGGCAACGGCGGCACCCTGCGCGCGCAGCAACTGTTCATGGAAGCCATCTACGGCGGCATCGCGCGGGGCACGGCCACGGTGTCAGTGGAGCGTGGCGGTGTGGTGGAGCTGGGCAGCCTTTCGGTGGGGCCGGCGACCTTTGCCTCCATCGCCACGCCCAACGCGAGCCGGCTGCTCAAGGTGGCCGGCGGCGCGGTGCGCGTGGATGGGGCGATGTCGGTGGTGGGCGGGGGCAGCGCGCTCGAAGTTTCCGAGGGCGGGCAGGTGCTCAGTGCCGGCGCCCGCGTGATGGGCAGCCGCAATGCGGCCGCCACCGTCGACATTCTCTCGGGCGGACGCTGGACCATCGCCGGCGACCTGGAGGTGGCGAACCGCTCCGAGTCGGTGGCGCGCATCACGCTCGACAACGGACACATGCAGGTGGGGACGCTTCAACTCGTGTCGGTCCCGGACGGGGGCTGCGTGCCGTTCTGCAATTACGTGCCCAACGGCTCGCAGCTGTTGATGCGCAACGGAGCCACCTTGCAGGCGGGCCGCGTGATCGCGGGTCGTCAGGGTGTGGTCGATCTGCGCATCGAGTCGGGCTCGGTGCTCACCAGCGGCGACATGCACGTCGGTACGGGCAGTGCCAATGTGCTGTTGACCGGTGCCGGCAGCGCCTGGCGGGTCAACGGCGATGCCGAGTTGACGGGCTTCTCCGGCTCCGGCATCACCTACACCACGCGTGTGGCCGTCGAGAGCGAGGCGACCCTGGCGGTGACGGGCGCGCTGCGCAGCAGCGGTCCGGTGACGGTGAGGCTGGCCGGCGGCACGCTCGACGTGGGGCGCATCGACGGCTTCACGGGGACGCTGAACTTCGAGCACGGGCAGCTGCGCGTGCGCAGCGATCTGGCGCTGGACAGCGCCACGCCGCTGGGCAGCAGCCTGACGCTGGGCCATGGCCGGCAACTCAGCGTGGACGGCAGCGTGCTGCTCGCGCCGCTGTCCAGCCTGACGCTGGACGGCGGGCGCCTGAACCTGGGCGGCCTGCAGGGTGCCGGGCACTTCAGTTTCCAGAGCGGTGTGCTGGGCCTCACGCGCGATGCGCTGGTGGTGGGCAGCGGCGGCCTGCTGGGCGCCTCGGTGGCGCTGAGCTCCGAGCGCCGCTTGGAGGTGCTGGGCAGTCTTGAGGTGGCGGGCGCTGGGCTGCTGAGCGTGGCGGGCGACGGACTGGCCGCGGGCAGCCTGCGCAACCAGGGCACGCTGCAGATGCAGCCGGGCGGGGCGCGCGTCGAGGTGGGCATTCTGCTCAACGAGGGGCGCCTGCAGGGCGAGGGCCTGCTGAGCGGCTCGCTGCAGAACGCCAAGCAGGGCCAGGTGCGCGTCGGCGCCGCTCAGCTTCTGCAGGTCGGCGGAGCGTTGGACAACGAGGGCTCGCTGCTGGTGCTGGGAGGCACGCTGCAGGTGGACGGCAAGCTCATCAACGCCGCCGGCGCCACGCTCGGCGGGCGCGGCCTGGTGGAGGCCGACTCGCTGCGCAACGAAGGGGTGCTGACCTTCAGCGACGACACCGATCTGGTGACCACGATGGTCAACGTCAAGGACGGCCGCGTGCTCGTCTCGGGCGGCGCGACGTTGACGCTGTTCGGCGACCTGCTGCACAACGGCCTGGAGATGCGCGCCAGCAAGGGCAACACCATGGTGTTCTTCGGTGATGTGCAGGGGGAGGGCGAATTCACCGGCGGCGGCGCCTTCTTCTTCGAGGGCGATCTGCGACCCGGCCATGGCGCCAGCCTGCTGTCGGTCGACGGCGAGGCGACGCTGGGTGCGCAGACCCTCTTCATGGAATTGGGCGGGCTGCAGGCCGGCAGCGGACACGACGCGCTGCGGGTTTCCGGGCAGCTCAGCCTGCGCGGCGGGGCGCTGGCCGTCTCCTTTGCCGACGGCTTCAGTGCCCGGCCGGGCGACCGCTTTGACTTGCTGGACTTCGGCAGCCTGGACGGTCAATTCGGCTCGCTGGACCTGCCGAGCCTGCAGGCGGGGTGGGTCTGGGACTCCTCGCGCCTGTTGAGCGATGGGGTACTGAGCGTGAGCGCGGTGCCCGAGCCGGGGGCGGCGAGCCTGCTGCTGCTGGGGCTGGGGATGCTGAGCTTGCGCCGAGGCGGACGCGCCGAATCAAGAGCTTGACAGGCGGCTGGGCTGGGCGCTCTGCGGTCGCGCAGCGGGCTCGGCGCCCCAGCGTTGCTGCCATTGCGCCAGAAAGGCCGCCGACAGCGCTGAACCGGGCTGCAGGCGCGCGCCGATGTAGAGCTGCTGCTGCAACTCCTGCGCTTGGGCGGCCAGGCGCGCGGCCATCACGGCCAGTGCGTCCAGACCGCGCTCCTGCGCGCGCTCGATGTGTTCGGCCAGCACGGTGGCCGGGTGCTGGCGCAGCAGCAGCAGGTGCGCGCGCAGCACGCGCAGCCGCGCCTGGGCCAGGTGCTCGCAGCGTTCCAGCCAGCGCCAGTGGGCATGCACGTCGAAGCCGCCGAGGCGCTGCGGGCTTTCGCCGGCGGCGATCAGCAGCGCCTCGAGCGTGGCGCGGTCCTGGTCGGCATAGGCCAGGTTGGCGTCGCGCATCAGCGCCTCGCGGCGAGCGCGGTCGGCGTCGCCCTCGGCGCGGTCGGGGTGCAGGCGCATGGCGGCGCGCCGGTGCAGGTCCTTCAGCGACGGGGCGGCGACCGCCTGCTCGTCGGCCGGCGCGGCGGGCCAGGCAGGGGCCGGGGGCAGTTCGGGCAAGCGGTGGCGTTGGCGCGGCGGGGGCATCGGCGGCAGCGCCGCGCCGCTGGAGCGCGCCAGCAGCTCCAGCGCGCGCAGCAACTCGCCCTGCAGGCGCTCCACCTGCTCCCAGGGCGCGTCGAGCTGCGCCGCGTAGCGCGCCAGGAAAGCGCGCACCTGCGCGTCGAGCTGCGCGTACTCGCTCTCGAGGCGCTGCGTGAAAGCCTGCAACTCCTCGAGCTGACGCCGGCGCCGCGCTGCTTCCAGTCGCCACAGCTGGGGGTTGAGCAGGGCTTGATGGAAGTCCGAGGTCATCGCCGGCGCATTGTCGGCAATGAAAAAAGCCCGCCGAGGGCGGGCTTGGCCGGAACGTGAATTCGGCTCAGGGTTGCGAGGCGGCTTCGCTGGCGACCGGCGCGGCCGTCACGGCCGAAGCCGCTGCCTGCTCGGGTTGCGTGGCCACCATCGGCACCGGCTCGGGCTTGGAGACCGCGGTCATCGGCAGCAGCGGCACGATCAGCAGGGCCACCAGGTTGATGATCTTGATCAGCGGGTTGACGGCCGGGCCGGCGGTGTCCTTGTAGGGGTCGCCCACGGTGTCGCCGGTGACGGCGGCCTTGTGCGCCTCGCCACCCTTCTTGTGGGTCACACCGGCCTCGTCCTTGAAGCCTTCCTCGATCAGCTTCTTGGCGTTGTCCCAGGCGCCGCCGCCGGTGCACATCGAGATGCCGACGAACAGACCCGTGACGATGGTGCCCATCAGCAGACCGCCCAGCGCGGCCGGGCCCAGCACCATGCCGACGATGATGGGCACGACCACCGGCAGCAGCGACGGCACGATCATTTCCTTGATCGCCGCGGCGGTCAGCATGTCCACCGCCGCGCTGTAGTCGGGCTTGCGCTTGCCGGCCATGATCTGGCCGTCGGCGAACTGCTTGCGCACCTCGACCACCACCGCACCCGCGGCGCGGCCCACGGCCTCCATGGCCATGGCGCCGAACAGGTAGGGGATCAGGCCGCCGATGAAGAGGCCCAGCATGACCTTGGGGTCGGACAGGTCGAACGCGACATGCATGCCGCGCGCTTCCAGCGCGTGCGTGAAGTCGGCGAACAGCACCAGCGCCGCGAGGCCGGCCGAGCCGATGGCGTAGCCCTTGGTCACTGCCTTGGTGGTGTTGCCCACCGCGTCCAGCGGGTCGGTCACGTCGCGCACGCTCTCGGGCAGTTCGGCCATTTCGGCAATGCCACCGGCGTTGTCGGTGATTGGGCCATAGGCGTCCAGCGCCACGATGATGCCGGCCATGCTGAGCATGGACGTGGCGGCCACCGCGATGCCGTAGAGGCCGGCCAGCGAGAAGCTGACCCAGATGGCGGCACAGACGAAGAGCACCGGCCAGGCGGTGGACTTCATGCTCACGCCCAGACCGGCGATGACGTTGGTGCCGTGGCCGGTGGTGCTGGCCTGCGCCACATGCTGCACCGGGTGGTACTGGGTGCCGGTGTAGTACTCGGTGATCCAGACCATCGCGGCCGTCAGCACCAGACCCACCACGCAGGCGCCGAACAGCGCCATGGCGTTGGTGCTGCCGCCGCCGACCAGTTCGATGGCACCGGGGAACATCGCCTTGGTGACGAAGAAGAAGGCCACCAGGCTGAGCAGGCCGGCAACGATCAGACCCTTGTAGAGCGCCGGCATGACGTTCTTCATGCCGTCGTTGGCCTTGACGAAGTAGCAGCCGATGATGGAGGCAATGATCGACACGCCGCCCAGCGCCAGCGGGTAGATCACGCCGGTGAGCTGGCTGGGACCGGTCAGCATCAGCGCGCCCAGGGCCATGGCGGCGATCAAGGTCACCGCGTAGGTTTCGAACAGGTCGGCCGCCATGCCGGCGCAGTCGCCGACGTTGTCGCCGACGTTGTCGGCGATCACCGCTGGGTTGCGCGGGTCATCTTCGGGAATGCCGGCCTCGACCTTGCCCACCAGGTCGGCGCCGACGTCGGCGCCCTTGGTGAAGATGCCGCCGCCCAGGCGCGCAAAGATCGAGATCAGCGAGGAGCCGAAGGCCAGGCCGAGCATGGGCTTGAGCGCCTCGCTCGAGCTGCCGCCGCCGATCGCCAGGTAGAAGCCGCCGACGCCCAGCAGGCCCAGACCCACCACCAGCATGCCGGTGATGGCGCCGCCCTTGAAGGCGACGTCCAGCGCCGCCGCGATGCCCTTGGTGGCCGCCTGCGCAGTGCGCACGTTGGCGTTCACCGACACATTCATGCCGATGAAGCCGCAGGCGCCCGACAGCAGCGCGCCGACCGCGAAGCCGATGGCCGTCTTGGTGCCAAGGAACACGGCGATCAGCACCGCCAGCACCACGCCCACCATGGCAATGGTGCGGTACTGCCGCCCCAGGTAGGCCGAGGCACCTTGCTGAATGGCCTGCGCAATTTCCTGCATGCGGGCGTTGCCCGCGTCCTGGCTCAGGATCCAGCTGCGCTGGATGAAGCCGTATGCCACCGCCACTACCCCGCACGCCAGCGCGAAATAGAGCGCCATCTCTGTCGTCATGCGAACCACTCCATCGGTGAATGTCAACAGGCACCCGGCGGGCGCCCAGCGCGCGGGATGCTAGGGATGCTCTCTTGCAGCTCTCTTGCGGGTTTGCCCACGCGCCACAGGGTCTACCCTGCTGAGGATGTCCCCTAGACTGCGGGTTTTCCAGCAAACCGAGAGCCGCCCCGTGAGCCTGCACAACGTCACCCCCGGCGCCAAGGCGCCCGAAGAGTTCAACGTCATCATCGAGATCCCGATGAATGGCGACCCGATCAAGTACGAAGTCGACGAGGACAGCGGCGCGCTGTTCGTCGACCGCTTCATGGGCACCGCCATGCACTACCCGTGCAACTACGGCTATGTGCCCATGACCCTGGCCGACGACGGCGACCCGGTGGACGTGCTGGTGGTGACGCCGGTGCCGCTGATTCCCGGCGTGGTGGTGACCTGCCGTGCGCTGGGCATGCTGCGCATGCAGGACGAGGCCGGCGGCGACAACAAGCTGGTGGCGGTGCCCACCAGCAAGATCCTGCCACTCTATTCGCGCTGGACCAGCTACCAGGATCTGAACCCCTCGCGGCTCAAGGCGATCCAGCACTTCTTCGAGCATTACAAGGATCTCGAAGACGGCAAGTGGGTGAAGGTGCTGGGCTGGGAAGGCGTTGAGGCCGCCCACGAGGAAATCACCGGCGGCATGGCGGCCTGGAAGGCGCGCAAGGGCTGAACGGCCCTCAGGCATGATGGCGGCAGCCTGCGGGCTGCCGTTTTATTTGGGGGGTTGGACCGATGCGCATCGCGCTGGCGCAAATCAATGTCACCGTGGGCGATCTGTCCGGCAACGCGGCGCGCATCGTCGCCGCCGCGCGCGAGGCCCTGGCGCAGGGGGCCGTGCTGCTGGTCACCCCCGAGCTGAGCCTTTGCGGCTACCCGCCCGAGGACCTGCTGCTGCGTCCGGCCTTCGCCGCGGCCTGCCAGACGCAGTTGCAGCAACTGGCCACCGAACTGGCCGCGCTGCCGATCGCCGTGGTGGTCGGCCTGCCGCTGCCCCTGCCGCATGCGGCGCCGGCGCGCCAACGCTCGGTGCAGTCCGCGCCCTGCCTGAACGGCGCCGCGGTGCTGCAGGGCGGCGTCGTGCGGGCGCAGTACGCCAAGCGCGAACTGCCCAATTACCAGGTGTTCGACGAGCGGCGCTACTTCGTCAGCGGTCGTGACGCGGGGCAGGGCGCCTGCGTGTTCGAGGTCGCGGGCCGGCGCTTCGGCCTGCTGATCTGCGAGGACGCCTGGTTCGACGAACCGGCGCTGGCGGCGCGGGCGGCCGGCGCGCAGGAACTGCTGGTCATCAACGCCAGTCCCTTCCACATGGGCAAGCCCGCCGAGCGCGAGGCGCGCATGGCGCAGACGGCGCGCCGCGCGGGCCTGCCGCTGAGCTTCGCCCATCTGGTGGGAGGGCAGGACGAGGTGGTGTTCGACGGCGCCTCGTTTGCGCTCGACGCCGGTGGTGCCCTGGTGGCGCGCGCGCCGATGTGGGCCGAGCACCTGCTGCTGTTGGACGACGGCGTGGGGTCGGTCGCCGCGTTGCCCGAGCCGGAGGCGCAGGTCTGGGGGGCGCTCGTCACCGGCGTGCGCGACTACCTGGGCAAGAGCGGTTTTCCAGGCGCCCTCATCGGACTGAGCGGTGGCATCGATTCGGCCCTGGTGTTGGCCGTGGCGGTGGACGCGCTGGGTGCCGACAAGGTGCGCGCGGTGATGATGCCCTCGCCTTTCACGGCGGACATCTCGTGGATCGACGCGCGCGACATGGCCGACGGCCTGGGCGTGCGCTACGACGAGATCCGCATCGACGGCCTGTTCGAGGGTTTCCGCGGCAGCCTGGCGCCCTTGTTCGAGAACCGACCCTTCGACACCACGGAGGAGAACCTGCAGGCGCGCATCCGCGGCACGCTGCTGATGGCGCTGTCCAACAAGTTCGGTTCGCTGGTGCTGACCACCGGCAACAAGAGCGAGATGGCGACCGGCTACTGCACCTTGTACGGTGACATGGCGGGCGGCTTTGCGGTCATCAAGGACGTGGCCAAGACCCTTGTGTTCCGCTTGGCACGCTGGCGCAATGCGCAGGCGGGCCGGGAACTGATCCCGCTGCGCATCATCGAGCGCCCCCCTTCCGCCGAATTGCGCCCCGACCAGAAGGATGAGGACAGCCTGCCGCCCTATGCCGTGCTGGATGCCATCTTGCAGCGCTACATGGAGGAAGATGCGTCCGTCGAGCAACTGCTGGCCGAGGGCTTCGACAAGGCGCAGGTCGAGCAGGTCACGCGCCTGATCAAAATCAGCGAGTACAAACGACGCCAGGCGCCGATCGGCATCCGCATCACGCACCGCAGCTTCGGCCGCGACTGGCGCTATCCCATCACCAACCGGTTCCGCGCATGAAACAAATCACCGCCGTCATCAAGCCCTTCAAGCTCGACGAAGTTCGCGAGGCGCTCGCCGAGGTGGGCGTGTCGGGTCTGACCGTCACCGAAGTCAAGGGCTTCGGCCGCCAGAAGGGCCACACCGAGCTCTACCGCGGCGCCGAGTACGTCGTCGACTTCCTGCCCAAGGTCAAGGTCGAGGTGGTCGTCAAGGACGGCGACGTCGATCGCTGCATCGACGCCATCCTGCGCGCCGCCAAGACCGGCAAGATCGGCGACGGCAAGATCTTCGTCACGCCGATCGAGCAGGTCGTCCGCATTCGCACCGGCGAGCAGGACGACGCAGCGATCTAAATCCCGGCCGTGGGCCGGGCTTGCGCTCAGTCGTCCCGGGTCTTGATGGTCCGCCGCAGCGTGATCATTTCGGTGCCGGCCAGCACGTCGTGCAGGTACTGCCGGCTCGGGTGCAGGCGGGTCAGCAAGGCGTAGCCCAGCACGTTGGCCGCCATCACGGCCAGTGCGGCGGCCTTGTCGCCGGCCAGACCGGCGACTTGCACGGCGGCCAGACCGGGCAGAAACCACAGCAGGCTGAGCACGAAGCGCAGCAGCGCACGCGGCTTGCTCGGCGGGATGTTGGCGCTGCCGCGTCGCTGCAGGCGCAGATGCCAGGTGGCCATGGCCAGGGTCTCGCCCTTGGACCAGAACCAGGTGAAGTAGCTCGCCATGGCGGCCAGCATCAGCAGCGAGAAAACCGGCCCCCAGTTCTGCTCGCCCGTCGGCCGCAGCAGCACGCCGTAGAGGAGTCCCACGCCGGCCAGCACGCCAAACAGCAGCAGGCCCTCGTAGAGCCCGCAGGCCATGCGCACGAGCAGGCGCGGTGCCGGCGCCGCCGGCCCGTTCATGGAGCGCGGCGCGGCAGCAGGGTTTGCGCGTCCAGGCCTTCCTTGCCGGCCGGTCGCGGTGCCGAGGCCGGCGTTGACGCGGCCTCCCGGCGCGCGGCGGCGCGCTCCTGCAGGGCCTGGCGGCGTTCCGGGCTCAGGGCCTGATAGCGCTCCCACTTTGCCTGGCGCTCGGCGGCGCTGACACGCTGTGCCGCCTGGTAGCCCTGGTGCACGCGCTGTCGCTCGGCGGGGCTCAGTTGCGCCCAGTCCTTCATGCGTTCGCGCAGTCGCTGCTGCTCGGCGGCCGGCAGTTGTGCATAGCGGGTGGCGATCAGTGCCCAGGTGTCGCGCGAAGCGGGGTCCATCTGCGACCACTGCTCGGCCAGGGGGGCCAGGGTGTCGCGCTGCGTGGCGCTCAATGCGCCCCAGGTCTTGCCGGCCCAGACCGGTGCGGCGGTCTGGGCGCTGGCCGCCGTGACGGCCATCAGCAGGGCCAGGCCCAGGCTCAGGCCCCAACTCGGCAGCCGGCTCGCCAAGCGCGCGGCAGGGTTCAAGGCTGGGCCTCTTCTTCGTCGGGCGGCGGCGTCTCTTCCTCGGACTTCTCGTCCAGGTACTCGTTGAAGCCCGGGTCGCCGTAGGCGTTGGGCGGCAGGTCGTCGCGCAGCACGCGCGCATCGCGGTCGGCCAGCCCCAGCGTCTCCTGGATCCATTGGCTATGGGCCAGCAGCAGCAGACCGGCAATCAGCACGCTGGCCGGCAGCAGCCAGCCCAGCCAGGCGCGCTGGCGCGGCGTCCGGCCGCCGCTGGCGGTGGTGGATTGCAAGGCCAGTTCGGGCACGAGCTGGGCGCTACGGGCGTCGCGGGCGGCGGCCAGGGCGGCCTGGCGTGCGGTGGCCAGTCGGGCCTCGATGGTTGGCTCGAGTTTCTCGGAGCGGCTCAACAAGGCCGCGGCCATGTCGCGGCCGAGGTGGTCGACGCGAAGGGCGCTGTCGACGCTGTCGACGCGATCGGTCGGCGAATCACTGCGGTTCATCGTTCCAGCCCCCGTTCTTTCAATGCTTTCGCCAGCGCATGGACGGCGCGGCTGCAGTGCGTCTTCACGCTGCCTTCCGAGCATCCCATCACGCTGGCTGTCTCTGCGGTATCGAAGTCTTCCCAGTAACGCAGCAGAAACGCCTCGCGTTGACGCGCGGGCAGTTTCTGGATTTCTTCCTCGATCAGGTTGACGATCTGCGCGCGCTCGACCTCGTCGGCGGCGCTGAGGGCGCCGATCGCGCCATCGCCGCCGGTGATGGCCTCCAGCAGGTCGAAGCCGTCGTCCGGGTCGTCGCCCTCGAAGTCCGACAGATTGACCATCACCCCGTTGCGCACCCGCAGGCGGCGGAAGTGGTCCATCGTGGCGTTGGACAGGATGCGCTGGAACAGCATCGGCCATTCGGCGGCCGGGCGGTGCGCGTAGTGCTGGGCCAGCCGGATCATGGCGTCCTGCACGATGTCGAGCGCGGCGTCGTGGTCGCGCACCATGTAGGCCGTGCGCTTGAAGGCGCGGCGCTCGACCGAGCGCAGGAAGGCATCGAGTTCGGTTTCGACGGACAAGGGGCGGCGACTCGGCAACCTGACAAAGGGGGCGGATTATGGCCAGCGCGTGGCGCGTCCTTGGGTTTCGTCATTTTCGAAGGCTCAGCGGCTAGAGTCGGTGCTCCTTCGGCTCTGGGAGTCGGGGGCAGCCCCAATCCCCGGCCATGAGTCGGAGGGGAGGGCCAGCAGAACTCGGTTTCCCTGGGGGAGGCCAAGGAGCTTGACCATGACGACGAATGGGGCCGCCACCAGCGCGGCCGGCGGTCCGACCGCCACCCCGCCTGAGACCCTGATGGGCGCCGAGATCCTCGTGCGCTGCCTGCAGGCGGAGAACGTGAACTACCTGTGGGGCTACCCCGGTGGGGCGGTGCTCTACATCTACGACGCGCTCTACAAGCAGGAGACCATCCAGCATGTGCTGGTGCGTCACGAACAGGCCGCCGTGCATGCGGCCGACGGCTACGCCCGCGCCACCGGCGAGGTCGGTGTGGCCCTGGTGACCTCGGGCCCGGGCGTGACGAACGCCGTGACCGGCATCGCCACCGCCTACATGGATTCGATCCCGATGGTCATCCTGACCGGCCAGGTGCCCACGCCGGCCATCGGTCTCGACGCCTTCCAGGAATGCGACACCGTGGGCATCACGCGACCGGTGGTCAAGCACAACTTCCTGGTCAAGGACGTGGCCGATCTGGCGCTGACGATCAAGAAGGCCTTCCACATCGCCAGGACCGGGCGTCCGGGCCCGGTGGTGGTCGACATTCCGAAGGACGTCTCGCTCGCCCAGTGCGAGTTCAAGTACCCGGACAGCATTTCGCTGCGCAGCTACCAGCCGGTGAAGCGCGGGCATTCCGGGCAGATCCGCAAGGCCGTGCAGCTCTTGCTCAGCGCCAAGCGCCCCTACATCTACACCGGTGGCGGCGTGGTGCTGGGCAATGCCTCGGCCGAGTTGCGCGAACTGGTCGACCTGCTGGGCTACCCGGTCACCAACACGCTGATGGGCCTGGGCGCGATGCCGGCCACCGATCCGCGCTTTCTCGGCATGCCCGGCATGCACGGCACCTACGAGGCCAACATGACCATGCAGCACTGCGACGTACTGCTGGCCGTGGGGGCGCGCTTCGACGACCGCGTGATCGGCAACCCGCGTCACTTCGCGCAGGTCGAGCGCAAGATCATCCACGTCGACATCGACCCCAGCTCGATTTCGAAGCGCGTCAAGGTCGACATCCCCATCGTCGGCGACGTCAAGGACGTGCTGCAGGAACTGATCACGCAGATTCGCGCCAGCCAGGAGCGCGCCGCGGCCGAGGACCTGAACGCCTGGTGGCGCCAGATCAAGGACTGGCGCGCCCGCGACTGCCTGGCCTACAAGCGCTCCGACACCCTGATCAAGCCGCAGACGGTGGTCGAGAAGCTCTGGGAGCTGACGCGCGGCACCGATGCCTACATCACCTCCGACGTCGGCCAGCACCAGATGTGGGCGGCGCAGTTCTATCGCTTCGACGAGCCGCGCCGCTGGATCAATTCGGGTGGCCTGGGCACCATGGGCGTGGGCCTGCCCTATGCCATGGGCATCAAGCTGGCCAAGCCCGACGCCGACGTGTTCTGCGTCACCGGCGAGGGCTCGATCCAGATGTGCATCCAGGAGCTCTCGACCTGCCAGCAGTACAAGACCCCGGTCAAGATCATTGCGCTGAACAACCGCTATCTCGGCATGGTGCGGCAGTGGCAGCAGCTGGAGTACGGCGGCCGCTACAGCCATTCCTACATGGACGCCCTGCCGGACTTCGTCAAGCTGGCCGAGGCCTATGGCCATGTGGGCATTCGCGTCGAGCGACCCGAGGACGTGGAGGGCGCGCTGAAGGAGGCCATCCGCCTGAAGGACCGCACGGTGTTTCTGGACGTGCGCACCGACCCGGGTGAAAACGTCTGGCCGATGGTGAAGGCCGGCAAGGGCATCACCGAGATGCTGCTCGGCGCGGAGGAGCTCTGACCATGCGACACATCATTGCCGTCTTGCTGGAGAACGAGGCCGGCGCGCTGAGCCGGGTGGTGGCGCTTTTTTCGGCGCGTGCCTACAACATCGAGTCGCTGTCGGTGGCGCCGACCGAGGATCCGTCCCTGAGCCGCATGACCATCGTGACGACCGGCTCCGACGAGGTGATCGAGCAGATCACCAAGCACCTGAACCGCCTGATCGAGGTGGTCAAGGTGGTCGATCTGACCGAGGCGCAGTTCATCGAGCGCGAAATGATGCTGGTGAAGCTGCGCGCCGTCGGCAAGGAACGCGAGGAGCTCAAGCGCACCGCCGACATTTTCCGCGGCCGCATCATCGACGTGACCGAGAAGAGCTACACCATCGAGATCACCGGCGACAGCAGCAAGCTCGACGCCTTCATCGAGGCGGTGGACCGCACCGCCATCCTGGAAACCGTGCGCACCGGCGCCAGCGGCATCGGCCGCGGCGAGCGGATCCTGCGCGTTTGATTCACCGAACCCCGAGCACTTGCCTGCCCTGAACTGGAGAACCCCATGAACGTTTACTACGACAAAGACGCCGATCTCAGCCTCATCAAGGGCAAGCAGGTGGCCATCATTGGCTACGGCTCGCAGGGTCATGCGCATGCGCTGAACCTGCACGAATCGGGCGTCCAGGTCACCGTCGGCCTGCGCCGCAGCGGCGCCAGCTGGGCCAAGGCCGAGGGCGCCGGCCTCAAGGTGGCCGAGGTGGCCGAGGCCGTCAAGGCCGCCGACGTGGTGATGATCCTGCTGCCCGACGAGCAGATCGCCCAGGTCTACCGCAGCGAGGTCGAGCCGAACATCCGCAAGGGCGCCAGCCTGGCCTTCGCGCATGGCTTCAACGTGCACTACGGCCAGGTGCAGCCGCGCGCCGACCTCGACGTGTGGATGGTCGCCCCCAAGGCGCCCGGCCACACCGTGCGCAACACCTACAAGCAAGGCGGTGGTGTGCCGCACCTGATCGCCGTGCACGCCGACGCCTCGGGCCGGGCGCGCGACCTGGCGCTCTCTTACGCCGCGGCCAACGGCGGCGGCAAGGCCGGCATCATCGAGACCAGCTTCCGCGAGGAGACCGAGACCGATCTGTTCGGCGAGCAGGCCGTGCTGTGCGGCGGTGCGGTGGAGCTGATCAAGGCCGGCTTCGAGACCCTGACCGAGGCCGGCTACGCGCCCGAGATGGCTTACTTCGAGTGCCTGCACGAGTTGAAGCTGATCGTCGACCTGATCTACGAGGGCGGCATCGCCAACATGAACTACTCGATCTCGAACAACGCCGAGTACGGCGAGTACGTGACGGGTCCGGAAGTCATCACCGCGCAGAGCAAGGCGGCGATGAAGGAGGCCTTGCGCCGCATCCAGACCGGCGAGTACGCCAAGAGCTTCATCCTCGAGAACCAGGCCGGCGCGCCGACCCTGATCAGCCGCCGCCGCCTGATGGCCGAGCACCCCATCGAAGTGGTGGGCGAGAAGCTGCGCGACATGATGCCGTGGATCAAGGCCAACAAGATGGTGGACAAGAGCCGCAACTGAGCGCCTTGAGCGGCAGGCTCGCGCCTGCATGCGCGAGCCCGTTCGCTGCCTATCCGGGGCGCGCAGGCGCCCCGGACTTCACGGCGCTCACTGCCGTGGATCAAGGCCAACAAGATGGTGGACAAGAGCCGCAACTGAGCGCCTTGAGCGGCAGGCTCGCGCCTGCATGCGCGAGCCCGTTCGCTGCCTATCCGGGGCGCGCAGGCGCCCCGGACTTCACGGCGCTCACTGCCGTGGATCAAGGCCAACAAGATGGTGGACAAGAGCCGCAACTGAGCGGCTCGCGCTGCAGGTTCGTGCCAGCCGGCGCGGGCTTGTGCAACACATGCAAGGGGCGCAACGCGCCCCTTGCCTTTTTGCAACCTCACTGCGGTGGATCAAGAGCGGCAAGCGCCGCGCCTGTCACCTCGCAAGGTGCAACGGGCGCGGCTGGCGATACTGGTTGCGCAAGCTCAGCCGGCGGCTTGACCGGCCCATCGCCCCACGACGCCATGCCAGTCCAGCACGACACCGTTCCCGCCGCGCTCGATGCGGTGCGCGACCCCGCCCCCGATCTGCGACCGGCACCGCTGGTGCTCAGCCTCGACGCCCTGTGGGAGGCGCTGCAGGCGCAGCCCGAGCACCATGCCGCGCATCTCGGTGATGCCCTGGTGAAGGCCGGGCTGGTCAGCCCGGGCTTGCTGGCGCAGATGCTGGCGCGCCAGGCGGCGGCCGGTGCCCATGTGCCGCTGGGCGAGCTGCTGGTGCAGCAGGGCCTGATCAGCGCCGCGCAGCTGCGCCAGACCCTGGCGAGCTGGTTGGGCGTTCCCACAGTGGACCTGCACCAGGCACGCCCCGAACTGGCGGCCCTGGACCGCCTGCCGCGTGCCCTGGCGCAGCGCGAGTCGGTGCTGCCGCTGATGCAGCGCGACGACATGCTGGTGGTGGCCCTGCAGGACCCCTGGGACCAGCGCCTGCTCGACATGCTGCGCTTCGTCACCGAGCTGAAGGTGCGGCCGGTGCTGGCCCTGCCGGGCTCGCTGCTGCCGGCCATCGCCCAGGCCTACCGGCTGGCGTCCGCGCCGCCCAAGGCGGGCGCCGGCATGCCGTCCGCCGAGAGTGCCGCGCCGGCCAGCGCTGCCGCCACGCTCAGCACGCGCGAGCTGGTGCAGGAGCTCAACGCCGGCGAACCGGCGTCGGGCCCGGACGCCGACGGCGGCGTGATCTCCGAGTCGGACAACGTGCTGGTGCGTCTGGTCAACCGCATCATTGCCGACGCCGTGGAGCTGCGCGCCTCCGACATCCACATCGAGACCTTCGACGCGCCCAAGCCGGTGCGTGTGCGCCTGCGCGTCGACGGCGATCTGCTGCGCTACCTCGACCTGCCGGCCAAGGTGCGCTTCGCCCTGGTGGCGCGGCTCAAGATCATGGCCGACCTCGACATCGCCGAGCACCGCCGGCCGCAGGACGGCAAGATCGACTTTGCGCGCCACGGCGGCGCGCCGCTCGAACTGCGCATGGTCACCGTACCGACCAGCGCCGGGCTCGAGGACGTGGTGCTGCGCCTGCTCGGCGGCATGCGGCCGCTGCCGCTCGACGGCATCGGCCTGTCCGAGGACAACCTGGCCGGCCTGCGCCAGGTGATGGCCAAGCCCTACGGCCTGCTGCTGATCTGCGGCCCCACCGGCTGCGGCAAGACCACCACGCTGCACTCGGTGATGCGCGAGCTCAACGAGGACAAGCGCAAGATCTGGACCGCCGAGGATCCCATCGAGATCACCCAGGACGGGCTGCGCCAGGTGCAGATGAACGCCCGCATCGGCTGGACCTTCGCGGCGGCCATGCGCACCTTCCTGCGCGCCGACCCCGACGTGATCATGATCGGCGAGATGCGCGACGAGGAGACCGCGCGCATCGCCATCGAGGCCTCGCTGACCGGGCATCTGGTGATGTCCACGCTGCACACCAATTCGGCGCCGGAGAGCGTGACCCGCCTGCTGGAGATCGGTCTGGATCCCTTCATGTTCTCGGACTCGCTGCTGGCCGTGCTGGCGCAGCGCCTGGTGCGCCGGCTGTGCACCGACTGCCGGGTGGCCGAGCCGCTCGACGACCGCGCGTTGCGCTCGCTGCTGCGCCTCTACCAGCAGTCGGGTGGCGGCGTGGCGGCGGACGAGGAGACGATCCGAGCGCGCTGGCTGCAGCGCCATGGCGTCGACGGGGCCTTGCGCCAGTACCGCCGCTGCGGCTGCGACGCCTGCAAGGGCAGCGGCTACCGCGGGCGGCTCGGCATCCACGAGTTGCTGGTGGCCGACGAGAGCCTTCGCGAGGGCGTCCGCCGCCGCGCACCGGCCACCGAGCTGTTCGCGCTGGCGCAACGCAGCGGCATGCGCACCTTGCGCCAGGACGGCATCGAGAAGCTGCTGGCCGGTCTGACCGACCTGCCCGAGGTGCTGGCGGCCACCAATCAATGAGGGGTTCGCCGCGCCGACGATCAGTGGAAAAGTAGTTCAACTACCAATTACGAGAAGTTACCTCGACCGATCTCCGGGGATTCGCCAATACGGCTTGTAGTTTTGCTTCATTAGCATCCGCCCCCTCGAAACCGGAGGATGGCGATGCGCTCGCACACAAGGGACGGAAAAGGGTGGATGCGGCGTGCCGCAGCGGCGCTGCTGCTGGGGATGCTGGGGGCCTGCGGCGGTGGCGGTGGCGGGGCCAGCGAACCGCCGGCACCGACGCCGCCTCCCCCGGTGGCGCAGCCCGATGCCCGGTTGCCGCTGGGCAATGCCAGCTTCCAAACCGTGCTCGACGCCCAGCCGCCGCAGACCCCGGCGAGCACGCCGGGCGGTGGCGGCGAGCCGACCACGCTGACCGTTCACTACCAGCGCGCCGACGGGGTGTATGCCGGTTGGCAGCTGCACAGCTGGGGTGCCGGCAAGGATCCGGGTTGGAACCAGGGCCACAACGCCAGCGCCACCGATGCCTTCGGTGCGGTCTACGAGCTGCCGCTGACCGCCACCAGCGGCGCCGTCGGCTATCTCTTCCACAAAGGCGACGACAAGGACCACGGCGGTACCGACCAAAGCTACACGCTCAAGTCCGGCAAGAACGAGATCTGGCGCAAGCAGGGCGACGCGAGCACCTACCTGTCGCTGGCGGCGGCCGGCGGCGCGGCGCCGACGCTCGACATCGACACGATTCGCGTCCACTACAAGCGCCCGGACGGCAACTACGCCGCCTGGGGCCTGCACCTGTGGAACGGCAGCGGTCTGGACCTGGCACGTCTGCCTTCCGGTCTGCCCATCGACCAATGGGGCAACGCGCTCGGCTACGAGCGCATGGGCGGCTATCAGGCCGGTGCGAGCGAGGTGGTGTTCGACCTGCCGGTGATCAATCCGAAGCAGGACGGCAGCCGCACGCAGCTGGAATTCATCATCCACGGCAAGGCCCCCAACGAGGGGGACAAGGACGGCCGGCCCGACAACATCCGCGTGCGCTACGCCGACCTGGCGATCCGCAACCGCGTCGGCTCGGTTTGGCTGGTGCAGGGCGATGCCACGGTCTACACCGAGGAGCCCGACCTGCGCCGCGTGTCGATCGCCGACGCCCGCGCCTTCTGGCTCAACCGCCAGGTGCTGCACTGGCCGCTGGCCACGCCGACGCCCAGCGGCGGCGCCGTCAAGCTCTACCACTCGGCGGCCGCGCAGCTCGTCGTCATCAAGGGCGAGGCGGTGCGGGGCGCCGACGGCAACCTGGGCCTCGAGTCCTTCAGCGGCAGCTTGCCTGCCGACCTGGCCGAGCGCTTCAAATGGCTGCCCTTCGGCGCACGCTTCAAGCTGCCCGACGCCCAGGCCGCCCAGCTCGGCAGCCTGCTCAAGAGCCAGCTCGTGGTGGTGCAGGAAGACGCCGCCGGACTGGTGCAGAACGCCACCACGCTGCAGGTGGCCGGCGCGCTCGACGACCTCTATGCGGCCGCCGCCAACGTGAACGACCTCGGCGTGAAGACCGGTGGCACCACCACCTTCAAGCTCTGGGCACCCACCGCGCAGAAGGTGTTGGTGTTCAGCTACCCGAACGCCAGCGGCGAGGCCGATGGGGTCTACGACGCCCTGTTCGACCCGGCCACCGGGGTCTGGAGCGCCAGCGCCCCGACCGACCTGAGCGGCAAGACCTACCGCTATGCCGTCGAGACCGTGGTGCGGGGCGTCGGCCGGGTGCGCAATCTGGTGACCGATCCGTATTCGGTGGCCCTGACGGCCGACGGCAAGCGAAGCGGTGTGCTCAGTCTGCAGGCCGCCAACACCCAGCCGGCCGGCTGGGACGCCTCGGCCATTCCGCCCAAGGTGCAGGCCACGCCCGACATGAGCATCTACGAGCTGCATGTGCGTGACTTCTCGGCCTACGACGCCAGCGTCCCGGTCGCCCACCGCGGCAAGTACCTGGCCTTCAGTGAACCGGCCAGCAACGGCATGAAGCACCTCAAGAGCCTCGCCGACGCGGGCCTCACCGACGTGCACCTGCTGCCGGTCTACGACTTCTCCTCGGTGCCCGAAACCGGCTGTACGACGCCGGCACCGGCCGGTGGCCCCGCCGACGAGGCGCAGCAGGCCGCCGTCAAGACCACCCAGGGAACGGACTGTTTCAACTGGGGCTACGACCCGCAGCACTACAACACCCCCGAGGGCAGTTACGCCAGCGATGCCAACGACCTGGCCAAGCGCGTCGCCGAGTTCCGCAGCATGGTCATGGGCCTGCACGCGGCCGGCCTGCGCGTCGGCATGGACGTGGTCTACAACCACACCAGCACCAGCGGCCAGAACGAAGGCTCGGTGCTCGACCGCATCGTTCCCGGCTACTACCACCGGCTCGACGAGAAGGGCGACATCGAGAAGAGCACCTGCTGCGAGAACACCGCCACCGAGCACCTGATGATGGGCAAGCTGATGAGCGACTCGGTGCTGCTGTGGGCGCGCGAGTACAAGATCGCCAGCTTCCGCTTCGACATCATGGGTCACCAGCCGCGCTCGGTCATGGAGGCCATCAAGGCGCGCCTGAAGACCGAGCTGGGCCGCGAGGTGCAGTTGCTCGGCGAGGGTTGGAACTTCGGCGAGGTGATGGATGGTCGCCGCTTCGTGCAGGCCAGCATGTGGAGCCTGAACGGCTCGGGCATCGGCACCTTCAGCCCCTTTGCGCGCGACGCCATCCGCGGCGGGGGTCCGATGGACGGCGGCGACGCGCTGATTGCCAACCAGGGCTTCGTCAACGGGCTCTGGTACGACCCGAACCCCTTGGGCGGCAGTCGCGGCAAGAACGACCTGATGTGGCAGGGCGACCTCATCAAGGCCGGTCTGGCCGGCTCGATCCGCTCCTTCACCCTGCTCACGCACTGGGGTGAGACCAAGCGACTCGAAGAGCTCAACGGTGCCGGCTACGTGGTCGACCCGGGCGAGGCGGTCAACTACATCGAGAACCACGACAACCAGACCCTGTTCGACAACAACGCCTTCAAGCTGCCGGCCGGCACCTCGCGCGAGGACCGCGCCCGGGTGCAGATCCTGGCCGCCGCGCTCAACAGCTTCAGCCAGGGCGTGGCCTACTTCCATGCCGGCGTGGACACCCTGCGCAGCAAGAGCCTGGACCGCAACAGCTACGACGCCGGCGACTGGTTCAACCGCATCGACTGGACCTACAGCGACAACTTCTTCGCCAGCGGTCTGCCACTGCAGGGAGAGAACGGCAACAACTGGGGCCAGATGCGTCCGCTGCTGCAGGACAGTTCGATCAAGCCCACCAGCAACGAGATCGCCTGGACCCGCGACGCCTTCCGCGACCTGCTGAAGATTCGCGCCAGCACCACGCTGCTGCGCCTGCGCACGGCCGACGACATCAAGGCGCGGCTGCGCTTCCACAACGTCGGGCCCGACCAGGAACCCACCGTGCTGATGGCGGCGATCGACGGCACGGGCTACGCCGGCGCCAACTTCGCCGAGCTGGTCTATCTGGTGAACGTCGACAAGGCACCCAAGCAGATCAGCGTCGACGCCCTCAAGGCCAAGGGATTCCAGCTGCACCCGGTGCACCGTGCACCGGGCGCGGCCGATCAGCGCGTGGCCACGCAGGCCGCGTACGACACGGCCAGCGGTCGCTTCAGCATCCCGGCGCGCTCGGCCGTGGTGTTCGTGCGCTGACTTGAGGCGAAGCAGGGGCTTACAGTCCGCGCCCATGGACGAGCCCCAATTCGACGACTCCGGCCTCGACGAGCCCGTGCCGCGGCGCAAGCCGCGCAAGGGCCTCTACGTGCTGCCCAACCTCTTCACGCTGGCGGCGCTGTTCGGCGGCTTCTACGCCATCGTGATGGCGATGAACGGGCGCTTCGAGAACGCCGCCATCGGCATCTTCTGCGCCATGGTGCTCGACAGCCTGGACGGCCGCGTGGCGCGCATGACCGGCACGCAGTCGGCCTTCGGCGAGCAGATGGACAGCCTGTCCGACATGGTCAGCTTCGGCGCCGCCCCGGCGCTCGTGGTCTACGAGTGGGCGCTGAAGGACTTCGGCAAGATCGGCTGGATCGTCGCCTTTGTTTACTGCGCCTGCGCGGCGCTGCGCCTGGCGCGCTTCAACGTCAACACGGGGGTGGTGGACAAGGCCTGGTTTCAAGGCCTGCCCAGCCCGGCCGCAGCGGCCCTGGTGGCGGGTGCGGTGTGGGTCTCGGTGGAGGCCGGCTGGAACCCGCAGCACGAGGTTTGGTTGCATTGGCTGATGCTGGGCATCACCGCCTATGCCGGTCTGACGATGGTGACCAATGCCCCCTTCTACAGCTTCAAGTCCTTCAGCCTGAAGAAGTCGGTGCCCTTCACCGTGCTGGTGGTGCTGGTGCTGCTGATCGCGCTGGTGTCCAGCCACCCGCCCATTGCCTTGTTCGCGCTGTTCTGCTGCTACGGCATCTCGGGCTACGTGGTCTATGCGCAGCGCAAGTGGAAAGGGCGTTACGCCAGCCTGATGGCCACCAGCACCGACGAGCCCGACGAAGCCGGGCTGCACTAGGCGCGAACGCTGGGACTGCTACATTCGCCGCCATGTTCACGCAAGCCTTGCTGCTACCAAGCTCCCGTCACCGGGTGCGATGAACCCTGCGCGGCCCCAGTCGGCTGCCTGACCCCCACCGCAACCCGCCCTGCATCCGCTCGGCGGGTTTTGTTTTTTCTGCCCAGGAAACGCCACCATGTCCGACTTGTTGATCATCTTCGACACCACCTTGCGCGATGGCGAACAGTCGCCCGGCGCTTCGATGACCAAGGACGAGAAGCTGCGCATCGCGCGGCAGTTGGAGCGCCTGCGGGTCGACGTCATCGAGGCCGGTTTCGCCGCCTCCAGCCCCGGCGATTTCGACGCCGTGCGTGCCATCGCCCAGGCCGTGAAGGACAGTCGCATCTGCTCGCTGGCGCGCGCCAACGACCGCGACATCAGCCGCGCCGCCGAGGCCCTGCAGGGCGCCAACGCCGCGCGCATCCACACCTTCATCGCCACCAGCGAACTGCACATGGAGAAGAAGCTGCGCATGACGCGCGAGCAGGTGCTCGAGCAGGCGCGGCTGTCGGTTCGATTCGCGCGCAATCTGTGCGAGGACGTCGAGTTCAGCCCCGAGGACGGCTACCGCAGCGACCCGGACTTCCTGTGCCGCGTCATCGAGGCGGTGATCGCCGAAGGGGCCCGCACCATCAACATCCCCGACACCGTGGGCTACGGCATCCCCGAGCTCTACGGCCAGTTCATCGCCGACCTGCGCCGCCGCGTGCCCAACAGCGACCAGGCGATCTGGAGCGTGCACTGCCACAACGACCTCGGCATGGCGGTGGCCAACTCGCTGGCGGGGGTGAAGATCGGCGGTGCGCGCCAGGTCGAGTGCACCATCAACGGCCTGGGCGAGCGCGCCGGCAACTGTTCGCTGGAAGAGGTGGTGATGGCCGTCAAGACGCGCCGCGACCACTTCGGCCTGAACGTCAACATCGACGCCTCGCAGATCCTGGCCGCTTCGCGTCTGGTCAGCCAGACCACCGGTTTCGTGGTGCAGCCGAACAAGGCCGTGGTCGGCGCCAACGCCTTCGCGCATGCCAGCGGCATCCACCAGGACGGTGTGCTCAAGGCGCGCGACACCTACGAAATCATGCGGGCCGAGGACGTGGGTTGGGCAACGAACAAGATCGTGCTGGGCAAGCTCAGCGGCCGCAACGCCTTCAAGCAGCGCCTGGAGCAACTCGGCATCGCGCTCGACAGCGAGACCGAGCTCAACGAGGCCTTCGCGCGCTTCAAGGACCTGGCCGACCGCAAGGCCGAGGTGTTCGACGAGGACATCCTGGCCCTGGTGCAGGACGAGCAGACCGAGCAGATCGGCGAGCACTTCCATCTGGTCAGCCTGGCACAGCGCAGCGAGACCGGCGAGCGCCCGCACGCCCGCGTGGTGTTCGCCGCCGGCGGCCATGAATTCAGCGCCGAGAGCGACGGCAACGGTCCGGTGGACGCCTGCGTGCGCGCCATCGAGAGCGAGGTGCAAAGCGGCGCGGAGCTGCTTCTATTCGGCATCAACGCGCTGTCCAGCGGCAGCAGCGAGAGCCAGGGCGAGGTCAGCATGCGCCTGCAACTCGGTGGCCGCGTGGTGAACTCGGTCGGCTCCGACCCGGACATCATCGTGGCCAGTGCCAAGGCCTATCTGAACGGACTCAACAAGCTGCGCGCCAAGACCGACCGCGTCGCCGCGCAGGGGTGAAGCCGGACCGAGGACAGCCCTGAGGGCTGTCCGACGCCGGCTGAACGACCACCGCCGTCTTGCGGCGGTGGGCTGGGGCAAGCGCGGACCGAGGACAGCCCTGAGGGCTGTCCGACGCCGGCTGAACGACCACCGCCGTCCTGCGGCGGTGGGCTGGGGCAAGCGCGGACCGAGGACAGCGGCTGTCCGACGCCGGCTTATGCTCCAGCTGCGCACCCTGTCGCACTGTGGAGTCTTTCACGACCCACCTCAGGTTTATCCCCTAAGTGCTTGTGCTGAATGATGCTTCGATGTCAGGCTTACACTTGCGACGAGCAGGATCTGAGGAGTGGCGGATGCGTTGGATGGGGCTGATGGCTTTGGGTTTGGCGCTCGCGCTGGGTGACGCTGGCGGGGCGCTGCACGAGGCGCAGGCCAAGGCCAAGCCGCAGGTGACGGTCAAGAAGCAGTCCGTCAGCGTCCGCAAGGCCAAGGCCAAGCCCGGTCCACGGACGCGCAAGGCGGTTTCGGTCAAGGCGCGTCCTGCGGTCTTCGTTCCCGCGAAGCCCTCGTTCGGTCAGCTCTACGGCCTCAACCGTACCGACGATCCGCTCGACCTGAAGTCCAGCGTGGCGCTGGTGATGGACCAGGACACCGAGGAGGTGCTGCTGGCCAAGAACGACAACGCGGTGCTGCCGATTGCGTCGATCACCAAGCTGATGACCGCGCTGATCGTCACCGAGGCGCGCCAGCCGCTCGACGAGCTGATCACCATCACGCAGGAAGAGGTCGACACCGAAAAGGGCACACGCTCGCGCCTGCGGGTCGGCACCCAGCTGTCGCGCGGCGAACTGCTGCACTTGGCGCTGATGTCGTCGGAAAACCGCGCTGCACATGCGCTGGGTCGCAGCTACCCGGGTGGCTTGGACGCTGCGGTGCGCGCCATGAACGCCAAGGCCCAGTTGCTGGGCATGCACGACACCGAGTACGCCGAACCCACCGGGCTTTCACCGCGCAACCAGAGCAGCGCGCACGACCTGGCGCGCCTCGTGAAGACCGCCTACGCCGTGCCGCTGATCCGCGAGCTTTCCACCTCCACCGGCACCACCGTGCGCGTGGGGCGGCGTGAAACGCAGTTCGGCACCACCAATGGGCTGGTGAAGAACCCGACCTGGGACATCGGCCTGCAGAAAACCGGCTACATCAGCGAGGCCGGCCAATGCCTGGTGATGCAGGCGCAACTGGCCGGCCGCCGGCTGGTGATGGTGTTTCTGGACTCGGCCGGCAAGTACAGCCGCATCGGCGACGCCGAGCGCGTGCGCCGCTGGCTGCTGGGCGCTGGCGGCCAAGACGATCAGCGTGCGCTGACGCTCTGAGCCCCGAGCGCGGCCGAAATGGCCGCCGCCACCTGTTTGAGCTTGCCTTCCCAGCTGTCCTCCAGTCGGTCGGAAGGCGCCGAGATGGACAGTCCGGCGATCAGCCGGCCCTGATCGTCGTGGATGCCGGCAGCCATGCAACGCACGCCGATCTCCAACTCCTCCTCGTCGCGCGAGGTGCCGCGCAGGCGGATCTGCGCCAATTCGCGCTCCAGCTTCGGCAGCTCGGTGATGCTGTTGCGTGTGTGGCCGGCCAGTCCGGTGCGCATGGCGTAAGCGCGCACGCGCGCCGGGTCGTCGGCCGCGAGGAAGAGCTTGCCCACCGAGGTGAGGTGCAGCGGCGCCCGCCCGCCCACCGCGCGCACCACCTGCATGCCGCTGCGCTCGCTGTAGGTGCGCTCGACATAGACGATCTCGTCGCCCTGGCGCACCGACAGATTGATGGGCTGGTGCGTCAGCTTGTGCAGCTCGCGCATCAGCGGCAGCGCGGTGTCGCGCACGTCGAGCCGGGCCTTCACGAGGTTGCCCAGCTCCAGCAGACGCATGCCCAGGCGGTAGCAGCCGGGTTCGGGGCGGTCCACCAGCCGGCCGATCGTCAGGTCGTTGAGGATGCGGTGGGCGGTGCTCGGGTGCAGGCCGGTGGCGGCCGCCAGATCCTTCAGCGGCACGGGGTCGGGGTGCGCGGCCAGCACGTCGAGCAGCGCATAGGCGCGCTCCAGGACCTGGATGGCCGGGCTCGCCGGACCCGCCGGCACGGAGTCTTTGGGCGCTCTCATGAATTTCGCATTGTGCCGAGGGCGGCAAGCGCCGCCTGGCGGCCACTGCGCACGGCGCCTTCCAGCGTCGCCGGGTAGGGGCCGTCCACGTAATCGCCCGCCACCCGCAGGCCGCCGCCCAGCTGCGCGGGTGGCCGCGCCAATTCGGGCGTGCAGGCAAATGTGGCGCGGCGGTCGGCGTGCTCGCGCAGCCTCCTGGCCCCGCGCAGCGCCGGCACCTGCTCGCTCACCTGGCTCTCGATGCGCTGCGCCAGCGGCAGCAGACCGCCGTCGAGATCGGCCGCCACGGCGCTGGCCACGGCCACGAAACGGCCGGCGCCATGCCCCTGGCGCGAGCCCAGGGCGCCGATGGCACCGAGATCAAACAGGAACTGCGCCGGCGTGCCGCGCAACGCCACCATCGGCGCGGGCAGCACCAGGCCCGGTGCCAGCCACTCGACGGTGGCGATGGCCTCGCTGTGCAGCGCCTGCGCGCGTTGCGCCCAGCCTGCGTCCAGCGGTTCGATCAGGCGCACGGCCTCGCTGCTGCTGGTGGCGACGATGATCGCGTCACCGTGCCAGTCGTCGCAGCGCCAGCCCGCGCCATCGGGTTCGATGCGGCGCGCGCGTCGCCCCGTTTCCAGCCGTGCGCCGCGCGCGCGCAGCCAGGCGGCGGCCGGGTCGGGCAACAAGGACTGCAGCGGCACGCGCGGCAGCAGCAGGTCCGCCGCTCCTGCGCCGCCCAGCAGGGCGTCGCGCAGCACGCGCAGCAGCACCTGGCCGCTGGCGCTGTCGATGCGGGTGTTGAGGGCCGCCACGCACAGCGGTTCAAACAGTTCGGTGCGCACGCTCGCGGGCAGTTTGCGGCACAGGCGTTCGACGCTCCAGTCGGCCGGACAGTCGAGGCCGCGACCCCCGAGCATCAAGGCCCAGCGGGCCAGTCCGAGGCGTTCTCGCCATCCCCAGCCCGGGTGACGCCAGACGGCCGATGCCGCCGCCCGCAGGGGGCCGCCAGCGCCCCAGCGCAGGCCCTGTCCTTGCGCGTCGACCAGGGTCAGCGGTTCGCGCCGCAGCAGGGTGTCGGGGTCGGCGCCGACCTTGCGCATCAGGGTCAGGGTCTCGCTGTAGGCGCCGATCAGGATGTGCTGTCCGCTGTCCAGCCAATGCCCGTCGGCCTCCTGCCAACTGCGCGCCCGGCCACCGAGTTGCGGCGCCATGTCCCACAGGCTGAGTTCGGCACCGCCTTCGACGGCATCGACCGCCGCGGCCAGCCCGGCCCAGCCGCCGCCGATCACCAGGATCCGCATGCCGCTCAGCGCCCGCGCCAGTTGGTCTTCATGGCGATCCACAGCTTGCGGATCGGGGTCAGCGCGATGCGCTGGTGCAGCACCTGGAAACCGGTCGCCTCGACCTCGCGCAGCAGCGCGCGATAGATGTTGGCCATCATCAATCCGGGCTTCTGAGCGCGTCGGTCCACCTCCGGCAGCAGGGCCAGGGCCTCGTCGTAGCAGCGCTGCGCGCGTTCGGCCTGGAAACGCATCAGGGCCGTGAAGCGCTCGGAGTAACCATAGGGCGGGTCGCGCCTGAGGATTTCGGCGGCCGTGACGCCGAACTGCTGCAACTCGTTGACCGGCAGGTAGATGCGGCCGCGCCGGGCATCGTCGCCGACATCACGCAGGATGTTGGTCAGTTGCAGGGCCAGCCCGAGGCGGTGGGCGTAGGCGATGGTGCTGTCCTGAGTGCGGCCGAAGATGCCGCTGGCCACCTCGCCGACCACGCCGGCCACCAGGTGGCAGTAGCGCTGCAGGCTGGGGTAGTCCAGGTAGCGGGTCTGGCGCAGGTCCATCTCGCAGCCCTCGATGACCTGCAGCAGGTGCTCGGCGCGGATGTCGTAGGCCGCCGCGTGAGGCATCAACGCCAGCATGGCCGGGTGGCTGGGCCGACCGGCAAAGGCGGCCTGCACCTCGCGCTGCCACCAGGCCAGCTTGGTGGCGGCCACGCCGGCGTCCTGCACCTCGTCCACCACATCGTCGACCTCGCGGCAGAAGGCGTAGAAGGCGGTGATGGCCTCGCGCCGCGGTGTGTCAAGGAACTGGAAGGCGTAATAGAAGCTGGAGCCGCTGGCAGCGGCCTTCTGTTGCGCGTACTGAGCAGGCGTGCCGGGATTCATGACGTGCGGTAGAGGAGGGCGCGCAGCAGCAACAGGGGCGCGTCCCAGGCGCGCAGCCGCGGGCGCTGCAAAAGCGTGGCGTGGTTCATGGTGCGGATTTTCTCCGCCACGCGCGTGCCGCCCTCGACGACCAGGCGCAATTCAAAGCCCAGTCGGCCGCCAACGCGCCGCGGCAGCGGGCGTCCCTGCGCCATCAGCGCCAGGGCCCAGTCGGTCAGTTCGGCCAGGCAGCGAGCCAGCGCCTCGCTGTGCACCCCGCGCAGCACGGCCTCGGGGTCCACGCCGTGGCGTGCCAGGTCGGCCTCGGGCAGGTAGAGGCGCGGTTTGCGGATGTCCACGCCGAGGTCCTGCCAGTGGTTGATGAGCTGCAAGGCGGTGCAGACCGCGTCGCTCTGCTGCAGGGCCTCGGCATCATTCACCCCGCTCAGGTGCAGCAGCAGGCGTCCGACCGGATTGGCCGAGCGCCGGCAGTAGTCGAGCAGCGCTGCGCGGTCGGGGTAGCGCTGCACCCAGGTGTCCTGCTCGAAGGCCGACAGCAGGTCGGCCAGCAGGGGCTTGGGCAGCTCGTGCGTCGCGATGGCCTGTGCCAGCGGGGCGGTCCACGCAGCGGCGGGGTCGGGCCGCTCCGGCAGGGCTGCCAGCTGCACGCGCATCTGTTCCAGCAAGGCGCGCCGCTCACCGGCCGGTCGATCCCCCTCATCGGCAAGGTCGTCGGCGGTGCGTGCGAACTGGTAGATGGCCAGGATGGGCGCACGCAGCGCCGGCGGACAGAGCCGGCTGGCAACCGGAAAGTTCTCTTGCTGGTGACGGGCGTGGGGCACGCCGGATTGTCAGCGTGTCCGGCACGCATCGCTTGGGGCTTGCAGGGTGGACCACGCAGTTACCATCCCGCGACCATGGGCCGGGCACGCGAAGCCGGCCGGCCCGAACGCATGAGGTGGACATGATTCAAGCTGGGTGGCGCCTGGGCGCGCCGCTGTTGGTGCTGTCGTCGCTGTTGCTGGTCGCGTGCGGGAAGAAGGCCGAGGACGTGGTGCCCGAGCGTGCCGTGCGCACCGTCGTGCTGGAAGCCGGCGAGGCCGCGGAACAGCGCGAGTACAGCGCGGAAGTCCGGGCCCGCACCGAGTCGCGGCTGGCGTTCCGGGTACCGGGCAAGGTGCTGGAGCGCAAGGTCGGGCTTGGCGACGCGGTGAAGAAGGGGCAGACCCTGATGCGTTTGGATCCGGCCGACCTGAAGCTGGCGGCCGAGGCTGCCCAGGCCCAGCTGCGCGCCGCCAAGAGCAATCGCGACAGCCAGGCGGCTGATATGAAGCGCTTCCGCGAACTGCACGCCCAAGGTTTCATCAGTGCGGCCGAACTGGAGCGACGCAACGCCGCGTACGAGGCCGCCGTGGCGCAGTTTGACCAGGCGCGGGCGCAGGCCAGGGCGCAGGCCAATCAGGCCGATTACGGCGTGTTGGAGGCGGATGCCGCGGGCGTCATCACCAGCGTGGACGCCGAACCCGGCACCGTGGTGGCGGCCGGCACGCCGGTGTTGCGTCTGGCCCATCAGGGTCCGCGCGACGTGGTGTTCCAGGTGCCGGAGAGCCAGGTGGTGAGCCTGCGCGAGTTGGCGGGCCGAGGCCAGTTGCGCGTGCGAGGTGTGGGCATGGACCAGGCCTTGCCGGCCCGGCTGCGCGAGCTGGCGCAGGCGGCCGACCCGGCCACCCGCACCTTTCTGGCCAAGGCCGACGTCGGCGTGCAGCCGGAGCTGCGTATCGGCCAGACCGCCACCGTGCTGCTGAGCAGCGAGAAGGTCGGCGGCATCGTCAAGCTGCCGATGGCGGCGGTCTTCGAGGCCAAGGGGGTACCGCATGTTTTCGTGCTCGATCCCGGCACCATGACGCTGCGCGCGCGCGCCATCGAGGTGGCCGGGGCCGATGGCAACTCGGTGGTGGTGGCCGGCGGGCTCTCGGCCCTGCAGGAGGTGGTGGTGGCGGGGGTGCATGTGCTGCGCGACGGCGAGAAGGTGCGCCGCTACCGGCCTGCCACCGTGTCGGCTTCATCCGCCGCGGCCTCTGCGGCCTCGCGCTGACATGGGCATGTCGACCGACAGCAGCGGCAGCGGCCGCTTCAACATCTCGCGCTGGGCGCTCGAGCACCCCTCGCTGACGCGCTACCTGATGGCGGTGCTGCTGTTGGCGGGCGTCGTGGCCTTCTTCCAGCTCGGTCAGGACGAGGACCCGCCGTTCACCTTCCGCGCCATGGTGGTGCAGGCGTTCTGGCCCGGTGCCACTGCGCAGCAGATGGCCGACCAAGTCACCGACAAGGTCGAGCGCACGCTGCAGGAGGTGCCCTACGCCGACAAGATCCGTTCGTTCACCAAGCCCGGTGAGTCGCTGACCATCTTCTATTTGAAGGACAGCGTGGCCGGGCGCGACGTGCCCAACAGCTTCTACCAGGTGCGCAAGAAGCTCGGTGACATCCGCCACACGCTGCCGCAGGGCGTGCTCGGGCCCTTCTACAACGACGAGTTCGGCGACGTCTACGGCACCGTCTATGCGCTGGCCGGCGATGGCTACAGCGCCGAGGACCTGCGCCGCCATGCCGAGGACGTGCGTGCGCGCCTGCTGCGCGTGCCCGACGTGGCCAAGGTGGAGTTGTTCGGCGTGCGCCCCGAGAAGGTCTATGTCGAGATCTCGCACAAGAAGCTGGCGCAGTTGGGCATCGATTTTTCGGCGGTGATCGCGCAGCTCAATGCGCAGAACGCCGTCGAAGGGGCGGGCCTGCTGAACAGTCCGGAGGGCAATGTCGGCGTGCGGGTGGATGGTCAGTTCGGCGACCTGAACCAGTTGCGTGAGTTGCCGATCCGGGCGCAGAACCCGACGACGGGTGCGATCAGCTTCATCCGCCTGGGCGACCTGGCCACGGTGACGCGGGGCTACGCCGAGCCGCAGGGTGTGACGGTGCGTCACCAGGGCCGCGAGGTGGTGGCGCTGGGCGTCTCGATGGCCAAGGGCGGCGACATCATCCGCCTGGGCAAGCAACTGGCCAGCGCGGTGGAGGCGCTCAAGCCCGAGTTGCCAGCCGGCCTGGAGTTGCAGCAGGTGCAGGACCAGCCGCAGGCGGTGAAACGCTCGGTGGGCGAGTTTGTGCAGGTGCTGGTGGAGGCCGTGGTGGTCGTGCTGGCGGTCAGCTTCATCAGCTTGGGGCTGCACACCCGGCCGCTGCGCATCGACATCTGGCCCGGCCTGGTGGTGGGCATCACCATCCCGCTGGTGCTGGCCATCACCTTCGTCACCATGTTCTATTGGAGCGTGGGCCTGCACAAGATCTCGCTGGGCGCGCTGATCATTGCGCTCGGACTGCTGGTGGACGACGCCATCATTGCCGTCGAGATGATGGTGCGCAAGCTCGAGGAGGGCCACGACAAGCTGCACGCCGCGTCGTTCGCCTACGAGGTGACGTCGATGCCGATGCTGACCGGCACCCTGATCACCGCGGTCGGCTTCCTGCCCATCGCGCTGGCGCGCTCGGCGGTGGGCGAGTACACCTTCGCCATCTTTGCGGTGACCGCGGCGGCCCTGGTCATTTCCTGGTTCGTGTCGGTCTACTTCGTGCCCTACCTCGGCGCGCTGCTCTTGCACACGCGCCCTGCCCAGCCCGGCGAGGCCCACGAGTTGTTCGACACCCCGTTCTACACACGCTTTCGGGCGATGGTGAAGTGGTGTGTGATGCATCGCTGGATCACCCTCGGGCTGACCCTCGCGGTGTTCTTGCTCGGGCTGGCCGGCATGGGCAAGGTGCAGCAGCAGTTCTTCCCTGACAGCAGCCGCCCCGAAATCCTCGTTGACCTTTGGTTGCCCGAGGGCGCGCCGATCCAGCAGACCGAGCAGGTCGTCAAGCGCTTCGAGCAGCGCATGCTCAAGGAGCCGCAGTTGCTCGGGGTGACGGCCTGGGTGGGCTCCGGCTGGCCGCGCTTTTACCTGCCGCTGGACAACATCTTTCCGCAGACCAACGTCGCGCAGTTCGTGCTGCTGCCCAAGTCGCTCAAGGATCGCGAGGACATCCGGCAGCGCCTGCCGGCCTTGCTGGCCAGCGAGTTCCCCGAGGCGCGGGGGCGCGTGAAGCTGCTGCCCAACGGTCCGCCGGTGTCCTATCCGGTGCAGTTCCGCGTCATCGGGCCGGACCCGGCGCAACTGCGGCGCTGGGCCGATGAGGTGAAGGTGCAGGTTGCTGCCAACGCGAACATGCGGGGTACCAACGACAACTGGAACGAATCCATCAAGGTGATGCGCCTGAGCGTCGACCAGGACAAGGCGCGGGCGCTGGGCGTCAGCAGCCAGAGCCTGGCCCAGGCCGCTCGCACCGTGTTCAGCGGCAGCACCATCGGTCAGTTCCGTGAAGGCGATCGGCTGATCGACATCGTGCTGCGTCAGCCGCTCGATGAGCGACAGGCCGTGACCGACCTGGCCAGCGCCAACGTGCCCACGGCCAGCGGGCGCAGCGTGCCGCTGACCCAGGTGGCGCAGATCGGCTTCGGCTTCGAGCCCGGCGTGATGTGGCGCGAGGGGCGTCAGTACGCCATCACCGTGCAGGGCGATGTGGCCGAGGGCATTCAGGGTGCCACCGTCACCAGCCAGATCTGGCCCCAGTTGCAGGCGGTGCAAAAGCGCATGCCCGACGGCTACAAGATCGAGATCGCCGGCGCGGTGGAGGAAAGCAGCAAAGGGCAGGGCAGCATTGCGGCCGGCGTGCCGCTGATGCTCTTCATCACCTTCACGCTGCTGATGCTGCAATTGCAGAGCTTCTCGCGCTCGATGCTGGTGTTCCTCACCGGTCCGCTCGGCATTGCGGGCGTGGCGGCGGCGCTGCTGCTGCTGAACCGGCCGTTCGGCTTCGTGGCCCTGCTGGGCGTGATCGCGTTGATGGGCATGATCATCCGCAACTCGGTGATCCTGATCGATCAGATCGAGCACGAGCGCGCGCGTGGGGTGCCGGCCTGGAGTGCCATCGTCGAATCGGCGGTGCGGCGCTTCCGCCCCATCGTGCTGACCGCTGCGGCGGCCGTGCTGGCCATGATTCCGCTCAGTCGAAGCGTGTTCTGGGGCCCGATGGCGGTGGCCATCATGGGCGGCCTGATCGTCGCCACGGCGCTCACCTTGTTGGCGCTGCCTGCCATGTACGCGGCCTGGTTCCGCGTGCAGGTTCCCGACGCCGTCAAGTCGTGAGGGGTGGCGCGAGCCGCGCCTCACGGATCGGCAGGTTGACGAGGGCGGCCGCGGCCGCCAGCGCCATGTCGGCCCACCACATCGCCTCGTAGCTGTTGAACGACGCGAAGGCCAGACCACCGAGCCAGGCGCCGAGGAAGCCACCGATCTGGTGCGAGAGCAGCGTCATGCCGAACAGCGTGGCCAGATAGCGGGTCCCGAACAGCTTGCCCACCAGGCCGGCCGTCGGCGGCACGGTGGCCAGCCAGGTCATACCCAGCACCGCCGCAAAGAGATAGAAGGTCAGCGTCGTCTTGGGCGCGGCCAGATAGATGCCGATGGCCATGGCCCGCGTCGCGTACATCCAGAACAGGATGTACTTCATGCGCCAGCGCGAACCGGCCGCGCCGGCGGCCAGGGAGCCGGCAATGTTGCTGATGCCGATCACCGCCAGCGAGGTGGCAGCCACGCCGGCCGGCAGTCCGCACAGGCCCACCTCGCCGGGCAGATGCGTCACCAGGAACGCGATGTGGAAGCCGCAGGTGAAGAAGCCCAGGTGCAGGCACCAGTAGCTGCGGTCGGTGAAGGCCTGGCGCAACTGGGCGCCCAAGCCCTGCTCCAGCGGCGCCGGCGCCGCTGGCGTCTTTGCGTTCAGCTTGAAGGCCAAGGGCAGCGTGGCCAGGCTGATGAGAGCCAGCGACCACAGGGCCTGCATCCAGCCCAGGGCGCTGATCAGGGCCTGGTTCAGCGGTGCGAACACGAACTGGCCGAAGCTGCCACCGGCATTGATGAACCCGGCGGCAAATGCGCGTCGCTCCGGGGCCAGCCTGTGCGCGGTGGCACCAATCAGGATCGAAAAGCTGCCGGCGCCCGCGCCGGCCGCCATCAGCACGCCGAGCGTCATCGTCATCGCCCACTCACTTTGTGCGAACGGGGTCAGCGCCGTTCCGCCCGCCAGCAGCAGGCCGCCGCCGACCAGCACCGGAGTGGGGCCCCAGCGATCGGCCATCAAGCCGCAGATCGGTTGCGCCGCGCCCCATACGAATTGACCGACCGCCAGCGCAAAACTGATGCTGACGAGGGTCAATCCGGTGCTGGACTGGATCGGGGCGACGAACAGGCCCATCGACTGCCGAGCGCCCATGGTGACCATCAGGATGGCGGCGGCCACCAGCACCAGGGGCCAGAACGGCGGATGGTTCGGCGTGGGCGCGGCGCAAGGGGCGGGAGGGTTCATGGTGACTCGCAGCGATTCAGTGCCAGCCAGCATAGACAGGTGAATCGCCACCGGCCAGCCGTGGTGCGAAGGAGCTCGGTGCGCCGTCGCTGCGAGCCTGGATAGAATCACCGGTTCGCCGAATCCTGGATGCTTGTCGAAATCGCCAAGAATCCGTGTAACCCGCGCGGGTGGCGAAATTGGTAGACGCACCAGGTTTAGGTCCTGACGCCTTCACCGGCGTGCCGGTTCGAGTCCGGCCCCGCGCACCACCCTCTGTTTTCCTAACTGGCTTTCAAGTCATGGCCGTCACTGTCGAAACCCTGGAAAAGCTCGAACGCCGCATCACGCTGACCCTGCCGGCCAGCCTGGTCGGTGCCGAAGTCGAGCAACGTTTGAAGAAGTTGGCCCGCACCGTGAAGGCCGATGGCTTCCGCCCTGGCAAGGTGCCGATGAGCTTTGTGGCTCAGCGCTACGGTCAATCCGTGCAGTACGAGGTGATCACCGATCAACTCGGCGAGGCCTTTGCCCAGGCCGCTGGCGAAGCCAAGCTGCGCGTCGCCGGAACGCCGCGTCTGTCGCAGAAGGACGCTGCGGCGCAGGGCGAGATCGCCTTCGATGCAACGTTCGAGGTCTACCCCGAGATCAAGATGGGCGATCTGGCTGCCGCGGAGGTCGAGCGCATCAGCAGCGAGGTCACCGACGAGGCGATCGACCGCACGGTCGAGATCCTGCGCAAGCAGCGTCGCAGCTTTGCACAACGGGCCGCTGCAGACGCCGCGGCCGATGGCGACCGCGTCAGCATCGATTTCGAGGGCAAGATCGACGGCGAACCCTTCCAGGGTGGCAAGGCCGAGGGCTTCCAGTTCATCCTCGGCGAAGGCCAGATGCTCGAGGCCTTCGAGAAGGCCGTGCGCGGCATGAAGAGCGGCGAAAGCAAGACCTTTCCGCTGACCTTCCCCGAGGACTATCACGGCAAGGACGTGGCCGGCAAGGAGGCCGACTTCCTGGTCACCGTGAAGAAGATCGAGGCGCAGCACCTGCCCGAAGTCACCGACGCCTTCGCCAAGAGCCTGGGCATCAAGGAAGCCAGCGTCGAGGGTCTGCGCGCCGATGTGCGCAAGAACCTGGAGCGCGAGGTCAAGTTCCGCGTGCTGTCGCGCAACAAGGCCGCCGCCATGGAGGCCCTGGCCAAGGTCGCCGAGTTGGACCTGCCCAAGGCCTTGGTCGAGTCCGAGCAGGAGCGCCTGGTGGGTGACTTCCGCGAGCGCCTGAAGAGCCAGGGCATGAAGGACGCCGACAAGGTGCCGGTGCAGGGCGAGATGTTCGCCCCGCAGGCCGAGCGCCGGGTGCGTCTGGGTCTGATCGTCGGCGATCTGGTGCGTGCGCAGAACCTGTCGGCCAAGCCCGAGCAACTGCAGGCCCACATCGAGGAGCTCAGCCAGAGCTACGAGAAGCCGGCCGAGGTGGTGCGCTGGTACCTCAGTGACCGCCAGCGCATGGCCGAGGTGGAGGCCGTGGTGGTCGAGAACAACGTCACCGACTACGTGATGAAGACCGCCAAGGTGACCGACAAATCCGTTGCCTTCGACGAGTTGATGGCGCAGCAGCAAAACGGCTGAGCCAGATTGCAAACCGCACAAGGGCGCCGTGCCTTCAGGGTCGGCGCCCTTGTTGTTTAATGCCGGCCTCCTCCCCAAAAGAGATCCCATGAGTGCTTTGGACACGCAGGCGCTGGGCATGGTGCCCATCGTCATCGAGCAATCGGGTCGCGGCGAACGCGCCTACGACATCTACTCGCGGCTGCTGCGCGAGCGCATCGTCTTCCTGGTCGGCCCGGTGCATGACGCCAGCGCCAACCTGGTGGTGGCGCAGCTGCTGTTCCTGGAGAGCGAGAACCCCGACAAGGACATCTCGCTCTACATCAACTCGCCGGGCGGCTCGGTGAGTGCCGGTCTGTCGATCTTCGACACCATGAACTTCATCAAGCCGGACGTCAGCACCCTGTGCCTGGGGATGGCGGCCAGCATGGGGGCCTTCCTGCTGAGCGCAGGCGCCAAGGGCAAGCGCTTTGCGCTGCCCAACAGCAAGATCATGATCCACCAGCCCAGCGGCGGCGCGCAGGGTCAGGCCACCGACATCGAGATCACGGCGCGCGAGATCCTCAAGACCCGCGAGCAGCTCAACCGCATCATGGCCGAACGGACCGGGCAATCGTTCGACAAGATCGCCAGCGATACCGAGCGTGACTACTTCATGAGCGCAGGCGAGGCCCTCGACTACGGCCTGATCGATCGGGTCGTCGACAAGCGCGGATGACGCGCCAGGCGCTCTTTTTCCATTGACAGGAGGGCGGGATCGCTGGTCTATCATGGACCGCACCCGCCGCCTCCACGAGACGTACCCATGGCAGACAAGAAAGGCGGCTCCAACGAGAAGGTGCTCTATTGCTCCTTCTGCGGCAAGAGCCAGCACGAGGTCAAGAAACTCATCGCAGGACCCTCGGTCTTCATCTGCGACGAGTGCATTGAGCTGTGCAACGACATCATTCGTGACGAGGTCGTCGCCGCGCCTGCGGGCGTGAAGTCGACCAAGTCCGACCTGCCCGCGCCCAGCGAGATCAAGTCCATCCTCGACAGCTATGTGATCGACCAGGACGCCGCCAAGCGCACGCTGGCGGTCGCGGTCTACAACCACTACAAGCGGCTTCGTCACCTGCAGGAAGCCGGCAAGGGTGAGGTCGAGCTGGCCAAGAGCAACATCCTGCTGATCGGCCCCACGGGGTCGGGCAAGACCCTGCTGGCGCAGACCCTGGCGCGCCTGCTCAACGTGCCCTTCGTGATTGCCGACGCCACCACGCTGACCGAGGCGGGCTATGTGGGGGAGGATGTCGAGAACATCATCCAGAAGCTGCTGCAGAACTGCAATTACGACGTCGAGAAGGCGCAGCGCGGCATCGTCTACATCGACGAGATCGACAAGATCTCGCGCAAGGCCGACAACCCGTCCATCACCCGCGACGTGTCGGGCGAGGGCGTGCAGCAGGCCTTGCTGAAGCTGGTCGAAGGCACCATGGCCAGCGTGCCTCCGCAGGGCGGCCGCAAGCACCCCAACCAGGATTTCCTGCAGATCGACACGACCAACATCCTGTTCATCTGCGGTGGTGCGTTCGACGGGCTGGACAAGGTGATCCGCGATCGCTCCGAAAAGTCGGGCATTGGTTTTGGCGCCAGCGTGCAGTCGCCCAGCCAGCGCCGCATCACCGAGTTGTTCAAGGAGATCGAACCCGAGGACCTGATCAAGTTCGGACTGATCCCCGAGTTGGTCGGTCGTCTGCCGGTCATCGCCACCTTGGGCGAACTGACCGAGGAGGCGATGGTGACCATCCTCGTCGAGCCCAAGAACGCGCTCGTCAAGCAGTACCAGCACTTGCTGGCCATCGACGGCGTGGAACTCGAGGTGCGGCCCAACGCGTTGGTTGCCATCGCGCGCAAGGCCCTGAAGCGCAAGACCGGCGCGCGCGGCCTGCGTTCCATCATCGAGCACGCCTTGATCGACACCATGTTCGACCTGCCTTCGCTGCAGGGCGTGGCCAAGGTGGTGCTGGACGAGCACAACATCGAAGAGGACACGAAGCCGCTGCTCGTGTACCGCGAGGCCAAGGCCTCGGCGGCCTGATGAATCCCGCCCACCCCTTGCGAAAGGGGTGGCTGGCCTTAAATGGGGTGAGTCCCCCCTAGGAATCTGTATGTCAGGACACCCCCTGCTTCCCGCCGAAACCCTCCAGATGCCGCTGCTGCCCCTGCGCGATGTGGTGGTGTTTCCGCATATGGTCATCCCGCTGTTCGTCGGGCGACCCAAATCCATCAAGGCGCTCGAGGCGGCCATGGAGTCGGGCCGGCAAATCATGTTGGTGGCCCAGAAGGCCGCCGCCAAGGACGAGCCCAAGGCCGAGGACCTCTTTGACATCGGCTGCGTCTCGACCATTCTGCAGATGCTCAAGCTGCCCGACGGCACCGTGAAGGTGCTGGTCGAGGGCCTGCAGCGTGCGCATTCCAGCAAGGTGCGGGAGGAGGGCGAGCACTTCGTCGCCGAGGTGCTGCCCATCAGCCCCGACGCGGCGGCGGCTCCGGAGATCGAAGCGCTGCGTCGCGCCGTGGTTCAGCACTTCGACCAGTACGTCAAGCTCAACCGCAAGATCCCGCCCGAAATCCTCACCTCCATCGCCGGCATCGACGAGCCGGGGCGCCTGGCCGACACCATGGCCGCGCACCTGCAGTTGAAGCTGGAGGCCAAGCAGGCCGTGCTGGACCTTTCCGACGTCGCCAAACGCCTGGAGAAGCTGCTCGAGCTGCTGGAGCACGAAGTCGACATCCTGCAGGTCGAGAAGCGCATCCGTGGTCGCGTCAAGCGGCAGATGGAGAAGAGCCAGCGCGAGTACTACCTGAACGAGCAGGTCAAGGCCATCCAGAAGGAACTCGGTGACGGCGAAGAGGGTGCCGACATCGAGGAACTGGAGAAGCGCATCGTGGCGGCGCGCATGCCCAAGGAGGCCCGTCAAAAGGCCGAGGGCGAGCTGAAGAAGCTCAAGCTGATGTCGCCGATGAGCGCCGAGGCCACGGTGGTGCGCAATTACCTCGACACCCTGGTCGGGCTGCCCTGGAGCAAGAAGACCAAGATCAAGCACGACCTGCCGCATGCAGAAGACGTGCTGAACGAGGACCACTTCGGCCTCGACAAGGTCAAGGAGCGCATCCTCGAGTACCTCGCGGTGCAGCAGCGCGTCGACAAGGTCAAGGCCCCCATCCTCTGTCTGGTCGGCCCCCCGGGGGTCGGCAAGACTTCGCTGGGGCAGAGCATCGCCCGCGCCACCGGCCGCAAGTTCGTCCGCATGGCGCTCGGTGGTGTGCGCGACGAGGCCGAGATCCGGGGTCACCGCCGCACCTATATCGGTGCCATGCCGGGCAAGGTGCTGCAGTCGCTGAACAAGATCGGCGTGCGCAATCCGCTGTTCCTGCTCGACGAGATCGACAAGCTCGGCCAGGACTTCCGCGGCGACCCGTCCTCGGCGCTGCTCGAGGTGCTGGACCCCGAGCAGAACCACACCTTCAGTGACCACTACGTCGAGGTCGACTACGACCTGTCCGACGTCATGTTCGTTGCCACCGCCAATTCGCTGAACATCCCGCCGGCGCTGCTGGACCGCCTCGAGGTCATCCGCCTGTCGGGCTACACCGAGGACGAGAAGGTCCACATCGCACAGAACTACCTGACGCCCAAGCAGCGCAAGAACAACGGCGTGAAGGACGAGGAACTGGTGATCGAGGAGTCGGCGATCCGCGGCGTGATCCGCTACTACACCCGCGAGGCCGGCGTGCGCTCGCTCGAGCGCGAGATCGGCAAGATCAACCGCAAGGTGGTCAAGGGCCTGCAGCTGAAGAAGATGCAGGCGCCGGTGATCGTGAACGAGGACAACCTCAATGACTTCCTCGGCGTGCGCAAGTTCGACTTCGGTCGTGCCGAGAAGACCAACCAGGTCGGCCAGGTGGTGGGATTGGCCTGGACCGAGGTGGGCGGCGATCTGCTGACCATCGAGGCGGCCCTGATGCCGGGCAAGGGACTGGTCACGCGCACGGGGTCCTTGGGCGATGTGATGAAGGAGTCGGTCGAGGCGGCCCGCACGGTGGTGCGGTCGCGCTCTGCGCAACTTGGCATCAAGGACGAGTTGTTCGAGAAGCGGGACACGCACGTCCACGTACCCGATGGCGCCACGCCCAAGGATGGCCCCAGCGCCGGCGCCGCCATGGCCACGGCCATGGTGTCGGCGATGACCGGCATCCCGGTCAGGGCAACCGTGGCGATGACCGGCGAGATCACCCTGAGGGGCGAGATCACGGCCATCGGCGGCCTGAAGGAGAAGCTGCTGGCGGCCCATCGCGGTGGCATCAAGACGGTGCTGATTCCGGAGGAAAACGTCAAGGACCTGCAGGAGATCCCGGACAACGTCAAGTCCTCTTTGGAGATCCTGCCGGTGCGCTGGATCGAGAAGGTGCTCGAGCTGGCGCTGGAGCGTTCGCCCACGCCATTGACCGAAGAGGAACTGGCGGCCAAGCCCGCGGAGGCCGCGGCCGCCCCGGCGGTCAATGCCGACGCGATCAAGCACTGAACGCAGCAGGCTTCAAAAAATCGCATAGAATGTGCGACTTCGCTGACCGGCAACGGAACGCGAAGTGCGACGCGGGAATAGCTCAGTTGGTAGAGCGCAACCTTGCCAAGGTTGAGGTCGGGAGTTCGAGCCTCCTTTCCCGCTCCAGATTTCCTTTGAAAGGGAAGCGCGAGCTTCCCTTTCCCATCTCTGCCACCAAAGCAGGGGTGTCGGTGGCGCGGTAGCAAAGCGGTTATGCAGCGGATTGCAAATCCGTCCAGGGCGGTTCGACTCCGCCCCGCGCCTCCAGAACAATTTGCGTTTGACGCGGGAATAGCTCAGTTGGTAGAGCGCAACCTTGCCAAGGTTGAGGTCGGGAGTTCGAGCCTCCTTTCCCGCTCCAGACTTGCACCGTCCGGCGCCCTGCCGGATGCGCGGGAATAGCTCAGTTGGTAGAGCGCAACCTTGCCAAGGTTGAGGTCGCGAGTTCGAGCCTCGTTTCCCGCTCCAGCGAGAATGCCCCCGGCCCGCCCGCCAGGGTGGCGAAATCGGTAGACGCAGCGGACTTAAACTCCGCCGGCCCTTAGCGGGGCCGTACGGGTTCGATCCCCGTTCCTGGCACCAGCACGGTTTCCAGTGCGAAGCCCTCCCAGCCCAAGGCCTCTCGAGCGAGGCGGCCCAGTACCGCCGGATCGCCGGTGCTGCTCAGCACGACAGGGTTCGAGCCGCCGAGTTCCAGGGGCCACAGGCGGACGGCCTGCTGTGCCACCGCATCCTCGATCTGCAGCAACTGCACGCCCGGCCCCAGCGCCGACTGCCAAAGCGGACGGATGAGCGGGTAGTGGGTGCAGCCCAGCAGGGCGGTGTCGACGCCGGCTTCCCGCAATGCACGGGCATAGCGCTGCACCAGGGCCAGCAGCGCCTCCGAGCCCAGATCACCGGCCTCGATGTGCGCCACGACACCCGAACAGGCCACGGCGGCCACCTGCACGCCCGACGCATGCCGTTCGATCAGTTGCCGGAACCGTTCGCTCTGCAGCGTGGCCTTGGTGGCCAGCACGCCCACACGGCCATTGCGGGTCGCACTCACGGCGGGCTTGACGCCCGGTTCGATGCCGACCACCGGCAGCCCCGGGTGGGCGGCGCGGATGGCCTCGGCGGCGTGTGCGGTGGCGGTGTTGCAGGCGATCACCAGCAGGCGTGCGCCGTGGTCGATCAGATGCTGCGCCATCGTCAGGCTGCGCGCACGGATGAAGTCCGGGCTCTTCTCGCCATAGGGTGCGCAGGCGCTGTCCGCCAGGTAGCGCAGCGTCGCGCCGGGCAGCGCCCTGCGCAGCGCATCGGCCACCGTCAGGCCGCCCACGCCCGAGTCGAACACGCCAATGCAGGAAGGAATCACGGTCAGTGGGGAAAAATAGAACGACCGTTCTATTTTCAACGCTCGTTTGCCCTGAAACCAGCTGTTCCCACTGGGGCCGACCCCTAGAATCGTTCGCAGTGATTTCCCTCTAGGAGACCTGGGATGAAAGTGCTGGTGCCCGTCAAGCGGGTGGTGGACTACAACGTCAAGGTGCGCGTCAAGAGCGACGGCACCGGTGTGGACATCGCCAACGTCAAGATGTCGATGAATCCGTTCGACGAAATCGCCGTCGAAGAGGCCGTGCGCCTGAAGGAGAAGGGCGTGGTCACCGAGATCATCGCCGTCTCCTGCGGCGTCACGCAGTGCCAGGAGACCTTGCGCACCGCCATGGCCATCGGCGCCGACCGCGCCATCCTGGTCGAGAGCGAGGTCGAACTGCAGCCCCTGGCCGTGGCCAAGCTGCTCAAGGCCCTCGTCGACAAGGAAGCCCCGCAACTCGTCATCCTCGGCAAGCAGGCCATCGACGACGACTGCAACCAGACCGGCCAGATGCTGGCCGCGCTGACCGGCATGCCGCAAGGCACCTTTGCGTCGAAGGTCGAGGCGGCCGATGGCGGCGTCAAGGTCACCCGCGAGGTGGACGGCGGCCTGGAAACGGTCCAGCTCTCGCTGCCGGCGGTCATCACCACCGACCTGCGCCTCAACGAGCCGCGCTACGTCACGCTGCCCAACATCATGAAGGCCAAGAAGAAGCCGCTGGAGGTCGTGAAACCGGCCGACCTCGGCGTCGACGTGACGCCGCGCATCAAGACGCTCAAGGTGGCCGAGCCCGCCAAGCGCGGCGCCGGCGTCAAGGTGCCCGACGTGGCCACGCTGGTGGCCAAGTTGAAGAACGAAGCCAAGGTGATCTGAGATGTCCGTCCTCGTCATTGCTGAACACGACCATGGCAGCCTGAAGGGCGCCACGCTGAACACCGTCACCGCCGCTGTCGCCTGTGGCGGCGAGGTGCACGTGCTGGTGGCCGGCCACAACGCCGGCGCCGCCGCGCAGGCCGCCGCCGCCATCGCCGGCGTGGCCAAGGTGCTGCACGCCGACGGCGCCGCGCTGGCCGAAGGCCTGGCCGAGAACGTTGCGGCCCAGGTGCTCGCGGTGCTCAAAGATGCGTCTGCTGGCTACAGCCACATCCTGTTCCCCGCCACCGCGGCCGGCAAGAACGCCGCGCCGCGTGTTGCCGCGCTGCTCGACGTGGCCCAGCTCAGCGACGTCACCAAGGTGGTGAACGCCGACACCTTCGAGCGCCCGATCTACGCCGGCAACGCCATCGCCACCGTGCAGAGCGCTGACGCCGTGAAGGTGCTGACCGTGCGCACGACCGGCTTCGACGCCGCCCCGGCCACCGGTGGCAGCGCCGCAGTGGAGGCGCTTGCGGTGGTGGCCGACAGCGGCAAGAGCCGATTCGTCGGCCGCGAGCAGACCAAGAGCGACCGCCCCGAGCTGACGGCGGCCAAGATCATCGTCTCGGGCGGCCGCGCCATGGGCTCGAGCGATCAGTTCAATGCCGTGCTCACGCCGCTGGCCGACAAGCTCGGCGCCGCGCTGGGCGCCAGCCGCGCGGCGGTGGACGCCGGCTACGCGCCCAACGACTGGCAGGTCGGCCAGACCGGCAAGATCGTCGCGCCCTCGCTGTATGTGGCCTGCGGCATCAGCGGCGCCATCCAGCACCTGGCCGGCATGAAGGACAGCAAGGTCATCGTCGCCATCAACAAGGACCCCGAGGCGCCGATCTTCTCGGTGGCCGACTACGGCCTCGAGGCGGACCTGTTCGCCGCCGTCCCCGAGCTGGTCAACAGCCTCTGAACCGACCCGTGACGAGGGGCACTGCGGTGCCCCTTTTTTGTTTCTGGAGCTCCCCATGTCGTACACCGCCCCGGTCAAGGACCTGCTCTTCAACATCGCCCAACTCGCCGACCTCGACGGCCTGGCCGCCAGCGTGCCTGCGCACGCCGACCACGGTCTGGACACCGCCGCTGCGGTGCTCGAGGAATGCGCCAAGCTCTCCGAGCAGGTCATCGCCCCGCTCAACCACGAGGGCGACAAGAACCCGTCGAGCTTCTCGGCCGGCAGCGTGAGCACCACGCCGGGCTTCAAGGAAGCCTTCCGCCAGTACGCCGAAGGCGGCTGGCAGGGTCTGGTGCACCCCGAGGACTTCGGTGGCCAGGGTCTGCCCAAGACCATCGCCGCCGCCTGCCAGGAGCTGGTGCAGGGCGCCAACCTGAGCTTCGCGCTGTGCCCGCTGCTGACCGACGGCGCCATCGAGGCCCTGCTGACCGCCGGCAGCGACGCGCAGAAGGCACTCTATCTCCCGAAGCTCATCGACGGCAGCTGGACCGGCACCATGAACCTGACCGAGCCGCAGGCCGGCTCGGACCTGGCCGCCGTGCGCACGCGCGCCGAGCCCCAGGCTGACGGGACCTACAAGCTGTTCGGTACCAAGATCTTCATCACCTACGGCGAGCACGACATGGCGGACAACATCGTCCACCTGGTGTTGGCCCGCACCCCCGACGCGCCCGCCGGCGTCAAGGGCATCAGCCTGTTCCTGGTGCCGAAGTTCCTCGTCAACGCCGACGGCCAGCTCGGCGCACGCAACGATGCGCACTGCGTTTCCATCGAGCACAAGCTGGGCATCAAGGCCAGCCCCACCGCCGTGCTGCAGTTCGGCGACGGCATGGCCCAGGACGCCAGCGGCACCGGCCCTGGTGCCGTGGGCGAGCTGATCGGCCAGGAGAACCGCGGCCTCGAGTACATGTTCATCATGATGAACGCGGCGCGCTTCGGTGTCGGCATCCAGGGACTGGCACTGTCGGAGCGCGCCTACCAGCACGCGGTGCACTACGCCCGCGACCGCGTGCAGAGCCGTCCCGTGGACGGCTCGACCCCCGGCGCCGCGACCATCATCCACCACCCCGACGTGCGTCGCATGCTGATGACCATGCGTGCGCTCACCGAGGGCTGCCGCGCGCTGGCCCTGTATGCAGCCGGCTGCTACGACCGCGCCCACGCGCTGGGCGACAAGGACGCCCAGGCCTTCTACGAATTCCTCGTGCCGCTGGTCAAGGGCTACAGCACCGAGGTCGCGCACGAGGTCACATCCCTGGGCGTGCAGGTGCACGGCGGCATGGGCTTCATCGAGGAGACCGGCGCGGCCCAGCACTACCGCGACGCCAAGATCCTCACCATCTACGAAGGCACCACGGCCATCCAGGCCAACGACCTGATCGGCCGCAAGACCCTGCGCGACGGCGGCCAGTTCGCGCTCGGGTTGGCGCAGCGCGTCGAGGAGACCGAGGCCGAGCTTTCGCAGCATGGTGCGGCCGCCCACGCCGTGCGCGCCAATCTGTCGCACGCCCGCCAGGCCTACGAGGCGGTGGTGGACTTCATGGCCGCTCAGGGCAAGGGCAATCCCAACGCCGTGTTCGCCGGCTCGGTGCCCTATCTGATGCTGGCCGGCAACCTGGCGGCCGGCTGGTGCCTGGCGCGCGGCCTGCTGGCGGCCGAAAAAGCCATTCAGGCCGGCGAGGACCTCGCCTTCATGCAGGCCAAGGTCACCACCGCGCGCTTCTACGCCGAGCACATCCTGCCGCGCACCGCCGCGCTGCGCGACGCCATCCTCAACGGCGCCGAGAGCTGCCTTGGCCTGCCGCTGGAGGCCTTCTGACATGGCATTGCCGGACATCCTGAAGGGCCTGCGCCTGCCCGTGGTGGGCTCGCCGCTGTTCATCGTCAGCAACCCCAAGCTGGTGATCGCCCAATGCACCAGCGGCGTGGTGGGCAGCATGCCCTCGCTCAATGCGCGCCCGGCCGAGTTGCTCGACGACTGGCTGGCCGAGATCAGCGAAGGCCTGGCCGCGCACAACGCCGCCCACCCCGAGCGACCGGCGGCGCCCTACGCGATCAACCAGATCGTGCACAAGAGCAACGACCGGCTCGAGCACGACATGGCGGTGTGCGCCAAGTACAAGGTGCCCATCGTCATCACCTCCTTGGGGGCGCGCGAGGACATCAATGCCGCCGTGCACGCCTGGGGCGGCATCGTGCTGCACGACATCATCAACAACGCCTTCGCCAAGAAGGCCATCGCCAAGGGCGCCGACGGTCTGATCGCCGTGGCCACCGGCGCCGGCGGCCATGCCGGCGTGAAGAACCCGATCCCGCTGATCCAGGAGATCCGCGAGTGGTTCGACGGCCCCTTGCTGCTGTCGGGCGCCATCGGCAGCGGCGATGGCATCCTGGCCGCGCTGGCCATGGGCGCGGACCTGGCCTACATCGGCTCGGCCTTCATCGCCACCGACGAGGCGCGTGCCGCCGAGGCCTACAAGCAGGCCATCGTGGCCGGCAGCAGCGACGACATCGTCTACACGAATCTGTTCACCGGCGTGCACGGCAACTACCTGAAGCCGTCCATCGTGGCCGCCGGGCTCGACCCCGACCACCTGCCCGAGAGCGATCCGAGCAAGATGAATTTCGGCGGTGGTGCGGCAGCCAAAGCCTGGAAGGACATCTGGGGCTGCGGCCAGGGCATCGGCCCGGTGAAGGCGGTGCTGCCGACGGCGGCGCTGGTGGATCGGCTCGAGCGTGAGTACCGCGCGGCGCGCGAGCGGCTGGCGCTGTAGAGCGGGCTGCACTGGGTTATGCAGACCCTCCTGAGCGCAGCGCGAGCAAGCCCCCGCCTTCCAAGGGGACTTGATCAGCACTCACTCTTAAGGTGAACGGGCTTTGCCAGGCACCTTAACCCCCGCCGGGGGCGGGCCGGGCTGGCCCGGACCTGGGGGTGCTCAGTTCTTGTCCGACGAAGGCACGAAGCCGATGGGCCGCTTCGGCGGCTCGGGAGGCGTCATCAGGGCGCGCAGCGCATCAAACACCTGTTTGAACTGCGCACGGGTGTTGTGGCTCAGCAGGTCATGATCGGTTGCCAAAGCCTGTGCCTTGTCCTCCAGTTCGGCAAGGCGATGGGTGAGCTCGGCATGGGTGGCAGCCACCGCGCGAACGCGCACGAAGGTGCGCATGACCTCGATGTTGATCGTGATGGCGCGCGGGCTGCCCAGGATGGACGAGAGCATGGCCACGCCTTGTTCGGTAAAAGCATAGGGCGCTGTACGGCGGCCACCGCGGCCAGCGGCCGGCACGGCGTTTGAGATCACGGCTTGTGATTTCAAAGCGGACCACTCTTGCGTGCTGAGCTTGAACATGAAATCGGCCGGAAAGCGCGCCAGATTGCGCTTGACGGCTTGCACCAGCACCCGCGTTTCCACGCCGTAGAGCTGGGCGAGGTCAGCGTCCAGCATCACACGTTGCTCCCGCAGCGTCACGATGCGGCTCTGGATTAGCGGCTGCAGGCTGTTCATGCCTCCAACTCGTTCATCTGCACCAACCCGGCGTACACGCCGCCGCGCGCCATCAGTTCGGCGTGGCTGCCATGCTCCACCACGCGGCCGGCTTGCAGCACCTGGATGCAGTCGGCCCCGCGCACCGTCGAGAGGCGGTGGGCGATCAGGATCAGCGTGCGTCGCCCTTGCTGGGCGGCCAGCGCCTCCTGCACCGCGCGTTCGCTCTCGGTGTCGAGCGCCGAGGTGGCTTCGTCGAAGACCCAGACGGGGGCGTCGCGGTAGAGCGCGCGGGCAATCGCCAGACGTTGGCGCTGGCCGCCTGACAAGGTGCTGCCGTTGGCGCCGATGCGCGTCCGCAGCCCGTCCGGCAGGGTCTGCACGAAGTCCCAGAGCGCGGCGTCCCTCAGCGCCTGCTCGACCCGCGCGACGTCGGGCTGCACCTGTGCATAGGCCACATTGGCCTGCACGGTGTCGTCGAACAGCACGATGTCCTGGCTCACCACCGCGAACTGCCGGCGCAGGCTGGTGCGGCTCAGCTCGGCCACGTCGCGTCCGTCCAGGCAGATCGTGCCGGCATCGGGCGGCGCAAAGCCCTGCAGCAGATGGATGACGCTGCTCTTGCCCGCGCCCGAAGGCCCGACCAGCGCCACGGTCTGACCGGCCGGGATGCGCAGGCTCAGGCCCTGCAGCGCCGGCTGGCTGCTGCCGGGGTATTGCAGGCGCACGTCCTGCAGTTCGATCTCGCCGCGCGCGCGGCCGATGTCCTCGCGGCCCGCATCCGCCTCGGGCGGCGTGTCCAGCAGTTCCATGCAGCCGCGCGCCACGATCAGCCCATTGGTGATGGGTTGCGCCACCTCGGCCAGGTGGCGGGCGCGGCTCATCAAGAGCATCAGCGCGCCGATGAAGGCGACGAACTCGCCGGGCGTGGCGCCGCTCTGGCGCCCCTGCAGCAGCGCCATGCTGACGATCGCCGAGATGCCCACCGAGGCCACCATCTGCGACAGCGGCTGCGACAGTGCGTTGGCCGCGGTCTGCTTCAGCGCGTGCTGACGCACGGACTGGGCGGCGGCGGCAAAGCGCTCGCGCTCGAAGCCCTGGGCGCCGAACGAGCGGATCAGCTTCCAGGCGCGCGCCAGGTCGTCGGTCACGCTGCTGAGCTGCATCTGCGCGTCGTAGGCGCGCGTGCCGGCCTGGCGCACGCGGCGGTTCACCAGCTTCAACACCAGCGCCATCACCGGCAGGATGGTCATCGTCAGCAGCGTCAGCTTCCAGTTCAGGTAGAGCAGATAGCCCAGCGAGGCCAGCGCCGGCAGGCCGTCGCGCAGCACCGTCACCGCCGCGGTGCCCAGCAGGTGCACCGCCTGCAGCGGGTCGCTCACCACCTTGGTCACCGCAGTGCCGCCAGGCAGGCTGGTGTAGAGCCGGGCGTCGGCGCGCAGCAGCGCGTCCATCAGCGCCACGCGCAGGCTCTGCACGGTGCGCCCGATGGTCCAGTGCAGCAGGTACTGGCCGGCAAAGCCGAACAGGCCGCGCAGCAGGAAGAGCCCGATCAACACCACCGGCACCATCCAGATCGGGAAGGCGTCCTGCTTGGAAAAACCGTCGTCGAGCACGACCTTCAGCAACTGCGGGATCAGCGGCTCGGTCAGTGCGGCCAGTACGTAGGCACCGACCGCCGCCCAGAAGCCGCGCAGATGGGGGCGCACGAAGGGCAGCAGGCGCTGGGCGGTGGTCTTCAGCGGTTCGCGGGCGGACTCGGTCATGCGGGCGCGATTGTCACGGCTCCTACACTGGGCGCATGTCCGAAGGCTCCCTGCCCCGCGTCATCCATTTCGTCACCGGAGGCTTCTCCGGGGCCACCCAGGTGGCCATCGATCTGGCGCGCGCCAATCTGGATGCGGGGCATTTCGAACCGGTGCTGGTGTTGCGCCGCAAGCGCAGCACGGCCATGGAGCGCGTGGCGCGGCTGCGGGAATCCGGCCTGCGGGTCGAGGTGGTGCCCGGCTGGAGCCACGCCGCCACGCTGTGGGCCCTGTGGCGCCTGTGCCGCCGGCTGCGCCCGCAGCTGATGGTGGCGCATGGCTTCCCCGAGCACCTGCTGGGCCGGCACGCGGCGCTGTGGGCCGGCGTGCCGCATCTCGTGCAGGTCGAGCACAACTCGCGCGAGCGCTACACGCCGTGGCGGCTGGCCCAGGCGCGCTGGCTGGCGCAGCGCAGCGACGCCATCGTCGGCGTCAGCGCCGGCGTCGAGCAGACCCTGCTGCGCCTTGGCATGCCGCCGGCCATCACCCAGCACATCCCCAACGGCATCGACGTCTCGCGCTTCACCGCCGTGCCGAGCTTTGCGGCGCGCGAGCCGGGCATCGTGATGAGCGCACGTTTCGCCCGGCAGAAGGACCACTTGACCTTGATCCGTGCGCTGGCGCTGCTGCGCGACGAACATGGCCTGACCCCCACCCTGCATCTGGCCGGCAGCGGCAAGGCCAGCCTGCAGCGCGAGGCCGAGGGCCTGGCGCAACGCCTCAAGCTGGCCGAGCAGGTGCGCTTCCTGGGCTACGAGCCGCGCGTCGCCGACCTGCTCAAGAGCCAGCAGATCTTTGCGCTGTCGACGCGCTGGGAGGGCATGCCGCTGGCCCTGGTCGAAGCCATGGCCGCCGGCTGCGCCTGCGTGGCCTCGCTGGTGCCGGGCGTGGACGGGGTGCTGGAGCACGACCGCACCGGCCTGCTGGTGCCGCCCGGCGACCCGGCCGCGCTGGCCTGGGCGCTGCGCCAACTGCTCAGCGACCCCGAGCGCGCCGAGCGCCTGGCCAACGCGGCGCGCGAGCAGGCGCTCGAGGCGCATGGCCTGCCGCTGATGCGCTACCGCTACGAGCAGCTGTTCGCGCGCGTCTGCGGCTTGCCCGAGCCGGTGCCGGAACTGCCCTCGCGCCTGCGTTGAGCGGCACGCATCGGGCGACCGACCCACTCAGGCGCGGCGCTGCAGCTTGGGGTCCAGGGCGTCGCGCAGGCCGTCACCCAGCAGGTTGACGCACAGCACCGTCAACAGGATGGCCAGGCCGGGGAACAGCACGGTCCAGGGCGCGCGCTCGTGGTAGTCGCGCGCCGCCGACAGCATGGCGCCCCATTCGGGCGTGGGCGCCTGCACGCCCAGGCCCAGAAAGCCCAGACCGGCGGCCTCCAGGATGGCGCTCGAAAAAGCCAGCGTGGCGCTGACCGTGAGCGGCGCCGTGCAGTTGGGCAGCACGGTGCGCAGCATGATGCGCGCCGGGCTGGCGCCCATGGCGCGCGCCGCCATCACATAGCCCTTGGCCATCTCCGACAACGCGGTGGCGCGCGTCAGGCGCGTCATGCCGGGCAGCGCGCCGATGGCGATGGCGATCACCGTGTTGGTCAGCCCCGGACCCAGCACCGCCAGCACGCAGATCGCCAGCAGCAGGCCCGGCAGCGCCAGCAGCAGGTCCATCAGGCGCATCAGCGTGCTGCCGAGCCTGTGCGGGTAGAAGGCCGCCAGCAGGCCGAGCAGCACGCCCGGAACGAGCGCCAGCGCCACCGCGGCCGCGCCGATGCCGAGGCTGACGCGCGCGCCATGCAGCAGGCGCGCCAGCAGGTCGCGGCCCAGTTCGTCGGTGCCCAGCCAGTGCAGGCTGCTGCCGCCCGCGGCCCAGGCCGGCGGCGCCAGCAGCAGCGCGCGATCCTGTTCGATGGGGGAGTGCGGCGTGAGCAGGGGGGCCAGCAGTGCCGCCAGCAGGAGCAGCACGAGCAGGGCCAGCGGCAGCTTCAGAGAGTTCGGAATCCGTGCGTTCATGCCGACACCCTTCGCATGCGCGGGTCGGCCACGCCGTAGAGCAGGTCGACGAGCAGGTTGACGGCGATGAAGGTCAGCGCGGTGAGCAGGATGCCGGCCTGCACCACCGGGTAGTCGCGCCGCGCAATGGCGTCGATCAGCCATTTGCCGATGCCGGGCCAGGAGAAGATGGTCTCGGTCAGCACCGCGCCACCGAGCAGTCCGCCGGCCTGCAGGCCGATCACGGTGATGACCGGGATGAGCGCATTGCGCAGCGCGTGGTGCACGATGACGACGCCCTCGCTCAGGCCCTTGGCGCGCGCGGTGCGAACAAAGTCCTCGCGCAGCACCTCGAGCAGGCTGGCGCGCGTCATGCGCGCCACCACGGCCATGCTGTAGGTGCCCAGGGTGAGCGCCGGCAAGGCCAGGTGGCGCAAGGTGCTGGCCAGCGCGCCGTCCTGGCCACTGCGCCAGGCGTCGATCAGCATGAAGCCGCTGTGGCGCTCGATGTCGTACTCGACCGCCAGCCGGCCCGAGATCGGCGTCCAGCCCAGTCCCACGGAGAAGAACATGATGAGGATCAGCGCCCACCAGAACACCGGCATCGAGTGGCCGACGGTGGCAAGGGTCATCAGCGCGCGGTCCAGCCAGCCACCACGCCGCAGCGCCGCCAGCACGCCGGTCACGAGGCCGAGCGACACCGAGACCGCCAGCGCCGCAGCCGCCAGCTCCAGCGTGGCCGGGAAGCGCGCCGCCAGTTCGCTGACCACCGGTTCGCGCGTCACCAGCGAGCGGCCCAGATCGCCCTGCAGCAACTGGCCGAGGTAGCGCAGGTACTGCTGCGGCAGCGCGACGTCGAGCCCCAGCTCCTGCATCAGTGCGGCGTGGCGTTCGGGCGTCAGCGCGCGCTCGCCCATCATGATTTCGACCGGGTCACCCGGCACCAGGCGGATCAGGCCGAAGGCGATCAGGGTCACGCCGAACAGGGTCGGCAACAGCCCGAGCAGGCGCGAAAGCAGGAACTTCATGCTCACCATCGGCTGGTGTATGGGCGGGACTCGGGCGGCGGCGTCAGCAGCTTCATCGCTTCGGGCGTGGTGACGGCGTGCAGCAGCGCGGCGGTCTCGGCGTCCGGCTCGCCGTCATGCCTGGCGGGCCGGTAGCGCATCTGGAACGAGGCCAGGCAGTCGCGCGTGTAGGCGTCGAGCGTGCCGTCGGGGTTGGGCAGCGTCGCCGTGGCGTAGCCGTGGCGCGCCAGGCGGTCCTGGAACCAGGCCAGATCGGGCGGCTGCAGCGCGTACTCGGCCCGCCTGGCCTCGACGAAGGCGGCGTCGGGCCAGGCGATCAGGCCGGCCTCGTAGAAGCGCTTCCAGGGAAACAGCGGGCCGGGATCCTGCTTGCTGCGCGGCTGGATCTCGGCGTGGCCGACGATGCGCTCGGGCCGGATGCCGTGGCGCTGCACGATCTCCCGGGACAGCGCCAGCACCTCGTCGATCTGCGCCTCGGGGAAGGGGGTGTAGCGCAGCACGCCGTCCTCGCCCTTGACCCAGCCGCGGTTGACGATCTCGATGCCCACCGAGCTGGCGTTGAGCATGGCGTTGCCCTTCCAGTAGGAGGGGCCGGCGTGCCAGGCGCGGCGGCCCTCGTCCACCAGTTGGTAGGTGCGCACGGGCTCCTCGCTCACCAGGTAGTGGCTGCTGACCTTGCCGTGCGCGGCCTGCGTCAGCACCTTGAGCGAGGACTCGAAGTTGCCCACCGTGTAGTGCAGCACCAGGAAGAGCACACGGCTGTCCTGGTTCTCGCTGGTGTGGCTGCGGTCGATCTTCACGCCGGTGGTCTGGCAGGCGCTGAGCAGGGCGGCACAGGTCAGCGCCAGCAGGCGCCGGGAAAGTTGCTGGGTCATGGGGTCCTCGTCGCGTCGAGTTCGTGGCGGTGCCAGGCGCGGCGTGCGCCCTCCACCCCGGTGGCGTTGAACAGCGAGGCCACCAGCGCATCGGCGCCTGCCGGCCAGTCAAAAGATTGCCGCACGTCGACCAGCTGGGCGCGCCATTGCCCCTGCTCGCGCCACCACAGCAGCGCGCGCCGCACGCTGCCCAAGCCGGTCGGATCGGGCGCCTGCACCCAACTCACCAGCGGGCCTTGCGGCTGCAGCCAGGCCGGCAGCAGGCGCCAACCCGCCGCCTCGCGCTGCAGCGCCGGCGCGGGCGGGGCGCGGTCGCTCAGCCAGGGCATGGCCGGCGGCAGCGCGGCCTGCGCGTACGGCCCGGCGGCCAGCTGCGCGGCCACGCCCTGGCGGTCCTGCATCAAGGCCGCCATGCTGAAGTGCACATGGCCGCCCTCGGGATGCAGCGCGCGCGTCAGCTGCACCTGGCCGAGGATCTCCTGCGGCGCCCAGCTCTGCGGCGTGGCGTTGATGCGGCTGGTGTAGAGCCCGGCATAGACATGGCGCTGGCGCGGGTTGAGCTCCAGCCAGCGGCTCAGCAGCGGGCCGAAGGCCTGGGCGGTCTGCGCCATCGGCCAGTAGAGCTGCGGCACCAGGTAGTCGAGCCAGCCCTCGGCCAGCCAGCGCTCGACATCGGCGTAGAGCTGGTCGTACTGGCTGAAGCCCTGGATGCCGGGCGGCCGCTGGTCGGGGCGCATCAGGCCGAAGGGCGAGATGCCGAAGCGGGCCTGCGGGCGCAGCTCGCGCACCAGCGCATGCATGGCCTGCACCAGGCGGTCGACATTGCGGCGCCGCCAGTCGGCGCGCGGCAGGCCTTCGCCGTGTCGGGCGTGGCTCTCGTCATCGGGGAACGGGACCTCGCGGCCCTCGGCGTCCTTCTCGGGGTAGGGGTAGAAGTAGTCGTCGATGTGCAGGCCGTCGACCTCGTAGCGGCTCAGCACGTCGCGGTACACGGCCAGGCTGTGCGCGGCGGCCTCGGGCTCTCCGGGGTCCAGCCAGAGCTGCTTGCCGTAGCGCTTGACCCAGCCCGGCTGCGTGTTGGCCAGGTGCGTGGCATGCAGCTCGCCGACGGCGCTGAGCTGGCGCGCGCGGTAGGGGTTGAACCAGGCGTGCAGCTCCAGACCGCGGGCATGTGCCTCGCGCACCCAGACCGCCAGCGGGTCGTAGCCCGGGTCCTGACCCTGCGTGCCGCTGAGGTACTCGCTCCAGGGCTCGAGCGCACTGGCGTAGAGCGCGTCGCAGCTGGTGCGCACCTGCACGATCAGGGCGTTGAGGCGCAGCTGTGCGGCGCGTTCGCACAGCGCGACGATCTCGGCGATCTGCTCGTCCCGGCTCAGGCCCTTGCGGCTTGGCCAGTCGATGTTGGCCACCGTCGCCACCCAGGCGGCGCGGAACTCGCGGGGGGTGGGCGGGGCCAGCAGCGGCTCGGCGGTGTTGGCGGGAATGGGCGTGGGCCGCGGTGCGGTGGCGGCGCAGCCGCCGAGCAGCAGGCTGCCCGCGGCCAACAGGCCGTGGCGGCGCGTCAGACCTTGATGAACCATTGGCGTTTGAACATGAGGTGGGCGATGCCCCAGAACACCAGCACGAAGCCGATGGCAAAGAGCAGCGAGGCGTTGACGGGGGCGATGGGCAGGGCCGCCAGCGGCGCGTAGAGCAGGGCCTTGAGGCTCTGCCCGCCGAGCGTCACGGAGCCCAGCAGCTTGGCCAGCAGGCTGCTGGAGACGAACAGGAAGAGCGCATTCATGCCGTAGGCCCGTAGCGGCTGCGCCCAGCGCGTGCAGGCCTCACGGGCGTGCGCGTCGGGCTGGGTGTCGAGCAGGAAGTGGGTCGCGCCGAACACCAGGCAGGCCCAGCCGGTCATCGCGAACACATAGGCCGGCGTCCACAGCGCCTTGTTGATCGGCAGGCTGGTGGCGTTGAGCCACTCGCCGGCCAGCAGGCTCAGCAAGCCGGCCAGGAACAGCCAGGCGGTCTTTTCCAGCCCCTGGCGCTGCGTGGCCAGCCAATGGCCGACGAGGAGGCCGGCCACCGAACTGCCCAGCGCCGGCAGCGTGGAGAGCAGGCCCTCGGGGTCCCAGGTCCTGGACCTGGCCCACAGGTGGCCCTCCATCAGCCAGCGGTCGAGCGCGGCGGCGGTGTCCTCTCCGGGCAGCAGCGAGCCCACACGGGTCACGCCGTCGGGGCCGGTGACCGGTACCCAGAGCATCAGCGCGGTGTAGAGCGCCATTGCCGCCAGGCCCACCAGCGCCTGGCCGCGCCAGCCCAGGTAGACCGCCAGCGGCGCGCAGGCGATCGTCAGCAGGCCCAGGCGCTGCAGCACGCCGGGGATGCGCAGGGCCGTCAGATCGAAGGCTGGGATGACGTTCAGCAGCAGGCCGATGAAGACGATGACAAGCCCGCGCTTCATCGTCGTCAGCATCAGCGGGAGCCGGTCGTCGCCCAGCGCCGCGCGGCGCGACAGGCTCAGCGTCATCGAGATGCCGCTGATGAAGACGAAGAACGGGAACACCCAGTCGGTGGCTGTCCAGCCGTGCCACTCGGCGTGCAGCAAGGGCTTGTAGACATGCGCCCAGTCGCCCGGGTTGTTGACCAGCAGCATGGCGGCGATGGTGAAGCCGCGGAAGGCGTCCAAGCTGAGCAGGCGTCCGCTCATGCGTGGCCCCAGCGCAGGGCCGCTCCCAAGCGGGGCGCGCCCCCTCGGGGGGTGGCGAAGGCGCGCAGCGCCGAAGACTGGGGGCTCATGTTTTTCTTCCGAAGCCCTCGGGCACCTTGATGAGTGCCGTGACGATGAAGGACGGAATCGTCGCCACCAGCACCCAGCCGAAGAAATTCACGTAGCCCAACTGGTCCTGCAGCCAGCCGCTCCACATGCCCGGCAGCATCATCCCGAGCGCCATGAAGCCGGTGCAGATCGCGTAATGCGCGGTCTTGTGCGGCCCGTCGGCAACCAGGATCATGACCATCAGGTAGGCCGTGAACCCGAGGCCATAGCCGAACTGCTCGAGCGCCAGTGCGCCGCTGATCACCCACAGGCTGCCCGGGTGCGTCAGCGCCATCGCCAGGAACACCAGGTTGGGCAGGTGCATGGCCAAAATCAAGGGCCACAGACAGCGTTTCAAACCGAAGCGGGCGATCAGCAGTCCGCCGCAGATGCCGCCCAGGGTCAGTGCGATCAGGCCCACCGTGCCGTAGGCGATGCCGACCTGCTTGGTGCTCAAGCCCAGGCCGCCCTGGTCCAGCGGGTCGAGCAGGAAGGGCGTGGCCAGCTTCAGCAACTGCGCCTCGGGGAAGCGGTAGAGCAGCAGATAGGCCAGGATGACCAGGATGCCGGGCTTGGCGAAGTAGGCCTTGAACACGGTCCAGAAGTCGCCGAGCAGGTCACCCCGCAAACCGGCCTGGTCGCTGGCGGGCCGCGGCAGCGCCCACAGGTGGTAGAGCGCCACCAGCACGAAGGCGAGGGCCAGCACCGCCATCACGATCTGCCAGGCCAGCACCGCGCTGCCGTGGCGTTCGCTGAGCTCGCCGGCCAGGTACACGAGGCCGCCCTGGCCAGCGATGTTGGCCACGCGGTAGAAGGTCGAGCGGATGCCCACGAAGGCGGCCTGCTGGTGGGTCGGCAGCGCCAGCATGTAGAAGCCATCGGCGGCGATGTCGTGCGAGGCCGAGGCGAAGGCCATCAGCCACAGCACCGCCAGCGACATCTGGAAGAAATGGTCCATGGGCAGCGTCAGCGCCACGCCGGCCAGCAGCGCGCCGACCACGAACTGCAGCGCCCAGATCCAGCGCCGCTTGGTACCGAGCAGCTCGACGAGCGGGCTCCACAGCGGCTTGATGACCCAGGGCAGGTAGAGCCAGCTGGTGTAGAGCGCGATGTCGGTGTTGCTCAGCCCGAGGTTCTTGTACATGACGACGCTGAGCGTCATCACCACCACATAGGGCAGGCCCTGCAGCAGGTAGAGCGTGGGGATCCAGGCCCAGGGGGAGTTGCTGAACCCCTGGCCCGGCTCGGAATCGGCTCTGTGCCCGGCCGCAAGCTTGGCGTGCTCGTTCATGCGCCCAGCGCCGCGCGCAGATTGCCGTCGACCGCCTCGAGCCGCTGCCGCGCCGTCGAAGCATCCAGACCGCTGCGCAGCATCAGCACGGCCAGCTTGACGCTGCCGCCGGCCGCCTGCAGGGCCTCGGCGGCCGTCGCTTCGCCGGCGCCGCTGGCGCGCTGCGTCAACGCCACCGAACGCCGGCGCAGCTTGGCGTTGGTCGCCTTCACGTCGACCATCAGATTGCCGTGGACCTTGTGCAGCCGCACCATCAGGCTGCTCGAGAAGGTGTTCAACGCGATCTTCTGCGCGGTGCCGGCCTTCAGGCGCGTGCTGCCGCTGATGACTTCGGGCCCGGTGTCGAGCAGCACGCCGAGCTCGGCCTGCAAGAGCACCGGTGCGCCGGGGTTGTTGGCGATGCCCACCGTCAGGCAGCCGGCGGCGCGCGCCGCCTGGATGGCCCCCAGCACATAGGGCGTGCCACCGCTGGCCGCCACGCACAGGCAGACGTCGTTGGGCGTGGGCGCTTGCGCGGCCAGGTCGCGCGCGCCCAGTTCGAAGTCGTCCTCGGCACCTTCCACGGCGACGAACAGGGCCTGCGCTCCGCCGGCCAGGCTGGCGACGGCCCGCTCGCTCGGCCAGGAGAAGGTCGGCAGCAGCTCCACGCTGTCGAGCAGGCCGAGCCGTCCGGAGGTGCCGGCGCCGAAATAGAGCAGGCGCCCACCGGCGCGGATGCGCGGCACGGCGGCCTCGACGGCGGCGGCCAGCTGGGCCGCCGCCTGCTGCACCGCCTGCACGGCGTTCAACTGGTCGTCGGCAAAGGCGCGCACCAGGCGCTCGGTGTCGTAGCGGTCCAGCTCGGGATGCTGGGTGTTCGGGGTTTCGGTGGAGAGCATTCAGCGTTGCGCAGCCAGGTGCGCGATCAGGGCATCGAGGACCGGGCGGCCACGCTCGGCGGCGCGCTCGGCATGGACCAGGGCCACCACCACCCAGCGGCGGTTGCGCCCGTCCAGCAGGTAGCCGGCCAGCCCGACCGCGTCGCGCAGCGTGCCGGTCTTGAGGCGCGCGCGCGCCTCCGCCGGGGTGTTCTTGAGGCGCCGCGCCAGCGTGCCGTCGCGACCGGCCAGCGGCAGGGCACTTTGCAGTTCCGGTGCCCAGGGCTTGCCGGCCGCCACCTGCAGCGCGCCGGCCAGCAGGGCCGGGCTGAGGCGTTCGCTGCGCGACAGGCCCGAACCGTTGTCGGTCACCAGTGCGCGGTCGTCGATGCCGTGCTCGCGCAGCCAGGCGCGCAGCGCGGCGTCGGCCGCCGCCCGCGTGCTGGCAAAGCCGCCGGCCTGCGGGTGCGCGGCGCCCAGTTCGAGGTAGAGCAGGCGCGTCAGCGGGTTGTCGCTGCGCTTCATGGCGCCGCGCAGCCACTCGGCCAGCGGCGGTGCCTGGTGCACGGCGATCACCCGGGCCTCGGCCGCAGCGCGGCCCTCGACGATCTCGCCGGCCAGTTGGCCGCCCAACTCCTGCCACTGCTGGCGGATGGCCTGCGCGGCGAGTTGCTGGCGGTCGATGAGGTTCAGGTTCTGCGCCACCTTGCAGCCGCGCGGAAACTCGCCGGCCAGCCGCACGCGCACGCCGGCCGCGTCCGCCTTCACGCTGGGGGGCTGCCAGCCCGCATCCCAGTCGGCGCAAGGGCGCTCGACCGGGCGCAGGGCGCTGGCGTCGACGCTCAAGCCGGGCCAGGCCGGTGCCCAGCGCGCCTGCACGCCGCCCGCTCCGCCGTCCGCAGCGCCATCCGCAGCGCCGTCAAGGTGCAGGGTCAGCTCGTTGCCATTCAGGTTCAGGGCGTCGGGGCGCGTGTTGTAGGGGAACTCGGGCGCCTCGTCGAAGGGCGCAGCACCGATGTCCTCGCGCGCCGGGTTGAAGCGGCTGCGATCGATGCGAACGCCAGCGCGCAATTCGCGCACGCCGGCCTCGCGCGCCTGGCGCAGCAGCCCATGCAGCGCGTTCCAGTCGAGCGTGGCGTCGGCGCCGCCGCGCAGCACCAGCGCGCCCTCGAGCACGCCGTTCTGTACCGGCCCCTCGGCCAGCAACTCGGTGCGGCCGCGCCAGTTCGCGCCGAGCCGGTCCAGCGCCACGATGCCGGTCAGCGATTTCATGGTCGAGGCCGGCGGCATGGCGCGCTCGGCCTGCCAGGCCAGGCGCTCGCCCGGCGCGTCGAGCGCAAAGGCCACGAAGGCCAGATCGGTCTCGGCCAGCTGATGCGCTTGCATCAGCTCGCGCACCGGCGTGGGGATGGGCGTTGTGTGCGGCGCCATGCTTGCGCAGGCGCTCAAGAGCGTGATGAAGAGCGTGGACAGCAGGGCAGGCAGGCTGGTGCGACCGGGTCGTGCCGGCAAGGCGGCCAGCGATGGGGTGGGATTGCAGTGCATGGGCGGCGCATGCTGACAGAAATCGCCCCGTCCTCCCCCTGGAACCTGCCCGCGAGTCGCATGCGGGTTTGGTCCGGTCGCATGCCACGCGGTTATTGCGCCGATGCCGCTCCCCAGGTGTTGCGGGGGCATCACAGTGGGCGAGCGTCGACGCCTTGTATTCCCTGGCGCAAGCGGACCTGGCGCAGGCACGGCCCGCTGGGCGGCGGGTCCTGCGCATGCCTTGAAGTTATGGGATGCCCGCACCGCGTGCGCCGCCATCGGGCCGCGCCCTAGGTGGATGCGGCGCCCGGCTCCGCAATCATGTTGCCGTTTTGGCAAGCTCTGGAGTCCCCATCATGCACACACTCAAACCCCTGGTTCGTGGCTTGCTCGTCACCGGTCTGGCCGCCCACCTCGGCGCTTCGGCCCAGGCCCAGGCCCAGGCCCCGGCCCCGGATCGCGACCAGCGACTGGAGAAGATCGTCGTCACCGGCTCGAGCATCAAGCGCATCGCCACCGAGGGCGCGTTGCCGATGATCACGATCCGCCGGGCCGACCTGGAGCGCGCCGGCATCAACAGCGCCGAGCAGCTCATCCTCAACCTCAACACCAACGGCACGGGCCTGGACAACCTCGCCTCCAACGCCGACGTGGTGGATGGCGCAGCGCGCGGCAACAACGGCGCCACCAGCGCCAACCTGCGCAGCCAGGGCAGCAATGCCACGCTGATCCTGCTCAACGGCCGCCGGGTGGCAGCGCACGGACTCAACGGCGGCACCGTCGACCTGAACCAGATCCCGATGGCGGCCATCGAGCGCATCGAAGTGCTGAAAGACGGCGCCAGCGCCATCTACGGCACCGATGCCGTCGGCGGCGTCATCAACTTCATCATGCGCAACGATTTCCGGGGCGCCGAACTGCGCGGCAGCGCCGACCTCACCGAGGCGGGCGGCGGCAACATCTTCAGCGGCTCGGTGGCAGCCGGTTTCGGCGACATCGAGGCCGACGGCTTCAACCTCGTGGCGACCCTGGGCGTGCGCGACAACAAGGCGCTGCGCGGCGACCAACGCGACTTCGTCAACACCTTCCAGCCCGACCGGGGCCTGAGCGTGGACACGCGCGGCACGCCCTTCGCCACCATCTTCCCGTTTGCCGGCTCGCTGTTCCCCAACGCAGCGGCCTTCCCGCCCATCCCGGGCACCAACCCGGTGCTGCGTTATTCGGGTGGCATCAACGTGCTGGACCTGCCCGGGCAGCCGGGCTGCGGCGCCGTCGACGGTCAGCAGGCCTACGACGACAAGATCTGGGACTTCCCGCAGGCCGCGCTGGCCTGCGCCTGGGATACCGGGCGCGCGGCCGTGTTGCAGCAGCCCGTGAAGAGCGAAACCCTGGTGGTGCGCGGCTCGCTGAAGCTGGGTGAGCACCTGCTGGCGGCCGAACTCACGGCGTCCAACACCGAGTCGGCCAAGCGCTTCTCGAACATCCAGCTGACGCCGGCCGGTTCGCGCCCGCTGCTGTTCCCGCGCAATGCCGACTCGCAGGCGGGTTACGACCGCGTCTTCAGCGCCCTGCTGACGGCCTTCCCGGCCACCTTGACCGAGGCGCAGCGCGGCCAGCCGCTGTCGTACCGCTGGCGCTGCGTCGAATGCGGACCGCGCGAGATCGAGACCGAGACCGATACCTCGCGCTGGGCCCTGACGGCCGACGGCCCGCTGTTCGGCGGCTGGGACTACCGGGCCGGCATCCTGGAGGCCAAGAGCGAGGCCCGCTCCACGCTGGGTGGCGGCTACTACTACACCCGCAGCGTCAACGCCGCCGATGGCCGTCCGCTCAGCTACGGCATCGTCGAGGCGCTCAACACCGGCAAGCTCAACCCCTTCCTGTTCCCGGGAGAGAAGCAGTCCGACGCCGGCCTGGCCGAACTGGCCAAGGCCTCGGCGGCTGGCGTGGTGCTGTACGGCGGTGAATTCACCATGCAGCAGACCGACGCCAGCGCATCCGGACCGGTGTTCGACCTGCCGGGCGGCAAGGCCATGGCGGCGGTCGGTGTCGACCTGCGCACCGAGAAATACAAGTTCACCGGCGACGCCCGCGCGGCGACCGAGCGCCCCGAGATCCTCGGCGCGCCCTTTGACAACGGCAACGCGCTCGACGGCGTGAAGCGCGAGGTCAAGGCGGTCTATGGTGAGCTGCTGTTGCCGCTGATGGACTCGCTCGAAGTCACGCTGGCGGCGCGCCAGGATGACTACAGCGGCTTCGGCAAGAGCACCAACCCCAAGGTGTCGGGGCGCTGGAAGCCGGTGGATTCCTTCCTGATGCGCGGCTCCTACAGCACGGGCTTCCGGGTGCCGACCTTCAACCAGCTCTTCAACGGCTTCAGCGCTGCGGTCTACACCGGCCGCGATCTGGTCGATCCGCGCACCTGCCCGGGTCGCCGACCCGACAACTCGATCCCGGGCTGCGCCATCATCGACCGTGCCGCCGACATCATCACCGGCGGCAAGCCCGATCTGGCGCCCGAGGACGCCAAGCTGGCCAGCGTCGGTTTCGTGGTCGAACCGACCAAGGGCGTGACCCTGTCGATGGACTGGTGGAAGGTGAATCGCGAAAACACCATCCAGCTGCTGAGCCTGCAGCAGCTGCTCGACAACTACGAGCTGTTCCCCGAGCGATTCCTCTACATCAACAACACCCTCACGGCGGTCGACCGGCGCTGGATCAACGCCGGCGAGACCGAAACCTCGGGCGTCGAGGTCGGTCTGGGCGGCGAGTTCAAGGCCTTCGGCGCCAGCTGGTCCTACGCGCTCGACGGCACCTATCTGCTGACCAAGAAGTCGCGCGTGTTGCCCTCGGTGGGCTGGGGTGCCAGCGAGATCGGCAAGTTCAGTTTCGGCGGTGACCTCGGGCTGCGCTGGAAGCACAACGCCTCGCTGACCTACAAGCGCGGTGACTGGAGCGCCACCTTCAGCCAGCTCTATCGCAGCGGCTACAACGACCAGGTGCTGCCGGGGGTGGCCTCCGGGCTGGTCTCGCCGCCGAACTGGAAGGCCAAGGTCGATGAGTACATCACCTACAACCTCGGCATGACCTGGACCGGCATCAAGGGGCTGACGGTGACCGGCATCGTGAAGAACCTGTTCGACAAGGATCCGCCGTTTGCGGTGGCCTACGACAGCAACACCGGGGCCGGCAGCAGCTGGGAGCCGCGCGTGGCAGACCCGCGCGGCCGCAGCCTCGTGCTCACCGTCGGCTACCGCTTCTGATCGGGGTTCGCCCCCCTCGGGCCACTGGGCGGGGGCCGGGTCACCAGCGCAGCTGGCGCTCGGCCACGTCCAGCGTCACGGGCAAGCCGAGCGCCAGCGCGCGATTCGGCTGGCCGTGCCCGGCCGGCCAGCCGGCCAGCAGCGGGCGAGCGAGCGGTTGCAGATGGTCGGCCAGCACGGCGTCGCAGTTCTCGGCGTCGGTGAAGCTGCCCAGCACGAAGCCCGCCACGTCGGCCAGCGCGCCGGCCAGCTTCAGCTGCGCCAGATAGCGATCGATCCGGTAGGGGTCTTCGCCGATGTCCTCGAGGAAGAGCAGGCAGCCGGCCAGATCCGGCATGGCCGGCGTGCCCAGGCAGGAGGCCAGCACCGACAGATTGCCACCGAGCAGACGACCCTGGGCGCGCCCGGGTTGGTTCAGCCGGTGGGTCTGCGGCACCTGCTGCACATCGCCTGGCCAAAGACCGCGGCGCAGCTGGGCCAGCAGGAATTCGGCATCGGCGCGGCCGCCGGTCACCACCCAGTCCGAGGCCGGCATCGGCGCGTGCCAGGCCGGGATGCCGAGCTGGGCCCAGACGGCGTGCAGGCTGGTCAGGTCGGAGTAGCCGATCAGCGGCTTGCCTGCCCGTGCCACGCGCTCGCGGTCGAGCTGGGCCAGCAGGCGGATGCAGCCATAGCCGCCGCGCAGCGCCAGCAAGGCGTGCACATCCGGGTCGTCCAGCGCATGGTGCAGATCGGCCAGACGCTGGGCATCGCTGGCTGCCAGGTGGTGCAGCTGGGCTGGTCCGCGGCAGGACGAGTAGATGCGCGCGTTGACGCCCAGTTCGTGCAGCAGGCCCGGAACCGCATCCATGGCCGAGGGGCGCGGTGGGCCGGCGGGGGCCAGCAGGGCGAACAGCGCGTCGGCCGGTAGCGGGGGGATCAGGGCGTGCATCGGGGCGATCAGACAGGTGAGTCAAACGTCGAACAAGCGCAGCAGGGCTTCGCCGAGCTGCTGCAGGGGCAGGGGAAAGCCGCTCGGCTCGCCCTGGGCATAGCGCGCGCCGAGGCTGCTGGTCATGGCGACGAACAACAGGCGTCCGTCGTCCAGGCGCAGCCGGCCGGCGTCGGAGGCGTAGTTCTCGGTGTTGCCGGTCTTGTGCGCGAAGCCGGGGTGGCGCAGCCATCCGTGCAGCCGCTGGTCCTGCAGGGCCGCCCACAGCGCCTGCAGGCCCGGGCCCTGCAGGCGCGGCTCCGCGCTCCAGGGGCAGGGGGGCGCCTCGGGGTCCAGCCACCAGAGCAGGCGCAGGCTGTCCCAGGCCGTCATCTGCAGGTGACCGACGCCGGCGCCGTCGGCATTGCGCCAGCCGCCGCGCGGCGTGGTGTCGGCAAGGCGCAGCGTGCGCAGTCCCAGACGCTCAAACAGGCGGTGCAGCGCATGCGGCTGATGGGCCTCGGTCGCCAGCCAGCCCGCAGCGTGACCGAAGGCCACCAGGGCGTCGGTGCTGCGGTTGCAGCTTAAGGAAAGCATGGCGTGCTGCCAGTCGCGCAGGCGCCGCGACTCGCCCTCGTGGGTCCAGGCGGCGTCGATGTCCGGCGCCCAGGCCGCGACGCCGGTGGCGATCATCAGCTTGAGCAGCGAGGCCGGGTAGGGCGCGACGAAGCGCGTTCCCCGGCCGGCCAGAGGCGCGAAGCGCAGCTTCTGCCAGTCGGCGCCGGGCTGCCAGGCCACCGAGGCACCGGACGCATCCTGCACGTCGGCGACGAAGCCGATATTGCCCAGCGCGCCATGGCCCGGCGCGATGGCGCCCACCAGGCCCTGCGGGTGTTCGCGCGAGAAGAGCAGGTTGAGGGCCTGCGGCCGGTCGCCGTCGAAGCAGCACAACGCCAGGTCAAGGGACGGATAGGCGTCGAGCGGCGCGCCGCCGCGCAGGGCGTCGGGCAGGGTCTCGAAGCGCTGCGCCTGCACGGCGTCGCGCAGGCGCTCGGCCAGCGTCGTCATGCCGCGAGTTTGAGCCCATCCAGCGGCAGGGGGCTGTCCTGACCGGCGGCCAGCGCCGCGACGATGCGCGCCGAGGCGAAGGCAAAGGTGAAGCCGAGTGCGCCATGGCCGACGTTCAGCCACAGGTTGGAAATCGGCGTGGCGCCCAGGATGGGCGTGCCCCCCGGCGTGGCCGGACGCAACCCGGCCCAGGATTCGGCGGCGTCGAAGTCGGCCGCCTGCGGAAACATCTGCCGCACCGCGCGCTGCAGGCCGGCCAGGCGCCGCGGATCCAGGCTCAGGTCCTCGCCGACCAGATCGACCATGGCGGCGACGCGCAGCCGCTCGTCCATGCGGGCGTAGAGGATCTTGCGCTCGAAGTCGGTCACGCTGACCTCGGGTGGACGGTGCACGGGCCCGATCGGCGCGGTCAGGCTGTACCCCTTGAGCGGGTAGAGCGGCAGCTTGACGCCCAGGCCCGCGGCCAGCGCGCGGCTGCCCAGGCCGGCGGCCAGCACGAAGTGATCGGCCGCGAGCTCGCCCTCGCGGGTCCGCAGCGCCTGCAGCGCGCCCGAGGCGGAGCGCCGAAAGCCGGTCGCCTCGCCCGTGTGCAGGGCGACGAAGCCGGGGTGCTCGCGCAGGCGCTCGGCCAGACGCAGGCACAGTGCGTGGCAGTCGGCCACCGCCTCGCCGGGCGTGAACACGCCACCGGCCAGGCGCACGTTGCTGGCCTGCAGGGCCGGCTCGATGCGCTGGCAGGCGGCCTCGTCGAGCAGTTGCTCGACGCCATCGGGCGCCATGCGCTGGCGCACCTTGTCGAACTCGCCGGCCTGGCGGTACACGACCAGCTTGCCGGGCTCGCGCAGCGCGATGCCCTGCAGCTGCAGCTGCTGCTGCCAGATCTGGAAGGTCTGCTGGCTGAAGCGCCCCAGGCGCAGCAGGCGCTCGGTGGCCGTACGGTTCACCGAGGCGCGGCATTTCCACAGGAATTGCGCCAGCCAGCTCCACTGCGCCGGCTGCAACTCGGGGCGAAAGCACAGCGGGCCCTCGGGGTCGAACAACCAGCCGATGGCCTTCCAGGGCACGCCGGCGTCGGCCAGCGGCGACACATAGCGGTAGCTGAGCTGGCCACCGTTGGCGCGGCTGGCGCCGCCGGCCAACTCGCCTTGCTCGATCAGGCTGACGCGATGGTCGACCTGCAGCAGCGCCCAGGCGGTGGTCAGACCGATGACGCCACCGCCGATGACCAGGCTGTGCGGGGCCGATGAAAGGGGCTTGCTCACGGGCCGGCAGGTTACGCAAGCCCCGGCCCGCGCTGCCATAGCAGCCTTCGCTCTGGGCATAACCGCGGGTGTGGGGTGTGCATGGGAGACTGTGGCCATGCATGCCTTCCAAGTCACCCGCTTTCAGGCCATCGAGCCGGGTCCGCGCCTGCTCGTCACCGGCGCCGTGCACGGCAACGAGGTCTGCGGCACACGCGCCCTCCGCCGCTTGATCGACGAGTTCCAGAACGACCAGCGCCAGCTGCTGCGCGGCAGCCTCAGCCTGGTGCCGATCTGCAACCCGCTGGCCTACCAGAAAGGCCAGCGCAGCGGCGACCGCAACCTCAACCGCCGCCTGCGCCCGACCCAGGATCCGCGCGAGTTCGAGGACCATGTGGCGAACTGGCTGTGTCCGCTGATGCAGCAGCACGACATCCTGCTCGACCTGCATTCCTTCCAGGCCCAGGGACGGCCCTTCGTGATGGTCGGCCCCGAGGACAACAACGGACCGCTGCAGCCCTTCACGCAGGCCGCTCAGGAGCTGGCCTGGGCCAAGGTGCTGGGCGTGCAACGGGGCGTGGACGGTTGGCTCGACACCTACTCGGGCGGCGTGGCGCAGCGCCGCGCGCGCTATGCAGGCCGCGAGGTGGGCAGCAGCGTCGACCTCGACGAGCAGTACGGTGTGGGCAGCACCGAGTACATGCGCTCAACCGGGGGCATGGCGCTGACGCTGGAGTGCGGCCAGCACGAGGACCCCGAGGCACCCGAGGTGGCCTACCGCGCCATCGTCAACAGCCTGCTGCACTTCGGCCTCATCGAGGGCGATGCGCCTGCCGTTCAGAGCATGGCGGGACTGCGCCTGCACCATGTCGAGGACAAGCTGCACGCCGACGATGGTTTCGCCAGGCCCTGGGTCAGCTTCGACCGGGTGCAGCCCGGTGAGCTGATCGGCCGGCGCGCCAACGGTGAGCCGGTGCACGCACCGCAGCAGGGATGGGAGGGCTGCATCGTCTTCCCCAACAGCAAGGCACAGGCCGGTCAGGAATGGTTCTACCTGGCGCGCGAGCTGGAGCGCTTCCGCTGATGGACGACACCGACCGCAAGCTCATCGCGCTGCTGCGACAGAACGCGCGGCTCAGCGTGGCGCAGCTCGCCGCCAAGCTCGGCGTGAGTCGTGGCACGGTGACCAACCGGCTCAAGAAGCTCGAGGACGAGCAGGTCATCAGCGGCTACACGGTGCGACTCAAGCCGGAGGCCGAGCCCGATCAGATCCGCGCCTGGATGGGCGTGCTGGTGGAGGGCAACCAGACCCGCGCGGTGACGGCCAGTCTGCTGGGCGAACCCGGCGTGGCGGCGCTGCACGACACCAACGGCCGCTGGGACCTGCTGGCCGAGCTGCGCGCCGACTCGATGGCCGAACTCTCCAAGGTGCTCGAGCGCGTGCGCCTCATCAAGGGCATCGCCAACACCGAGACCAACATCCTGCTGGCCAGTTTTCGCTGAGGCCGGCCGGCGGCCGGCATGCAGCGTCGATCAGAGTCGACCAGCCTCGTTCAGCGCCGGTAGGGGCCCTCACCGCGTCCGTCATGGTGCCGATCATGGCGCTCGTAGCCCCGTTCATGGCCGTGGTGCCCATGCTTCTTGACGACGACGACCGGCGGCCCGAAGTGGCGGTGCGCCGGGACGACGATGCAACCCGACAGGCCCAGGGCCAGGAACGCGATCAGCAGGCAGGAAAGACGTGACTTCACGGGAACGGCTCCAAAGACCGGCGCACAGGCCGACCCCGGGGCCGCTAACGGGCGGCACCCGCCACGGCGTTGACCGCCGCCAGCAATGAGCCGGGATCAGGCCGCGCGTCGCAGACCGCCGCTGCGGCCGCCCAGCACGCCGAACAGGTTCTTCGGGTCGTCGTTCTGCGGCACCAGATCGAGCAGGCTGCCGAGGTTCAGCTCGGTGGCCACCTCGTACAGAAAGCTCAGCGCCGCGAAATCCTCGAGCGCAAAGCCGACCGAGTCGAACACGGTGACCTGCGCCGCCGAGCTCCGCCCCTCGGCCTGACCCGCCAGCACGCGCCAGAACTCGGTGACGGTGAAGTCGGCCGGCATCTGCTGGATGTCGCCCTCGACACGGCTCTGCGGTTCGAACTCCACGAAGACCTTGGCGCCTTCCAGCACGCCGCGGTGCAGCTCGGTCTTGCCCGGGCAGTCGCCGCCCACGCCGTTGATGTGCATGCCGGGCTCGACCATCTCGGGCGTGATGATGGTGGCCAACGCCTTGTCGGCCGTCACGGTGGTGATGATGTCCACGCCCTTGACCGCCTCGGCGGTGCTGCTGAAGACGCGCAGCTGCAGCCCCGAGCCGGCCAGGTTGGCGATCAGCTTGGCGGTGGCGCGCGGGTCGACGTCGAACAGGTGCAGGGTGTCGATGCCGACCAGGTCACGGAAGGCGAGCGCCTGGAACTCGCTCTGTGCGCCGTTGCCGATCAAGGCCATCACCCGGCTGTCGGGTCGGGCCAGCTTCTTCGCCGCCAGCGCCGACATGGCGGCCGTGCGGATCGCCGTCGTGATCGTCAGTTCGGACAACAGGCGCGGCGTGCCGGTGGCCACGTCGGCCAGCAGGCCGAAGGCCATCACCGTCGGCAGGCCGGCGGCGGTGTTCTTCGGGTGGCCGTTGACGTACTTGAAGGTGAAGGTGCGGTCGTCGGCGATCGGCATCAGCTCGACCACACCATCGGCCGAATGGAAGGCCAGGCGCGCACTCTTCTCGAACTGTTCCCAGCGCAGGAACTCGGCTTCGATGCGCGCCGCCACACCGGCCAGGCAGGCCGACAGGCCCTTGCGACGCACCAGGTCGACGAGGTCTTGAACGCTGAGGTAACGGGTGAGAAGCGACATGCTGCAGGGGGAGGGGCTGGGATGGACGGCAGTGTTCCGTGCCTCGGTGTCAGGCGGAAGCGCACAACATGCTGCATTTCGATTGATTGACTGATCAAAACGTCAGTTTTCGTTGGCGTAGTGTGTGATTTCCATCAAACCTACACTGCCGGCCCCCAATGGAGTACGCCCGATGAGTAGCGCCCGTGAGACCGCCGCCCTGAACCTGTTGGACCGCCTGCAGGACCCGGTCACCGGACTGAGCTGGAACGCCTCCAAGCAGGTGCGGCGCGTCGCCGAGGTCGGCGGCGAGTTGCAGGTCGACATCGAGCTGGGCTACCCGGCACGCAGCCTGCACGCGCGCATCGCGGCCGAACTGGGCCAGGCGCTGGGCGCCCAGGTTGCGGTCACGCAGCGCATCACGGCGCACGCCGTGCAGCGCGGCCTCACGCCGCTGCCGGGGGTGCGCAACATCATCGCCGTGGCCTCCGGAAAGGGCGGCGTGGGCAAGAGCACCACCGCGGTCAACCTGGCGCTGGCGCTGCAGCACGAGGGTGCGCGCGTCGGCCTGCTCGATGCCGACATCTACGGCCCCTCGGTGCCCATGATGATGGGCCTGCAGGGCCGTCCCGAGGTGGTGGACGGCAAGAGCATGCAGCCGCTCGTCGCCAAGGGCGTGCAGGTCATGTCGATGGGTTTTCTGGTGCCCGAGGATCAGGCCATGATCTGGCGCGGACCGATGGCCACCGGCGCCCTCGAGCAGATGCTGCGCCAGACCCAGTGGCAAGATCTCGACTACCTGGTGGTCGACCTGCCGCCGGGCACCGGCGACATCCAGCTGACGCTGGCGCAGCGCGTGCCGGTCACCGGGGCGCTGATCGTCACCACGCCGCAGGACATCGCGCTGATCGACGCGCGCAAGGCGGTGGCGATGTTCCAGAAAGTCGGCGTGCCGCTGCTCGGACTGGTGGAGAACATGGCCGTCTACTGCTGCCCGAACTGCGGCCACGAGGAGCACATCTTCGGCGCCGACGGCGGCAAGGCCATGGCGGCCAAGCAGGGCCTGGCCTACCTCGGCGCGCTGCCTCTGCAGCGTGCCATCCGCGAGCAAAGCGACGCCGGCACGCCGCCGGTCGTGGCCGAGCCCGACGGCCAGGCGGCGCAGCTCTACCTGCAACTGGCGCGTCAGGTCGCGGTGGCGGTGTCGCGTCTGGCCAAAGATTACGCGGCCAAGTTCCCGACCATCAGCGTGTCCAAGAGCACCTGAGCCGGCTCACCCCCGCGGCGCCTGTGCGCTCGATGGCGGGCGACGCAATCCCGGTCGAAACGTGTAACGTGCGGCTTCGCAAAGGGAGGCTGCGATGGCGGACCTGGGTGCGGACGGTGCTTCGACAGGCCCTGTGGGGGCGGTGCTGGTGGCCTTGCCCAGCGCGCTCGGCTCGACCGCTCCGGTTCAGCGGCTCGCCGGCTTCGGTCGGCTGCACGCGCTCTGGGATCAGCTGCTGCCGGCCCCGAGCTGTCGCTGTGCCGAGCCGATGGCGCTGGGCGCCACCGACCTGCGCACCCTGCTCGGCGCCAGCCAGACGCTCTTGAAGCAATGGCGCCATGAGCCGGCCCTGCAATTGGGCATCGACCTGCTGGCCGACGCCAACCGACCGCAAGCTGCGGAGCTCGACGCGGCGGCGCGCATCGCGCGTCGTGCGCCGCAGGGCATGGTGGCCCTCAGCGCCGAGGCCGCCGACCGCATCGACCGGGCCTGGGAACTGCCGCTGATCGACCTGGGGCCTGTCGATGGCGAAGCGGGTCGAAGGCCCAGCGTGCTGGTGCTGGACGAGGCCCGACCGCTGCATCTGCCGGATGCCCTGGCGCTGCGCGACGTGCTGGTGGTCGCGCCCGCACAGCTCAGTGGCGACGACAGGGTGCAGGCCGAGGCCTGCGCCACGCTGCTGAGCGACTGGATTGCGGGTCGGCTGGCCTGCTCGTCGCTGCTGCGCGTGGTGTCGCCGGAGTCGGTGCGGCGCCTTCAGGATCCCGCTCGCCTGCCGGCCGATGCCTTCGGCACCTTGGGCGCCAGCCACCTGCTGCTGTTGCGCGGGCATCTGGGCGACAGCGGCACGTTGGCACTGCAGATGGAGTTGCTGGCGCGCGATTCACCGCGCGCCCTGTGGTCGGAACGGTTGGCCTTGACCCTGGACGGCTTGCTGTCCGGCGAGGCGCCGGCCCTGCTGCGCGCGCTGGCCGACCTGCACGTGGCCTTGATGAGCGAGTCGCTCGATCTGTCGCAGGGCGGCGGCTGGGAGCGGCTCGAGGACCACCAGTTGCTGATCGCTGCCACGCAGCTCTTGCACCGACTCTCGCCGCTGGCCTTCGAGCGCGCGCAGCAGATGCTGCTGACGCTGCGGCAGCGCGCCCCGCGTCAGGCGCGTGTGCATGCCTGGCTGGCGAAGTGGCATGTGTTCGCCGTCGTGCAGTGGCTGGAGCCCTCGGCCAGTGGACTGCCGCAGGCGCAGGCCAGTTGCAGCGAGGCGCTGCGCCTCGACCCGGACTGCGCGCTGGCCTGGGCCCTGTCGGGCTTCCTGCGCCTGATGCGTGGCGAGCCGCTCGAAGCCGCACGCCCGGAGCTCGAGCGCGCCGTTCAGGTCAACCCCAACGAGTCGCTGGCCTGGATCTTTCTGGCCTTGTTGCGCACCTACGAGGACCGGCTCGACGAGGCCCTGGAGGCGCTGCGCATGGGCATCGCCCTGTCACCGCTCGACCCCTGGCGCTATTTCTTCGATTCGGTGGCCGCGCATGTGCACCTGGCGCGCGGCGACTGGGCCAGCGGGCTGGCGCACGCCGAGGCCTCGGTGCGCCAGCGCGCCCGGCATGCGCCGACCCTGATCTACCTGGCCATCGCGCACAGCAAGCTGGGCCGGCCGGACCTGGCACAGGACTATCTGCGCCAGTTGCTGGAGCTGTGGCCGCATTACTCGGTCGAGCGCTTCTGGCAGCTCTACCCCGGCCGCCAGACCCGTCATGCGCGCGAGTTCTCCTGGGCCCTGACCGCCGCCGGCCTTCCCCCACACCGTTGAAGCAAGGAGCTGTCGATGAGCATTCCTTCCGTGATCCAGACCCAGGCCGGTCTGTGGGGGCAGGCCGGTCTGTGGGGCCAGGCCGGCTTGTGGGGCCAGGCCGGTCTGTGGGGACAGGCCGGCTTGTGGGGTCAGGCGGGTGCGACGGGGCCATCGAACCCGAGTGCGCTGGCCGATCCCGCGCTCAGCCTCAGCGTGGCGGCGATGCGCGACGAACTGCTGCTGGCCAGCGCGCAGGGCCGCATGCCGGCGCCGCGCACGCCGGGCGGTCTGTTCGGTCAGGGGGTTGGGCCGCGTGCGCAATCGCTGCTGGTGGAATTGCTGGGCGGCCTGCGCGTGCTGGCGCACGAGCAGGGGCAGGGCATCCGGCTGCAGTTCCGCGACGCGGCCGAGGGTGCGCGCTGGCAGACCCTGCTGAGCCTGCAGGCCCCTGAGCCCGACTACCTGCGTGCGCAGCTGGGTCTGGTGGACGCCGACCTGCCGCTGCGCGATTCACGCGCCGTCGAGATCCACGCCCAGTGCCAGGGCGCGCTGGCCTATCTGCTGACGGTCAGCGGCCAGGCCCTGCAGGAGCGGCCGCGCAGCGCCGAGTTCCTGTCGGCTGCGCTTGCCCTGCAGCAGGCCCTGCAGATGCGCTGCAAGCAGATGCTGGCGGTGCCGCGCCCCAGCCATCTGGCCCCCCGGTTGCTGCCCTGCATCGACGTGCCGCCGCACCACAGCTTCCCGAGCGGTCATGGCGGCGAGTCCTATCTGGTGGCCGCCCTGCTGTCACGCTGGCTGGCACGCATCGGTGATCGCGGCGGGGTGGGCGCCATGCTGCACCAGGCGGCGCACCGCATCGCACGCAACCGCGTGGTGGCGGGGGTGCACTACCCGGTCGACAGCATCGCCGGACGCCTGCTCGGCGCGGTGGTCGAGCACCACCTGCTGGCCCTTGCGGGCGCCGGCGATTCGCCCCGCGCGCAGCTGCCGGGCCCGGGCGGCTGGGGCGAACCCGAGGCCGGTGTGCCCAGCGACGTGCGCTCGGGGCGTGGGTACGGTGCGCAGCCCTGGCGCGAGCCGCTGTGCGGCTGGCAGCTGGTCGCCGACCCCCTCGAACCCGCGCCCGACCTGCAGGCCCTGTGGCGGGCGGCCTGCGCGGAGTGGCCGGAGTCGACCTGATGCCCTCGAACCCGAGCGAGCCGTCGCCGGCGCCCATCGATCCCTACCTGCGCTGGGCACTGGAGAGTGGCGCCGACGGCTTGTTCGGCGGCGTCGCGAGGGGCGCCGAGCGCGCGCTGCCGCTGCTGGTGGAGCGTGGATCCCGAGCCTGGGCGGCGCTGCGCGGCACAAGCGGCGTGTTGCACGCACCCGAAGCCAACGATCCGACCCCTTTCGGCGCGGTCTGGCTGGCGGCCGAGGCCCTGGCGGGCTTTGTGCAAGAGGGTTGGCGCTGCGAGCTGTCGCAGCCTCTGCCCGGTGGGCAGGCACCGCGGCTTGCCGCGGCGCGCGAGGCCCCCGATGCGAGCTGGCGCGACGCAAGGGTGGTGGTGGGCCTGATCGACTGGGGCGGCGCGCCGCTGCACCGCGGTCTGGCCTGCCCGGATGCGCCGCAACGCAGCCGGCTGCTGGCCTACTGGGACCAGGCGCAGGAGGCCGCACCCGATGACGCCGACTGGAAGCCGGCGCGCGCCGGTTACGGCCGCTGCCTCGACGCCAGCGCGATCCAGCACCTGTTTGCCGCTTGCAGGTCGCCCGGCGACGAATGGCGCAGCTACCGCCGCCTCGGTCTGCACGGTCTGTGCCTGAAGGCCGAGCGCGGCGAGGTGGACCACGGCAGCTTCCTGGCCGACACCCTGGCCGGCCGCCCCGACGGTCGGGCCCCCGGTGCGGCCGCCAAGCCCGGGCAGAGCGACGAGGCGGCTCGCGCGCCCCTGGTGATGGTGTCGCTGCCGCCGCCGCCGGCGCAGGCCCGCACGCGGGCGCCGTCTGGCGTGCAATTGCTCGACGCGCTGCGCTTCGTCGTGCAGACCGCGGCGCGCCATGCGCCCGATGCGCGCGTGGTGGTCAACCTCAGTCTGGCGCTGCTGGCCGGACCGCCCGATGGCTCGCTGCTGCTGGTGCGCGCCATCGACGCGCTGATGAACGATCACCCGCAATTGCTGGTGCTGGTGTCGGCCGGCAACGTGCTGCCCTTCCTGCAGTCGGCCGGCGGTGTGTTCGAGGCCGGTGCGGTCTCCGGCCTGGGCTGGCGCGTGCAGCCCGACGATCCCACCGACAACCATCTCGAGCTGCTCGTCTACGGCGGTGGCGCGCCGCCGGCCCAGGCAGAGTCGGCGCTCGACATCACGCTGCACGGCCCGGGCGCCGGCGGCGGCCACCGGCTGGCGGGCAGCGGGCAGCTGCGGCTCGGCGACGGCGGGCAGCCGCTCGGCCTGTTGAGCTGCGAGCCGGCGCAGGCCCTCACCGATACCGAGCGCGCACGCCTGGGCAGCCGCCTCGGCGAGCCCTTGCGGTGGCGGCAGCGTCTGCTCTTGAGCCTGGCGGCGGCGCAGCCGGGGCGGCTGCAGCCGGCCGGTGCCTGGACGCTTGCGCTGCGCGTGGCCAAGCAACGCGTGCAACTGCTGGCCCAGGTGCAGGGCGACGCCTCGCCCTGGCCCGGCCGCGTGGCGCAGTCGGCGCTGCAGGCCGAAGCGTTGGGTCCCGGGCTGCGGCCTGAGGCCACGCGCAATGTGCTGGCCAGCGGCGAAGGGCCCTGGGTGGTCACGGCCAGCCGGCTCAGCGATGGACGGCTCAGCCCCTACAGCCCGCCGCACGACCGCACCCGCGCCGTGGCCCTGCGTGCTGCGGCCGACGAGGGCCAGTTCGTGCTGGGCCTGCACGCCGCCGGCGTGTTGAGCGGCAGCCTGGTGCGCATGAACGGCACCAGCGTGGCCAGCGCCGTGGCGGCGCGTGTCTGGGTCAATCTGGCCGTGCGCCTGCCGCCGGGCCTGAAGGACTGGCGGCGCGCCTTCGTCGAGGCGGCCCGCCATGCCAAGCGCGGGCCCAGCGACGATTTGGACCTCAGCCTGCGCCCGGGCGATGTCGCAGGCCAGGCACCCTGGCTGCGGAGCGAGGGAAGTGCGAATTGAGTCGGCGTGGGGCACGTCGACTGCGCAGCCGCTTCGGTGGGTCCGCCAAGCCCGTCGCGGCTCGGTCACTCGCGCCGTGCCCATAGACTGAGCGAATCGATCTCTCGATTGCAGAAGGCACCAGAAAGGCTCGCGTGAACAAAACGCTTCGTGGACAACTCCTTTTGCTGCTCTTGCTCGGTTTGATTGCTGCGCTCGTCCCCACGGCGATGCTGTTGCAGCAGAACCTCAGCGCAGCCGAGTTTGCGGCCCGGGAAGCGGTGGGTACCCAACCCGTGCAGCAAATGAACACGGTGATCCGATTGCTTCAACAGCATCGGGGCATGGCTGCGGTCTGGCTGGGTGGTGACGAGTCGATGGCAGGAGCGCGTGCGAAGAAGGCGCAGGACATTCAAGCTGCGATGGCCGCCTTCCAAGGCTCCCTGCAAGACGATGGCGCCGCGCAGACGGCCCTGGGGAAGGACTGGGCCATCCGGCGCACCGAATGGGACGGGCTGCTTTCAGCCGTGGAAGGCAAGCAACTTCCGGGGCCGGATTCCTCGGCCAGGCACACCGCGCTGATTGGCAATTTGCTCCGCACGCTCGGCCTGGTTTCCGATCACTGGGGCATCAGCTTTGACCCGACACCACAGACCTATTTCATGGGCTTGGCGGTGACTCGCGAGACACCCGCTTTCATTGAGCTGATGGGCCAGACACGGGCCCGGGGCGTGAACCTGCTCAGCACCAAAGCGGCGCTCGATCCCGCCGCGAAGGCGCGGTTCGAAGGGCTGCAAGCACAAATGCGGGCCACCTTTGGCGATGCCAGTGCGCTGTACCAGAAGGTCGCCAACGCCGGAGATGCAAATGATCCCAACAAGGCCACCTTGGAGGCCGCCGTTGCGCAGTTGCGCGAGTTGGGGGAGCGCGGCATCCGGCTGGCACAAGACAAGGTGCTGGCGCCAGAGGTTCCCGACTTTCCGCCGGCACAGTACTACCGTGAGACGACCGAGGTCATCGACGGTATGTACACGGCGTTGGGGCAAATCGAGAAGTTGGCTTCGCAGCAGTTGATGCAGGCCGCATCCGGTACCAAGCGCAAGGTTTGGGTGGTGTCCTTGGTCGTGCTGGCCTTGGTGCTGGCGTTCTCCTGGACGGGCTGGCACATGGTTCGCCGCATCCTGCGCGCCCTGGGGTCTGAGCCTGCCGTGCTGCGACGGCTCGCCCAAGCGGTGGCCGATGGCGACCTCGTTCGTCCGCGCGATGAGTTGGAGGCCCATTCCGGCAGCGTCACCGGGGCCTTCCAGGTCATGCGCAGTCAGCTCACCCAAACCGTTCAGTCGGTGCGCAAGAACGCCGACTCGGTGGCGACGGCGAGTCAGCAGATTGCGCAGGGCAACCTGGACATGAGCCAGCGAACCGAAATGCAGTCCAGCGCCTTGCAGACCACCGCTTCAACGATGGCGGAGTTGGATGCCACCGTGCAGAACAATGCCGAACGCTGCCAGCAGGCCGATCACTTGGCTCGCGAGGCCGCCGAGGTGGCTTCACAGGGTGGGTCGGCGGTGGGGGCCGTGGTCGACACCATGGATGGCATCAACGCCAGTTCGCGCCGCATCAGCGACATCATTGGCGTGATTGACGGCATTGCCTTTCAAACCAACATCCTGGCGCTCAACGCCGCCGTCGAAGCGGCACGTGCCGGGGAGCAGGGCCGTGGTTTTGCGGTGGTGGCGGGCGAAGTGCGCTCGCTGGCACAGCGTAGCGCCGAAGCGGCGCGTGAAATCAAAGGCTTGATTCAGGCCAGCGTCGAACGGGTCGATCAAGGCTCCCGGCAGGTTCAGGATGCCGGCCAGACCATGCAGCAGGTCGTGCTGGCCATCGAGCGCCTTTGCGCCATCGTGGCGGAAATCAACCTGTCGGGTGCCGAGCAGCGGGACGGCGTGCAGCAAGCCGCGCGGGCCATTCAAGAGCTCGACCGCGGCACCCAGCAGAACGCCGCCCTGGTGGAGCAGACCGCTGCGGCCGCCGAAAGCCTTCGCCAGCAGGCGACGGAATTGGTACAGGCCATGGCGGTGTTCAAGGTCTGAGCCTGGCTTGTGCGGGGGGGCTCTGCGCAGACCGTCGAAGCGGTTACGCGGTATGCCGTGTCCAGGCGGCTGGGGTCCGGAACGTGTCGTTCCAGGCGGGCCGTTTCAGGCGGGTCCATCGCGCTTGGTGCCCTAAGCACCTCGTCGCCTTGGTCCGCTTACCGTGCGCTGGCCGCCAGGTCGCGCATCCGGCGCGGGCCGGCGCTGGCCTCCACCGTGCGCCAACTTGGCTGTGCCAGTCCCAGGCCGTGCAGGCCCTGCAGGCCGACGAACAAGGGCGCGGCCAGCCAGCCGGCCATGCCCATGCGCGAGCGGCGTCCTTCGTACCAATGGCCGAGCGACTGCAGCAGCAGGCCCGAGGCCGCGAAGGCCAGCGCCCAGCCACTTTGCGAGAGGTCGCGCAGCGGCAGCAGCAGGCCCACCACCACCAGCGGCACCCCCCAGCAGTGCAGCGTGATGTTGCGCGGGTCGCGATGGTCGATCGCGTAGCGGGTCACGAGTTGCAGCGGGTTGGACATGGCGGGCTCCCTCGAAAGACATCGGCCGACGTGACGTGATTGTGCGCGAGCCGATGGAACAATGCTGCCCATGCACAGGGCAGAAGTCACCATCCAAACCGATGTCTTCGACCTGCAGGCCGACAGCCTCAGCCTGGCCGGCGCGCGGGTCGGCGCCCAGGCCAGTTTTCTCGGTCTGGTGCGCGACGACGACGGCAGCCTGCAGGCGCTCGAACTGGAGCATTACCCCGGCATGACCGAGCGCTGCATCGAGGCCATGGTGCAGGAGGCCGGCCGGCGCTTCGGGCTGCAGGGGGCCATCGTGCGCCACCGTGTCGGGCGCCTGGGGGTCGGCGAGCCGATCGTCTGGGTGCTCACGGCGGCGCCGCACCGGCGCGCCGCGCTCGACGCCTGCGCCTTCCTGATCGACTACCTGAAGACCCAGGCGCCGTTCTGGAAGAAGGAGCTTGGCGCGGCGGGCAGCCAGTGGGTCGACGCCCGCGAGGCCGACGACGCCGCCCTGGCGCGCTGGGGCATCGAGCGGAGCAACGCCGCGTGACGGAGGCGCTGGCAGTGGCCGTGGGTGCTGCGGCCGGCGCCCTGCTGCGCTGGCAGGCCGGCGTCTGGCTCAACGCGCGCCACGCGCAGTTGCCGCTCGGGACCCTGCTGGTCAATGGGGTGGGTGGTCTGCTGATCGGCATGGCCCTGGTGGCGCTGGCGCGGCCCGAACAGCAACTCTGGCGCCTGTTGCTGGTCACCGGTTTTCTGGGCGGGCTGACCACCTTCAGCGCCTTCTCGGCCGAATCGCTCGCGCTGCTGCAGCGGGGGCAGCCGGGCTGGGCCCTGGCGCACAGCCTGCTGCATGTGGGCGGCGCGCTGGCGGCCGCCGCGGCAGGCGCCTGGCTGGCGCGGACGGCATCGGGCTGAGGTGCGCCGCCGCGCGTTGCTCGCTGGGGCGGCGGCTGCGGCTGCGGCGGCGGGCGCTGAGGCGCCTGCGCCCATGCTGCTGCTGCGCCACGCCATGGCCCCCGGCGGCGGCGATCCGCCCGGGTTCCGGCTGCACGATTGCACCACCCAGCGCAATCTGAGCGCCGAGGGGCGCGAGCAGGCCCGACGCATCGGCCGCCAACTTGCCGCCTTCGCCGTGCGGACCGTCTGGACCTCCCCCTGGTGCCGCTGCCGCGAGACCGCCGAACTGGCTTTCCCAGGGCGCCACCGCGATGAGCCGGCCTTCGGCTCCTTCTTCCAGGCGCCCGAGCGCGAGGTGCAACAGAGCCGCCAGGCGCTGGCGCTGCTGCGCGCCTGGCGCGGTGCAGGCCCGCTCGTGGTGGTCACGCACCAGGTCAACATCAGTGCCCTGCTGGGCGTGGTGCCGGGGCAGGGGACGGGCGAGTGGGTGCGCTTGGGCCCGGACGGTCGGCTGGAACGGGTGATGGCCTTCACCCCAGACGCTGCGGGGTCTTGAAAGTGCGCCGGGCATCCCAAGTTGGTGGTGCAGTGAACCGCCTTGTAGGGAGTCCCCGATGCGTGCCGACAAACTGACCACCAAGCTGCAGGAAGCCCTGGCCGACGCCCAGAGCCTGGCCGTGACGCGCGGCCATCCGACCATCGAACCGCCGCACCTGCTGGCGAGCATGCTGGCGCAGCCCGACGGGCCGCGCGCGCTGCTGGAGCGCGCCGGCGTCAAGGTGGCAGCGCTGAAGCAGGCGCTGGACCGACTGGTCGAGGGCCAGCCCGAGGTCTCGGGCGGCGACCAGGTGGTGCAGCCGGGCCGTGACCTGATCGCCCTGCTGCAGGCCGCGGAACGCGAGGCCAGCAAGCAGGGCGACCAGTACATTGCCAGCGAGAGCGTGCTGCTGGCCGCCGCCGATGCCAAGAACGATCTGGGCGGCGTGGTGCGCAGCCACGGCCTGACCCGCACGGCGCTCGACGCCGCGCTGCAAAGCGTGCGCGGCAGCGAGAAGGTCACCAGTCCCGACCAGGAAGGCCAGCGCGAGGCGCTCAAGAAATACACGCTGGACCTCACCGAGCGCGCTGCGCAGGGCAAGCTCGACCCGGTGATCGGCCGCGACGACGAGATCCGCCGCGCCATCCAGGTGCTGCAGCGCCGCAGCAAGAACAACCCGGTGCTGATCGGCGAACCCGGTGTGGGCAAGACCGCCATCGTCGAAGGCCTGGCGCAGCGCATCCACGCCGGAGAGGTTCCCGACTCGCTGCGCGACAAGCGCGTGCTGGTGCTGGACATGGCGGGCCTGCTGGCCGGCGCCAAGTTCCGCGGTGAGTTCGAGGAACGCCTCAAGGCCGTGCTCAAGGAGGTGAGCCAGGAGGCCGGTCGCGTCATCCTCTTCATCGACGAGATCCACACCATGGTGGGCGCCGGCAAGGCGGAAGGTGCGATCGACGCCGGCAATATGCTGAAGCCCGCGCTGGCGCGCGGCGAGCTGCACTGCATCGGTGCCACCACGCTGAACGAGTACCGCAAGTACGTTGAAAAGGACGCCGCGCTCGAGCGCCGCTTCCAGAAGGTGCTGGTCGACGAGCCCAGCGTCGAGCAGACCATCGCCATCCTGCGCGGCCTGCAGGAGAAGTACGAGGTGCACCACGGCGTCGAGATCACCGACCCGGCGATCGTCGCCGCGGCCGAGCTCAGCCACCGCTACATCACCGACCGCTTCCTGCCCGACAAGGCCATCGACCTGATCGACGAGGCGGCGGCCAAGATCAAGATCGAGATCGACTCCAAGCCCGAGAGCATGGACAAGCTCGACCGCCGGCTGATCCAGCTGAAGATCGAGCGCGAGGCGGTGAAGAAGGAGAAGGACGAGGCGAGCATCAAGCGCCTCGGGCTGATCGAGGAAGAGATCGTCAAGCTCGAGCGCGAGGCCGCCGATCTCGACGAGCTGTGGAAGGCCGAGAAGGCCGCCGCGCAGGGCTCGGCGCAGGTCAAGGAGGAGATCGACCGCGTGCGCACGCAGATCGAGGAGCTCAAGCGCAAGGGCGACCTGGCCAAGGTGGCCGAACTGCAGTACGGCCGCCTGCCCGAACTGGAGAAGAAGCTGGCGGCCGCGCAGGCCAACGAGGCCGGTCGCGCCAAGGACAAGCCGCAGTTGCTCAAGACCCTGGTGGGGGCTGAGGAAATTGCCGAGGTGGTGGCGCGCGCCACCGGCATCCCGGTGTCCAAGCTGATGCAGGGTGAACGCGACAAGCTGCTGGCCATGGAGGACAAGCTGCACAAGACCGTGGTGGGGCAGGACGAGGCCATCGTCGCCGTGGCCGACGCCATCCGCCGCTCGCGCGCCGGCCTGTCCGACCCGAACCGACCGCTCGGCTCCTTCCTCTTTCTCGGCCCGACCGGCGTCGGCAAGACCGAGCTGTGCAAGGCGCTCGCCGAGTTCCTGTTCGACAGCCGCGACCACCTGGTGCGCATCGACATGAGCGAGTTCATGGAGAAGCACTCGGTGAGCCGCCTGATCGGCGCGCCGCCCGGCTATGTGGGTTACGACGAGGGCGGCTACCTCACCGAGGCGGTGCGCCGCAAGCCCTACAGCGTGCTGCTGCTCGACGAGGTGGAGAAGGCCCACCCCGACGTCTTCAACGTGCTCTTGCAGGTGCTGGACGATGGCCGCCTGACCGATGGCCAGGGCCGCACCGTGGACTTCAAGAACACCGTCATCGTGATGACCAGCAACCTGGGCTCGCAACACATCATGCAACTGACCGGCGAGAAGGACGAGGTCATCCGCGACGCGGTGATGCGTGAGGTGAAGAACCACTTCCGCCCCGAGTTCCTCAACCGCATCGACGAGACCGTGGTGTTCCACGCCTTGGGCAGTGCGCACATCAAGTCGATCGCCCGCATCCAGCTGCGCCAGCTCGAGGAGCGCATGGCCCAGCAGGAGATGAAGCTCGAGGTCAGCGAGGCGGCGCTCGACGAACTGGCCAAGGTCGGCTTCGACCCGGTGTTCGGCGCCCGACCGCTGAAGCGCGCCATCCAGAGCCGCATCGAGAACCCGGTGGCCAAGCTCATCCTGCAGGGACGCTTCGGGCCGAAGGACATCGTGCCGGTCGACGTCGAAGCGGGCGAGTTCCGCTTCGAGCGGGTGGTTCACTGAGTCCGGTAGTACAGGTAGAAGGCGAGCCAGACGAGCAGGGTGCTGGTGGCCTGCGTGAGCAGGGCCACCAGACTGCCGCGCAACCAGTCGTGCCAGCGCCATGCGCTGCCGCGATGGAACTGCGCGCTGGCCCAGCCGCTGTAGCCGAGCCAGAAGCTCAGGCTCACGGCGGCCTGGGTCCAGAAGACCGGCGCGCTGCCGCGCATGCCGGGCTGCAGCGTGTCGAGCGCCAGCACGGCCAGTCCCACGGCCAGGCTGAACAGCGCGCGCATGCCGGAGGCGTAGGCCGCCAGCACCAGGTTCTCAGCGAGGTTCATGCCGCTGCGCCAGAACAGCAGGCGCGACCACAGCGCCAGCAGAGGCACCTGGGCGAGCACGAAGAGGTTGAGGTGCTTGTTCAGGAAGCGCCCCACCGGTCCGGGGTGCATCTTGGGGTCGCTGAACCCTCCGATGCCGGTGAGCAGGTTCAGCAGCACCACCAGGCCGGTGGCGATGACCAGGAAGGCGAACGGGCTGAAGTGGCGCCGGCGCCGACCCTGCACGTAGTCGCGCGCCAGCAGGCCGGGGCGCAGCAGCATGGCCTTCATGACGCCCAGCACGCTGCGGTCGGTATGGGTCAGCGCATGCCAGAGTTCGTGACCGATATCGTGCAGCGTGAGCCGCCGCGTATCGACTCTCTGGCCGCATTGGGGGCAGAAGCGCGCCGTGCCGGGCAACGCGGCCTGGCAGTTCAAACAGTTCGGTCCGATGGGCATGACGGTGCAGTGTGCCAAATCGGTCTTCCTAGAATGGGTTGATGACCCAACCTGTCGTCATCATCGGCGCCGGCCTGGCCGGCCTCACCGTCGCGCTGCACCTGGCCGACCGCCTGCCGGTCATCGTGCTGGCCAAGCGCGAACTGCACGAGGCCGCCACCGCCTGGGCGCAGGGCGGCATCGTCGGCGTGCTGGGCAGCGACGACTCGATCGACAGCCATGTGCGCGACACCGCCGACGCCGGCGCCGGTCTGGTCGACGAGGCCACCGCGCGCTTCATCGCCGAACGTTCGGCCTCGGCCGTCGAGTGGCTGGTCGGGCAGGGTGTGCCCTTCACGCCGGACGACGACGGACCCTTGGGACTGCATCTGACGCGCGAGGGCGGCCACGCGGTGCGGCGCATCGCGCACGCCGCCGACGCCACCGGCAAGGCCATCCACGACAGCCTGCTGGCCAAGGCCGCGGCGCACCCCAACATCCAGCTGCGCCAGCGCTGGATGGCGGTCGATCTGATCACCAGCCGCCACCTGCGGCGCGACGAGTCGGCGCGCTGCTACGGCGTCTATGCGCTCGACATGGCCAGCGGTCGCGTGGAGACCCTGGCGGCGCATGCCGTGGTGCTGGCCACCGGCGGCGCCGGCAAGGTCTACCGCTACACCACCAACCCCGACACCGCCACCGGCGACGGCGTGGCCATGGCCTGGCGCGCCGGCTGCCGGGTGGCGAACATGGAGTTCATCCAGTTCCACCCGACCTGTCTGTACCACCCGCAGGAGCGCAGCTTCCTCATCACCGAGGCGCTGCGCGGTGAGGGGGGGCATCTGAAGCTGCCCAATGGCGAGCGCTTCATGGCTGCGCACGATGCGCGCGGCGAACTGGCGCCGCGCGACATCGTGGCGCGCGCCATCGACTTCGAGATGAAGAAGCATGGCCTGGACCATGTCTGGCTCGACGCCCGCCACCTCGGTGAGGATTTCCTGAAGGGCCATTTCCCGACCATCCACGCGCGCTGTCTGGCGCTGGGCATCGACATCGCGCGGCAGATGATCCCGGTCGTTCCGGCGGTGCACTTCACCTGCGGCGGCGTGGTCAGCGACCTGGACGGGCGCAGCGACCTGCCGGGCCTCTACACGGTCGGAGAGACCGGCTACACCGGCTTGCACGGTGCCAATCGCCTGGCCAGCAACTCGCTGCTCGAGTGCGTGGTGCTGGGGCGCACCTGTGCGGCCCATATCGGCACCAGCGCGGCGCCGGCGCCGCTGCCGCTGCCCCCCTGGGACGAGAGCCAGGTGGAGAACGCCGACGAGCAGGTCGTCATCGCCCACAACTGGGACGAACTGCGGCTGCTGATGTGGAACTACGTCGGCATCGTGCGCACCACCAAGCGCCTGGAGCGCGCGCTGCACCGCATCGAGCTGCTGCGCGCCGAGACCCTGGAGTACTACGCCAACTTCCGCGTCACGCGCGACCTGCTGGAGCTGCGCAATCTGGTCGACTGCGCCGAGCTGATCGTCAAGAGCGCGCTGCTGCGCCACGAGAGCCGCGGCCTGCACTTCAGCCGCGACTTCCCGGCCACGCTGCCGGTCAGCTTCCCGACCCTGATGATCCCGGCGGCACGGCGCTGAACGCCGCGCGCCCGGCGCGGTTTCAGCTGGACTGCGCGCGCATCGCCAGCCGGGCACTGACGTAGTTGAAGGCGTAGGCCACGGCCTCGACGATGGCCTGGTCGATCTGCAGGCGTTCCTGCTCGGTCAGATAGAAGCTGAAGTCCACCGCGTGCCGGATGTAGCGCGGCGGCAGCCGGTTCAGCGCCACGCAGGCCACGTCGCACAGCAGGTCGTTGGAGATGGCGATGTCCGGGTAGTCGGGTGCCGAATCCATGACGGCCGCGAACACCTCGCGCTCGTGGTGGTTGTAGAGCTGGGTGAAGTCCGCGGTGGCCATGGCTGCTTGCTCCTGATTCGACTCGGATTCTGTTGGTCTCAGGCGGCGCCCAGACCCGAGGACATTCCCGATGCGCGCAGCTTCTGCGCGGCGGTGAAGTCCAGCATGCGTTCGATGCAGGCCTTGGCCCGCAGGCGCACCGCCTCCTCGACCTCGATGCGCGGCGCGCTGCTGCGCAGGCAGGCCACCAGGCCGCGCAGGCCGTTCATGGCCATCCACGGGCAGTGCGCGCAGCTCTTGCAGGTGGCGCCGTTGCCGGCCGTGGGCGCCTCGATGAGTTCCTTGTCCGGCGCCAGCTGGCGCATGCGGTGCAGGATGCCGTTGTCGGTGGCGACGATGTAGCGCCGTGCCCGGCCCTCGACCACGGCGCGGATCAGCGCCGAGGTGGACCCCACCACGTCGGCCAGCTCGACCACGCTGCGCGGGCTCTCGGGGTGCACCAGCACCTGGGCGTCGGGGTATTGCTCGCGCAGCAGCTGCAGCTCCAGGCCCTTGAACTCGTCGTGCACGATGCAGGCGCCGTCCCACATCAGCAGGTCGGCGCCGGTCTGCTCCTGGATGTAGCGGCCCAGGTGGCGGTCGGGTGCCCAGAGGATCTTCTGCCCCTGCGCGTGCAGGTGGCTGACGATGTCCAGCGCACAGGAGCTGGTGACCATCCAGTCGGCGCGCGCCTTCACCGCCGCGCTGGTGTTGGCGTAGACCACCACCTGACGGTCGGGGTGGGCATCGCAGAAGGCCGCGAAGTCGTCGGCCGGGCAGCCCAGGTCGAGACTGCAGGTGGCGTCCAGGTCGGGCATCAGCACGGTCTTCTCGGGGCTCAGGATCTTGGCCGTCTCGCCCATGAAGCGCACGCCGGCCACCACCAGGGTCTGCGCCGCGTGCTGCTTGCCAAAGCGCGCCATCTCCAGGCTGTCGGAGACGCAGCCCCCGCTCTCCAGCGCCAGGTCCTGCAGGGGGCCGTCGACGTAGTAGTGCGCGACCAGCACCGCGCCCTTTTCGCGCAGCAGCGCGGCGGCCTCGGCCTTCAGGGCCTGGGCCTGCGCCGGTTGCAGGGGTTCGGGCACCTTGGCCCAGGCCTGGGCGGTGCAGGTGGCGCCGCCGTGGGCATCGGGGCGGGCGTAGTCGAAGGCGATCGGTTCGGGCATGCCTTCATGCTAGCGTCGCCGTATGCCAACCCGACGAGCCAGCCTGCTCGCAGCGCTGCCGTTCGGGGCCGCGCGAGCCCAGGCGCCCCAGCAGGACGTGCTGCGCTTTTCCGTCGGCCAGTCCTGGGGATTGCCGTTCGTCGAGCGGGTCGGCAACCGCGTGGTCGGCGGTCTGCTGATCGAGCTGATGCGCGCGCTGGCCGAGGAACTCGACCGCCGGCCGCAGTTCGTGCTGCTGGCTTCGGCGCGGGTCGATGCGGCCCTGGAGCGCGACGAAGTCGACCTGCACTGCCTGCTGGCCAAGAGCTGGGCGCCGCAGGTCAGCGAGGCGGCGCGCTGGAGCGTGCCGCTGATGCGCCTGCGCGACGTGCTGGTGGCGGGGCGCGGCGGGCCGGCCGACGAGGCGGCCCTGGCGCGCGGCGGACCCTGGACGCTCAGCGCGGTGCACAACTACCGCTACCCGACGCTGGAGGCGCAGATCGCCGAGGGTCAACTGGTGCGCGACAACGCCCTCAACCAATGGGCGGTGCTGGAGAAACTGGCGCGCGGACACACAGCGCTGGGCGTGGTCAACGCGCTCACCCTGGCGGCCTTCCAGCAGCGCCATCCGGACGCCGGCCTGCGCAGCCTGCGGGGGGTCGATGACGTGGCGGCGCATTGCCTGTTCGCGCCGCGCCCGCGCGTGCCGCTGGCGCAACTCGGCGCCGCGGCGCGGCGCCTGGTGCAGTCCGGTCGCCTGGAGCGCCTGCTGGCTCCCGAGACCCGCATGGGGGCGAAGCCTTGACGGTGATCGACCCCCAGGCCGGCGATGTGCAGGGCGAGTGGAAGACCATCGGACTGGTCGGGCTGGCGCATGGCACCAGCCACTTCTTCCACCTGCTGCTGGTGCCGCTGTTCCCGGTCTTCGCGCGCGAGTTCGGGCTGAGTTGGACCGAGCTGGGCCTGCTGGTCAGCCTGTTCTACCTGGTGTCGGGCGTCGGCCAGGCGGCCAGCGGCTTCCTCGTCGACCGCATCGGCGGCCGGCCCGTGCTGCTGCTGGCGATGGTCTGCTTCGGGCTGGCGTCGGCGGCGGCCGGCCTGGCGCAGGGACCCGCCGGTCTGATGCTGGCGGCCCTGCTGGCCGGCCTGGGCAATGCGCCCTTCCATCCGGCCGACTTCAGCATCCTCAACCAGCGCGTGGCGGCACCGCGACTGGGCCATGCGTACTCGGTGCACGGCATCAGCGGCAATCTGGGTTGGGCGCTCACGCCGGCCTTCGCGCTGGGCATCTGGCAGGCCACGGGAGCGTGGCGCTGGGTCTACGCCGGCACCGGGGCGCTGGCCCTGGCGGTGCTCGCCCTGCTGGTCTGGCAGCGTGCCTGGCTGCACAGCGCCGCGCAGCCGCGCCGTCTGCAGGGCGACGCGGCGCCCCTGGGCTTCCTGCGCCTGCCCACGGTGTGGCTGGCCTTCTCCTTCTTCCTGTGCAGCACGGCCGCCGTGTCGGCCATCCAGTCCTTCGCGGCGCCGGTGCTGGCCGCCATGCACGAGGTGCCGGTGCAGCGCCTGGGCCTGCTGGTCAGCGCCTACATGCTGGCCGGCGCCCTGGGCATGCTGCTGGGCGGCTTCTGGGTGGCCCGATCGCATGCGCGGCTGGAGCGCAACATCGGCCGCGCCTTGGCCGGCGCGCTCGCGCTGCTGCTGCTGGCCACCTTGCCAGGGCTGTCCGGAGCGGCGGCGCTGGCGCTGGTCGCGCTGGCCGGCATCGGCACCGGCCTGGCCGGACCGAGCCGCGATCTGCTGGTCAAGCAGGCCGCGCCCCCCGGGGCCACCGGGCGCGTCTACGGCATCGTCTACTCGGGGCTCGACGTCGGATTCGCCATCGGGGCGCCGCTGGCCGGCTTGCTGATGGACGGTGCGCTGCCGCGCGGGGTGCTGTGGCTGGCGGCGGCCTGGCTGGGGCTGGCCCTGGCGGCGGCCCAGGCAGTGGCGGTGTGGACGCGGCGCAGGGCCTGAGGTCCACCCGCTCACCACCCCATCTGTGCCCCAAGGGCCAGCAGCAGCAGCGCCAGCGCGAAATAGGCCGCCTGCATCTTCAGCATGGCGCGCACCCAGGTGGTGTAGGGGATGCCGGCCAGCGCCAGCACGCCCACGGTGATGCCCGAGGTCGGGATGATGGGCGTGCTCAGCTCGCCGAACTGGAAGGCCAGGATGGCGAGCTGGCGCGTCACGCCGACCAGATCGGCCAGCGGCGCCATGATCGGCATGGTCAGCGCGGCCTGCCCGGTGCCGCTGTGGATGAAGAAGTTGATCACCGACTGGATGACGAACATCTTCTGCGCCGAGAACATCGCCGAGCTGCTCTGCACATAGGGCGCCAGGTTGTGCAGCAGGGTGTCGATGATCTGGCCGTCGCGCAGCAGCACCACGGTGGCCTTGGCCAGCGCGATGACCAGCGCGGTGCTGACCATGTCCTTGGCGCCGGCCACGAAGGCGGCCACCCAGTCGTCGGCCTGCAGTCGCGCCACCCCGCCCACGGCAACGGCCATGACCAGGAACAGGGCCGCGATCTCGTGGATGTACCACGCGTACCTGACGACGCCGACGATCATCCCGGCGAGCGTTGCCGCGAACAGGCCGAGCACCCACTTGTGCGTCGCCGTCATGCCGGCGAAGCGCTCGAAGGCGCTGAGGTCGATCGCCTTGCGCTTGGCCTCGTCGATCTCGAAGGTGTAGGAGCGCGTCGGGTCGGCCTTGATGCGCGCCGCGTAGACCATCAGGAAGGCGATCGTCAGCGCCGTGAAGACCGCCCAGCACAGCAGCCGAAAGCCCAGGCCGGAGAACATCGGCACGCCGGCGATCTGCTGCGCAATGCCGACGTTGAAGGGGTTGAGGAAGGCGGTGGCAAAGCCGATCTGCGAGCCGACGAAGGGGATGGCGACGCCGATCACCGAGTCGTAGCGCAGCGCCAGCGCCAGCGGGATGAAGATCAGCACGAAGGGGATGGCCTCCTCGGCCATGCCGAAGGTCGCGCCGCCGATCGAGAACAAGGTGACGAAGAGCGGGATCAGACCGGCCCGCACCCAGCGCGAACGGCTGTGCGCCTTGGCCACCGACTTGATCAGGGCGTCGATCGCCTCGGTCTTGTGCAGCACGTTGAAGGCGCCGCCCACCAGCAGCACGAAACCGATGATCAGCGCGGCCTCGACGAAGCCCTTGATGGGCGCCGTCAGCAGGGCCACCGGACCCTGCGGGTGGGACGGGACCTGGCGGAAGGAGTCGGGGGCTATGACCTGCTTGCCGGCCACCGTCAGCGTGTCGTACTGCCCGCCGGGAACCAGCCAGGTGGCCGCTGCGATCAGCGCCAGCAGCGCGAACAGCAGCACGAAGGTGTTGGGCAGGCGGAGCTTCATCGCGGTCGGGCAGCGGGCGGAGGGCGCGACTGTGCCCGTCCGGCCGCCGACTTCGCGTGGGCCGCCGTGCCGGCGGCGCGGCGCTGCAAGCCCGTGTCGCTTGGCTGCAAGCCCCGCGCAGCCGTCAGGGGCTGCGTTCGATCACGAGGGCGGCCGCAGGCCACCCAGGGCTCAGCGCGGCAGCAGCGGCTTGAGGAACCGGTTCTCGGCCCAGCGGAACAGCGCCACCAGGCCGAGCGTCATCAGCAGGTAGAAGGCGCCGGCCGTCAGGTAGGCCTCGAAGGGCGTGTAGTGGGTGGCGTAGAGGCGCTTGGCCACGCCGGTTAGGTCGGCGATCGTCACCAGCATGGCCAGCGAGGTGCCGTGCAGCATGAAGATGGCCTCGTTGCCGTAGGCCGGCAGCGCGCGGCGCAGCGCCTGCGGCAGCACGATGCGGCGCAACAGGGTCAGGCGGTCCATGCCGTAGGCCTTGGCCGCCTCGATTTCGCCGGCCGGCAGCGCCTTGATGGCGCCGGCCACGATCTCGGTGGTGTAGGCCGCGGTGTTCAGCACGAAGGCCAGGCAGGCGCAGAACCAGGCGTTCTGCAGCCACTCCCAGGCGAAGCTGGCGCGCACCGCCTCGAACTGGCCCAGGCCGTAATAGATCAGGAACAGCTGCACCAGCATGGGCGTGCCGCGAAAGGCGTAGGTGTAGAGCCAGATCAAGCGGCTGGCCGGCCCGCCCAGCGCACGCAGCACGCCCAGCGGCACGGCGATCAGGATGCCGCAGGCCAGCGAGACCAGCAGCAGCTGCACCGTGACCCAGGCGCCGCTCAGATAGAGCGGGAAGTTGTCGGCGATGACGTCCCACTGCATCAGAGCTGGCCCTCGCGGGTACCGATCGAATAGCGCTGCTCCAGCCAGCGGAAGGCCAGCTCGCTCAGGCTCGTGAAGCCCAGGTAGATGAGCGCCACCGCGCCGTAGAAGATGAAGGGCTCCTTGGTGTTGCCGGCGGCCTGGCCGCCGCGCTGCATCAGGTCGTGCAGGCCGATCACCGAGACGATGGCCGTGCTCTTGATCAGCACCAGCCAGTTGTTGCTGACGCCCGGCAGCGCGTGGCGCAGCATCTGCGGCAGCTGCACGCGGCGTGTCGCCTGCCAGGGTGTCATGCCGTAGGCCAGCGCCGCCTCGCGCTGCCCGGGCGGTACGGCCAGGTAGGCGCCACGGAAGGCCTCGGCCAGGTAGGCGCCGAAGATGAAGCCGATCGTCAGCACACCGGCCACGAAGGGCGGCGGGTCGACGACCACGTCCATCTCGAAGCGCGCGAACAGGTCGTTGATGATGACCGGCACGCCGTAGAACACCAGCAGCACCAGCACCAGATCGGGGATGCCGCGCACGACGGTCGTGTACCACTGCGCCGGCCAGCGCAGCAGGCGCAGGCGGCTGAGCTTGGCGAAGCAGCCAGCCAGCCCGAGCACGATGGCCACGGCCAGGGACAGCAGCGCCACGCCCAACGTCAGCGCGGCGCCTTCGAGCAGGCTCGGGAGGTAGGCGGCGAGCACTCAGCGGCCGTAGATGTCGAAGCTGAAGTAGCGACCGGCGATGGCCTGGTAGCCGCCGTTGCGGCGCAGCTCGGCGATGGCGGCGTTGAAGGCCTTGCCCAGCGTGGCGGCCTCGGCCTTGCGCAGGCCCACGCCGACGCCGTCGCCGAACCACTTCGGGTCGTCGAACAGCGGCCCGTGAAAGCCCATGCCCTGGCCGGCCGGGGTCTTCAGAAAGCCGAACTCGACCGCCACCACGTCGGCAAACGAGGCGTCCAGCCGGCCGGTCTTCAGGTCGAGGTAGATCTGGTCCTGCGTGGCGTAGCGCGTGATCACGCTGTCCTTGTAGACCGCGCTGATGAAGCGCTCATGGATGGTGGCCGACTGCACGCCGATCTTCTTGCCCTTCATGCCGGCCGGTGTGGTGTCGAGCTTGGCGCCGGCCTTGCCGAAGAAACGCTGCGGCGAGCTGTAGTACTTGTCGGAGAAGGCGATGGCCTTCCTGCGCTCTTCGGTGATCGACAGCGAGGCGACGATGGCGTCGATCTTGCGCGCCTGCAGCGCCGGGATCAGCGCGTCGAACTCCTGCTGCACCAACTCGCACTGACGCTGCATCTGCTTGCACAGGGCCTGAGCGAGCTCGATCTCGAAGCCCTTCAACTTGCCGTCGGCGCCGATCTCGCTGAAGGGCGGGTAGGCGCCCTCGACGCCGATGCGCAGCGTCTTGCCTTGGGCCATGGCGGCCGTGCCCAGCAGGGTCGACGCGGCCAATGCCGCCAGAAGTGCCAATGTGCGCCGGAGCATGCAGATTCCTGGGGTTCGGGGAGGAGGGCAGCGCCGCCCGGCGGCGGGCGGCGCTGCGGGTACGGCTTACTTCTTCTTCGGCGCCACGTCGTAGGCGAAGTACTTGGCCGACAGCTTCTTGTACTCGCCGTTGGCGTTGAGCGCGTCGATGGCGGCGTCGAAGGCCTTGCCCAGCGTGCCGGCCTCGGCCTTGCGCAGGCCCACGCCGATGCCGATGCCGAAGTACTTCTCGTCGTCGATGTCCTTGCCGGCGAAGGCCAGGCCCTTGCCGGCATCGGTCTTCAGGAAGGCGTCGGCGGCGAACTTGTCCACCAGGGTGTAGTCGACGCGGCCGGCCTTGAGCTCGAGGTAGATCTGGTCCTGCGTCTGGTAGCGCGTCACCGTGCTGGTCTTGTAGAGCGAGTCGACGTACTTCTCGAAGGTGGTGGCCGACTGCACGCCGATCTTCTTGCCCTTGAGCGTGGCCGGCGAGACATCGGCGGCGCTGCCGGACTTGGCGATGAAGGCCGCCGGCGAGGCCAGGTAGGGTTTGCTGAAGGCGATGCTCTTCTTGCGCTCGTCGGTGATGGACACGCTGGCGATGATGGCGTCGACCTTGCGCGACTGCAGCGCCGGGATCAGGGCATCGAATTCCTGCTGCACCAGCTCGCACTCACGCTGCATCTGCTTGCAGTAGGCGTAGGCCAGGTCGATCTCGAAGCCCTTCAACTTGCCGTCGGCGCCCACCTCGCTGAACGGAGGGTAGGCGCCTTCGACGCCGATGCGCAGCTTCTTCGCGCCCTGGGCGAACGCGGCATTGGAGGAAAGGGCGGTCAGCACCGCCAGTGCGGCCACAGCGGCCAGGGAACGACGCAACATGGGCAATACCCCTTGGGGAAAACGCAGAAGCCCCGTACCTTACCCCGAAGCCTGCAGGCGTTCGTTCAGGGTTTCACGCTCGTCGAACACGAAGCAGGCGCCGCGGTAATGGGCGCCGCCGACCTGCTCGAAGTAGCGCAGGATGCCGCCGTCGAGCTGGTACACGGGGCCCGGCAGCTGCTGCTGCAGCAGCAGCGCCGCCTTTTCGCAGCGGATGCCACCGGTGCAGTAGCTGACCACCGTGCAGTCCTGCAGCTGCGCACGGTGCGCGGCCAGCGCGGCGGGGAACTCGGTGAACTTGTCGATGCGCCAATCGACGGCGCCCTCGAACGCCCCGGCGTCCACCTCGAAGGCGTTGCGCGTGTCGAGCAGGCGCAGCGGTCGGCCGGCGTCGTCCTGGCCCTGGTCGAGCCAGCGCTTGAGCGTCGGCGCGTCCACCGCGGCGGCACGGGCTTGCCCGGCCGGCAGGGGCCAATCCATGCGGATGATCTCGCGCTTGATCTTGACCTTCAGGCGCTTGAAGGGCAGGGCGGCGCTCCAGCTTTCCTTGGCGTCCAAGCCGGCAAAACGCGCGTCGCCGCGCAGGGCGTCGAGCCAGGCGCGCAGCGCGTCGGTCGCACCGGCCAGGAACAGATTGATGCCCTCGGGCGCCAGCAGCACCGTGCCCTTGAGCCCGGCCGCCTCGGCCGCGTCGTGCAGGCGCTCGCGCAGGGCCGGCAGATCCTCCAGCGTGACGAAGCGGTAGCTGCTGACGTTGAGGATCGCGCCGCTCAACGCAGGCCCTCGATGAAGGGCCGCGCCACGGCCAGCGAGCCGGCCGGGTCCTCGACATGCGGCACATGGCCGATGCCCGGCAGCAGCACCAGGCGTGCCGGCTCGGCGTCCTTGGCGCGCAGGTCCAGGTACTGCTGCGCGTAGCGCGGTGGAATCAGGCGGTCGCGCTCGCCCCAGATCAGCAGCACCGGCAGGCGCAGCGACTTCCACGCCTCCTCGTAGGGCTTGCCGCCGCGCTCGGCCAGCAGGGCCCTGACGCGCAAGCCCAGCGCGCGGCGGTTGCCCTCGCGCAGCGTGATCTCGAAATAACGGTCGACCAACTCGGGCTGGACCTTGGCGGGGTCGCCGAACACCGCCTCGACCGACTGCTTGACCAGCGGCCGCGGCAGCAGGAACTGGCTGACCCAGGCGGTGGGCGCAAAGCGGCTGGCGGCAAAGCCCAGCGGCAGCGCATCCGGTTCGAAGGGCAGTCCGGCCGGGTCCAGCAGCACCAGGCCGGCCACCCGCTCGGGCAGCGCCGCCGCGCTCATCCAGGCCACCTCGCCGCCCAGCGAGTTGCCCACCAGCACCACGCGGCGCAATTGCTGCTGGTCGAGCAGCGCGCGCACGAAGCGCGTGTAGGCGGCCATGCGGTAGTCGTCGTCGGGCGCCGGTCCGGTCAGGCCGAAGCCCGGCAGATCGACGCGCAGCACGCGGCGGGTCCTGGACAGTTCCTTCACCCAGCCGTCCCAGCTGTGCAGGCTGTCGCTGGTGCCGTGCAGCAGCACGATGGGCAGGCGGTCCTCGCGCGGGCCCTCGTCGCGCAGATGGGTGATCTGCACCAGGCCCTCGCCCAGCGCCAGTTCGACGAATTGCGAAGGCGGCGGCGCCCAGCGCGGCACCAGGCTGGTCAGCGGGCGGTCGGGCGCCTTGAAGGCGCCCACCGCGATGGCCGCCACCAGCAGCAGCAGGCCCAGCAGGCGAAGCAGCCACGCCGTCATCGGTTCAGGGCCCCACCGGGGCACCCGGGCCCTGCACCCGCACCGGCACCGCGGCCGAGCAGAGGTCGACCCGGCCCGGGCTGTAGACGAACCAGCCGCCGCGGTGGCGCCGGCTCTGCAGCAGCTCGAACCAGGCGGCGCTGTCGGTGCGCAGCACCTTCACCAGCGGGCGCTCGGCGGCCGGCAGGTCGGCCAGCAGGCGGGCGCGCATCAGCGGCGCCTTGGCCTCAGCAGCCCCATAGAAGCCCATATTGCCGCTGCCGCGCGGCAGCGCCGCCAGATGCTCGATGCCCTTGAGCACCCGGCCCACCACGGTGATGTTGAGGTCCAGCGAACGCGCCGGCTGGCCGACGATGGCGTACAGCGAGCTGCCGTTGCTGGAGTCGATCTCGTTGCCGCGCCCCGCGCCCACCGCGCCATAGCAATGCGCCAGCCAGGCCCGTCCCTGTGGGGTCCTGGCCGGGTCGGCAGCCACCGCGAAGCCGTCGACGAAGCCCGACAAGGGGGCCCAGCCGTCGTTCTCGGCCAGCGCGTGCAGCGGCAGGCCGGCCAGCGCCACGTCGAACTCGGCCGGCAGCTTGGCCTGCGCCTCGGCCGGCAGGGCCTTGGCGGTGGGGCCCTCGTTGGGGTCGCCCCATTGGGTGACGAAGTTGTCCTGAACCCGCAGCACCGACAGGCCGTTGAAGTAGCCGCCGCGCACCAGCGCGCGGATGTTGGCGGTGTGCTGCGGCGCGAACTGCGGTGCCAGCTCCATCAGCACCTGGGCCGGCTCCGGCTGGGTGGCCAGCTTGAACTCCATCAGCACCAGATGGTTCGGGTCGGGTTCGCGCCAGGCCTCGGGCGGCGCGGTGTTGAGGATGTCGGCGGCCGCGCGCGGCGGGTTGCCGGCGAGCTTGAGCGCCTGCGCGGCCTGGGTGGCGGTCGCATCGCCGGCCGCGGCCAGCGCCAGCGCGGCGGCGGCGGCCTGCATGCCGGGCGAGGCCTCGTGGCCGGCCGTGATGGCGCCCGGGGCCACCTTGGGCTTGGCGGCTTTCTTCTTGGCGGTCTTGCTGACGGCCGGTTTCTTCTTGGCCGGCGCGGCCTCGGCCGGCACGGCGCACAGGGCCACGGCGAGGCCCAGGGCGAACGAGGAAAGGAGGGGCGACAGGTGCTTCATGGTCAGGGGCGGCCGTGCGCCGGCGCAAGGGGTGGCGAGCATAGCGGCGTGGATTGGGCGCCTTGCTGCCGCCGGCCGCCCCAGACAGCGAGGGGCCGCCGCGACAATCCCGGCCATGAGCCCCGACACCCCCTTCGTCCACCTGCGCGCCCACACCGAATACGCCGTCGTCGACGGCACGCTGCGGGTCGACGACCTGGTCAAGGCGGCGGCCAAGGACGCGCAGGTGGCGCTGGCCGTCACCGACCTCGGGAATTTGTTCGGCGCCGTCAAGTTCTACAAGGCGGCGCGCAAGAAGGGCGTGCAGCCCATCCTGGGCGCCGACTGCTGGCTGGAGCCCGAGGGCGCCGGCGCGGCGCTGCCCGGGTCGGGGCAGGGGGCGGCGCCGCGCCTGCTGCTGCTGGTGCAGAACACGCGCGGCTACCTGAACCTGTGCGAGCTCCTGAGTCGCGCCTGGCTGGGCAACGTGATCCGCAACCAGGCCTGCCTGAAGCGCGAGTGGCTCGCCGAACTGGGCGAGGGGCTGATCTGCCTGTCGGGCTTCGCGCAAGGGCCGCTGGCTGCGGCGGCCGCCGGCAGCGCCCGCGAAACGGCACAGCAACTGGCCGCCGCCTTTCCCGGGCGCTTCTACGTCGAGCTGCAGCGCGTGCAGGGCCTGCGCCACGAGGGCCTGCTGCGCGAGCACCTGCTGCTGGCCAGCGAGCTCGGCCTGCCGGTGGTCGCCACCCACCCCATGCAGTTCCTGGCCAGCGAGGAGTTCGAGGCGCACGAGGCGCGCGTCTGCGTGGCCGAGGGCGAAACCCTGGACAACCCCAAGCGGGTCAAGCGCTTCACGCCGGACCAGTGCTTCAAGACCCAGGCGCAGATGCAGGCCCTGTTCGCCGACCTGCCCAGCGCGCTGGCCAACAGCGCCGCCATCGCGCGCCGCTGCAGCCTCGAGCTGGTGTTGGGAAAGCCCCGCCTGCCCGATTTCCCGACCCCAGCACGGCCCGACGGCACCGCGATGCCGATGGAGCAGTACTTCCGCCAGCTGAGCTTCGAGGGCCTGGAAACGCGCCTGGCTTACCTCTACCCCGACGCCGCGCGGCGCGAGCAGGAGCGCTCGCGCTACGTCGAGCGCCTGGAGTTCGAGCTCGCCACCATCGTCAAGATGGGCTTCCCCGGCTACTTCCTGATCGTGGCCGACTTCATCACCTGGGCCAAGGCCAACGGCTGCCCGGTGGGCCCCGGGCGCGGCTCGGGTGCCGGTTCGCTGGTGGCCTATGCGCTGTCGATCACCGACCTCGACCCGCTCGCCTACAACCTGCTGTTCGAGCGCTTCCTGAACCCCGAGCGGGTCTCGATGCCCGACTTCGACATCGATTTCTGCCAGGGCAACCGCGACCGCGTCATCGACTACGTGAAGGACAAGTACGGCCGCGACGCGGTGAGCCAGATCGCCACCTTCGGCACCATGGCGGCCAAGGCGGCGCTGCGCGACGTCGGGCGCGTGCTGGGCATGAGTTACGGCCATGTGGACTCGATCGCCAAGCTGATCCCGGCGCCGCCGGGCAAGAGCGTGACGCTGGCCCGCCCGCCCGAGAAGCGCGACGACAAGATCATCTACGCGCGCCTCGAGGCGCCCGAACTGAACGAGCGCGAGGCCGAGGACGAGGAGGTGGCCACCCTGCTGGCGCTGGCCACGCAGGTCGAGGGGCTGACGCGCAACATCGGCATGCACGCCGGCGGCGTGCTGATCGCGCCGGGGAAGATCACCGACTTCTGCCCGCTCTACCAGCAGCCCGGCAGCGACTCGGCGGTGAGCCAGTACGACAAGGACGACGTCGAGGCCATCGGCCTGGTGAAGTTCGACTTCCTGGGCCTGGCCACGCTGACCATCCTGGAGCTGGCCAAGGACTACATCCACGCCGCCGGATTCGCCGACTTCGCCTACGAGCACCTGCCGCTGGACGACAAGGCAACCTACAAGCTGTTCGCCGACGGACGCACCGAGGCGGTGTTCCAGTTCGAAAGCCGCGGCATGCAGAAGATGCTGATGGAGGCCAAGCCGACGCGGCTGGAGGACCTGATCGCGCTCAACGCCATGTTCCGCCCCGGACCGCTGGAGAACATCCCGGCCTTCTGCGAACGCAAGCACGACCCGCGCAAGATCGAGTACCCGCACCCGCTGCTGGGCCAGGTGCTGGCCGAGACCTACGGCATCTTCGTCTACCAGGAGCAGGTGATGCAGGCCGCGCAGATCATGGGCGGCTACTCGCTGGGGGGCGCCGACCTGCTGCGCCGCGCCATGGGCAAGAAGAAGGCCGAGGAGATGGCCGAGCATCGGGCGCTCTTCAGGAAGGGCGCGGCCGAGCAGGGCATCGCCACCGAGAAGGCCGACGAGGTCTTCGACCTGATGGAGAAGTTTGCCGGCTACGGTTTCAACAAGAGCCACGCCGCCGCCTACTCGCTGCTGGCCTACCACACCGGCTTCATCAAGGTGCACCACACGGCGGCCTTCTTCGCCGCCAACATGACGATCGAGTCGGACAACACCGACAAGCTGCGCGTGTTGCTGGGCGACGCGCGCGCCTTCGGACTCGACTTCCAGCCGCCCTGCGTGAACCGCAGCGAGTGGCGCTTCGTGCCGCTGTCCAAGACCCTCATCAGCTACGGCCTGGGCGCCGTCAAGGGCGCGGGGCGCGGCGCGGTGGAGGCGCTGGTGCGGGCACGCCAGGAGGGCGGGGCGTTCAAGAGCCTGTTCGACTTCTGCGCCCGGGTGCGCGGCAATATGGTGAACAAGCGCGTCGTCGAGGCGCTCATCAAGGCCGGCGCCTTCGACGCGCTGAACCCCTCGCGCGAGCGCCTGCTGGCCTCGCTGGAACTGGCCTTCCGCCACGCCGACCTGCTCGAGGCCAACGAGCACCAGGGCGGCCTGTTCGACTTCGACGACACGCCGACCCCCGAGCCCGATCTGCTGGACGCGCCGGCCTGGGGCGTGCGCGAGCGCCTGTCGCTCGAGAAGAGCGCCATCGGCTTCTACCTCAGCGGGCATCTGTTCGACGAGCATGCCGCCGAGGTGCGCCGCCTGGTGCCCACGCCGCTGGTCGATCAGGGCGACACCCGGCGCGAGAGCGTGCTGCTGGCCGGCATCGTCAACGACCTGCGCGTGATCAGCGGCGCGCGCGGCCGCACCTGCATCTTCAAGCTCGACGACGGCAGCGCCAGCCTGGAATTCAGCCTCGGCGGCGAGCAGTACGACGGTCTGAAGGACCTGCTGCAGGAGGACCAACTGGTGTTCGTGCAGGGCACGGTCAGCCACGACCGTTTCAGCGACGGCCTGCGTGGCCGCGTCGGCACGGTGTTCGACCTGGCCGGTGCGCGCAGCCGCCTGGCCAAGGCCCTGCAGATCGAACTGCCGCGGCCGACGCGCCAGCAGGTGGCGCAGTTGCGCGAGTGGGTGCGCCGCCACCCGGCGCAGACGATCAGCGGCGACGACGGCGAGACCCTGGAGCGCGGGCTGGCGGTGCGCTGGCCGCTGCGCCTGGGCGGCGCCGAGGCCGAACTGGACCTCGGGCCCGAGGCGCGCCACTGGCCCAGCAGCGAGGCATTGGCCGAGCTGGCGCGCCTGGGTCTGCCGGCGCGCGTGGTCTACCGCTGAGGCGCGGCCGGCAGCGCGCTCAGCGCCGGCGTGCCACCCCCGCCAGGCAGGCCAGCGCCAGAGCGGCCAGACCCAGGCTGCCCGGCACGGGCACGCTGCCGCCGCCGGGGGCGATGGCGAAGCGGGCATCCTCGGCGCCGACATCCAGCAGGTTGAGGTCGGCGTCCAGCAGCAGCAGATCGCCCAGGCTGAGCAGCGCCGCGCCGGCGCCGATGGCACGCAGCTCGATGGTCGCCAGCCAGCCCTCGCCACTGAAGCCAGGCTGCGCACCGATCAGGGTGTTGCCGGTCAGGCTCAGCTGGCCCAACGCGTCGTCGCCGCTGCCGGCCACGAAGAAGGTGCTGCCCAGCGACGCCAGTGCGTCGCCCTCGGTGACCGAGACCAGGCTGAACAGCCCCGGCGTGTAGCTCAGCGAGAACTGGAAGGCGTACAGATCGACGAGGCTGCTGCCCTTCAGGCGCAGACTGATGCTGTCGCCCACCGTGAGGGAGCCGGAGCTCGGTTCGAGCTTGAGCAGCGCGGCCGCCTGGGCCTGCAGCGAGAAGACGGCCAGCGCCAGGGCCAGCAGGAGTTGATGCAGTTTGTTCAACATGGGGTGAGGGTCCGGTGACAGAGGGAAGGGGTGTTGCGGGCTCAGCGGCAGCTGGTGCCCACGGGCAACACGCGCGAAACGGCCGCCAGATCACGGATGTCGATGACGCCGTTGGTATCGACGTCGACGTCCGGGTTGAACGCACGCGAGCCGGTGCGGCTGCCGAACGAGGCCTTGATCAAGGCCAGGTCCGCGCAGTCCACCAGGCCGTCGCGGTTGACGTCGCCGAACAGCTTGGCCGCCACCACGCTGGTGTTGATGACCGCAAAGTTGTTGCGCGCCGCGTTGCTGGTGCTGGTGGCGGTCAAGGTCACGCTGTCGCTGGTGCCGACGGCCGCATCGGCCGGGGTGTTCACCACCACCCGCACCAGCTGACTGCCGCCATCGGCGAGCGTGGCGGTGGCCGGTGTGACCGAGCCGACCCAGCGCCGCACGTCGCTGGCGCTGAAGCGGTAGGTGTCGGGCGCTCCGACATGCTTGACCTCGTAGATGAAGGTGGTGCTCTGGCCGCGCCCCAGGTCGACGCTGGCGGGCGGATTCACCGTGACGGTCTGCGGCACGATGACGGTGCTGATCAGGCGCTGGAACAGCGTGCCCCCGGCATCGGTGCCGGTTGCGAAGACGCGGAAGCTCTCGCTGGGCACGATGGTGCTGCCGATGCGTCGTTTGGCCTCGGCGCCCGGGTCGCGCAAATCGAAGCTGTAGAGCAGTTCGCCGCTGAGCTTGCGGAACTCGAAGCTGATGGATTGCGGATCGCCGCTGTACTTGGCCATCGCCTTGGTCTGGGCGCCCAAACGCGGCAGACCCGGGATCGGGTAATAGCCCTGGTGGCCGGGGCGCCCCCCCAGCTCAACGAAACGGAATTCGTCGAGCGAGAGTTCGCTTTCGCCGCCGACCAGCAGCGAGTACTCGCTGCCGGGCGCGCCGCTGATCTCGGCCGTCCACTGGCCGCTGGCCGGTGAATTCACCGAGAACACGGTGGCATTGCTCAGCGCGATGCTGTCCACCCCGGGCTGCCCGGCCTGCACCACCGTACCGTCCGGGCGACGCAGCACCATGCTGCTGCCGCTGATGTTGGAGAAGGACAGGGTGAGCTTGCGCAGCGAGGAATCGACGCTGAAGCGCTGGCGCAGCGGCGTCGCCCCCAACACGCCGGCGGCGCTGTCGAGGTCCACCGCGTCGTTGCGCGACAGCACGTCGGCCAGGCGCGTCACCGCACCGGCCTCGGGACGGCTGAGGATGAAGACCTGCCCGCCCGAACTGTTGGCCAACGTGAAGTAGGCCGGGTCATAGGGCGAGCAACTGCCGAACAGCGCAAAGAACAGGCGCACCTTCTTGGCACTCGCCAAGGCCACCACGTTGCCCACCAGGCCGGCGTCCTTGGACGAGGCGTCGGTGTAGACGAACACGTCACCGCCGTCGTCCGAGGCATCGACCGCGTTGAGGGAGCCGCGCATCGACAGCTCCGGGCAGTCACCGCCGCCGCTGGCGAACAGGCCGTTGATGCGTGCCTTGAAGAGGTCGGGGTCCGAGGTCACCGTCAGCGGGCCCACGCCGGGGTCGCTGAAGGGTGACAGCACGTATTTGGACGGTTCCTGCTCGGTGCCCAGGCGGGCGTTGACGATGGCCACCGCCGAGCCGCGAACGCCGGCAATCACGCTGCCCATCGAACCGGTGGTGTCGACGGCAAAGCCCAGGCTCGGGCCAATGCCCAGCAACTGCTTGAACTGGCGCTCGCTCATGCGCCCCCGCAGGTCGCGGAAGACCTGCTCGGTGGCGGCCTGCGCCACGCTGGTGGCGCCCGGGTTGCTGTCGTTGTGCGGGCTGTCGAGCAGGCCGAAGTCCTGCTGGCCGATGCAGATGCCCGAATCCTTGTTGATGCCGCCGCGCCCCGCGCTGTTGTCGAAGAAGCCACCGTGGCGGCATTTGCCCGCCGGCTTGGCGCGGTCCTCGCCGCCGTAGTAGCCGCTGGTCAGGTTGTTGGTCAGCAGATTGCCCTTGAAGCAGGGCTGGTTGATCGGGGCGTCGCTGCAGGTCGCCTCTCCCGGTGGCGAGACGCCGGAAATACTCGCCTCGCGGCCCAACTCGGCGCTCGGTCCGCCGCGCCCGCTCTCGGTCCAGTTGCTGTGCGAGTAGAAATCCTGCACCGAGTGCAGCGCCGAGCCGACGCTGTTGCGTGCGCCGGTGGCGTCGTCGGCCTTGATCTGCGTCACCGCCTGGTCCAGCAGGTTCTTGACGCGCGCCGCGCCGGCGCCGAAGTTCTCGCCGTCGAAGTGCTTGGCGCTGGAGAACTGGTCCTGGTCGACTTCCTTGTTGGCGTCGGTCATCTGCTTGCGCGCCTCGCGCATCGACTTCGACACCTTGGGCACGCTCAGCTCACCGTAGATCGTCTGCAGCGCCGACTCGGTGATCTCCACATGGGTGCGGGCGCCCGGGAAAAACACGAAGCCGCCCGGCGCGAAGGCCTGCGCCGGCGGACTCAAGACGCCGATCGGTGCGGCCAGACAGGCCAAGGCCAGTGCGCTGAGCGCGGGTCTGTGGAAACCATTCATTGCAAGTCCCTGCTGTTTTTGAGGGCTCGCATGGTTCGTGAAAAAGCGCCGCATTGCGGCAGCAAAGCGTTTGCAGTTGTCAGCGCAAGTTGCGCAGGTCGATCAGTGCGGCGTCCAGGTGCATGCGCGGCGTGCCCTTGGGCAGCGCGGCGCGGCGCGCCTCGACCAGGTCGGCGGCCTCGGGCGCATGGCGCGCCAGTAGATGGATGCAGGACAGGCGGACCACCGCGTCGTCGTCGGTCAGCAACTCGATGCAGGCCGGCACGTCGGCGCGCTGCCACTGCCGCGACAGCGCCTCCAGGCTGTCGGCATTGACGCCGCGCTGCGGCAACGGACCGTGGCCGCCACGTCCCGTCTGGCGCACGATGCGCGCGCGCAGCGTGCGGCTGTCGGTGGCCGGCGCCGACGCCGCTTCCCCTGCAACGGCCGGTGCGGTCGGCGTTGCCGGCGATGAGGCCGCGGACAAGGAGGCCGCGGAAGAGGAGGCCGCGGCGGAGGATGGCGCCACGCCGACCTCGCGGCAGGCTGTGCCGCTCAGGGCCGTGCACAGCAGCAGGGAGCGTCGTTTCACGCGCCGGATTGTCGGCCCCTGGGGCCGCCGGCCGGCGGCCCGGCGGTCGGGGCTGGCAACGGGCGGTCAGAACGCGGTCAGCGGCTTGCGGATGGCGTAGCCTTCGCCCCGTGAACCCCGACGTCTCGACCGGCCTCATCCTCAGCGGTGGGGGTGCGCGCGCCGCCTACCAGGTCGGCGTGCTGCAGGGCGTGGCGCAGATCAAGCGCGAATGCGGCGTCAAGGGCAGCCCCTTCGACATCTACTGCGGCACCTCGGCGGGCGCCATCAACGCGGCGGCGCTGGCCTGCGTGAATGACCGCTTCGACCTCGCCGTGGACACCCTGATCGGCCTGTGGGGGGCGCTCACGCCCGAGCATGTCTACCGCGCCGATGCCTTCGGCGTGGTGCGCAGCGGCACGCAGTGGATGACGATGATGAGCCTGGGCTGGGCGCTGCGGCGCTGGCGTCGCAGCCAGCCGCGCAGCCTGATGGACAACGCGCCGCTGCACGAGTTCCTGCACGACCACATCCACCTGGCGCGACTGCCGCGCCTGCTGGCGCGCGGGCATCTGCGCGCGCTGGCCGTCAGTGGCTCCAGCTACAGCAGCGGCCACCACGTCAGCTTCTACGAAACGGCGCTGCCGCTGCAGCCCTGGGCGCGCTCGCTGCGTCTGGCGGTGCCGACGCGCATCCGCGTCGAGCATCTGATGGCGTCGAGCGCCATCCCCTTCATCTTCCCGGCCCAGCCGCTGCCGCTGGCCGGGCGCGAGGAGTGGTTCGGCGACGGCTCGATGCGCCAGAGCGCGCCGATCTCGCCGGCCATCCACCTGGGCGCGCAGCGCGTGCTGGTGGTCGGGGCCGGGCGCATGCAGGAGGGGCCGCACCCGCGCGAGCTGCTGCCGGGTGCCGAGGGCGCACCGAGCCTGGCGCAGATCGCCGGCCACACCTTGTCGACGATCTTCCTGGACGCGCTGACGGTCGATGTGGAGCGCGCCCAGCGCATCAACAAGACCCTGGCGCTGCTGACCCCCGCACAGCTGGCCTGCACGCACTTGCGGCCGGTCGAGCTGATGGTGATCGCGCCGAGCCGGCGCCTCGACGAGTTGGCCGCCCAGCACCAGCAGGAGCTGCCGCGGCCGGTGCGCGCGCTGCTGGCCGCGGTGGGCGTGCAGGGGCGCGGGCGCTCGGCCAGCGGCAGCGCGCTGGCCTCCTACCTGCTGTTCGTGCCAGGCTACACGCGGGCGCTCATCGAGCTCGGCTTGGCCGACACGCTGGCGCGGCGCACCGAGCTGCTGCGCTTCTTCGGCTGGTCGGCGCAGCAGGACGTGCCGCGCACGGGGTCGCCGCACCGGCCCGAGGGCGTCAGTCGGTGACGCGCCACGAGGGCAGCTCGTAGTCCAAGGCCAGCGCCAGCAGGCGCAGGCCGCCGGCCACCGCGGCCGCCACCAGCAGCGCCGGGGTTTCGCTGACCCCGAAAGCCAGCAGCGCCACCAGCACCCAGCCGCCGACGAAGGCGCACAGCGCATAGGGCCGGTGGTCGTGGAAGGCGGCCGGGATCTCGTTGCAGACGATGTCGCGCAGCACGCCGCCGCAGACCGCGGTGATGACGCCCATCAGCACGGCGACGATGGCCGGCAGATCGTGCGCCAGCGCCAGCTGCGTGCCGCTGGCGCTGAACAGCCCCAGGCCCACGGCGTCGGGCCACTGCATGGCGCGCAAGCTCACCACCAGATGGCGCACGCGCAGGAAGGCCATGGCCAGCAGGCACAGGCCGAGCAGCGCCCACAGCCAGTCGCTGTGCGCCACCCAGAAGAAGGGCCGACGGTCCAGCAGCAGATCGCGCAGCGTGCCGCCGCCGAACGCGGCCAGTCCGGCCACCGCCACCACGCCCACCGCATCGAGGCGCTGGCGTGCCGCCGCCAGCAGGCCCGACAGCGCGAAGGCCAGCGTGGCCAGGCCTTCGGCTACGGCGATCAAGGTGGCGGCGCTGGGTGCTTGGGGCGTCACGGCAAGGGTGCGGGTGCTGGGGGGCGGCGCATGGTACGCACCCAGGCCCGCGGACAGCCGGGCGCTCGGGGGGCTTGAAATGCCGCCGGCCTCTCCCAACTGAGCAGGCCCTGAGTGCCGGTGAGACCCTGTGAAGCTCCTGCTCCTGCTGCTGACCGGCCTGCTCGTGCTGCTGGGCCTGCTCCTGCAACCGCTGTGGCGTTCGCGGCAACGCGCGCGCTGGCGCCGTGAACCCTTGCCGGCCGCCTGGCGTCGCGTGCTGCGCCGCCGCGTGCCGCTGGTGGCGCGCCTGCCGGCCGACCAGCAACTGCGCCTGCGCGGCCTGATGCAGGTGCTGCTGCGCGAGAAGCGCTTCGTCGGCTGCGGCGGGCTGGTGCTGAGCGAGGAGATGCGCCTGGTGGTGGCGGCGCAGGCGGCGCTGCCCCTGCTCGGCCACACGCGCGGCTATTACCCGAACCTGCGCGAGATCCTGCTCTACCCGACGGCCTTCGCGGTGGAGCGGCCGGTGACCGACGGCGCCGGCGTGCAGCATCTGCAGCGCCGCGCGCTGGCCGGTGAGAGCTGGGCGCGCGGCCAGGTCATCCTGGCCTGGGACGAGGTGCTGGCCGGTGCGGCCAACGCGCACGATGGCCGCAACGTGGTGCTGCACGAGTTCGCGCACCAGCTCGACCAGGTCAAGGGCCACGCCAACGGCGCGCCGCCGCTGCCCGATGCCGAGTCCTATGCGCGCTGGAGCGCGGTGCTGCAGCAGGCCTTCGACGCCCTGCGCGCGCAGCTGGCGCGCGGCGAGTCGACGTTGCTGGATGCCTATGCGGCGACCGAGCCGGCTGAGTTCTTTGCGGTGGCCAGCGAGGTGTTCTTCGAGCGCGGTGCCGAACTGGCGGCCTGGCATCCGGCGCTGTACCGCGAGCTCGCGGGTTTTTACCGGGTGCAAACCGTCATGTGGTGACGGGCGGCCTATCCTGCGGCCCCATGAAAAAGACCGCTTTGTCCTTCGCAGCGGGCCTGCTGGCCTTGGCCGCGCTGGCCCAGACCGCACCCGCACCCGCACCGTCCAGCCCCGCCAGCGCCCCGGCCTGGAACGTCAACCAGCCCCCCGGCGTGGCGCGCAGCGTGCCGATCGACGTGCGCAGCGGCACCTGGATGGGCGTCGACGTCAGCCCCGACGGCAAGACCCTGGTCTTCGACCTGCTCGGCGACCTCTACACCCTGCCGATCGGTGGCGGCGAGGCGCGTGCGCTGACCCACTCGGTGGCCTGGGAGATGCAGCCGCGCTGGTCGCCCGACGGCCAGCGCATCGCCTTCGTCAGCGATGCCGGCGGCGGCGAAAACGTCTGGCTGATGCAGGCCGACGGCAGCGGCGCCAAGGCCTTGACCCGCGAGGACTACCGCCTGCTCAACAACCCGGTCTGGCACCCGAGCGGCAACTACATCCTGGCGCGCAAGCACTACAGCGGCACGCGCTCGATGGGCAGCGGCGAGATCTGGCTCTACCACCTCGACGGCGGCAAGGGCGTGCAGCTCAACGAGAAGCCGACCTGGCAGAAGGACCTCGGCGAGCCCGCCATCTCGCCCGACGCTCGTCACCTCTATTACTCGATGGACGCCACACCGGGACGCGTCTTCGAATACAACAAGGACAGCCACAAGGGCATCTTCCAGGTCATGCGCCAGGACCTGCAGGACGGCCACAGCGAGCCCTTCGTGCTGGGGGCCGGCGGCGCGATCCGCCCGACCCCCTCGCCGGACGGACGCTGGCTGGCCTTCGTGCGCCGCACGCGCGCCCTCAACGCCCCGCAGCAGAGCATGCTGTTTCTGAAGGACCTGCGGTCCGGCGAGGAGAAGCCGGTCTGGGGGCCGCTCGAGCGCGACCTGCAGGAGGCCTGGTCGATCCACGGCGTCTACCCGGGCTTTGCCTGGACGCCGGACGCCAAGGCCATGGTGATCTGGGCGCGCGGCAAGCTCTGGCGCATCGACCCCTTTTCGACCCAGGAGGCCGGCAAAGCGACCGAGATTCCCTTCCATGTGCGGCACGAGCGCGAGTTGCGCGAGCCGCTGCGCGTGGCGCAGCAGGTGGCGCCGGAGCGCTTCGCGGTGCGCCAGCTGCGCTGGGTGACGGTGGCGCCGGATGGCCGTGAGCTGGTCTATTCGGCGCTCGGCCATCTCTACACGCGGCGCCTGCCCGATGGCGCGCCGCAGCGCCTGACGGCGCAGAACCGCCACTTCGAGTTCTTCCCCTCCTACTCGCGCGACGGCCGCTTCCTGGTCTACAGCAGCTGGCACGACGAGGAACTCGGCCATGTCTGGCGCCGCGAGCTGAGCACCGGCCGCGAGACGCGCCTGACCGCGCAGGCCGGCAAGTACCTGCATCCGCGCCTGAGCCCCGACGGCCGCTGGGTGGTCTACCAGAAGGTGCGCGGCGGCTACCTGACCACGCCCTGGCAGGGCCTGGGGCAGGGCGTCTTCCTGCAGCGTGCCGACGGACAGCCCGGCGAGGGCCTGCAGCGCCTCGCGCGTGACGGCCACAGCCCGCAGTGGGGGGCGGACGCCAGCGCGGTGTTCTTCACGCGCTACGCCTCGACGGGCGAGGTGGACGGCTGGCACAAGCTGTGGCGCCTGGACCTGGCGACGCGCCAAGAGCAGGAGCTGGCGCGCTCGGAATTCGCCAGCGAGTTCGCCGTCTCGCCCGACGGCCGCTGGCTGGGCTTCACCGAGCGCTTCCAGACCTATGTGCTGCCGCTGCCGCAGACGGCGCGCACGCTGACCCTCTCACCCGCAGCCGACGCGTTGCCGCTGCGCCGCCTCAGCCAGGCGGCCGGCGAATACCTGCACTGGTCGGGCGACAGCCGCAGCCTGCATTACGCGCTGGGCGACCGGCTCTACAGCGTGCCGCTGCAAAGCGCCTTTGGCGAGGGCTTCAAGGCGCCGGCGGTTGCGGAGGGGCGGGCCATCGGCTTCGAGCAGGCCAGCGACCGGCCGCAGGGCCTGCTGGCGCTGGAGGGTGGGCGCATCGTCACCATGAAGGGCGACGAGGTGATCGAGGACGGTGTGCTGCTGATCGACGGGGCACGCATCGTGGCGCTGGGGCGGCGCGGCGAGCTGAAAGTGCCGACCGGCGCCTTGCGACTCGACGTGCGTGGCAAGACCCTGATCCCGGGCCTGATCGACGGACACTGGCATGGCGCGATGGGCGAGACGCACTTCATCCCGCAGCAGAGCTGGGTCAACCACGCCAGCCTGGCGCTCGGTGTGACCACCCTGCACGACCCGAGCAACCGCACCAGCGACATCTTCACGCAGGCCGAACTGCAGCGCGCCGGCCGCGTGCTCGCGCCGCGTATTTTCAGCACCGGCACCATCCTCTACGGCGCCAAGGCCGACGTCACGGCGGTGGTCAACAAGCTGGACGACGCGCTCGGCCATCTGCAGCGCCTGAAGGCCGCCGGTGCCATCAGCGTCAAGAGCTACAACCAGCCGCGCCGCGAGCAGCGACAGCAGATCCTCGAGGCGGCGCGCCAGACCGGCATGATGGTGGTGCCTGAGGGTGCGTCGCTGTTCCAGCTCAATATGACGCAGGTGGTCGACGGCCACACCACGGTGGAGCACGCGCTGCCCGTGGCCAAGGTGTACGAGGACGTGCAGCAGCTCTGGTCGCAGCAGGGCGTGGGTTACACGCCGACGCTCAACGTGGCCTACGGCGGCCTCGACGGTGAACATTACTGGTACGCGCACACCGAGGTCTGGAAGCACCCCTTGCTGAGCCGCTACGTGCCGCCGACCGTGTTGCAGCCGCGCGCGGTGCGCCGGCCCACCGCGCCGGCCGAGGACTTCAACGTCATCGAGGTGGCGCGCACCGCCACGCAGCTGATGCGCTCCGGCGTGCGCACCAGCATCGGCGCGCACGGCCAGCGCGAGGGCCTGGGCGCGCATTGGGAGATGTGGATGTTCGCGCTCGGCGGCATGACGCCGCTGGAGGCGATCCGCAGCGCCACCCTGAACCCGGCGCAGGTGCTGGGCCTGGACCGCGACCTCGGCTCGCTGGAGCCCGGCAAGCTGGCCGATCTGGTGGTGATCGACGGCGACGTGAGCCGCGACATCCGCCTGAGCGACCGCGTGCACTGGGTGGTGCAGAACGGCCGCGTCTACGAGGCGGCGACGCTCAACGAGCTCGGCGGCCAGGGGCGTGAGCGCCGCACGCGGCCCTTCTTCTTCCACGGCGCGGCGGGCAGCGTGCCGATCGACGAGGACCTGCTCAGCGAGGCCCTGGGCCACGGGCACCGCTGCGTGCATTGATCCGGGTGGCGCTCAGCGTGCCAGCAGTTCCGGGTAGCGTCCAAGCAGCTCGTGCAGGCCGCCCTCGGCCTGCAGGCTGCGGATGGCCTGGTTGAGGCGCCGCAGCAGGCCCGGGTGCGAGGCCTCGACGCGGCGGCTCAGCATCAGCGCGGCTTCGCCGGACCAGATCCAGCGCTGCACGGTCAGCGGCGGCAGGCCCAGGTCCTGGCACAGCGCATTGAGCGCCACCGGGTCGTCGACGAGGAAATCGAGTCGGCCGGCGCGCAACATGTTCACGCCCTGCTCGGCGTGGCGCAGCGGCACGATCTGGGCGCGAAACCCGGGATCGGCCAGTGCCCCCTCCCACTCGCCGGGGTAGGCGCTGCCGCGGATCAGCCCGATGCGCCGGCCGCGCAGCGCGCGCAGGCTGGGGTACGGCTGGGCGGCCGCTTGCAGGGCCAGCAGCGCGGCACGCTCGGGCCGGTAGGCGTGGGTCCAGAGCACATAGGACTCGCGCTCGGCAACGCGCGAGGCCGCCAGCGACACATCCAGGCTGCCCTCGCGCAAGGCCAGCAACTGACGCGCCCAGGGCATGTGGCACCATTCGATGGCGAGACCGGCGCGCGCGGCGATGCGCTCGGCCAGTTCGATGTCCAGCCCCTGCGGCCGTTCACCGGGCGCGCGTGGCGGACGCTGGTAGGGCGGGTAGTGGTCCCAGGCCACCCGCAATGGATGGCCGGCCAGCGCGCTGCCGGCCCAGGGCAGGCCGAGCAGGCGGAGGCAGGCGCGTCGCTGCATGCGGCGGATTCTGGTTCAGCCCGGCGCCACGCTGCGCAGCGCCTGCTCGAACACCTCCACGGGCTGACCGCCGCTGACCACCCGGCGCCGCTGCAACACCACGGCCGGTACGGCGCGAATGCCCGCCGCCTGCCAGAAGGCCTGCGCCTCGCGCACGGCGTGGGCGTGTCGCTGCGGGTCGGCCAGCACCGCCTGCGCGTCTTGCAGGCCGGCCTGCTCGGCGCAGCGGCGCAGCACCTCGGGGTCGCCGGGGTTCAGTCCCTCCGCGTGGTAGGCGTGCAGCAAGGCGTGCTTGAGCCAACCCTGCGTGGCCAGGCCCTGCTCGCCGGCCGCGTGCAGCAGGCGGTGGGCGTCGAAGGTGTTCCAGATGCGCGAGCGGGTGCCGAATGCGAAGCCCAGTTCGGCGCCGCGCTCGCGGATGCGTTGCTGGTTGTCGGCGATCTGCGCCGGCGTGATGCCGTACTTGGCCTGCAGGTGCGCGATCACCTCCTCGCCCTCGGCGGCCATGCCGGGGTTCAGCTCGAAGGGCTGGAAGCGGATCTCGGCGCGCAGACCGGTGCGGACCAGCGCCGCCTCCAGCGCGTGCAGGCCGATCACGCACCAGGGGCAGGCGACGTCGGAGACGAAGTCGATGGCGATGGCGTTGGCGTTGGCGTTCGTGACCCCCGGGCCTGACGCGGTCGGTCGTTCTGAAGGGTTCGGATCAGGGTTCGGATCAGGGTTCGGATCAGGAGTCGGGTTCATCGCAGGCGGTGGTGGGGCCAAGGGCGAATACGCTACACCCTGTTGCGCCACCCCGGTCTTCCGTCATGGCGCGTCCGCATCCGAGGCCACTGATGTCTTCCGAACGCAATCTGGGCGACAGCTTCCAGCAGTATTTCGAGATCACCCCGGCGCTCAGCCAGGACGATCGCGAGGATGTGTTCCGCATCCGCCACGAGGTTTATTGCCGGGACCTCGGCTGGGAGCCGCTGCGCGCCGACGGCATGGAGACCGACGCCTTCGACGCGCAGTCGGTGCATTGCCTGCTGCGCCACCGTGGCAGCGGCATGCTGGTGGGTTGCACACGCCTGATCCTGGCCGATGCGACGCAGCCGCAGGCCCTGCTGCCCTTCGAGGAAAGCTGCGCCGAGGTGATCGACCGCCGCATCGCCGACCCGGCCGCGTTGCCGCGCGAGCAGGTGGCCGAGGTGTCGCGGCTGGCGGTGATGCGCGATTTCCGGCAGCGCAAGGGCGAGCAGCAGTCGGCGCTGGCCGTCGGCGCCGACGACTTCGAGCCGCGCGGACCGCAAAGCCGCTTTCCCTTCATCCCGGTCAGCCTCTACCTGTGCGCGGCGGCCATTGCGCTGCGTCTCGGTCGCGAGTACTGCTTCGTGCTGACCGAGCCGCGCCTGGCCGCGCATTTCTCGCGCATCGGCTTCGATATCCAGACCATCGGTGGGGTGATCGAGCACCGCGGCGAGCGCGCGCCCTCGCTGCTGCGCGCCAGCAAGGTGGTGGGCGAGATGCGCCCGCTGATCCGGCCGTTCTACGAGGTGGTCGAGGCGAGCGTCAACGCCGCCTATG